>NZ_CP027770.1:0-619855 GCF_003012915.1 Staphylococcus felis | reverse complement strand
CCTCAACTTCTCTTAATAAGTATATATAATTGTTTTATTTATAAATTAATCATACCTCACAAGATAGCAACTTGTAAATGAATATCAGAATTAACTGAACTTTCCATCATACCTCCCTACCTTCCTATATTCAAGTTAGACTGCCCGCACAGAGAAGTCACTATAACCACCTACTAAAAATAGTGTCATCTCAATGGTTTTATAATTAAAGCTTTATTTAAATTTTATTTACATTAATCCCCATTTTCAGTCTAAAACAAGACACAATAGAGACTAACCTTCCCTAATTTTTGGAGAGATTCGTTGTTGGGTAAGGTAATTGGTCAACATGGAAGCCATGAGTAACCTTACTATAATATTATTTATTGGAAATGCTTAACTCCAAAAAGAGCGATACGTGTTAAATGTCTTAAAAACAGTGCTTATGAAACCTTATGTATCTTAAAACTCAGGCTAGGACATAAATATCTCAAAGTTTTCTTATAATGAGATGATTCATTCAATGATACGAAAAGGTCTTTTTTTAAAGTATTTCAATGTAAAATTACATGTATATCACGTCGTATTGTTGGCGAGACGCCTGAGGGAATAGGATGAGCGTCGAGACCGCGGCTCTACCCATCCCCTAGGAAATGCGAGCCAAACAATACGAATGATTGATAAAAGAAATGCGTAGAGATGGTTCGATCATGAATCATCTCTACGCTATTATTTTGGGATTGATGTCCCAGCCTCAGTCTGTATAAACGAATGTCTTTCTGATATTCATTTAATTGAACTATCGCGATTTAAACGCATTATTTGGGTTCGATTACAGTTTGACCACCCATAAATGGGACAAGTGCTTCAGGTATTGTAATAGAGCCGTCTTCATTTTGATAGTTTTCAACGATAGCAGCAAATGTACGACCTACTGCTAAACCAGATCCATTTAACGTGTGCACAAATTCAGGTTTAGCATCTTTATCACGTTTGAAACGGATGTTTGCACGACGCGCTTGGAAGTCAACACAGTTTGAACAAGAGCTGATTTCTTTATAGTCATTGTAACTTGGCAACCATACTTCTAAATCATAAGTTTTGCTAGCACCAAATCCAATATCACCAGTACATAAAATAACGCGACGATATGGTAAACCTAACTCTTCTAATATTGCTTCAGCATTTCCAGTCATTTCTTCTAATGCATTCCATGAATCTTCAGGTTTTTCGATACGCACCATTTCGACTTTATCAAATTGGTGTAAACGAATTAAGCCACGTGTATCTCGCCCTGCAGAACCTGCTTCACTTCTGAAACATGCAGATTGTCCTGTGAATTTTTCTGGTAAGACACCTGGTTGAATAATTTCATCACGGTAATAGTTTGTTAATGGGACTTCTGCTGTTGGGATCGTGTAAAGTCCTTCTTTTTCAACTTTGAATAAATCTTCTTCAAATTTTGGTAATTGACCTGTTCCATACATTGCATGACGATTGACAAGTTGTGGTACCATCATTTCAGTGTAGCCGTGCTGTGTTGTATGTTTAGTAATCATATAATTCATCAATGCACGCTCTAATTTTGCACCTTCATCTGTTAAGAAGACAAAACGTGCGCCTGATACACGTGCTGCACGGTCAAAGTTCGCCATTTTTAAATCTTCAACAATGTCCCAGTGTGCTTTCGCTTCGAAATCAAATGCACGTGGTGTTCCCCATTTTTTGAGCTCAACGTTATCGTTGTCATCTTTACCTTGTGGTACATCATCATGAATTAAATTTGGAATACGTGATAATTTATCCGTTAGCGCTTGATCTGTTTCTCTTAATACATTATCTATTTCTTTAATTTTTTCGCCGACATTACGTTGTGCTTCAATCGCTTCGTCTGCATTTTCTTTATTACGCTTCTTCTCAGCAATGGCTTGTGACGCTTTATTACGTTCAGATTTTAATTCTTCTGTTTGTTGAATGAGCTCTCGACGTTTTGCGTCAAGTTCAAGTACTTCATCTACAACTGCTGGGTTATCTCCGCGTAAAGCAATCTTTTCTTTAACCTTTTCCGTCTCGTTTCTGAATAATTTAATATCTAACATATATTTAACATCCTTTCACTTAATATCATTATTTATTTTAGAGTTGGACAAATAAAAAACCACATCCCTCATACAAGGGACGTGGTTCAACGTGTTGCCACCCTATTTTAACAGACAAAAGCCTGCACTCTCACAAATTTAACGGTTTGACCCGAATTGTTTACATTAGTGGGTAGATTTCATATAGTTATATCTGTTTGTTCACACCAACCACAAACTCTCTGTATGGGTCACTATATTACTTAGTCCACAAACAATTAATTATCTGAATTTAAGTCAAATATAACAAAGAAATTTTTGTTTCGCAAGCTTAATTGTAATAAGATAATTTTTGTAAATGTTTTGACACATTTTCAATATCTTGATGGAATTGACGATCTTCTGTAATCGAAGGCACAATTTGACGTAGTTCATCGTACTTTTCACGTGTGGCAGGTGAGAGCTTTTCAATTCCTTTAAGTTCCACTGCCTGTAATGCAATAATAGCTTCAATAGCTAAGACGCGTCTAACATTTTCAAGTATTTGATACCCATGTCTCGACGCAATCGTCCCCATTGAGACATGATCTTCTTGGTTAGCTGAGGATGGAATGGAGTCCACACTAGCTGGATGGGCAAGTGTTTTGTTCTCAGATACTAAGCTTGCTGCAGCATATTGCATAATCATCGCACCACTTTGTAAGCCTGGTTCTGGACTTAAAAATGCAGGCAAGTCCCCATTGAGTTGTGGGTTGACCAAACGCTCCAATCGTCGCTCAGAAACATTCCCAAGCTCACTCGTTCCAATCTTTAGGAAATCTAGTGCAAAAGCAACAGGTTGACCGTGAAAGTTTCCACCTGAAATGACAAGCGTTTCGTCACCTTCATCAAAGATAAGTGGATTATCATTTGCCGCATTCATCTCAAACTCTATCTTCTCTCGGACATAATTGAACACTTGAAAACTTGCACCATGAATTTGAGGAATGCAACGTAACGTATAAGGGTCTTGCACACGTACTTCCCCTTGACGTGTCGTTAGCTTTGATCCTTCTAGCCAGTCTGACATACGTCTTGCTACTTCTGTTTGCTCCTCAAAATTACGCACCCGATGAACCGCTTCATGATATGCATCCGTAATTCCATTAAGTGCTTGATGTGTCAGTGCAGCAATCCATTCTGCTTGATAGCCAATACTCTCAGTCTCAATGTACGTAATCACACCTTGTGCTGTCATCGCTTGGGTTCCATTAATTAATGCTAATCCTTCTTTAGCTTGTAGTTGTAAAGGCTTTCGTTTCAGACTTCTTAAGACATCCGAGCTGTCTAACTGCTCTCCACGATACGTCACTTGTCCTTCGCCAATTAACGCTAATGCAAGATGTGAAAGAGGTGCCAAATCTCCCGATGCTCCAAGTGAGCCTTGTTGAGGTATCACTGGAATAATACGCTCATTGATAAAAAAAAGTAATTGTTCCACTAAATCTGTCGTAACACCTGAATGCCCTTTTAATAATGTATTTAATCGTAAAACCATCATGACAAGTGCCACATTCTCAGAAAAAGGAGCTCCTACACCGCAAGCATGTGAACGAATCAAATTCATTTGCAATTGATTATATTGATTCGGATCGATACGAACATCGCTAAATAAACCAAATCCAGTCGTAATACCATAAACTGTTTCCTTATTCGCAATAATACGCTCGACAGTTGCTCGACTTTGTTTGACTCGCTGTAAAGCCTCTTTTGAAATATCAACCTTATTCTTTCGACTTAAAAATTCACGAATTTCTGAAATTTTAAGTTGTTCCCCTGTTAAAATTAAAGACATACGCCCTTCCTCCCTTTGTTTATATCACATAAAACATAAAGTCGTACTAGTGGGACAAATGCTAATTTAGACGATTAACAATCCTCTAAATGCCTTTGCCCAATCTAGCTACTACTGACGCTTATAGTTCAGTATAAGGGGCTTCATAGTCATACACAATAGCTATTACAATATCCGTAACGCATTAGCACTTTACTAATTTATCCAATTAAAATTAAAAATGTTCGCTATTGACGAAAATGAAATGCAGGTATAATATATCTTGTTGTAATAATTGAAAGACAGATAGGAGGGGACATCTATGGAAACTTTATCAACTGTAAATATTCCAAAACGAAAGCAAGAAACAAATAAAGGTGATTATGGACGTATTTTACTAATCGGTGGCAATGCTAATCTCGGCGGGGCTATTATGCTAGCTGCACGCGCGTGTGTATATAGTGGAAGTGGGTTACTCACTGTAGCAACTCACCCAACAAATCACGTGGCATTGCATTCTCGTTGTCCTGAGGCAATGGTCATTGATATTAATGATACGAAAAAACTCACTAAAATGATTGAGATTTCTGACTGTATTCTCATTGGACCTGGTTTAGGGTTAGATTTTAAAGGTAATAATGCAATGACATTTTTACTTCAAAATATACAACCTCATCATACATTAATTGTTGATGGAGATGCCATTTCAATTGTTAGTAAATTGAAACCGCAAAATCCAGCCTGTCATGTCATTTATACGCCACATCCTAAAGAGTGGGAACGTTTAAGTGGTATACCTATTGAAGAACAAACATATGAAAACAATCGCGAAGCAGTTGATCGTCTTAACGCGACTGTCGTATTGAAAAAACATGGGACGGAAATTTTCTTTAAAGATAATGAATACAAGCTAGAAATTGGTAGTCCCGCGATGGCTACTGGAGGTATGGGAGACACACTTGCTGGTATGATTACAAGCTTTGTCGGTCAATTTGATGATCCTGTAGATGCTGTGACAAGTGCTACCTATACACACAGCTATATTGGTGAAAAACTTTCTAAAGATATGTATGTCGTACCCCCATCTAAGATTATTGATGAGATACCCTATGCAATGAAAAAATTAGAAAGTTAATGATAAACAGACTGGGACATAACTCCCAAAATAAATAGCGCTGAGATGCTTTTGAATAAAAATGCGTCTTAGCGCTTCCTTGGAGACAGCCTCAGGACTCTCATCATAAATGCATGTCATTAGAGAAAAAACTTCGAGATTTTTTCGTGAATTCGTACGAAAATCTCGAAGTTTTTTGATTACTGACATATATTAAACGCTTTTAATATCAACTGACTTATTCTGTGTCACGATTTTCATTTTCAATATCTTCATTTACACGATCCATAAAATCTTGTCTCAATGTTTCACGTGATACTGTATCGTCTTCTGCTTCAGTGTGAATAGTATCGCCAGGTGTTTCATCGTCAATTACGCGTTCATCTGATGTTGGTCCTAATTGTTGAGAGGCCTTATCATCTTCTGTTTCAATTGCTTCCGGTTCTTTTTTGACCTTGGCTACTGTCGAAACATGTTGATCCTCATCTAAACGCATTAATCTTACACCTTGCGTTGTACGTCCTGTTTCTGATATATCTTGAATTTCCATTCGAATAATCACACCATGATCTGTGACAATCATTAAATCTTCATCGCCTTCAACTGTTGTAATACATACTAAGTCACCATTACGCTCAGTCAGTTTAGCCGTTTTAACACCCATTCCACCTCGATTTGATAATCGATAGTCTTCAATTGGCGTACGTTTACCGTAACCTTTCTCAGTAACGACTAAAATTTCATCTGTATTGTTATCATCTGCAACATCAAGTCCGATGACTTCATCATTCTCACGTAATCGAATCCCTTTTACACCAGCAGCAAGACGACTCATTGCACGTACATCTGTTTCTTTGAAGCGAATTAATGACGCTTGCGCTGTACCAATAAGAATATGCTTTTCACCATCCGTTAACCGCACCGCAACCAATTCATCATCTTCACGGAATTTGATAGCGATTTTACCATTTTTGTTAATACGGTTAAAATTACGAATTGCAGAGCGCTTAATAAGTCCTTTTTTCGTTGCAAAAACTAAGAAATCTTCTTCTGAGTCTAAATCTTTTACAGCAATCATCGTACTGATTGTTTCATCTTGATCGAGTTCAATAACATTGACTACTGGAATCCCTTTAGACTGACGGGAGAGTTCCGGCACCTCATATCCTTTAAGTTTGTAGACACGCCCTTTATTTGTAAAGAACAGCACATGGTGGTGTGTACTTGTTGTCACAAGCTGGCTTACAAAATCATCTTCAAGTGTATTCATACCTTGTATCCCGCGACCACCACGGTTTTGAGCACGATATGTTGATACAGGCAGTCGTTTAATATAATTATTGTGACTTAATGTAATCACAATTTGTTCTTCAGGTATCAAGTCTTCATCTTCAAGATGATCAATGCCGCCAAGTTGAATTTCTGTTCGGCGTTCGTCACCATATTTCTCTTTAATTTCAGTTAATTCTTCACGTACAAGATTAAGTAACTTCTCTTCGTCCGCTAAAATAGCCTCTAATTCAGAAATATATGCAAGTAATTCATTGTATTCTTTTTCGATTTTGTCACGCTCTAAACCAGTTAAACGTCTTAAACGCATATCTAAAATAGCTTGTGCTTGGCGCTCTGATAATGTGAAACGTGATTGCAAACTATCCATTGCGACCTTATCCGTTTCAGATTCCCGGATAATCGTGATAATCTCATCGATATGGTCTAGCGCTATGCGAAGCCCTTCCAAAATATGAGCACGATCTTTAGCTTTCTTTAAGTTGAATTCTGTACGACGTCGAACAACTTCTTTTTGGTGTTCTAAATAATGATAAAGTGCTTGTTTTAAATTAATTAATTGCGGTCTACCGTTCACAAGGGCAATCATATTGACACCAAATGACGTTTGTAATGGTGTTTGCTTATATAAATTATTGAGTATGACACTAGCATTCGCATCTTTACGGATATCAATCACTACGCGTACACCCGTTCTTAAACTTGTTTCATCGCGTAAATCCGTAATACCCTCAATTTTCTTCTCACGCACTAAATCGGCAATTTTTTCAATCATACGTGCTTTATTAACTTGGAATGGAATCTCAGTTACTACAATACGTTCACGTCCACCACCACGTGATTCAATCTCAGCTTTAGCACGCATTACAACTGAACCACGTCCTGTTTCATAAGCACGTCGAATACCACTTTTTCCAAGGATTAAACCGGCAGTTGGAAAGTCTGGCCCTTTAATATCTTCCATCAATTCAGTAATTGTAATCTCTGGATTGTAACTTAGGCTTAAAACACCATCAATGACCTCTGTCATGTTATGTGGTGGGATATTGGTAGCCATACCTACTGCGATACCTGATGCTCCATTGACCAGTAAATTGGGAAAGCGAGAAGGCAATACCATAGGTTCTCGCTCATTTCCATCGTAGTTGTCAATAAAATCAATTGTATCTTTATTGATATCACGTAATAACTCAAGCGCAAGTTTTGTCATACGTGCCTCAGTATAACGCATTGCAGCAGCACCATCGCCGTCCATTGAACCAAAGTTACCTTGGCCATCTACTAATGGATAACGATAACTGAAATCCTGAGCCATACGCACCATTGCTTCGTAGATCGATGAGTCACCGTGTGGGTGATATTTCCCCATAACATCTCCAACTATACGTGCAGATTTTTTGTAGGGTTTATCCGGTGTCATTCCTTGTTCATTTAGACCGTATAATATACGTCTATGTACCGGCTTCAAACCATCTCTCACATCTGGCAATGCACGAGATACGATTACACTCATAGCATAATCTAAAAATGATTCTCGCATCTCTTTGCTGATATTTCGTTCATTAATTCTTGATTCAGGTATTTCAGCCATCAAGAGGTCCTCCTTCTCATTTTCCAGTTCATCTTCTTAGAAATCCAAGTTTGCATATACAGCATTATCTTCAATGAATTGACGTCGATTTTCTACAATGTCACCCATTAACATCTCAAATGTTTGATCGGCTTCGATCGCATCTTCTAAACGGACTTGCATCATTGCGCGATTTTCAGGATTCATTGTTGTTTCCCATAACTGATCTGCATTCATTTCACCTAAACCTTTGTAACGCGCAATAGACCATTTAGGTGTTGGATTAAGTTCTTCTTTTAGTTTGTCTAGTTCCCTGTCATTAAAAACATAATACTTTTGTTTACCTTGAGTTAGCTTATATAGCGGAGGTTGTGCGATATAGATATATCCCGCTTCAACTAAAGGTCTCATAAAGCGGTAAAAGAATGTTAATAGCAATGTACGAATATGCGCACCGTCTACATCAGCATCGGTCATAATAATGATTTTGTGATAGCGCGCCTTCGAAATATCAAATTCTCCACCAATCCCTGTACCAAATGCTGTAACCATTTGACGTATTTCATTGTTGTTTAAAATTTTATCTAAACGTGCTTTTTCAACATTTAAAATTTTACCACGTAAAGGCAAGATGGCTTGTGTTCTAGAGTCACGTCCTGACTTCGTAGACCCCCCGGCAGAGTCACCCTCTACTAAGAATATCTCACTTTCAGACGGATCTTTACTTGAACAGTCAGCCAATTTACCTGGTAAGCTTGAAATATCTAAAGCCGATTTACGTCGTGTGACTTCACGTGCTTTCTTAGCAGCAATACGTGCATGAGATGCCATAATTCCTTTTTCAACAATGACACGTGCCACTTGTGGATTTTCATATAAAAAACACTCAAATAACTCTGCAAAAACACGATCAACAATTTGACGTACTTCTGAATTACCAAGTTTCGTTTTAGTTTGACCTTCAAATTGGGGATCTCCATGTTTAATCGATATCACAGCCGTTAAGCCTTCACGGGTATCTTCACCTGATAATCGATCTTTATCGTCTTTGATGATTTTACTTTGGATACCGTAGCTATTAAGAACACGTGTGAGCGCACGCTTAAACCCATCTTCATGTGTACCACCCTCATATGTGTGGATATTATTCGCATAAGTTAATAAATTCGTCGCAAAGCCCGCATTATATTGTAATGCGATTTCGACTTCAATTTCATCTCTCGTTTCATGAACATAAATAGGCTCATCGTGTAATGGCTCTTTTTTCTCGTTTAAAAGCTCTACGTAAGATTTAATGCCGCCTTCGTAATGGAATGAATCTTCTCGAATATTCTCATCGTCACGTTCGTCTCTAAGCGTAATTTGAATACCTTTATTTAAGAATGCTAATTCGCGAATACGTTTTTGTAATGTTTCGTAGTCATAAGTTGTTGTTTCTTGGAATATATCTGCGTCCGCTTTAAAGCGAATTACTGTACCTGTTTTTGATGTTTCATCAATCTTTTTCAAATCAAAAGCCGGAACACCTCGATCATAGGCTTGATGATGTATATGACCATCACGGTGAACAAAAACTTCCAATCGTTCACTGAGTGCGTTAACGACCGATGAACCTACACCGTGGAGACCACCAGATACTTTATATCCGCCTCCACCAAACTTACCACCTGCATGTAACACAGTTAGTATGACTTCAACAGCAGGACGTCCCATTTTCTCTTGGATGTCAACAGGAATACCACGCCCATTATCTGTCACTTTAATCCAATTATCTTTTTCTATTACAACTTTAATCTCATCAGCATAACCTGCTAATGCTTCATCAATACTATTATCTACAATCTCCCAAACAAGATGATGTAGCCCTCGTTCTGAAGTCGAACCGATATACATTCCTGGTCGTTTACGTACCGCTTCTAGGCCTTCTAAAACCTGTATCTGACTCGCACCATAACTTTCTGAGTTGTTCACATCAGCCAATGCTTTCACCTTCACTTTCTAATTAATTCGTTATCTTTCCATTTGTTATTCTATAAATTTTTGCATTTTTCATAATCTCATGATCTATACCGTCAACCGAAGTTGTAGTGACAAATGTTTGCACTTTATGCTGTATTGTACTTAACAAATGGGTCTGTCTAGAATCGTCTAATTCACTTAAAACGTCATCAAGTAATAAAATGGGGTATTCCCCCACTTCTTGATTCATTAATTCGATTTCTGCAAGCTTTATTGACAGTGCAGTTGTACGCTGTTGACCTTGTGAGCCGTACGTCTGCGCGTCCATTTGATTCACTCGAAAGGATAAATCATCACGATGTGGTCCGTACAAACTGACTCCGCGCTCTATCTCACGCGTCATATGATGCTCTAACATCTCTAGAACATTTTGGATTAAGACATCCTCATCTTGCGTTCCGTCTTCTAACTTTACACTTGGTAGATACTTCAATGTGAGCTTTTCGTTGCCATTTGTAATACCTGTATGGATGGGTTCTGCTAAATGCTCAAGTTCTTGAATAAATTGTGCTCTTCGTTGTGTTACTTTAACCGCATAAGCAGCAAACTGATGATTTAAAACTTCTAACATTGTTGTATCTGTCTTTTGTTTAAGTTGTAATTGTTTTAAGTAATGATTGCGTTGCTTTAATATACGTTGATACTGTGATAAATCATTTAAATATAAATTTGAAATTTGACCTAACTCCATATCAATAAAACGCCGTCTTACTTGAGGCGAACCTTTGACAATATTGAGATCTTCAGGTGCAAACAATACAACGTTCAAATTACCAATATATTGAGTGAGTCGGCTTTGTTCTAAATGATTTACTTTAACCTTTTTACCTTTTTTAGTAATAAACATTGTTAATGGCATTAAACCATGGCGAAAATTAAGTTCACCCTCTATTTTAGCATATTCCTCATTAAAGTGGATGAGCTCCCTATCATTTGTTGTACGATGGCTTTTCGCTAACGCTAACATGTATATCGATTCCAACAAATTTGTTTTACCTTGTGCATTTTCGCCTATCAATATATTAACTTCAGAATGACATTGAAGCATGATATTTTCATAGTTACGATAATTTTCTAATTGGAGTGTTTTAAGTTTCATTGTTCACCGAATTGGATAATGTAAGAACCTACTTCAGGAATATCAATTTGGTCACCATTCTTTAATTTTTTACCACGGCGAGTTTCATGCTCTCCGTTCAAGAAGACCTCATATTCTTTTAAAAACCATTTGGCTTGTCCACCTGATTCAACAATACCTTCATAGTTTAGAAATTGTCCTAAAGTCATCTCGCCATCAACAATAATTGTTTCAGCCAAATTTATCACTCCATTTCATAATTACTCACCTATATATTATACCGTTTTATTGCTAAAATTTCATGCACAAACCGTCATAAATTAAAGAGATTCATAAATGAATATTTCATATGAAACGCTACCTTCGACGCATGCTATATGTAATGCTCAAAACATCTAAAGTATATTATTGTATTACCTAACACTCGACGTTGTTCAAGATGCTGTAGTTTAATTCAGCGCCTCTTTAATTGCTATTTCAACATCTTGATAGTTAGTCATATGTTTAACAGCTTTGCCATTAATGTATAACATTGGGACTTGAGGGACACCGTATGCTTTCGCAAGTTGATGATCTGCTTTTGCTTGTTTCGCTGCCTCTCCTTTGTCGTCTTGATAAAGTTTAAGGATTCGTTCTTTTTGATTATTGCTTAGATCAAGTTGATTTGTGAGTTTCTGAATTAAATCATCCGTTAACCATGTCGTTTGTCCAACATCATTTTTCGATTTAGGTTGTGATTGAAAAAGTAACTCATGAAATTGCCAATATTGATTAGGTGCCACTAGATTTACAGCATGTGCTGCACGCGCACCACGTTCTGATTCTTTTCCATGTAATAATACATTTACATAGCGAAATTCAACTTTGTTATTTTTTATAAATGATTGTGCCAACTTCGGTTTAATATTACGTTCAAATAAGCCACAATATGGGCATTTAAAGTCACTAAATTCAATGATAATGATGTCACCCTTACCTTGTTTAGGTTGATGTATAGTCTCATTTTGAAGTTCATCAGCATCAATGTCATTTTCGTTAGCACTTTTCATTGTCCAAAACAAGACAACACCCATTATTAACAGCAAAATAGTAACTCTTTTGAGATTCATATATAACGCCTCCTTATCCAGTTCAATATACCTGCTTTTTTAATATACACGTTATAACAGGTCTAATGACTTTAAAATAAAAAAAGAGACATAAACATTTGAGTCGTTTATGCCTCTTTCAAATTTATTTAGTACGTACGGATTGGTAAGATGAGTTGCGTTACAGAATCATCGTCTTTAGGTTTTAAAATAAATGGCTTCATTGTACCGAAAAATTCAACTTCCACTTCGTCATGATCAATCGCTTTTAAAGCGTCCATCATATATTTTGAGTTAAATGAAATTTTCAAGCTACCACCTTCAACGTCATTTGCTGTAACTTCTTCTTTTACTGTTCCAATTTCTGGAGATGTTGATGATAATTCGATTACTTCTTCTCCAGTGCTGAGTTTGATGACATTATTTCCACCTTCACGTGCCAACAATGAAGCACGGTCAATAGCGTGATAAAAGTCACTATTGTTTAGTTCTAACTTAATTTCGTAATTTTCTGGGAACAATCTTGACGTATCAGGATAATGTCCTTCAAGTAAACGCGAGATAAAGTTCACATTACCCACTCTGAACAATACTTGATTTGATGCAAAGAATATATCGATATGTTCATCATTATCTGACATGATTTTGTTCAGTTCAGCAAGTGCTTTACCTGGAATAATGACATTTTTATCTGTAATATCTTCATCTTCTAATTTTAACTTTCTTACAGCCAAGCGGTGTGAGTCAGTCGCTGTGCATATTAATTCATTTTCTTGTATAAGCCAGTTCACACCTGTTAGGACTGGACGTGTTTCTGACGTGGACACTGCAAAGTTAGTTTGTGCAATGATATTTTTAAGTACTTTGATAGGTAATTGTAGCGCATCTTCACTTGAGACTTGTGGTAATAATGGATATTGATCTGGATCAAGACCGCTTAAATTGAATTCAGAGTGGCCTGAAGTAATTAATGTTTGAAATTGTTCATTTGTTGAAAGTTTAACATCTTTACCCGGTAATTTTTTGATGATATCGACAAAGAAGCGACCCGGCAATACTACTGAACCAGGCTCAATAATTGAAACAATTTCTTCACCATCAACTTGGTTAGGAATTGTAATTTCAATTGATATTTCTGAATCAGAACCTGTAAGTACAATTCCTTCATGATTCGCATCGATTTTAATCCCTGTTAAAATAGGTAAAGTGGTTCTTGGTGAAATAGCTTTGAGTGTATCATTTAATTGAGTGATAAAATAATCGCGTTGTATAGAAAACTCCATCATTTTATAAACTCCTTTCAGTCGTTTATATTAATAGTTATATTTAAAATAGTCATAATAGTCATAGGGGCTGTGGATTAGTGGATAACTTTAGAAAACCCTTACTATGAGATGTTATACACATGTGGATAAAGTGTGTATGATGTGTATTACTTTTCAACATTATCCACATTTTAACTTCGAATATTTTTTTCCAGTTCTTCAATTTCTTGTTTTAGTGTTGGATCATTTTCGATATCCTTTTTTATTTTATCATATGCATGGATAACAGTTGTATGATCTCGTCCGCCAAATTCTTCACCAATTTTAGGTAAAGAAAAATCTGTTAATTCTCGAGATAAGTACATTGCGATTTGTCTAGGATATGCAATGGATTTTGTACGTTTTTTAGCAACAAAGTCCTCAATGCGTACACTATAATATTCGCCAACGACTTTTTGAATATCTTGAATTGTAATTTTTTTAGATTTCGTGACTTGAATGATATCTTTTAATGCATCTGCTGTGAGTTCGGTTGTGATAGGTTTGCCTTGTAATTTTGAATACGCTAATACACGTGTTAAGGCGCCTTCAAGTTCACGAATGTTTGTTTGAATTTGATTCGCAATGTAAGTCAATGCTTCAATAGGAATATCTAGATTTTCTTCTTCAGTTTTCTTTTGTAAAATGGCCATACGTGTTTCGAAGTCTGGTGGTGTAATATCTACAATAAGTCCCCATTGGAAACGTGATTTAAGACGTTCTTCTAATGTGGAGATTTCTTTTGGTGGTCGGTCACTTGAGATGACAATTTGCTTCTTATTTTGATGTAAATCATTGAATGTATGGAAAAATTCTTCTTGTGTTTGTTCTTTTTTCTGGATGAATTGAATATCATCAATTAATAGAATATCGATATTGCGATATTTTTCACGAAATGATTCAGTATCATTATTACGTATCGATTGGATGAATTCGTTTGTAAATTTTTCACTTGAAGTGTACAGTACACGTGCATTTGGATTGTTTTCAAGAACGTAATGACCAATCGCATGCATTAAATGTGTTTTGCCCAATCCTACGCCTCCATAAATAAATAAAGGATTATAAGCATTGGCAGGAGACTCTGCTACAGCTAGACTTGCAGCATGAGGGAATCGATTACCTGGTCCGATGACAAATGTTTCGAATGTATTATTGGTATTGAATTGCTCACTTGAGGTTGCGGTTTCAACAGGTGGTAACTGTTGCTCGTTTACTTTGTGAGATTCAAGATCATCAAGGTCATCTTCAGTAACGAATCTTATATTTTCGATATGTTTATTAGTCACCCTTTTGAGAAAATCTCGTATTAAATCCGTATAATTGGATGCTAACCATTGTGATACGAATAATTGAGGTGTAATAACGATAGCCTCATCATTAGATAAAGCATGAAGTGTTGTATCTTTGAGCCAAGTGTCATATGAAACTTTTGTAATGCCTTCTTGACATAATTTAAGAACATTTTCCCAGATTTCTTGTTCAGACATAAGTTAACTCCATCTTCCTAAATAAAATTTTTTATTCTATACTTATGCACAGTATTCCCATAAGTGGATAAAGATAATCACAGGGTGTGAATAATTATCCACAAGATAGTCACATACTGTGGATGACTTCCTTATGTAAAGGAGTTATGCACATAGATTTGTTTATAAACCCATCGTAACAAACCTATGTATGATAAGGCTTTAACCTACTTATCCACACAATTATACTTTTTAACAAGTGCTCTGTCAAACGGGTGTGAATATGTTGTTAAATTTTAGTATAAGCTGTGTGTAATAAAATATTATCCACATTTTGTTACGTTGCGACTGTGTATAAGTGGATAACTTTGTCGGATACTATGAAAAAAACACTCTTGATTTCAAGATGCATTTTTGGTATATTGTAGTAGTTGCTTGAAATGTAGACATTTCATTTTATAGAGAAACAGCTATTTAAAAACAAGTGAATTCAAATAATCTATATGATGATTAAATAATTGATGAAAATGAGATGGAGGTGTTTTGCATGGTAAAACGTACTTATCAACCAAATAAACGTAAACACAGTAAAGTTCACGGTTTCAGAAAGCGTATGAGCACTAAAAACGGCCGTAAAGTATTAGCACGTCGTCGTCGTAAAGGTCGTAAAGTTTTATCAGCATAAGATCACTGACTCTCTCAGTGGTCTTTTTTTTGGTCTGAGAGGCGTTACACTCTAACGCTCTATGACGTAAATGCATCTGTGATGAGAAATGATGTCCAACTTGAGCATTGAAGAATGACTTTTGTTTAGAGAAAGCCGGAGTGATGTAGAGTGGAGAAAGCATATCGTATTAAAAAAAATACTGATTTTCAACTGATATATCGAAAAGGGCAATCAGTAGCTAACCGTCAGTTTGTAGTTTATACATTCCAACGCCAAAATATGTCGCATTTTCGACTGGGAATCAGTGTATCTAAAAAATTAGGTAATGCTGTTACACGGAATCGTATCAAAAGAAGTGTGCGGGAATGTTTTAAAGTGCATAAACAAGATATTATCGCAAAAGATATTATCGTCATTGCAAGATTCCCTGCGAAGAATATGTCTACGAATGAAATACAAAAAAGTTTGGAACACGTGTTGAAAATTGCGAAGGTCTTTAACAAGCGAATAAAGTAAAGGTTAGACTTCGGTTTGTGTGACATCAGACACACCGGAGTCTAAATTTTAGGTGGTTTTTAAACATGATGTTCGCAATTTAAGAAGAAACATTTTACAATAATATAATCATTTGAGTTAAGGAGGCACGAGAATAGTGGAACAACTGGACACGATAACAAGCATATCGACACCGATGGGAGAGGGCGCAATTGGTATTGTACGATTATCTGGCCGTGATGCGATTGAGGTTGCTGACAAGTTATATAAAGGTAAACACGCTTTGAAAGATGTTGATACGCATACCATTCATTACGGTCATATCATAGATCCAGCGACTCAAGACGTTGTTGAAGAAGTCATGGTATCTGTATTAAGAGCACCTCGCACATTTACGAGAGAAGACATTGTAGAGATTAATTGTCACGGGGGTATTTTAACCATTAACCGTGTTTTGGAGTTAACAATGACGCACGGAGCGAGATTAGCTGAGCCAGGTGAATACACGAAGCGTGCCTTCTTAAACGGAAGAATTGATTTATCACAAGCTGAGGCCGTGATGGACTTTATTCGTTCAAAAACAGATCGTGCTTCTAAAGTGGCGATGAATCAAATAGAAGGGCGTTTAAGTGACATGATTAAGCGTCAACGTCAATCTATACTTGAAGTGTTAGCACAAGTAGAAGTCAATATTGATTATCCAGAATATGACGATGTTGAGGATGCAACGACTGACTTTTTACTTGAACGTGCACGAGAGATTCAATCACAAATCCAGCAACTCCTTAATACAGGTGTACAAGGCAAGATTATGCGTGAAGGATTATCCACAGTGATTGTTGGAAAGCCCAATGTCGGAAAATCATCTATGCTTAATAACTTAATACAAGATAATAAAGCCATCGTAACTGAAGTAGCCGGAACTACGCGTGATGTGCTTGAAGAATATGTCAATGTGCGTGGTGTACCTTTAAGATTAGTAGATACAGCAGGCATTCGTGAAACAGAGGATATCGTTGAACGAATTGGTGTTGAACGTTCGCGTAAAGCTTTGAGTGAAGCAGATTTAATCTTGTTTGTCTTAAATTACAATGAACCTTTAACTGAAGAAGATCGACAATTATATGAAGTCATCAAACACGAAGATGCGATTGTGATTGTGAATAAGACTGATTTAGAGCGCCGTTTAAATATAGATGAAGTAAAAGAGATGGTCGGTACGATGCCTGTAATCGAAACGTCTATGTTAAAACAAGAAGGTATTGATGAATTAGAATTACAAATACGTGATTTATTCTTCGGTGGTGATATCCAAAGCCAAGATATGACTTATGTTTCAAATTCACGACATATTTCATTATTAAAGCAAGCGCAACAAGCGATACAAGACGCAATTGATGCTGCAGAAATGGGTGTCCCAATGGATATGATACAAATCGATTTGACGAGAACTTGGGAATTATTAGGTGAAATTATTGGAGAATCTGCAAGTGAAGAACTGATTGATCAATTATTCAGCCAGTTCTGTCTAGGGAAATAATAAATGGAGGTATCAGAGGATGATGAAAAACTATGATGTCATAGTAGTCGGTACGGGCCATTCGGGCATTGAAGCAGGATTAGCTGCTGCAAGACGTGGTGCACAGACACTTATGATTACGATTAATTTAGATAATATTGCATTTATGCCGTGTAATCCATCAGTAGGAGGTCCTGCTAAAGGGATCGTGGTTCGAGAGATTGATGCACTTGGTGGCCAAATGGCGAAAACAATTGATAAAACACATATTCAAATGCGTATGTTGAATACTGGTAAAGGGCCAGCTGTTCGAGCATTGCGTGCACAAGCTGATAAAGTATTATATCAACAAGAAATGAAACGTGTCTTAGAGAATGAGGATAACTTAGATATTATGCAAGGCATGGTGGATGAGCTTATTATTGAAGATAATACAGTTAAAGGTGTACGTACGAATATTGGGACAGAATATATGGGTAAAACTGTCATTTTAACGACGGGGACATTTTTACGTGGTGAAATTATTTTAGGCGACTTGAAATATTCAAGTGGGCCTAATCATCAGTTACCATCAGTTACTTTGGCTGATCATTTGAGAGATTTAGGTTTTGAAGTAGTTCGCTTCAAAACAGGAACGCCACCACGTGTCAATGGTAAAACGATTGATTACAGTAAAACAGAAATACAGCCAGGCGACGATGTAGGCCGTGCATTTAGTTATGAAACGACAGAGTATATTTTAGATCAACTCCCATGTTGGCTAACTTATACAAACGGTGAAACACATCAAGTTATTGATGACAACTTGCATTTATCGGCAATGTATTCAGGGATGATTAAAGGGACAGGTCCACGTTATTGTCCTTCAATTGAAGATAAGTTTGTAAGATTTAATGATAAACCACGTCATCAACTTTTCCTTGAACCAGAAGGACGTCAAACAAATGAAGTATATGTACAAGGTTTATCTACAAGTTTACCTGAGCGTGTGCAAAGACAAATGTTAGCCACTATCCCTGGACTCGAAAAAGCGGATATGATGCGTGCAGGTTATGCGATTGAATATGATGCGTTAGTGCCAACACAATTATGGCCAACATTAGAGACGAAAAAAATTAAAAATCTTTACACAGCAGGCCAAATTAACGGAACGTCAGGATATGAAGAAGCAGCAGGTCAAGGTTTAATGGCAGGTATCAATGCGGCTGCTCGTGTATTAGGTCGTGATGAAACGGTACTAAGTCGTTCAGATGCATATATTGGTGTTTTAATTGATGACTTAGTTACAAAAGGTACGAATGAACCGTATCGATTACTAACATCTCGTGCAGAATACCGTTTACTACTACGTCATGATAATGCCGATTTACGTCTGACAGATTTAGGATATGAAATTGGATTAATCTCTGAAGAACGTTATGCACGCTTTAACGAAAAACGTCAACACATTTCAGATGAGATTGAACGATTGTCAAGTATCCGTATTAAGCCAAAAGAGCGTGTCCAAGAAATCATTACAAGAGAAGGCGGCTCTGAATTAAAAGATGGTATTTTAGCTAAAGAGTTACTTCGTCGACCAGAAATGACGTATGATACTATATTAGAGATTTTAGATGAAACAACAGAATTGTCTGCTGATGTTAGAGAGCAAGTTGAGATTCAAACAAAATATGAAGGCTACATCAAAAAGTCATTACAACAAGTAGATAAAGTTAAAAGAATGGAAGAAAAGAAAATTCCAGAAGACTTGGATTATAGTAAAATAGATAGCCTCGCATCAGAAGCACGTGAAAAACTAGCTGAAGTCAAACCTTTAAATATTGCACAAGCATCACGTATTTCGGGTGTAAATCCAGCAGATATTTCGATATTATTGGTATACTTAGAACAAGGTAAACTTCAAAGGGTGAAATAAATGACAGTAGCATGGTTAGCTGAACGACTCAGCACTCACGGTATAACGTTGTCAGAACAACAAAAAAAGCAATTTGAAACATATTATGAAATGCTTGTATCATGGAATGAAAAAATAAACTTAACGAGTATTACTGAAGAACATGAAGTTTATTTAAAGCATTTTTATGATTCGATTACACCGAGCTTTTATCATGATTTCAAAGCACCACTGAGCCTTTGTGATGTCGGAGCTGGTGCAGGGTTTCCGAGTATACCTTTGAAAATTGTGTTTCCCAATATTCATATTACGATAGTTGATTCTTTGAATAAGCGTATTCAGTTTTTAAATCAACTTGCAAGTGAGTTAGAACTTGAAGGTGTTAGTTTTGTGCATGAGCGTGCTGAAAATTTTGGAAAAAATCAAGACTACCGAGCGTCTTTTGATATAGTAACAGCAAGGGCTGTGGCACGATTAGCAGTACTTAGTGAGCTCTGTATCCCACTTGTGAAAAAAAACGGTGTATTTCTAGCGCTTAAGTCTTCAAAAGGCGAAGAAGAATTAGAAGAAGCACGATTTGGTATCGGTATTTTTGGAGGACGTGTGAGCGATATTTACACTTTCGAATTGCCAGAAGATGCAGGTGAACGTCAAATTATTAAAATCGAAAAAAGAAGTCAAACGCCGAAAAAATATCCGAGAAAGCCAGGCACACCCAACAAATCACCACTTGTCGAATAAAAAAGTATATTTGACAAGTGGCATCTTATCATCATAAACATCATATTGGTTTTAATTTAGCTCAACTACTTGTAAACTTTGAGTGTACATCATAAAAGGGAGCGAAAAAAGATGAAAAAACCCTTTTCTAAATTATTTGGATTAAAAAATAAAGATGAACTGTTAGAAGTATCAGAAGCGGATCGCCAAGGTGTTGAATCAATTAAGATAGAACGTATTGTCCCTAATCGTTATCAACCAAGACAAACGTTTGATCCTGCTCGTATTGAAGAACTGGCAGATTCTATTCGCGCACATGGGCTACTTCAACCTATTGTTGTACGTCCAATTGAAGAAAATATGTATGAAATTATTGCTGGTGAGCGTCGTTTTCGAGCATTACAATTGAATCAAATGACAGAAGCCGATGTGCTCATTCGCCATTTAGACGACGAGGAGACTGCCGTTGTTGCATTAATTGAAAATATACAGCGGGAAAATTTATCTCCAATTGAAGAAGCTGAAGCTTATAAGAAGTTGCTTGCATTTGAAGGGATTACACAATCCGAACTTGCCAAAAGTGTTGGTAAAAGCCAAAGTTTCATTGCTAATAAATTGCGGTTACTAAAACTAGAAGGACCAGTCATTGATGCTGTAAGAAACCATCAAATTACTGAACGTCATGCACGTGCTTTGATTAGTCTATCGAAAGAGCGACAATTAGCAATGTTGGATACTATTTTGAGTGAACATTTAAATGTTAAACAAACTGAAGATAGGTTAAAACAATCTCAAGTCACGCAAGAAGATAAACAAAAGATGGTAGCACGCCCGCCAGGATTTACGAGAGATATTTCTGCAGCTCGAGATATTATTGCGGATAGTTTATTAGAGATTAGTGCAAACGGTATTCATTATGAGCAAAAAGAAAAAGAACACGATGACTATTATGAAATCAACATTAAAGTTTATCGTAAATAATATATGAAAATAGAAGCTGGACCATAATCCCAAAATATAGCGTAGAGATGATTCATGATTGAATCATCTCTACGCTATTCCTTTATCAATCATTCGTATTGTTTGGCTCGCATTTCCTAGGAGATGGGTCGAGCCCGGGTCTCGACGCTCATCCTATTCCCTCAGGCGTCTCGCCAACAATACGTCGTTTATGCATGTCATGATTCACTGTTATACTTTAAAAAATAAGGACTGAGATATTTATGTCTCAGTCCTTATTTTTTACTTTAAGCGTGTTTTATTGTTTGTGACGACGGTGTCTAAATGCAAAAAGTGACATGAGAGCACCTGTTATCATCGCAAGTAAGCCAGTACGTGATGTGTGTGTTGTTTGACCTGTTTCAGGAAGTTGATTAGCTTCTTGTGTTTTTGAATGCATTTGTTCAGCATGTGTTGATGATTGTGCATTTTGTTTACTTATATTTTGTGTCATTAAGGTATCAGCTAAACCTTCTTGAGCACCTAATGAGATGACGTTATGATTTGACATATTTGGATGCGCCATTTCATCTTGACTCTGATTGCCAGAGATGCCTGTATCATTAGCAGTTGTAGGTGTGTCGTCTTCATGAGTTGTGTCACTTTCTGAAAGATTATTCGAAACGTCTGTTGAAGAACCATTGTTGACATCAGATGAATCATTTGGAACAGCAGTAGCTAGTGTATCATTACCTTGAGACGTGTCAGTTAGTGGTGTCTCTTCATTTGGTTGATCTATTAGTGTGTTAGGTGCTGGTTCTTCATTTGTCTCAGGTACGACTTCAATCGTTAAATTATCTAATATAAAATCTTTTGTACCTTCAAAATTGATGCGATTTTGATCTTTTTCACCTCTAGGGTCAGATGATTTGTCTGTTGAATAAATACCAATCCATGTCAAACCGTTTTCTGCGCCTGTTACTTCAAATGTAACGCGCTGTGGTGCACCTGGATCGATTGTATTTTTTAAAGGTGTCAATTTGAAATCTCTATTTTTTGAGATATCTCCGTTGCCTGTTGCAAAAGCATACGTATCATCTGATCCTGATTCGTAATCAAATGAAATTTTATATTTACGACCTGGCTCAAAATAAAAGTTTTGTGGGATTGTTTGGATAAGCATCTTGTTTTTACCTGTTTGCCCATTCACTTTAAGAGACCATTTGCCATCAATGACATCGCTCACAAGTTTATTATTCCATCCTCTTTGTGTATACGGTGCATTCAGTTCTGATAAATGAATACGGTTATCTTCTACACCCTCTGCTTCAGAAACAACAAATGGGAATAAGCCTTGAGGTACATTTTCAAAATCTTGATGGAATTTGCCATCTTTTAGCAAATTGCTATCAGTGTTTACGATACGAACATCATCAAAGTACGTGGCACCTTCACCAGCATCGCGAGCAAGTGTAAGCGATACATTACCGCTTTCTGGTGCGGTGAAGAAGACATACATGTTTTGGAAATAGCTATTACCATTTTTGAATGTTTCTGAATTTCGACTTGTGTTATGCGCGTCTGCTTTAACATAGTTTTTAGCAATAGATTGACCTGTTTGATTTGAGGCAAGGATTTTGCCATTACTTGATACTATTGCGTGTGCTTTCGCGTCACTTCGATTATCAATACCTACATATAAAGCATATGTCTTTCCGGGCTCAAGGTTTGTGAGTTGTTGTGTAACTGCTGTATCTTTAGTCACATTATCAAATTTTAGCATTTCATTACTTGATACGGATTTAACGATGCTTACTTTAGAAGCATCTCCTTGTATGTTCCAATGATCTAGTTTTTGACTATTGAATCCAGAATCGTGAATATGCATGCCTTCACTCCATGATACCTTTTGCTCAGGTTGTTCACTTTGGTATAGAACATACGGTGTTTCAGCACTGATATTTTGTAAAGTTACTTGACCATTCACTACTGGAATCTTATCAACCAGTTTTCGACCTGTTTCAGTTAATTGATACAGGACAACTTGATTTGTTTTCCATGTGTCTGGAAGTGTCCATGTTGTTGTGCCGCCTTTTTTATTCCAGTGGTATAGTTTTTCTTTGTCACCAGTAAGCGGTTTTCCATCAGCGTCCCAATTCCAAGGGATAAGATAGTTATCGCCATTTAAAACAACACGGTCATTCAAACGGATAATACGTGAACGATAGTTATCGATATCATTTTGATAATCATTGGATAAACGTTCAACCGTAACAGTATCGCCTGATTTGTTTTGTAACTCGATAAACATTTCTGGCGTCCATTGAATCGTTTTGCCATTAGCAGTCATTTCGACTGGATCGCCGTGTTCAATACGCATGACTAGATAATGTTGTAAAAACTTTGTAGGTATATTCGTTTCAAAGATATTTTTGATATAGTCACTATAATTGTTACGTCCTTGCCAACCTTCAAAATCTTTCATATCATAACCACCGAGTAGTGGGAAATCAGCAGCACCAGAGTAGCTTGGATAGTTACCAACCCAAGAATCCTTTTGATGATTTCGAATAAAACGTGCGACCTCAGAGTTAATGCCTTTGTTTTCGTAACCACCATAAGTTAAATCAGCAGCCCAATGTTGGAATGTTGAATCATATTCCATACCGTGTCCCCATTCAACGCCAACGCGCCAACCTAAATCATTTAACTCTTTGGCAAGTTGATGAGATGGCCATGCGGTATTATTACCAGACTGACCGTTGCCCCATACGTCTACATATACAAAGTCGAGTCGGTCACCGACAATTTTTTTCAATGCTTCAAATCTTTCTTTTCGACCGTGCGTTAAATCATAATCTGCATTAATATTAAAGCCTTGATCAAGCCAGTTCCAACCATAGCTATATGACCCATCTTCATTTTTTAAGAGTAAATCTGGATTGAATACTTTGGATTCTGGATACGTTTCAGATGCATTAATGTGTATACCAAAGCGTGCACCATAATCAGCACCTTTTTCGAGTAATGCATTAAAGTCTTCAGCGCCTCCCATACGCTTACCGATATTTGCATAATCTAAATGGCCGGAATCATGGCCTTCACTTCCATAACCTTTAAGCAAAATAGATTGACCTAAACCATCAGTGTTCAGGTAGAATTTTTTAACCCCATCTAAAGTTTTTAAAAATGGATTTTGTGCTTGAGATCCAAAGTTCATGGCGATACGATAACCTACAAGCTCAGGAACTTCTTCATAGCCATACGGATTGTTCATAATATCTCGATAGCGAATGGCTCCGTCTTGCCAGTTAATAGCACCATCATTATTTTCATCTTCAGCAATTGCTATTTTGATATGAGGAAGCAAACCTTGTTTTGCTGCACTTTCATGTTCTGGTGTAGGCTGAATAAACCAAGGTGTCGAACCTAGTCCAACTGAGATTTTATCGCCTACTTTTTGAGTGGCTACTTGAACGCGTAAAAAGTCCATATTGCCTCCAAGTCCAATCTGCGCATTACTCCATAACCCAGCACTAAATTCAGAGTTTGATACAAATCCATACATACCATAATCTTGGAAGTTAGCATCGAAATCTTGATTAATGTCATAAGATGAATCACCGCTGACCATTGTATTTGTAGACATTTTAGTTAACTTGAGATTGGCATCTTTTTGTGATGAATTAACAGATACTAACGACTGATTTGTAAAGGCGAAGTTTTTAATAATTTGGTTTGGATCTGTATTGTGGTTAACCAAATCAGTCATCTTTAAATCGATAGTATTGTCGATAACAGATAATTCAAAAGTCAATGTGGCATCAATATTGTGTTCTGTATCTTGGACATCCATGATATATTGTGCGGTATTTTGATTAAGCTTTTGGTAAGAGACTTTTGGTGTAACTTGTACACTATTCAGTATAATTGAGCGATCATCTACTACTTGACCTTCAACGGTTTTTCCATTTTTTAAAGTATATTTTTTGACAGCAGGAAACAATTTATCAATTGTGACATCCATTTTATCTGATGATAATGTGTCATAGGTAGGTTGAGCTTGTTCAGTTGATGCTTTATCAGATAATGCACGCTCAGTTGTAGGTGCATCTTGGGCTTGACGTGTATTTGTTGCGTTATAGAACTGACCGTTTGTTGAGTTTGCTGGAGGAGTTGATTCAGGTTCAGTCGGTCTATCATGATTCGAATCCAATTCTGGTGCATTTAACGTTGAATTATCGGGTTGTGATGTGCTGTTTTGATTTTCTAATGTTTTAGGGATTGCTTCGCTAGTGACAGGTTTATCATTTAGATTTGATTGATTTGCAATCGTTTCGTCTGTATTCGGTGTGTTTTGATTAATTTCGCTAGTGTCGGATGAACGAGTGGTGTCTTTAGTGGTTGATATAGTCTCATCTTGATTGGTTGTTTGGTCATCTGTCGCATCTGTCGTTTTTTCAAGATTTTGAGGTGATGTTAGCTCGTTGTCATTCGCAGGTTGCGATGATGGTTCAATAGCTTGATTCTCAGTTGACGGAGGTTGAACATCACTAGTGTTGTCTTGAACGTGCGCTTCTTCACGCGTTTCAGAACCTTGAGGTGCATGATTTGTATCATTTAACTCAGGCTGTAAATTTGTATTTTTAGGCTCAGGTGCCTCTTGATCTGTGTCTGATTGAGGTTCGCTTGACTCTGTAGATACTGCATTATTAGGTGCTGTAGGTGTAGTATTCTCATCTGCAAGTGCTGTTGATGCATGAGATAGGAAAATAGTAAAGCCTAATAGCACAGAAGAGGTCCCGATTGCATACTTGCGAATACTATAATTTTGTTTTCTAAACTGAATCATCAATTAACACTCCTTTTTGTTAGTCGAATACAATATATAATTAAAGGATTTTTTTGTAAACCCTTACATCGTTGTAATGACAGCTTTTTAGCTTCAAAAAATCGAAAAAAATAATACCAGTTGAATCAATAAGAAATGAGACAAAAATAAAGAAATAACTGTAAAAATGAATAAATTGAAATAAGTATTTAATGAAAAATCTTTAAGTGGTTATATCCACTTAACCAGAGAAAAAATTTTTTTAAATTAAACATTTTGTAAGTTTTAAGAATTGACTATTATAGAAAAATCATTACAAAGTGACTTAAATCAAGCGTAATATGATGATGCATAAATATAAGTATATTGAAGGCTACAAAATATTATGCACTGAAAGCCTTTACAAAACAAAAGGATGAATGTATACTGTAAGTGGTTATAACCAGCAGGGAGTGAATAGAAATGAGTATAGAAAACACGCCTCTGTATTTTCAAATTTATGAGTCCCTTCACAATGATATTAAGTCTGGACACTATCAGGAAGGTGATAAACTTCCTTCAGAACGGAAGCTTTGTGAAACATTCAATGTCAGTCGTATTACTGTAAGAGAAGCGCTATATCGTCTTGAAAAGGATCACCTTATCAAAAGAGAGCATGGGAAAGGCTCCTTTGTTCTTGGAAGTCAATACACTCAATTTCTTGATAAGCTATATAGTTTTAAAGATGAGATTGAGAAAAATGGTGATCAAGCGAGTACACGAATGATTAGTATCGAGTTGAAATCATCCACGCCATTTTTGCAAGAAAAAATGAATTTAAAACCATTTCAATATGTGTATGAGCTTAAACGTTTAAGGCTATCGAACAGCAAACCATTGATTTATGAAGTGAGTTACTTACCAATGCGATATTGTGAAGGTATTGATCGCTTTGATTTTAATAAGGTATCTTTGTACGAAACGTTGGATCAATACTACAATATTCAAATTACAGATGCTTATGAGAACTTAGTGGCAAGCAAGCTGACACGAGATAGTGCAAAGCTCTTAAATGGTGAAGTCGATGAGAGTTGTATGTATATTGAGCGCTTCAGTTACTGTGATGATGTGATTGTTGAGTACACACAAAGTATTGCAAGCGGTCATAAATATAAATATACAGTGAAGTTAATGTAATCATATGAGGAGGTTATTATCGTGTTGAAAGAAACACACACTTATAAAGAGATAAAACAACAACCAGAGATGTGGAAAAGAACATATGAGATTGTTCAATCTAAATATTCAGCGTTTGAAGATTTCGTAAAAAATATAATTAAAACAAATCCAGATAAACGCTTAAAAGTATTATTTACAGGTGCAGGATCTAGTGCTTATGTTGGTGATGTAGCGCGTATGGCACGTAATACAGAAGCATTAACAGAATTTGAATTCGAATCTGTACCAACGACACACTTTGTGACAAATCCAGAAGTGTATATTAATGATGATACAGCATACTTAATCGTATCTTTTGCACGTTCAGGTAATAGCCCAGAAACGAAAGCAACAGTTGAAATTGCGAATCAATTAACTGATAAGGCATATCACTTATATATTACAAACAACAAAGAGGGCTTTTTAGGTCTTTCTGAAGAGAATGATCACGTATTTAAGATTGTGTTACCTGAAGAAACGAATGACAAATCTTTAGCAATGACGTCAAGTTTTTCATCGATGTTATTTGCGGCATACATTTTATTTGGTGGTACATTTAATACGTCATTTTTCGATATTGCCCGTGATAGTTTTGAATGGATTGAGTCGCAAGCAGATCAAACAAGTGCACTTGAATTTTCAAAAGTTTTCTATGTTGGTACTGGACTTATCGGTGAATTGACAAAAGAAGTGAGCTTGAAATTGAATGAATTAACTGCAGGACAAATTGAAATTGCTCGTGAGACGACGCTAGGATTTAGACACGGTCCTAAAGCTGGATTAAGTGATGATTCGATTTTTATTATGTTACGCAGTCATAATGAATACATTCGACAATATGAAGCGGATATTATTGCAGAAGTGGAGCAAGTGAAGGATAAATATCATGTATTAGTACTCGATGGTCAAGACAGTTCTAATGAGCATACGGTTACTCTACCACAAGCATCAACGCATAATGACCTTGAGTTAGCATTACTTTATCTGATGTTTGGTCAACTATTAGCTGCGAAAAAATCTGTGGCACTCGGTCTGAACCCGGATAATCCAAGTCCAGATGGATTTATTAATCGAGTCGTTAAAGGTGTCACAATTTATCCAGTAGAAACAGCAAAATAGGAGTGGGTCTATATGATAGCAACACATACGTTTAACCCATCAGTTGATATCACTTACAGTATTGAACCTATTAAAGTAGGAGACGTTAATCGCGTAAAGGATATGATCAAAAATCCAGGTGGGAAAGGGATTAATGTGACAAAGGTCTTGCATATTTTAGGTGCCGATTACTGTGCGTATGGTTATCTCGGAGGTAGCCATGGTGAGTGGATGAAAGAAGCACTAGAACGTCAAAATATCAAAACAGCCTTCACATCCATTCAAGATGAAACACGCCAAAGTCTTGCAATTAATGATGGTGTTTCGCAAACAGAAGTTTTGGAGCAAGGCCCAACGATTTTAAAGCAAGAACAAGAATCCTATCTTGAAACGGCGAAGAGTCATATCAGTGAAATAACTGTTGCGACCATTAGTGGTAGCTCTCCGCATTTAGATGAAACAACTAAATATGCTCATATGAAGCGCATTTTAGAGCTATACACAGAAAGTTATAACATTGTTGACACGAATGCTAAAGAGCTAAAAGAACTATTAGAACAACAATTGCCTGTACATTGTATCAAACCTAATCAATCTGAATTTGAAACTTTAATTGATGAAAAGAATCTTTCAATTGAAGAATGTGTCAAGATGTTAAAATCGCATCCATTTTTTAGAAATATAGATGTATTTTTAACATTAGGTGGAGATGGCGCTGTAATTAAGTGGAAAGATGAGGTATACCGAGCAACAATACCTCGCAAAGAGATAGTGAATCCTGTCGGCTCGGGAGATTCAACAGTAGCGGGCATTGCATATGGTGTTCACGAAAAGCTTAATCCTGAATCAATGATTAGACTCGCTTTAGCATGCGGGACGTCTAATGCTTTACAAACACAAACTGGCCACATTGATATGAAGCAAGTTGAAACGATAAAAAAAGAAGTAGAAGTGGAGCGATTATAAATGACAATTAAAGACTTAAGCAAGTTAGTAGATGATAATGGGATTTATGCAGCCGTTGCAGTTGATCAACGTGGCGCAATGCGTAAACTTTTAGGAGATCAAGGAACACCTGAAAACTTATCACTATTTAAAAAACTCGTTGCGGAAGTTTTAACACCAGAAGGCTCAAGCTTTCTCGTTGACCCTGAATTTGGATTAGATGCAGCCAAAGCAAACGCAGCGAACTCTGGATTGATTTTATCATATGAACAAACAGGTTATATCAAAGAACAAGCTGGTCGCTTGCCACGTCTCATTGAAAATCAAAGTGTTCAACGATTAGTACAACAAGGTGCAGATGCAGTAAAGTTTTTACTTTATTATGATGTGGATGAATCAGACGAAATCAACCAAAAGAAACAAGCCATGATTGAGCGTGTAGGCTCAGAGTGTAAAGCTGAAAATGTACCATTCTTGTTAGAAATCTTAACATATGATGATGAGATTGGTGACGAGAAAGGTGAAGCATTCGCAAAGGTAAAGCCACACAAAGTCAACGAAGCTATGAAATTGTTCAGTGAAGAGCGTTTTGGAATTGATACTTTAAAAGTTGAAATCCCAGTAAATATGAACTTTGTTGAAGGTTTCGGATCAAAAGCGTTAATGACGCAAGAAGAAGCGGCTGAGGCATTCAAAGCACAAGCGGCTTCAACAAACTTACCATACATTTACTTGAGCGCAGGGGTAACAGCACAATTATTCAATGATTCACTTGTATTTGCATCTGAAAATGGTTCAAAATTCAATGGTGTACTATGCGGACGTGCAACTTGGAAAGGGGCGACTGAAGCTTTAATCACTGATGGAGAAAATGCAGCACGTGAATGGTTACAAAGCGAAGGACTTCAAAACCTCAAAGCACTTAACGAGGTTAATCAAAAAACGGCAACACCTATTCGATAAAGAGTATAGGAGGTCATGTCATGAGTCGATTTAAAATAGCGTCAGACTTTTTACTAGATGAGAAGCCAATCAAAATATTATCTGGAGCCATTCACTATTTTAGAATGCCTAAAGAGGATTGGTATCACTCATTGTACAATCTTAAAGCATTAGGGTTTAATACAGTGGAAACGTATGTGCCATGGAATTTTCATGAAACAGTTGAAGGTCAATTTGACTTTGAAGGACATAAAGATGTTGGTACCTTTTTAAAGACTGCACAAGATTTAGGGCTGTATGCGATTGTAAGACCGTCACCATTTATTTGTGCGGAGTGGGAGTTTGGTGGATTACCAGCATGGCTCTTAAATGATCGCAATATGCGAATTCGTTCTAGAGACCCTAAATATTTAGAAAAAGTACGCACATATTTTCATGAGTTATTCAAGATTTTAACACCATTACAAATTGATAACGGTGGTCCAATCATTATGATGCAAATCGAAAATGAATATGGATCATTTGGTGAGGATCATGAGTACTTAAATGCAATCAAACGTATGATGGAAGATGAAGGCGTTACAGTACCTTTTGCCACTTCAGATGGATCTTGGGCACAATGTTTACGTGCAGGTAGTATGATTGAGGACAATGTACTACCGACAGGAAACTTTGGTTCAAGAACGAAAGAGAACTTTAAAAATTTGAAAGCCTTCCATCAAGAGTATGGTAAAGATTGGCCGTTAATGTGTATGGAATTTTGGGACGGCTGGTTTAATCGTTGGGGAGAAGACATTATCAAACGTGATGGCGATGACCTTGCGAATGAAGTTCGTGATGCCGTTGCGCTTGGATCAGTGAACTTATACATGTTCCATGGTGGTACAAACTTTGGTTTTTGGAATGGCTGTTCGGCAAGAGGGACGAAAGACTTACCTCAAGTGACATCTTATGATTACCATGCACCACTAGACGAAACTGGTAATCCAAACGATAAATATTTTGCCTTACAAAAGATGTTAAAAGAAGCACTACCAGATATTGAACAGTTTGAACCTAAAGTCAAAACGTTTATGGAACATAAATCTATACCATTATCTGGTAAGGTGAGTTTGTTTGAAATATTAGAAGATATTTCTCATAAAACAACAAGTTTTTATCCTCAAACGATGGAAGAAGCTGGATCAGGATATGGTTATATGCTGTATCGCACATCAATCAAAAAAGAAACAGCTACTGAAAACTTTCGTATTGTAGATGCGAGGGATCGTGTACATTTCTTTATCGATCAAAAACTTAAGTATCAAGCTTATCAAGAAGAAATTGGTGATAAGTTTGAAGTGACATTAGAAGGGGATGCGACTGCTGATATTCTTGTAGAGAATATGGGACGTGTTAACTACGGTTATAAATTACTTGCACCAACACAACGTAAAGGTTTAGGTCAAGGTTTAATGCAAGACTTACATTTTGTTCAAAACTGGGAGCAGTTTGATATTGATTTTGATCTACTTAAAGAGAGCCACTTTGAAAAGGGTTGGTCAGAGGAACAACCGGCGTTTTACAAGTATACATTTAATCTTGAAGCGCTAGATAACACGCATATCGATATGAGTCAGTTCGGCAAAGGAATCGTATTAGTCAATGGATTTAACATTGGCCGTTATTGGAATGTTGGACCTACACAATCACTCTATATTCCAAAAGCATTCTTAAAAGAAGGTCAAAATGAAATCATTGTTTTTGATACAGAAGGTGTATATAGTGACTCGATTGATTTATTGAAAGAGGCGCAATTTTCAAATTAATTAAGGGAGAGATTTTTAATGGCAATTATTGGAAATAGAATTGACGGAAGACTTATTCACGGACAAGTTGCAAACTTATGGGCAACAAAATTAAATATTGGTCGCTTTATGGTTATTGATGATGAAGTTGCACAAAGTGATATCGACAAACAAGCACTTAAACTTGCGACACCAGCAGGCATTAAGTTGAGCGTATTACCTATCGAAAAAGCGGCAACTAATATCAAAAATGGCAAATACGATTCACAACGTGTAATGATTATTGCTAAACGTCCAGATCGCTTTGTTGAACTTGTAAATCAAGGCGTCAAAATTGACGAATTGAATGTAGGTAACATGTCACAAACGAATGAAACACGCTCAATTACAAACTCAATTAACGTCATGGATGAAGATATCGAGAACTTCCAGAAGTTAAAAGAGCAAGGTGTAAACATTATTTCGCAAATGGTACCAAACGACAAAGCTGTAGACTTTATGACATTAATCAAAGAGTAGATTAGGAGGTGTTTGCCTTGGAAATTTTGTGGTGGCAGATACTATTATTAACAATTTATGCAGGCTATCAAATTTTAGATGATTTGCAATTTAACATTTTTGGACACCCTGTATTTGCGGGGATTATCTCAGGTTTAATCATGGGAGATATTACAACTGGTTTAATTATCGGTGGTGGAATGCAATTAACGATTCTTGGGGTTGGAACATTTGGTGGTGCATCGCGTATTGATGCCAACTCTGGGACAGTTTTAGCTGTAGCATTCTCAGTTGCATTAGGGATGAACCCACAACAAGCTTTAGCAACATTAGCAGTACCAGTAGCAAGTTTAATGATTCAAACAGACATTTTAGCACGTTTTACAAACACATTTTTCGCACATCGTATTGATGCAAAAATCGAAAAAATGGATTACAAAGGTATTGAACGTAACTTCTTGTATGGTGCAATTCCTTGGGCATTATCACGTGCGATTCCAGTATTTTTAGCACTTGTATTTGGTGGTGGCGTTGTTAAAAACATCGTTGATTACTTAAATGGTGATTTAAAATGGTTAGGTGACGGATTAACTGTTGCCGGGGCGGTTTTACCTGCAGTCGGTTTTGCAATTTTATTACGTTACTTACCACTTAAAAAACATTATCCATATTTCATTATAGGTTTTATTATTACTGCACTTATGGTGACATTATTTGATGGATTGTCAGGATTAGGAACAGCTGTATCTGGGTTAGATGATAAATTTAGCATGTCATTCTCATCATTACCTATGCTTGCAATTGCTGCAATTGGTTTTGCGTTTGCAGGTTTAGAATATAAACGCTCATCTGCACCAAAATCTGCATCGACAACATCATCGAATAGTCAAGATGGTCAAAATGTTGATGATGAAGGAGAGATTGATGATGACGAATTATGATCAAAATAATATCAATATATCCAAATCTGCTGACACTGAGAACATGAGTAATACAGATCAACTTACTGGAACAAGACCAACAACACCATATAAGTTGACTGATAAAGACTTTAGACAGATGAATATCAGAAGTTTATTCTTCTTCCAGTGGGGTTGGAACTACGAGCGTATGCAAGGTTCAGGTTATTTATTTACGATCTTGCCGCAATTACGTAAAATTTATGGTGATGATACACCAGAACTTAAAGAAATGATGCAAAACCATGCACAATTCTTTAATACAAGCAACTTCTTTAACACGATTATTATGGGTATCGATATTGCGATGGAAGAAAAAGAGCAATTTGCTGCAAAAGAATCTGTTAAAGGGATTAAAGTAGGTCTCATGGGGCCATTCGCAGCAGTTGGGGATGCCATTTTTGGATCATTAGTCCCAACAATATTTGGTGCGATTGCTGCAAACATGGCACAAGATGGTAACCCATTTGGTGCATTACTTTGGTTTATTGCAATGCTTGCGATTATCGTATTTAGATGGAAACAATTGAAGTTTGCATACAAAGAAGGGATTTCTCTTGTTACAACGATGCAACATCGTTTGGAAGCGTTAACAAATGCAGCGACATTGCTCGGGGTATTCATGGTAGGTGCGCTCGTTGCCACAATGATACGTGTTCAATTTGCTTGGGCACCGAAAATCGGGGATTTAACTGTGAATATTCAAGATAATGCGAACATGATTTTACCACGCTTGTTACCATTAATCATTGTATTTGCAATTTATTGGTTACTCGGTCGAAAAAACATGAACTCAACACGTGCAATATTCTTAGTGATTATTGTATCTATCATTTTATCTGCATTAGGTGTTATTACAAATATTTAAAAAGGATGAATTTGGATGGAAAAATTGATTTTAGTGAGCCACGGTTCATTTTGTGAAGGTATTAAAGATAGTGTTGAAATGATTTTGGGGCCTCAAGATTATATTCATACTGTAGCTTTAACACCTGAGCAAGGCCAAGAAGATTTCGAGAAAAACTTTAAAGCGTTAGTTGATGAAGGTGATGATATTGTTGTATTTGCTGACTTACAAGGTGGAACACCAGCAAACACAGTATCTAAACTTATTATGAAAGGTGAGAACTACCAACTTTATACAGGTATGAACTTACCAATGATTATTAGTTACATTAACGCAAAAATGATTGGTCAATCAGAAGACTATGCGCAAAAAGCAAAAGACGGTATCATCAATGTGAATGACTTATTATCAAATGATGATGACGATGATGAATAAGTAATTTAAACTTAAGAAAAGAAGGTATATTATGTCTTATGCAATCGTAAACGGTAGGATTTATACTGAAGCGGGCGTTATTTCAGAAGGATATATCATTATAGAAGCGGGTCAAATTAAAGCGGTCGAAGAAGGACCATATGAAGGTGAGCTTGAGACAGTTGATGCTAAAGGTCAACATATACTACCAGGATTTATTGATATCCATATTCATGGTGGTTATGGTGAAGATGCAATGGATGCATCGTATGATGGATTGCAAAATCTAGCGAAAAAACTATTGTCTGAAGGGACAACATCATTTTTAGCAACGACAATGACACAGTCTAATGAAGCCATCGAAAGCGCATTAGAAAATATTGTCAAAGTACAAGACAATCAAGATGGTACACAATCAGCGGATATTGTGGGGGTACATTTAGAAGGACCATTTATTTCAGAAAATAAAATTGGTGCTCAAAACCCAAAATATATCCAACGGCCTTCTATCAAACAATTACAGCACTTTCAAAAGGTAGCAAATCATCAAATCAAAATTGTGACTATTGCACCAGAAGTTGAAGGAGCAGAAGAAACGATTCAAACATTAAAAGATGAGATGATTTTCTCAATGGGCCACTCTGAGGTGACATTTGATCAAGCCAATCATGCATCAGATATTGGCGTGAAACATGTGACGCACCTTTACAATGCAGGAACACCGTTTTTGCATCGTGAACCAGGAATGTTTGGGGCAGCATGGTCCAACCCTAATATCAAAACAGAGGTTATTGTTGATGGTGTACATTCTCATCCAACAGCTGTTCAAATCGCATATCAACAAAAAGGACATACAGGTATGTACTTAATTACTGATGCGATGCGAGCAAAAGGAATGCCTGAAGGACAATATGAACTGGGTGGACAAGATGTGATTGTAAAAGATAACGAAGCACATCTCAAAACGGGATCATTAGCAGGCAGTATCTTAAAAATGAATGACGGTTTACGTAATCTTATCGATTTTACAGGTGATACGTTAGACACACTTTGGCGTGTGACAAGCTTGAATCAAGCGAAAGCATTAGGTATTGACCATGAGAGAGGAAGCATTGCAGTTGGTAAAAATGCAGATCTTGTCATTGTAGATGATGCAGTTCAAGTTAAACATACCATTAAAAACGGACACATTCATACGTTTTAAATCATATCATTGAGCGCTTATTAGAGTATTTAAATACATACTTTAGTAAGCGCTCAATTTTTTTAGGCTCTCTGTCAAATCGGACTGGTCATATTATAATAAGGAGTTAGGCAACCTTGGATTGTTTAACTTCTTTTTTCACTGTGAAAGCGTAGAGCCTTGAACATAAAATGATTCGAAACAAAAGAATGTTTATTGACTATAGGCGTTTCAGCGTAAAAAAGACTAAGCGTTCCTTTAAACGCTTTCTTATCAACCCTCTCCTCAAAACGATTTATCTTTAATATTTAGTGTGTTTGATATAAAATGTTGCATAGGCGCATAATCTCTCCTCTATTAATGGTTTGGTCACTTTTAATAATAGAGATTATTGCGCTCTTTTGCATCCCTAAAGAAAATCGGACTAGTAGAATGAATTCTTTCATTCCACCAGTCCGATTTATTATAGAACCTTAATATTTTGAATAAATATATGAACCTATAATTAATCCAGCTGGAATTCCAATAAAAGGTGTAAAAATCATACTTAAAATAATCATTGCAATAATCATTATAAAGAAACTTTTTGATCCTACTTTCATATTCAATACATTCTCTTTAACATTCATAATATAGTTTTTGAATTTCATTATAATACCACCTTTAATATTCCAATTTATTAAATTTATATAAACTTATTACGTAAAAAATGACAGCATAAACTAAAAAAATTAGTGTAATTACAAAAAATATACTACCAAAATTATAGTCTGTAAGTTTCTCTTGGTACCCATTAGGAAAAACGAATTTTAATGATTTTAAAAATGGAGCAATTGAACTAAGAATGTAAAAACCTATTACACCTAAAATAGTATATCCATTAGGTAAACTAATAGAAAGTAAAATGGCTAATAATATACATAATATTTGAACAAAAAAAGTTCCAAAAAATTCAATAAACACATATTGTACATCACTTTGATTGTTAGGGAAAAATTGATGAGCAGATAAGTCCATATTATTTATATGAAGATAATATAATATTAATGAACTAACAAAAAGTACAATTATAAACAAGAAATACAACACTAATAAAGAAAGTAATTTGCTATTAAATAATTTCATTCTTGGAAGATCCTTGTAAAAATACAACTGCCCTTTAACTTTTTCAGAGTAAAAATTTAATCCTATAATATAAGTTAATATAACTAGTGGAATAACAGCATTATTTTGTATAACAAATACAGAAGAAAAGAATTCTAAAAAACTTAATGAATGCTTTTCTCCGCTTAATTGCATAAAATTAGTGTTAAAAAAAGCGACAATAAAAAGTATCAATGGAAATACACCAAAAGCTAGATATAACCATGACCCTTTCATCTTAAGTAGATTCAAAAAAATAGGTTTAAATTTAACCATATTATCTGTTTTCTCCTTTGAATTTTTGTTGTATATAGTCTTTTTTATCCTTCAAATTTAAAATTCGATACTCTTTCATTAAATCTGAAAGTAAATCATTTAAAACTTCTTTATCATTGGACACTTCTATCATTTCACTTTTCGCTGTTAACTTGATATATTTTTCATACTTCTCTTTGTATTCAGTAGTAAAAATAAAACTTTTATTAAGTTCTATAATAGTTGTATCTTTTTGATCTAATACAAAATCTTCTCTTAATTCACCATTATCAATGAATAAAAATCTACTACATATTTCTTCTAGCTCACTTAATTGATGACTAGAAATTATAATAGCTGTATCTTTTTTTTGCACCCACTGTTTTAATGTTTCAATTAATTTTTCAACACCATTAGGGTCTAGACCTACAAAAGGTTCATCTAAAATGAGAATCTTAGGTTCTGTAACTAAACAAATAGCTAAAGAAAGCCGTTGTTTCATCCCGAAAGAAAAGTTATTTGGATTAATATGACGTTTTTCCCATAAGTCCACAAGTTTTAATACATCTTCAATATTTTCTCTGTGTTTTGCTTTCCCATTTAAGCTGATGAAAAATTTCAAATGTTCAATAGCATTTAAATGATTAAATAACGATCCTTCAATCATAAAACCAAAGTCATTTAAAGAATTAGGTGATTTTAATATACTTTTTTGATTAATTAATATATTACCATCAGTAGGCTTAATTGCCTTGGCTATAAGTTTCATCAATGTAGTTTTTCCAGCACCATTTTTACCTATAAGCCCCACTATTTCTCCTTGATTTACTTGAAAACTTACATTTTTGAGTGAATATTTTTCATTATTTTTAAATTTTTTACTTAACTCTTTGATTTCTAACATCGGAGTCCCTCTTTCTAGTAAATAAACTTAATAAAAATACAAATATCAATTGTTCTATATTAGCTAAACCTGAATTTATTTCTATGTTTTATCCATAGTTAAGTTAATAATATTATTAACAATTATAGGCATTAAGTATGCTATTACAATAAACGTTAGTAGTGACATAGATGTATTTAAAAGGATACCTATAAAAAGATTATTATATTACTTAATAATATAAAAGCATACTTTTTAGACATACAGCAGTCTCCTAACTTGAAATTTTTGTGATAAATAAATTATATAACCAATGTACTACTATTGATTCTTGTAAACCTAACTTATCTCTAATTAAATATAAAATAATACTTGCAGGAAACTTTATGACAAAATTTTCTATAAAATTTCCATTTAGATGCAACAACAAAGAAAAAATTAATGACCCTATTAAAATTGCTTTAAACTTAGAAAACTTACATAATAATAAACTAAAAAATATTCCCCTAAATAAAAACTCTTCACAAGTAGCGACAATAAAAGGATGTATTATATCTTCTGTTTTTATGGAAAAAATAGTAATATTGTAAAAATCATTACTATATATAAGAAATCGCTTCATACTAAACATATAAATAACACTATAGTTGAAACCTATAAGTCTATGTAAAAGGATCGTAGGGGTTAATATAAAGCCGACTATCATTGAGATACCTAACCCAATAATTTGTAAGTTATTAATACTAACATCTGGCAGTAATATAATAATCAAACTACCCATATTTAAAATGAAGGTTGCTAAAATGGTAAGTCCTATACAGAGAAAAATAATTTCTAGTTTAGAATATCTATTATCTCTTAAAACATCTATATATGTATCCTCACTTTGAAATAGTAATAATGACTGGCTCTTAAGAACCAGCCATTATTATTACCATTCGTGTCTTTTACCTTTGTATTTGTATTTTACAATACCAAGATTCACTTCATTTAAACTGAATAATTTCAATAAAAAGTCCATTGTTATGCCTTGTGATATTATTTGGTACAATCTTATTTTACCAAATTTAAGAGGGGTTTTAATACATTTTTATAAATTTGTTAAAAATAGTTAATATATTAAGTTTTTTGAATAAATATGTTTTAAAACATGAGTATACACTACCTTCCACATCTATATCTTTAATATTTAGTGTTCACGAATTTTAGTTTGTTTAAAAATCTGTATCATTTAGTTGAGCTTTTTATTTGTTTTTATATATGCTTTTAGTAAGAGAACACTTAATATTATTCCTTGACTTATAATCGAAAAGGTTAATATTGTGTCTTTATTTAGAATTATTAGGAATATATCTAGTATTAGTAAAGATGTTGAATATAAGCATGTGTAGGAAAATATTTTTTTTAGTTGTATTGCAATTTCTCTTTGTGATATTTCCCAATTTTTTTGGTTTTTCATTGACTTTTTTGTTCGAAATCCGAAGTACGAATTAATTTTTTGGGGTGGCAAATTTTGAAATAAGTTACCTAAAAGAAATAAAAAAAGGCTACTCTGAAATAATATCATTCTTGTTCATGTTCTCCTTTCTTTGTATAAAAGGATTTATACTTGGACTTAAGTATAGTATTAAACAAGCTATCATGACTATAGCAAAAGTCCAGATACCGATAGTTAATCCGATTAGTAAGTGAAATATGATACCTGTTATTAAGGCGATTTTATTGGTTTTTATATTAGGTATTATATTAAAGGCTAAGAAAAATTCTAAAGATGTTACTGACCGTGTAATTGGTATAACTAGATTACTTTCCCAAATAAAATTAGTCATTTGATATTCCCATTTAGGTATACCAAAGACTGAATCTCCAAAAAAATAGTATAAAGCAGTTCCGTCTGCCCATTCTATGTTTTTTTAGTCGTTCTATAGCGGCATTTATATATTAGCAAAACTTGTATTTTTATTAGTATCATGAAACTCCAAGTTATATTTTGTGTGTATTTATTTAAGTTTCCTTTTTTAGATAAGAAATAATTTATTCTGAAGTCTAGTAATGTTATAGGTATTAGTAAGAAAGTGATAACCATTGCTATTTGATTGCCACCATCTACTGGTAAAAAATTTTGTTGGATGCTGTAACATATGTACCAATGGAGAATTCCTGTTAATGGTGGGATAAACCCTAATAGGGCTATGAATAATATAATAATCATTATTAAACGCATTAATTTATAACTTATATTGATTTGATCTGCTATGCAAAATGTCGTTGGAATTGGTAGATTTGTACAATTTAATTGTTCTTTATTATAGCTCATCATGACATTAGTGTTATTAAATATTAGTACTAAAAGGGTTGATATTAATAGTAAACTTCTACTTAGGATATATGCTCTCTGTTGAAAATCAAAATTCTTAGTCATGTATAACAACCTTTGTTATTTTAATATTTTGTGAAGTGGTTTCTTTAAACTCTCTAAAGTACCAAGAAATCGGTTCTTTTTTGATTATTATATACTCTCCTGGTTTAATATTTTTGAATTTATTGTCCTTTTTAGCTCTGTAAGGATTTTTTATAGAATTAACTTTTTCCGGAATTTCTTTTTCGTGTTTTACTGTATACCATTGATTCTTTTTTATTTGAGCATCTAGTCTTTCCAGGTCTATTGCTTGAGCACGACCTGTTCTTTTTAATCCCCATAAATTTTTGGATTGGAAATTAGGCAAATTGATATTTTGATTATAATTAAGTACATAAGCTTATAAAGACTTTACAAATGGCCCAATAATAGAAGGTATAAACAATAAAATCAAACTTATTAAACGCGTCTCTTTTGGTTATAGAAATTACAATTATTTGCGTAATCGAATCATTTTATGTTCAAGGCTCTACGCTTCCACAGTGAAAAAGAAGTTAAACATTCCAAGATTGCCTAACTCCTTGACCAGTCCGATTTATTATAGAGCCTTTTTTTAATGTTTATTAAAGTAGCAATTGACTTAAATAAGAATCTAGAATAATTTTGTGTCAATATTGTGAACTTTCGAAAAATGGTGTAGAATTAAGAAAACGCTTACAAAACATGGGGATGTTTTAAACTTAGGGGGGATGTTTATGGTTACTTTTATCATATCGATTATTTTATTAGTAGCGGGTTATTTTACGTACGGTAAATATATTGACAAAATGTTTGGGCCGAAAGAGAAACGACCAACGCCAGCATACGATCAAAGAGATAATGTTGATTTTGTACCAATGAAGACATCATCGAATTCACTTATTCAATTATTAAATATTGCAGGTGTTGGTCCTATTTTTGGGCCGATTATGGGTGCTTTATATGGTCCTGTAGCATTTTTATGGATTGTTTTTGGGTGTATCTTTGCAGGTGCAGTCCATGACTATTTAACAGGCATGATTTCAATTCGTAACAAAGGAGCACATTTGCCAGAACTAGCTGGAAAATTTTTAGGTCAAGTTATGAAACATGTTGTTAATATTTTTACTTTATTATTACTGCTTTTAACAGGGACAGTCTTTGTGACAAGTCCAGCGCTATTGTTACATCATTTAATGGACGGTCGAATTGCTCTAGGCGTTATCATTTTTGTTATATTTGTTTATTATATGTTATCGACAGTTTTACCGATTGATAAAATAATCGGGCGAATTTATCCGATATTTGGGGCATTACTTGTAATAAGTGCAATAGGTGTCGGTTTTCGTTTGATTCAAACAGGCGCACCAATTCCAGAATTAACATTATCCAATATGCATCCGGATGGGGCACCTATTTTTCCACTTCTATTTTTCACGATTACTTGTGGTGCATTATCAGGATTTCATGCGACGCAATCACCAATTATTTCGCGCACAACAAATAATGAAAGTAATGCGCGTATTATCTTTTACGGTATGATGATTGCAGAGGGAATCATTGCGATGATTTGGGCAGCTGCAGCGATGAGTTTATTTGGAAGTTATGGCGGGTTGCAAGAAGTGTTAGCTCGAGGAGAAGCGGCACTTGTCGTGAGTGAAGTGTCGACAATGCTGCTTGGTTCAGTATTCGGGACACTTGCTGTATTAGGTGTGATTGTTTTACCTATTACAAGTGGTGACACATCGTTTAGAAGTGCACGTATGATTATTGCAGATTATATTCATTTAGGCCAGCGCGCTATCAGTAAGCGCTTTTTAGTTGCAATCCCATTATTTGTAATAAGTTTCATACTTACTCGCATTGATTTTACTATTTTATGGCGCTATTTTTCTTGGGCTAATCAAACGACAGCAGCAGTTGCATTGTGGGTTGGAGCGATGTACCTTATGATAGCTAAGAAAAATTATTGGGTCGCGATGGTTCCAGCTACATTTATGACGTGGAATTTATCCACTTATATTTTGAGTCAACCTATTGGATTTGGGATAGATTTAAATATAAGCTACTTTTTAGCTGTTGGACTGACACTATTATGGATAGCCTATTTCTACTACCAGTATCAGAAACATATTGCAGGTGAACATTTCCAACTTGATCACCCTGTTAAAATGAAAATGTCAATATAACGTTAAGCTAAGCACTAAAGTTTTGGAGCATCATTAAGCAATCTCTTAAAGCTTTAGTGCTTAACTATTGAGTTAGTATGAGTCAAGATACATTTTTTCAGTTGTTTTGATTTTTGTGTTATTGAAGAAGGTGGATTACGCATTAAATGAAAATTATCAAGTTTGGGATTATCTGTAGCAATAGAACTATCCTTACATTATCAATAATATTGATAATAGTTGTTATTTTTTCGGTTATAACAAGGGTATTTATTCAAATAGTCAAATTAAGAATTTGAGTATATTCAAGAAAAAAACATTAAAAAATAGGGCTTATATTTTATATTAGTCAAAGTAAAATCAACGTCAGAAAATATATTATTTGTTTCTCTAAATCTTAATGGAATTAATGAATTATGTATTAATAATGCTGCAGGTATATAAAATTAATATTCACAACCCTATCTTGAAAAATAATTGTAAATACAAGTGATTAGAAAATAGGTTAGGTAACGAATCAACATTATGGTGGCGGTCAATCAATTCGAGATGAGATGAATCAGAATCCTAATGCGACTCGTGATGACCTTCTTAATCGCTAACGCATGAGTCATTGATTATGATAAAGTTGTAAAAGGGGATATTAGTGTAAAAAATAAATATATTGTCGGTATTAGTGGACTGGAAATCTAGATATGATGGACGATATTGACTTTATGATCGATGTAGAGACTGACGTGATTTCTGGTGAAGGTCGTATCGCTACAGCTGGCGGAATCGATACGCTATTAACCCTGAACAAGTGCAAGTGGCAATTGAAAGTGGTATATCCGCCGTATGTTGGAAGTAGTAGAGGAGTTATTAGTGAATGTTGAGTTTCAAGCAAAGGGCATGCATTAAACCATACCGCATTAATGGCTCAATCCCAATGTCAGAACCAATGAATTATCGTTTAATGTATGGTCAATATAGCACGAATCAACAACGTACTTCGTTTACTTTCGTATCAAAGCATGCTTACGACAAAGATATCCAACGTACATTAGGGGTGAAATGCCTCGTATGTCCAGTACAGGGAATTCGTAATCTTACTAAAAGATATGAAAAACAACGATACAATGCCAAAAATTGAAGTGGATCCTCGAACTTATGATGTGATGATAGACGGTGAAGCCCTTAAGGGTGAGGTGGCTACTGAATTGCCATTAGCTCAACGTTATTTCTTATTTTAGGAGATGAGTGAGATGATAGTAGAGGAAATTCAAGGCAATATAGCGAATTTATCGCAAGACGAAAAGAATGTGCATATCGAAAAAGTTTATTTAGAGAACTCTGATTTGGTTAAACGTATTCAACGCGTTAAGTCAGACCATGGTACAGAAATTGGTATTCGTTTAAATCAGCCTATTGATTTACAGTATGGAGATATTTTGTATCGTGATGATCACAATATGATTATTATAGATGTTAATTCAGAAGATATTATCGCCATCAAACCACGTACAATCAAAGAAATGGGAGATATTGCGCATCAATTAGGTAATCGTCATTTACCTGCGCAATTTACAGATGAAAATGAAATGCTCGTCCAATACGACTATCTCGTTGAAGATTTGCTTAAGGACCTTGGCATACCTTACGAGCGTGAAGATCGTAAAGTGAATCAAGCATTCAAACATATAGGACACTCTCATGATTGATCAAGCCTATCTTAAACTATTTCAGTTCTGTGATTCACAATTTCCGACAGGAGCATTTAGTCATTCATTTGGACTGGAAACATATATTCAACGTGGTGATGTCCATGATGGTACATCATTTAAAAAATGGTTAGAGGTCTTTTTAACAGAACAACTTACGTATACAGATGGTCTTGCGATGCGCATGACATATCAAGCAATACAGGATCATCAACCCGAAGCAATAGAACGTTTAGATCAGTTATTATTTGTGCAAAATATCCCAAGAGAAACACGAAACGGGACAAAACAAATGGGAAAGCGTATGATAAGTCTTGCACACACATTGTATGATGATGCGTGGCTCGATTGGTATTATGACAAAATGTCCGATTATGCGATACGTACGCATCCGGCAGTAGTTTTTGCGATACTCGGACATCATTTAGGGTTAAGCATTGAAGAGACAATAGATTACTATTATTATCAAAATGTTTCGAGCTTAACGCAAAATGCTGTGCGCGCTATACCATTAGGCCAAACAGAAGGTCAAAAAATAGTTGCCGAAATGATTCCGTATATTACGACAACACGTGAAATGGTCATGCAACTTGAAGAATCAGATTTTGGTTTGACAGCACCAGGTATCGAAATGAATCAACTTGAACATGAAAATGTGAATGTACGTATTTTTATTTCTTAGGAGGAATGCGATATGAAACCCATCAAAATTGGTGTTGGTGGTCCTGTAGGTGCAGGTAAAACGCAATTAATTGAAAAAATCGTAAAACGTCTATCTAAAGATAAAAGTATTGGCGTTATTACAAATGATATTTATACAAAAGAGGACCAAAAAATACTCGTTGAAACAGGTGTTTTACCAGAAGACCGTATTATTGGTGTGGAAACTGGAGGATGTCCACACACAGCAATACGTGAAGATGCATCAATGAATTTTGCAGCAATTGATGAATTAATGGAGCGTCATCACGATATTGAATTGATTTTCATTGAGTCAGGGGGCGATAATTTAGCAGCAACCTTTAGTCCAGAGCTCGTTGATTTTTCAATTTACATTATCGATGTTGCCCAAGGTGAAAAGATCCCACGTAAAGGTGGTCAAGGTATGATCAAGTCTGACTACTTTGTCATTAATAAAACAGATCTTGCACCGCATGTAGGTGCGTCACTTGAACGTATGGCTGAAGATACAAAGATTTTCCGTAAAGATCGCCCATTTGCATTTACGAACTTAAAAACAGACGATGGTCTAGATGATGTCATTGAATGGATTCGTAAAGATATCTTTTTTGAAGGACTTGAATAATGGCCATATCAGAATGGACAGGTGAGTTAGATCTCACATTTAAGCATGACGGCGACCGCACCGTGAATGGTAAAACATACTTTCAAGGTGGGCTCAAAGTCATGCGTCCTACTTATTTAAATGGAAGTCCACATCCGACGATGTTTTTAATTAACTTAGGCGGTGGATATGTCGATGGCGACCGCTATCGAACGGAAATTACTTACGAACCTCATGCACATGCGATATTAACGACACAAGGTGCGACCATTGTTTTCAAAACATTGAATGACAAGGTTGAGCAGTATCAAACAATCAATCTCGATGATCACTCATTTATGGAGTTTATAAGTGATCCGATTATCGGATATACTAATGCGAGATTTTTTCAACATAATCGGTTTAACTTAAAATCAACAGCATCTATGTTTTACACGGATATTTTGACACCAGGTTATGACGAAAAAGGCCGACCATTTAGATACGATTATCTACATTTGTTTAATGAAATTTATGTCGATGGTGAATTAGTTGTATTTGATAACTTAAAACTTGATACAAAGAAAAATGAAATTGCTGAAATGGGATATATGGAAGGATTTACCCATATGGCTTCATGTTTTTATATTAGTCCTGGAGTCAATCAAAAAACCGTTGAAGCGGTACAAGAAGTGATTCAGCCATTAATCAATGAAACGTGTCGTATCGGCGTCACATTACTCCCTACACACGGTTTAACATTCCGTATTTTAGCGCATTCAACAGATAGTATCAAAAAAGTAATTGATACTGTTCATCAATTTGTAATGAAAAACGATCACGAAGAAGATGCACAATTTTTAAGAAAATATTAGAAAAATCGTCTCTCAGAACAGGGAGACGATTTTTTATAAATCAATGTAGGTTACCGACTTTTAATTAAACATATGACGCAATCAATGTTATAGTAAAACGTGAATTTTAGAGCACGTGCCAATGAGTCAAAACGGTCAAATAGTGTTACAATTCCGAGATTATACGCGTTTAATTGGAGGGCTATTGATATGAGTGTAAAGAGAAAAGTGTACCTTATTTTGCTTATTTTTACTGCATTGATTGCCTTCATGTTACCCGAAATCACGGGGCATAATACGATACTCATTCGAAGCTTTGAATTGGTACCCTTTACTTTTTTTGTATTATTTATTTTAAGTTCTGACTAGTTATTGTACGTACTTTTTATTGATGACGGGAGTTTAACTCATGTATGAACCAATAACTTATAGCTAGCGTGATAAACCAAATGAGCCCTAGTAATAATGACAAACTCTCGACTGGTAATGGTTTAAAATAGGCGTCGGAAGCGTCAATATTAATAAAGCATTGTATGCATAACCAAGATAAACCTATGCCAATGAATCGACTGAGCAAAAGATACCAATTGTTTGCGAGCCCGGACTTATCAATTGAAAAGCCAATGATGATAGCAACAATGACAAATGGGACATAGCCTAGCATAGTATGCATGTAATAATCTGTAGCTAAAGCGATAAACTCGAGAGGTAGAAGTGCAAGTAGCCATAATAATGATTTGAAAAGTTTTTTCATCGTAACGCTCCTTTTGAATATCATGATTGATAGTATACCAAAGGATTATTATAAATAGACTGGTCGCATTAAATTAAGGCGTTATGCAATAATGGATTGCTTAACGCCTTTTTCGTTGTGTGATCATAAAGTCTTGAACATTAATGCCTCTTTTAATACAACATAAATCAGTAAAATTGAGTTGGTAAAACATATTTTATAACTTAGGGGTGTGAATAAATATAGCATATTTGATTGTTTCCTAAGCCGAGACTTCTGAGGCATCTTGCCGTAACCGAAAATCCATTTTAAGATTGGATAAGTTCAATCTTAAAATGAGTTGAGGTGAGGCGCCTAGAAAAGCGAGGCTTTATGGAACAATCAAATAAATGAAATTATTTATACAACAGTCCGATTTATTATAGAACCTATAAATAATATATTAAAGAGAAAAATCCCCTGTACTACCTATGTGACATAGTACGGGGGATGTCTTGTTTGAGAAAAGTTTTATGGTGAATCTATATCAGGTACAATTGCAAAACTTCTGACTGGAAATCCGGGTGCGTTATCGGGTTTCGGTGAAATATTATAAATAATGGCGCCTCGACTTGGAAGTTGATCTAAGTTGTTGAGTAATTCAATTTGGTAGCGGTCTTGGCCTAAAATATACCGTTCTCCAACGATGTCGCCATTTTTAGCGATATCGATTGAAGCATCAGTATCGAATGTTTCATGCCCGATTGCAGCGACATACCGTTCTTCAACTAAAAATTGTATAGCTTCTAATGACCAGCCAGGGAGATGCTGTTGGCCATTTTGGTCTTTATTTTCGAAGGCATCGTGATCAGGCCATCGTTTAGACCAATCACTTCGAAAAGCGACAAATGTATCTGCTTCAATAGTGCCATGTTGTGATTCCCATTCAATGAGATGTTCGCGTGTTAAGATAAAATCTGAATTTTGCGCGACTTCTTGAGAAAAATCAAGAACGATTAAAGGTAAGACAAGTTCTTGTAGTTCGAGCTCATGTAAGTACCGCTGATTTTCTACAAAATGTATAGGTGCGTCGATATGTGTTCCGTATTGTGTTACAAAAGACCATTCTTGAACGAAAAAACCATCTTTTTGAACAGTGAAGGGTGTCTTAACTTGTGCACCTTCAAATGCACTAAAATGTGGGGACTGTGCATTGAAGGTATGTGTTAAGTCAACCCAACGTAATTTTTTGAGTGAAGCAAGTTGATCCCAAAGTGGGTATGACATATGAATGCCCCCTTATGCTGTAGGTTGCGTCGGTTCATTTTGACGTAATTTTTGTGCACTATCGACAAGCACTTTTAATGCTGCTTTTACTTCGTCTTCTTTACGTGTTTTAAGACCACAGTCAGGATTTACCCAGAAGAGTGAGCGGTCGATTTGTTGTAATGCACGTTCGATAGCTGTTGTAATCTCATCTTCTGTCGGTATACGTGGACTATGGATATCGTAAACCCCTAGACCAATACCTAAATCATAATCTATATCCTCAAAATCTTTAATTAAATCACCGTGACTTCTTGACGTTTCAATAGAAATGACATCTGCATCAAGATCATGAATAGCATGGATGATTTGACCAAATTGAGAATAGCACATATGCGTGTGAATTTGCGTATGATCAGACACAGATGATGTTGCTAGTTTAAAGCTGTGTACGGCTTTTTCAAGGTATGCTTCATGGAATTCTTTGCGTAAAGGTAAACCTTCTCGTAATGCAGGTTCATCGACTTGAATTACTTTAATACCTGCTTTTTCTAATGCAAGGACTTCTTCATTGATTGCTAGTGCAATTTGATCTTGAACTGTAGCACGTGGAATATCAACACGTTCGAATGACCAGTTTAAGATAGTGACTGGACCTGTTAACATACCTTTTACAGGTTTGTCAGTTAAACTTTGTGCATAAACGGTTTCGTCTACTGTTAATGGGGCTGTCCATTTAACATCACCATAGATAATAGGTGGTTTAACGGCACGTGAACCGTATGATTGTACCCAGCCGAACTTCGTCACTAAGAATCCTTGTAGCTTTTCACCGAAGAATTCAACCATGTCATTACGTTCGAATTCACCATGGACAAATACATCTAATCCGATATCTTCTTGAATTTCAATCCATCGTTTGATTTCATCTTTTAAGAACGTATCATATGCTTCATCTGTAATACGATTATTTTTCCAATCAGCACGTTTTTTACGTACTTCTGGCGATTGAGGGAATGAACCAATCGTTGTTGTTGGTAAGTCAGGTAAGTTCAAGCGACGTTGTTGTAATACTTTACGTTCAGCAAATGCAGAAGCACGTTGTGAACGAACGCGATCAAAGTCATAGTCCAAATTTTTGAAATCTTGATTTTGGAAACGCTCATATTGCGCTTTGAATGTATCAAACTTTTCAGTGTTGTTGTCATTGATTGCGCGTTTTAATGCATCGAGTTCTTCTAATTTTTCAGTCGCAAAGCTTAATCCTTCACGTACTGTATCGTCTAATGTCTCATCATCTAATGAAACTGGTACGTGTAATAATGAAGAGGATGGATTAATATAGAGGTCATCTGAATATTGCGATAATTTTTCGATTAAAGATTTTTTGGCTTCGATATCAGCTGCCCATACGTTGCGACCGTCAATAATACCTGCAAAAAGTGTTTTTGATCGATCGAAATCACCATTTTCAATTTGTTGCAGGTTATGACCATTGTCGTGTACAAAGTCAAGGCCTAACCCCTTAACAGGCAAGCGACTTAAAAACTGAACATTTGCACGTTCAAAATAAGTTTGAATGATTAACTTATTTGAGACTTCAGCACCTGCAAATGCGTCATAAGCTTCACGTGTAATCGCTTCAAGTTCAGCGCCTTTGTCTGTTACTAAAATCGGTTCATCCACTTGAATTGTTTCAGCACCAGCTTGAATGAGTGATTCAAATACTTCGATATATAATGGAAGCAATGTACGTACTTTCTCGTCGAAAGATTGGTGACCACCTTTTGAAAGTGCAACAAATGTAATCGGTCCAACAATAACTGGATGTGCATTGATATTTAATGACTTTGCATAATTAAAACGTTCTAATAAAGCATTTTTTTGTACTTTAGGTGTGACATTATCCCATTCAGGTACGATATAGTGATAGTTTGTGTTAAACCATTTGATCAACGCACTTGCAACATGTTCTTTATTCCCACGTGCGATATCAAATAATAAATCATCATTGACATCGCGTCCTTGGAAGCGCTCAGGGATGATATTAAAGAGCAATGATGTATCTAAAATATGATCGTATAATGAAAAGTCACCTACAGGCACGCTGTCTAATCCATAATTTTTTTGTAATAATAGGTTTTCACGATGTAAATTTTGCAATGTTTCATCTAATTCATCTTTTGAAATTTTGTTATTCCAATAACCTTCAATTGCTTTTTTCCATTCACGTTTACGTCCTAATCTTGGGAATCCTAAGTTTGTAGTTTTAATTGTCATAATATAACCTCCTGATTATTGTCAGTAATTGATTTTGAGTAAGCGGCCAGTTCTAATGAGTAATCGACACGTTCAAACGGTGTGATCAGGTATAATCCGTTAAAATACTGGTGAACAGTATCAATTAACGATTTACAAAGTGACACGCTCAGTTGATAAGTGGCTTCTCTGTCTCCAGCTACTGCTTTGAATTGTACTAAGACATCATCCGACATTTTAATGCCTGGAACCTCGTTATGTAAAAATTGAGCGTTCTTATAACTTGTAATCGGCATTACACCTATGAATATAGGAACGTCGAGATGTTTAGTAGCTTCATAAATTTCGATAATTTTTTCTTTTGTAAAAATAGGTTGTGTGATGAAATAATGCATGCCGCTCTCAATTTTGGTTTCCATTTTACGTACGGCTGCGTTGATATTTCTTACATGAGGATCAAATCCCCCGGCGATGTTAAAGTTTGTTTCTGCCTTTAGCGCATCACCATCAGTGTTAATGCCCTCATTAAATTTGAGCGCAAGTTCTGTAAGGCCCTTGGAATTGACATCATATACATTCGTTGCACCTGGCAAGTGTCCAATTTTAGACGGATCTCCTGTAATAGCAAGAATCTCATTAATGCCTAACAGTGATAGACCTAGTAAATGCGACTGTAGCCCGATTAAGTTACGGTCTCGGCATGTGATATGCACGAGTGGCTCAATATCAAAGCGTTGCTTAATTAAGCTAGCGGCTGCAATGTTTGAGACTCGAACAGTTGCGAGCGAGTTATCAGCTAATGTCACCGCGTCGATTTTGGCATCATCTAATGCTTTTACATTTTCGAAAAAACGTTTCGTATCAAGGTGTTTGGGCGTATCGAGCTCTACGATAATAGTAGGTTGCTTTTTAGCACGTTCAGCCAAGTTGAGTGAATGCGGTTCTTTTTTGGTTCGTTCTCTTTTTTTGTGAATAGGGATAACTTTTTTATCGGTAATAGGTTTAAGACCGGTAACTGCATCTTTAATTTTACGAATATGTTCAGGCGTCGTTCCGCAACAGCCACCGATGAGTCGAACACCTTCTTCAATTAATTGTTCTGCTATATTTCCAAAATATTCAGCATTTTCACTATATTTGAAGTGGTTATGATCAATATCTAGTAAGCTTGCGTTAGGGTAGCATGATAGGTATGCATGATTTGGAATTTCAATATGACTAAAGGTATTTTTCATATGATGTGGACCATGGTGACAATTGAGACCGACAATATTCGCTCCAACTTCAATGACTTGTGACAATGCATCATTTATCAATGTACCATCAATTAAGTAATTCGTATTTGATGCTGTTAATTGTGCAATAATAGGAATATCGTATTTTTTGCGAGCGAGTGTAACAGCTCCAAGCAACTCTTTTAAATCATAGTATGTTTCAAAGAGTAAACCATCGACACCTGATGAGACTAACGTATCAATTTGGATTTCCGTATGGTATTGGATGGCCGATAACGAAAGTTCGCCTTGTTGAACGCCTCTGAATCCACCGACAGTCCCTAGTACAAATGTATCTTCGTTCGCTGCACGTTTTGCGATTGCTACTGCAGCTTCATGAATAGCTTTGACTTTGTGTTCTAGTCCGAAAGGTTTGAGTTTTTCAAAATTTGCGCCATATGTGTTTGTTTGTATTACATTAGCACCTGCATCTACGTATGATTTGTGGATGCGTTCGACTTTTTCCGGGTGAGTCAGATTATAGCTTTCAGGGCATGTATCCAAACCTTCTGAATAGAGGATTGTACCCATTGCACCGTCAGCCACTAGAACGTTGTGCTTTAATGTTTCTAATAGTCGGCTCATGATATACCTCCTTTAATGCATGATCTAAATCAGAGATGAGTTCGTCAACATCTTCTAATCCAACACTCAAACGAAAGAGGCCGAATGTAATACCACGTGCCTCACGAATATGCTGTGGTATGGCAGCGTGTGACATCGTATTAGGATGAGAAAGGATTGTTTCAACACCACCTAAACTTACTGACACAAGCGGTAAATCGAGTGCATCAACAAACTTTTGTGCAAGGTGTTCATGCTTTAATCGAAAGCCTAATACGGCACCTCCATTTTCTGCTTGATTGAGGTGAACGGTGTTATTGCCCGGGTAATAAACATCTTTAACAGCTGGATGTGATTCTAGAAAACGACTCATTTGCTGAGCGCTCTGTACGGATTGATTAAAACGTACAGATAATGTTTTAAGATGTTGTGTCAATGTCCAACTATCATAAACAGATAATCCTGTTCCAGCACCATTTTGAATAAGATAGATAGCCTCTGCGACAGATGAATGATTTGTAATGACAGCACCTGCAATCAGATCACTATGACCGCTTAAAAATTTAGTTGCACTGTGAATAACAATGTCAGCACCTAATTCAAGGGGATGTTGACCTAAAGGTGTCATAAACGTATTGTCGACTGCGACTAATAAGTCATGACGATGAGCAATCTCAACAGCGTGACGAATATCTGTCACTTTGAACAAAGGATTTGACGGTGTCTCGAGATAGACAAGCTTAGTATTTGAACGGATGGCATCTTCAATATTTGAAACATCTTCTGTATTGACCGTTGTGAAATGAATATCAAATTTTGATAAGATTTGTTCAGTAAGTCGGAAAGTTCCGCCATACACATCATCAGGTAAAATGACGTGATCGCCTGATTTTAATGTTAAAAACACGGCGGTAATTGCTGCGATACCGGAATTAAAGGCAAATCCGTATTTTCCATTTTCAAGTTGTGCCAGTTTAGTTTCTAGTGTTTCGCGATTAGGATTACCACTTCTTGCATAGTCATATTCAGTAGCAGCACCTAGTGTTTTTTGATGATAGGTTGATGCATAGTAGAGTGGCTGATTCGCACATTGATAAGATTGTCCTCTTTTAGGGTCATGTATCAACTGGGTTTGTTGGCTTAAACTCATTGAATCACTCCTTCTCTAGATTTATTTAATGCTTGTAATAAATCATTTTCAATATCTTCATAAGCTTCGATACCGATAGATAATCGAACGAGTTGCTGATCAATCCCTCTACTTTCTTTTTCGTCGTCTGGCATGTCGACATGAGTTTGTGTATATGGGAAAGTAATGAGCGTCTCTGTTCCACCTAAACTCTCGGCAAATCTACAAACACGTGTGAATTTTAGTAACTTTTCAACACTTACGTCTTTTTCTAATCTTAGACTTAGCATTCCTGTTCGACCACTGTATAGGACTTCTTTAATACTATCTAAAGTGCGACATCGTTCGGCTAACCGACGTGCATTGTCTTGAGCGCGATCGATGCGTAAGTGTAACGTTTTAAGTCCACGCTGCAATAAATAACTATCAAAAGGTGAGAGTGTAGCACCGATCATATTGTGTAAGAGTTCAAATTTTTGAACGAGATCCGGATCTTTTACAGTAACAACTCCTGCTAAAACATCATTATGACCACCTATATACTTGGTTGCTGAATGTATAACAATATCTGCACCATCTTCAAGTGGTGTCGATAAGTAAGGTGTTAAAAACGTATTATCGATGATTGTCAACAATCCATATTGATGTGCCAATTCATAATAAGGTGCCAATTCGACCTCAATCATCAGTGGATTAGAAATCGGTTCGATAAATAATGCTTTTGTATGAGGTGTAATCGCGTCAACCACTTCAGTATATTGATCAAAATGGACATATTTAAAATGAATACCATATTGCTCTTCGTAATATTGGAACAAACGAAACGTGCCACCATATAAATCATACGAAACGAGTATTTCATCTTGAGGCTTAAATAAGCTACATACGAGTTGAATGCTTGCCATACCACTTGCTGTTGCGAATGATGCAGCACCGCCTTCCAGTTTTGAAAAGGCGACTTCAAAATCATTACGTGTTGGATTTTTCGTACGGGTATAATCAAACCCAGTGGATTGGCCTAACCCTTGATGTTGAAAAGCCGTTGATAAATAAATAGGATTAGCAATTGCGCCAGTATAATCTTCTGTTACAGCAATTTGTGCAAGCTGTGTATCTTTCATATATGACAACCCCCTTCAGAGACATATTGAATCAAAATAAAAAAGCTTTCATCCTTTAGATCCGATTCATACAATCAGATATAAAGGACGAAAGCTTCGTTCGTGGTACCACCTTATTTTGTTGTTTTATCACTAAAACAACCTCTTCCAGTACGCTAAATTGTTTAATACGTATAGATGCGTATATACATTGGAGGTGTATACATTGGAATTCCAGTACGGCATTAAACAAAATGTTTATACTGTATCGCGATAACGGGCGAACCCGGTGATACCTCATATTGGCATCAACACTCCAAGGCCATTTTCAAACTTTCTTTCAATCTCTTCTCTCAGCAAATGAAGATTCTCTGTAAAAGCAGTGTAAGTTCTACTTTCCTTATTACAGTGTTTCGAATATTGTGTTTCGTTTTGATAAGTCACACTTTACACGATAAATGAAAAGGTGTCAACACTTTTATCTGAAAATTTTGATTAGCAGAAAATTTTAGATATGGTAAAACAATATGAAAGTCTTGTAACTCAAGGATTCAATCAGTAAAATAGAATAGTGAAAATCTTTTGGAGGTGATTGTGGATGACACGTAGAATAGAAGATCAAAGTCCTGAAGATGTTGAATTTGTATCATTGGATAAGATAAGACCTAATCCATATCAACCAAGAAAAGATTTTGATGTCCAAAAACTTCATGAATTGGCTCAATCCATCGGGCAACATGGTTTATTACAACCGATTATTCTTACACCGTCTATTCAGGGATATTACATTGTAGCGGGAGAACGGCGATACCGTGCGAGTCAACAGGTAGGCCTTACTAAGATTCCAGCTATTATCAAAACATTCTCAGACGAAGAGATGCGTGAAATTGCAATCATTGAAAATTTACAACGTGACAATTTGAATCCGCTTGAAGAAGCAGAGAGTTACGAACAATTGATGGACAACTTAAACCTAACACAGCAAGAAGTTGCCGAACGTTTAGGTAAATCCCGTCCATATATTGCCAATATGTTGAGATTACTTAAACTTCCCACTCAAATCAGAACGATGATACGTCAAGACCAACTCTCAAGTGGTCACGGGCGTACACTATTAGCTTTAAAGGAACGGCAATTGATGCAAAAATATGCAGATTTAGCCGTCCGGGAGTCTTGGAGTGTACGCTATTTAGAACAACAGGTGAATGCAGTTCGTCAAAAAGGTGTTCAGGCAAAGTCAGAAGCTACACAAACGCCATCTAAACCGAAGTTAATTCGCCAACATGAGGCGCAATTACGCAAACAATATGGTACAGGAGTCGAAATTTCAACGCGTCAACAGGTGGGCCATGTTACATTTGAATTTCATTCAGAGTCTGATTATCACAGACTTATTAAACTTTTAAAGCAAACAAGTCAATAGGATGAATATCGATCAAAAATCATGTTGAGACTTATGACAGAATGAATATATAGAAGAAAGGGAGTACTTGTTAGTTATGAATCAATTCAAAGCAATATTGACTGAAATGATTCGACCGTTTCTAGAGCCAGAAACATACTCGAATTTGTTGACCAAATTAGTTATTGTACTGATTTATGTACTTGTCGCATTTATTGTGATTCGTATTTTGAATAAGGTCATCGAACAATTCTTTAAAGTGAATAATAAATCCTCAAAATCTGCGAAGTATAAATCAAGTCGTGCTAAACGTTCCAAAACGCTAATCACACTTGTTCAAAATGTGGTGGGTTATATTGTATGGTTTATTACACTGACAACAGTCTTAAGTAAATTTGGTATTAGCGTAGAGAGCATTTTAGCCGGTGCCGGAGTTGTCGGTTTAGCGATTGGTTTTGGTGCACAAACACTTGTTAAAGACGTGATTGCAGGATTTTTCATTATTTTCGAAAATACTTTTGATATTGGTGATTATGTCGGCATTAAAAATAATAGTGCACCTATCGCAGAAGGTACTATTAAATCGATTGGGTTACGTTCCACACGTGTCTTGTCTATTACAGGAGAGTTATGTACAATCCCAAATGGAACGATGAGTGAAGTGACCAACTATTCAGTAACAAACGGTGTTTCTATTATTGATATACCAATCTCAATTAATGAAGACTTAAATAAAGTTGAAAGAAAAATGGAAGAATTTTTAAAAACAATTCCCAAAAAATACGACTTATTTATTGCAGTACCAGAAGTATGGGGTGTTAACGAAATTAATAGTTATCAAGCAACGATGCGTATTGCTGGGGAAACACTACCTGGTGAACACTTCACAGGGTCTCGAATTTTGCGACGTGAACTCAAAGCATTTTTAGATGAAGAAGGTATCGAAACACCAACACCAGCCTTAGTTCAAATGTATCAACAAAACAATGAACAATAGAGGTGATGATTGTGTCTGCAAAGTATGAATTAAATGATATAGTAGAAATGAAGAAGCAACATGCATGTGGTACAAATCGTTTTAAAATTATTCGAATGGGTGCAGATATACGTATCAAATGTGAAAATTGCCAACGAAGTATTATGATGCCACGCTCAACATTCAATAAAAAGTTGAAAAAAGTTCTTGAAAAAGGAAATATAAATGAGAAGGAGAATGAATAATGGCCTTAACAGCAGGTATTGTAGGCTTACCGAACGTAGGGAAGTCTACACTATTTAATGCAATAACAAAAGCAGGTGCACTCGCAGCAAATTACCCTTTCGCAACAATTGATCCTAACGTAGGGATTGTAGAAGTGCCTGACACGCGTCTGACGCAATTAGAAGAAATTGTACAACCGAAAAAAACAGTTCCAACTACATTTGAATTCACAGATATTGCCGGAATTGTAAAAGGAGCTTCAAAAGGAGAAGGGCTTGGAAATAAATTCTTATCTCATATTCGCGAAGTCGACGCAATTTGCCAAGTTGTTCGTGCATTTGATGATGATAACGTGACACATGTTGCTGGGCGTGTTAACCCTATTGAAGACATCGAGGTCATCAATATGGAGCTGGTTTTAGCAGATTTGGAATCCGTCGAAAAGCGCTTGCCAAGACTTGAAAAAATGGCTAAACAAAAAGATAAAACAGCAGTTAATGAAGTGCGTATTTTAACAAAAATCAAAGAGGCACTTGAAAATGGACAACCAGTACGTAGTTTAGAATTTAATGACGAAGATCAAAAATATGTCAATCAAGCGCAACTTTTAACATCTAAATCAATGCTTTACATCGCAAATGTTGGTGAAGATGAAGTGAATGATGCTGAAAACGATAAAGTTAAAGCCATTCGTGATTATGCGGCTCAAGAAGACTCAGATGTCATTGTCATTAGTGCTAAAATTGAAGAAGAAATTGCGACATTAGACGATGACGATAAAGCAATGTTCCTTGAAGAGTTAGGCATTGAAGAACCAGGACTCAATCGTTTAATCCGTAAAACATATGAACTATTAGGCCTTGCGACATACTTTACAGCAGGTGTGCAAGAAGTCCGCGCTTGGACATTCAAAGAAGGCATGACAGCACCACAATGTGCCGGCATTATCCATACAGACTTTGAGCGAGGCTTTATCCGCGCAGAAGTGACAAGTTATGACGACTTTGTTGAAAACGGTGGCGAACAAGGTGCTAAAGAAGTCGGTAAAATGCGCTTAGAGGGTAAAGACTATATTATGCAAGATGGTGACGTTGTTCACTTTAGATTTAATGTTTAATTGAAAAACCGTGCTATTACAGTGTTTTTAAATATCACTTCTTTCACTACTTTTATTAAAGGTGAAAGGAGTGTATTTTTTGTGAATAAAAAGGGCTCTATAATAAATCGGACTGGTGGAATGAAAGAATTCATTTTAATAGTCCGATTTTCTTTAGGAATGCAAAAAAGCGCAATAATCTCTATTATTAAAAGTGACCCAACCAATAATAAAGGAGAGATTATGCGCCTATGCAACATTTTATATCAAACACACTAAATATTAAAGATAAATCGTTTTGAGGAGAGGGTTGATAAGAAAGCGTTTAAAGGAACGCTTAGTCTTTTTTACTATGGGGAACTTTCATACGAACCTGATAAATGTAAGTTGTGTGGAACTACAAATCATAAGCATCAAATTATTAAAATGGGTAAGAAGAAATCAAGAATTACATTGCCACATATATCTGAATATTCTGCTTATTTGGTTCTTAAGAAGCAGCGTTTTTATTGTAAATGATGTAATCAATATTACACGGTTGAAACGCCTATAGTCAATAAACATTCTTTTATTTCGAATCATTCACGCTTAGCTCTTCTAAAACAAGCCCAAGACATTCGTTTTGAGCCTTCCATAGCTTTATCATATTCAGTTTCACCCGCTACTGTTGCGCGTTTTATTGATGAGGCAGCTGAAAATATTCAACTTTCTTCAGATAGTCCATTACCCGAGCATATTCTGATGGATGAATTTAAAAGTGTCAAAAATGTTTCTGGAAGTATGCGTTTTATTTATGTCGATGCGTTAACGCATCGTATTATTGATATTGTTGAAGATCGTCGTTTATGGTCATTAAAGGATTATTTTTATCGTTTTTCATTGAATGATAGACGATGTGTTAAAACAGTGATTATAGATATGTATGAACCCTATATGAATTTAATTAAAGAGCTATTTCCAAACGCTAAGATTTTATTGATCATTTTCATATCATTCAGGCGCTTAATCGTGCATTGAACATGGCTCGAGTAGCCGTGATGAATACATTCAGAAGCATTAATCGCCCTTTATATAATAAATTCAAAAGGTATTGGAAGTTACTATTGTCACCACAAGAAAGTTTAGAGATGTTTGAATATCGTAAAGTAGCTTTATTTAAATCTTGGAAAACAGAAAAAGGCATTATTGATTACATATTGGATCAAGATGCCATACTTAAAAACACATATTCTGTTGTGAATCAATTACGTTATTATGTCAAAAATAATGATACATTATCACTCAAAGCAGAACTTGAAGAAATTCAATTATCGACCATTCATCCCAAACTGCAAATTGTCATACGTACTTTCAAAAAATATATATTAATGATAGAGAATACAATAGCTTATAAAGACTTTACAAATAGCCCAATAGAAGGTATAAACAATAAAATCAAACTTATTAAACGCGTCTTTTTTGGTTATAGAAATTACAATCATTTGCGTAATCGAATCATTTTATGTTCAAGGCTCCACGCTTTCACAGTGAAAAAAGAAGTTAAACAATCCAAGGTTGCCTAACTCCTTATTATAATGTGACCAGTCCGATTTGACAGAGAGCCATAAAGATAATTCTCCAATTCAATATTACACCTAAATAACTCCCTATAGGCATACCAATGCTAAGTGCAAATGGTGTTCCTGACATAGCAATTGTAACAGCTTTACCCTTTACATCGGGAGTAACCATTCTACTGACGTAACCAGCTAACAAACTCCATATTACACCTGCCCCAATTCCTGCTACAAAACGACATACTAAAGTTAAGATGTAACTGGGTGAAAATACTGTGACGGTGTTCATCAAAAGAAATAGCAATAATCCGAATAGAAAAAGCGGCTTTCTATTCCACGATTGTGTTTTTAAAACTATAGGTATAGCTGAAATGAATGAACCTAAAGCATAAACTGTAACAAACTGTTCGGCATACGAGTGAGGTACATTAAGACTCTCGCTAATCTCAGGAAGCAAGTCAGATGGAAGTGTTTCTGTCATTACACAAATAAAACTTATCACACTAAAGCTAATAACTTTAACAATGGTAGTTTTGCCTCTCTCGTATTCAATACCCCTTCCCCTTTCTATATACTTTAATCGTGTTTTAGGTTAGTTGAAAGTCGTTATTATATCTCCATTAGATTTGAAATTTATAGTACAGTTAATAAATTTTTGAGGATTCTCAAAATGCTTTTCGAAAAATTTTGCGTAATATGAAGGAACATCGTTATTTATTAATAAATCATTAGTATTTATCCATTCTGGTACTACTTTTTCAGGTTCTCTAGTTTCAGTTTCTCCACTATATTCGAGAGCTTTGAACATAAAACAAACATTGTGACTATTATCAATTTCAGAAATAAAAGAAATAACTCCAATAATAGAGGGATTGAGAACAGTTACGCCAGTCTCTTCTCTCATTTCTCTAACGATTGCCTCCTCTAACGGTTCTCCTATTTCTACATGTCCTCCAGCCGGAATAAGCTTCATTAATGTGTGTGCTTTCTTTTTTACCCTTCTAATCATTAAATATTTTTCGTCACTCTGCAATAAGCAACTCACTTGAACTTTAGGTCGATTATTAGTCATCTTCAATATCCTCCCACTTATTTAAACTTACTGTTAAAGTTGTTTTAGCGGCAGACTTTAAGTCTGGCTTATGTCCTAATAAGTATTGTGTATTTTTAAAAGTAGCATTCCATGTGGAGTCTACAATATTTGCTGGCAAATGAAAGGGCGTATCAGCCAAATGAGCATCACTACGACTTTGGTTTAAATTTTTGTATATATTTTCGTTCTTTTCTTTAACTCTTATTGCTATTTCAAATATTGGTGATTGTCTTGTGTTAGGATAATTACTTAGTGGAGCGAAAGTCATAACCCATGATAATACTTGTGGTTTATCTTTTTCTGCTATATTAATTCTTAAAGGTATAGAAATTTCAGTTTCATTATATAAAACTGGCTCTTGCATAAAAATATATTGTGATTGTGCAATTAACTTTTTCACTAATTTTATAACTTCAAATTCTGTTGTTATGTTAGGAAAAAGCAAACTAATCACTTCTACTTCTTGTCTAGAAATGGATTCTTTAATTACTGTGTCTATTTCACTTGTACGAGTTGTAAAAAAAAACTTTTTTATACCACCCATTTTGTTCCTCATCTAATTTAGACAATTTTTGGGCGAAAACACAGCCATTTTGACCTTTCGAATGCCAATACTGATGTATCTTTTTTACTGCTTCTTCATCGTTGAAGACTGCTTCTCCATATGTATTTACGAAATCTTTCCTGTTAGAAAATTTTCGTTTCCCTATAATCTTGGACTTTGTATTTGGTTTTAATTCCATGTAATACTCCTCCTTAAAAAATATAATCCCATATTAGTGTTAAATCTTTTGATGAAAAAAATTTCTTTCTGTTAATTTCCCATCATATTCCCAACTTAGAGGTCTTTCAATATGAAATGCTTGCCAATTAGCATTTAACGCTGGCAAGATATCGTGATTTATAGAGTTTCCAATCATGATATCTTTATTTGATGAAGTCATATTTTTATAAACTTTTTCATTTTTATGATCAACTATACTAACATCGTCAAAGATAGTATGTAATCCTAAATCTTCAATTCTCTTTGTTTGTATGTTCTTATCACCATGAGTCAATATTATAAATTTTGTCATTTCCGGTTTTTCATACTTTATTATTTCTAAAATACTTTTAGCATCAGTATGCAATGGTATTTTCCGTTGAAAAACGTCATTAGCTAAATCAAAAACATTTTTTCTTGAGAAAGAATTTACAGGCATTAATTTTTCAAATGTCTCTACCCAACTGCTACAAAACCTACTTGGAGAAAAAGACATACTTTCTATTTTCGAAACATCTATTTTATTCATATAATTAAGTATATCTGACTTTTTATAATTAGTATTTATTTCTATTAGTTTCGATAACTTATCATTTACATCCCTGTATGCTTCTTGTGTTTGTATTAAAGTATCATCTAAATCAAAATAAACATTTTTCATTATATAACATTTCTCCTATTACCATATATTTCCTACTTTAAATTGTCATATATAACCTTTGTTATACTATATAAATCATGAAAGTTATTTCTGCATTCTACACATAATTAAAGTTTAAACAAACCTATAATGAGTCATTAGATACAAACCTTTCTGAATTATTAGTCAAGAATCAAAGTAATAAAAATAGAATCTTCAAAACATCTGAAATATATAAACCCTAAAAGTGGATTTGAGAGAACGCTTTTATCGCCTAATATAAAGTCAAATTCAGGACTCTTTTCCGCAATATTCTTTTGGTGTAAAAGAATATATATTAAAAGGAATGATTTAAGCAAAGAAGAAAAAGAACAAAGTTAAGAGAAGGTGATCCTTTCAATGCTTGCGTAACACCAAATATCTAATGTATGATTATCTGCATAAATGGCACAATATAAATAGCACCATTTGTCTTTTATTTTAATGTATGTCTCATCAATACGCTACTTAATAATAGGTTTTTTTATGCTTTTTTCCAAATTTGATACAAAATAGGAGCATATTTTTTAACCCAACGGCTACCTTGTTAAATTGTTTATATCTGAAATATTTCATACAGAAGACTCCTTTTTGTTAAAATTATATTATAAATTCAACTTTGCAACAGAATCGAAAATTAAATAAAGATGAAGAAGTGACAATTAAAACAAAAGTCTCAGAACTAAAAGGCATCATGAATTTGAAAAGTTGGGCCACAATGCAAGATGTTTATTGCAAATCATGTTCTCAAGAATAAACGTTTAGTCAAATTCTAGAAAAAGAGGTTTACTTATGGTGAAAGACTTGATTAAAACATTTGTCGAAACACTGGTTATTAGTGTCGGTATTATATTGTTGATGAAATTCATTGGCTATGTCCCCCCAAATCCACGTATTTTTAATATGGTGGATCCGATTACATTTACGCATTTTTTTGACAATCGCATTTATGATGATTGGTTAATGATTGCCTTTTTATTTGCAATTGGATGCACAGTAGTTGATTATTTCAGAGAAAAAGAGAAAAGAGATAAACGATTACATATGTGAAGTGCACTTATATTCATAAATGAGGAAGATGAGGAGCTAGGATATCGTTTATTGTTTTAAAATGACAGTAAGCACATGAAGTTTATATCTACTTATTAGTAATATGATGATAACTGAAGGGAGCTATATTTTGATATTTGTGATGGATGTTGATGGAACGATATGTTTCAATGGCCAATTTATAGAAGATAATCTAAAAAGGGAAATCAAAAGAATCGGAGAAAAGCATCAAATTATTTTCGCATCAGCACGACCGATAAGGGATCTTGTTCCTGTGGTCAAAGATTTTGGGAACAAAACCTTAATAGGTGGAAATGGTTCGATTGTTTCAATAAATGAAGAAATTGGTGTGATTCAAAGCATTTCTCATGATGTGTTTTTAAAATTAAAAGAACTCATTGTTAGCAATCATTTAGAATATATTATCGACGGCCCTTTTGACTATTCAGCCAAAGTAAGCCCTGACAATAAAATATATAGACAGTTAGATCCTGAGCGATTAGCGCAAAATGTCAAAATGGACGATATTACGGAGCCAATTAAAGTTATTTTGTTAAACTTAGACGACGATATGTTTGAGCATATTACAAAAGCACTAGCACCGTATAGCGCTTTTTTATCAATTAATTATCATAAAAGAGAGAATAATATTGATATTACAGCTAAAAATATCAATAAATACACCACACTTAAACAAATCATTCATATGGCGTCGTACGTCGCTTACGGGAATGATATTAATGACTACGACTTACTTAAACACGCTAAGCAGGCATACTATGTTGGTGGAAATAAAGTGGAAATGCCTTTTGCTAATGTGGAGTATATCGATCGTAGTGCGCTCGAATTAATAAAATCATTAAAAAAATATTGAGTAGTTATATTTTTAATGAGAAGAATACTCAGGGAGATTAAAATAGCAAAACGTTTAAAAGTAAGTAATCAAAAAAGATGAGCTTAACGTTTATTGTTTGAGCTCATCTTTTTCTGTGCGCCCGGCATGGGTAACATCTTGACGGTGAAAGTCCGTTACAGGCTTGGTAGTAGGAACTGTTAGCGAAAGACAAGGGTGTCCATTGCGAAGTGGAATCTGAAGGAAGTCGGACGCAAACACTCGCACTGACGAACAGAAACATCATACAAGGCTATGTAGAATGGATGAATCTGCAGAACAAGATAAAGTCCAATACTACCCGAGTTCTATATAGTAAATGATGCGGTGGCATGAGTGGAAAGAGGTTACATCTTACCCGGGGAGGTCTCATCAGCGGTACTCTACCGTAGTAACAACGAATGATGAGAAGTCAGCAGAAGTCATAGTAGGGAAAATGTATCGAAGGACTGAACAATATTCAATACAAAGTAAAGATTGGAGGTTATAGATTTACGACGTACAGAATACGGTTTAATCGGCAGCTTATGGAAGGATAAGTAGTGGAACGAAAAAAAAGAATACATAAGTGTGTACAGTAAATCTTAGGTGAAATGAAAGAAATGTATCGTAAGTCTCCATCATTGATGGAGCTTGTTGTAAGACCAGACAACATAGAAAAAGCTATCAAGAAAGTTAAGAAAAACAAAGGTGCTCCTGGAATTGACGGCATGAAAGTCAGTGAACTTCGTGCTCACTTTGCGCAGTACTTTTCACAGATAACGAAAAAACTGCTTGAAGGCACATACCAACCTCAAGCAGTTCGAAAAGTGCAAATTCCCAAACCAAATGGGAAAATGCGTGTGCTTGGTATCCCTGTCGCTAGAGACAGGGTAATACAACAAGCGATTAAACAAGTGATTGAACCCAGCATCGACCGAACATTTTCGAATCATAGCCATGGTTTCAGACCTAATCGTAGCACAGGAACAGCACTTAAGCAATGCGCTATTTACTACGAAGAGGGCTATAAAATAGCCGTGGATTGTGATTTGAAACAGTGCTTTGACATGTTAAATCATGATAAGCTGATGTATTTGTTCGAACGCCATGTTCAAGATAAGTCAATTTCAACATTTATCCGTAGAAGTTTACAAGTAGGTGCCATTGACCTATCTGGCGAAGTCGCAGAAAGAAAGATAGGTGCACCACAAGGGGGCGTTATCTCTCCTTTACTATGTAATATCTATCTACATGAACTGGATAAAGAACTCGAAAAGCGTGGACACCGGTTTGTACGCTATGCAGATGACTTTGTCATCTTTGTACGGACAAAACGTGCAGGTGAACGCGTAATGATGAGTGTAACGAAATTCATTGAAAAGCAACTGAAGTTGGCTGTCAATGAAGATAAAAGCAGAATAGGAGCAGTCACACGTTTAAAGTTCTTGAGTTGTCTAATAACCAAGGTAAATGGGGTTTGTCGTTTCAGACCGACTACGGAAGCAAAAAGAAATTTAATACGCGTCTTAAGGAAAATAACGAAACGAAATAGACCCGGTACCTTTAAAGACATTATCACTGAAATTAACCAAGTGACGAGAGGCTGGATAAATTACTTTGGTAGAGGTTTTATCAGAGAATTTATTGAAACCACGCAATCTTGGTTAAACCGCCGACTTAGACAACTCATACTTAAACGGTGGAAAAGAGTAAGAACTAAGTATAAGATGTTGCGCCAATATGGTCTTGACCATAGAAGTGCGATGAAAATCGCACAGTCTCGAAAAAAGTACTGGCGACTATCAAACACGCACGAGGTTCATCGTGCACTTACAACAAAACAACTCTACAAGTGGGGACTGATACCATTAACCCAGCTTGCAGAGTTGGCTTACGCAAGATATTGAACCGCCGAGTACGGAACCGTACGCTCGGTGGTGTGAGAGGACGAGTAGTCAATTAATGGCTACTCTCCTACTCGATTTAGGGTTAAGCTTTATCACTTACAACAGTAATGTGTTGCTTGATAAAGTCGTTGTTTTTAATGATTTCAATCATTGCTAATGCGTAGTCAGCATAGCTTACATAACTCTCACCATCTGCATTTGTGAGTAGTACATTGCCACCGATACGATAGTGTGTTGTACGTGGCCCTTCAAAATCAAAGAATGATGATGGGCTTACGAATGTCCAATTGAGAGACTCTGTTTTTTTAATTTGTTGCAAGTTTTGATCATGACCTGTTGCAGTTGGAACGACAAAGTCTGGCACTTGTCCTGCTTCAAGAGATGTTTGAGTCTTACTATCATCAGTGTATAAACTACCTGCACCACCAACGATAACAAGTCTTGTGTCTGTGCCATCTAAAGCGTTAATTAAAACGCGTCCGGCTTTAACATGAGGTTCAGTTTCGCCAAGAGGAGCACCGAATGCACTCACAACTACATCAAATGGTTGTAAATCCTCTTTTGTTAAGTCAAAAGTGTCTTTCTCAATAACGGAAACATCTTTTTGTTCTAATTTTGAAGCGTCACGTACAATGGCTGTCACTTCTAATCCGTCATTTAAAGCTTCTTTGAGTATTAAGTTGCCAATTTGGCCTGTTGCACCAATAATACCTACTTTCATCTGAAAAACCTCCATTCATTGATATAATAAATATACCTCCAATGAGAGAAGTTGTCTAAAATTGTGCTCATAGCATTAATATAGCAAAAGACAGAAATCTATACGGGTCATAGATTTCTGTCTTTTATTTTTATGCCGAATCATAAGCTTATAGGGGGAGGGAATTCATTAAAGTTTATCACTTAACTTACAATGATTCGGCATAATGATTATTTCAAGAATGATGAGAAAAAGCTTGAAATTGTATCTTTAATAGTTGATGCAGTTTCAGCAGCTGTGATTGCTGTTTTGACTACATTAGGGTTTTGGTAGAATGCGTATAACACTTTTCCGGTATTAACACCTTCCGTTACATAGTTACGTGCTTGAGCATATGTGTTATATAAAGTATTTTTATCTTTTTTAATTTCAAGTGGTTGAATATGCGTTTTGAGTCCATCACCTAAAGTTGCTAATACAACTTTGTCGATTGTGTTTTTATATTTATAATATGTCTCAACGTAATATTTCGCATTCTCATATTTTTGTTTGTACTTATTATAAGTTTCAGTTAGTTGTTGATAACCTTTATTGAAAGTATTGTAAACAGAGTCATAATCCTTCTTTAGACTATCTTTCAATGAATGATAATAGCTTGCTAATGTTGAATGTGTTTCGTCTTGTGCTGGTGTCGTTACTTGGTTGTCTTCTTTTGCGTCAGCAGTCGCATCTTCTGCTTTTTCTTCTGTTACTACTGTTTCAACTTCAGGTTGTACTTTCTTTTGTTCGTGTTGTGAGATGATTGCTTTGAGTTGATTTTGAAGGTGCGCTTGCACATGCTCAGGTGCTTTTTTAATTGCATCTTCTGCTTCTTTGCGTTTTTCATCAGAAACATTGTCTTTTAGCTCTGATAAAACTTTGTTAGCTGCAGCTGTGTGCTCGTCTCCAAGAGCGATAGCATCTTCTTTAGCCTTACGATTTGCTTCAGCTTTTTCATCAAGTTGTTTTGTAATTGCGTTTAATTGTTTTTGAAGTTGTGCTTGAACGTCCATAGGTGCTTTGTTTACTTCACGTTGTGCTTGACGTCGGTTTTCAATAGAGTCTTGTGTGTTTAATGCTGTTAAAGCCTTGTTAGCAGAAGCGATACGCTCGTTTTTACGTGTATTGGCTTTGTCTTTTGAGATTTGTTCTACGATGTAATTATTAAGCATACGTTCTGATTCTGGAAGCTTAGCATTTTCTTCGTATACTTTCACTTTGTCTTGTGCATGTTTGTTAGCATCAAAGTCATTAATTGCTTGTTCTGCATTTGCTCTGTTTTGCTCAAGTTCAGTTGGATTAATGGAATCTATCCAAACTTGTTGGCTATGGTCAGGATTTTTTTTGATTTGTTCGATGTATTCGTTACGTTTCTTTTCAGATAAGTCTTCGTTGTGAAGCACGCCATAAAATGCATTTTGTTGTGCAGTACGTCGTTCAGGGTTAATGCTATCTTTAACTGATTCAGAAAAAACTTCTTGTGCACGTGTTGGTTCTTCTCTGATAGTTTTGATGTACTGGTTGCGTTGGTCTTCAGTTACGTCTTCTAAGTGAAGTGTATGATAAAACGCACGTTGTTGATCTGTTTCGAATTCATTTTGGCTTTGTTCGACAGAAGCCTCTTGTGTTACTTCGTCAGCTTTCGCCTCTCCGTTAGCTATCATTGTAGCCAGTGTAAGTGTTGCTGCACCCATTAATAATCTAGAAATATTTTTGTTTTTCATAATTTTTCCCTTTCTGTTTCGTTGTTAAAGTTTATCCAATGCATATAAAATTTATCACAAAACCTTTTTAATAAAAATTAACTATTCCTTAACTATTTATAAATAAAAATTAAACATAAATGATTAGTTGTTTGATGCTGTAAAACATATTAATATAAACGCGCTATGAACTATATAAAATGAAGATTACAATGGAAATGTATGGAATAATCCAGAGTTAAATACATTTAAATCCATATATCAAGATAAACGATTAGAAGATATTCCAAATAGTGAAGACTATGTTTATTTTGCGAATTGAAATTGAATAGGGTTTAAGGTGTGAATATGCAATTGAAATAATGATTGTAAAAAGTAAAGAACTATGATACAATCTTTGAATGTGAGTAATGAAAATTATTCCTTGAGGGGCTAGGACTTTAGCGATATGCTTTTGATTCGAACCTCTCCGCTTAGACCACAAGGAGGTGCAAATATACAATGAGAACATATGAAGTAATGTACATCGTGCGTCCAAACATTGAGGAAGACGCTCGTAAAGCAGTAGTTGAACGTTTTAACGGAATTTTAGCTTCTGAAGGTTCTGAAGTATTGGAAACTAAAGATTGGGGTAAACGTCGCTTAGCTTACGAAATTGAAGACTTTACAGATGGTTACTACAACATCGTACGTATTCAATCAGATAACAACAAAGCTACTGACGAATTCCAACGTTTAGCTAAAATCAATGACGATATCATTCGTTACATTGTTGTCCGTGAAGACGAAAACAAGTAATAGAATAAAATGGGGGCGTGAATATGCTTAACAGAGTCGTATTAGTAGGTCGATTAACTAAAGATCCAGAATACAGAACGACACCCTCAGGCGTAAGTGTTGCGACTTTTACCTTAGCGGTTAATCGTACGTTTACGAATGCCCAAGGGGAACGTGAAGCGGACTTCATCAACTGTGTTGTTTTCCGTAAACAAGCAGAAAACGTAAGTAACTTCTTATTTAAAGGAAGTCTTGCTGGCGTTGATGGTCGCTTACAATCACGCAGTTACGAAAACCAAGAAGGCCGACGTATATTCGTCACAGAAGTTGTATGTGATAGTGTTCAATTCCTTGAGCCAAAATCACAAAACCAGCGTCATGCCAATAACCCAGGAAATGATTTCCAAAGTTATGAACAAAGTTTCGGTGGACAACAACAAGGCCAAAATTCGTCATATCAAAACAACAATCAATCATCCCATAATGATAACCCATTTGCCAATGCGAATGGACCAATTGATATTAGTGATGATGATTTACCATTCTAATTTAAAAATCTTAAAATGATTATAAAGTAAAGGAGGCACAAATCATGGCAGGTGGACCAAGAAGAGGCGGTCGTCGTCGTAAAAAAGTGTGTTACTTCACAGCAAACGGTATCACACATATCGACTACAAAGATACTGAATTACTTAAACGTTTTATCTCAGAACGTGGTAAGATTTTACCTCGTCGTGTGACTGGTACGTCAGCGAAATATCAACGTATGTTGACTACAGCGATTAAACGTGCACGTCATATGGCTTTATTACCATTCGTAAAAGACGAAGCTTAATATAGAGGAATATGAAAACCCCCGCTAACCTTATAGGTACGGGGATTTTTGTTTTGGGAAAAGTTAATCGTTTTAAATTTAGAGATTCAAGAGATTTTTCAACTATTCTTGTGTCTTTTCCAATATTACGAGTAAATGATTTATATTTATTTTTGACTTTCCTGTTATTTTAGATGATTCATTAATATTTTTTATTCAATTGTTAAATATGTTATAAATAAAGTTAAAGGAGGAATTTGTTGTGGTGGTAAGTATAATAAGTTGGATTTTAACGTTTTTAACACTTGTAGTAATTGGTACTATTATATCTAAAATAAAAAACAAAAATAAAAAATGAATTATTTGAGTATTTTAATCCGTACTTTTGATGTTTTATTAGATGTATCAGCTTTATATTTAGTTACATTTTTTTCTGTTATTATTTTTTCATTATCTATCAAAAGAGAGATTGAGACATATTCATGTCCCAACCTCTTAATATGCTTATTTTAAACTGTCTTCAATTTCTTTGATTTCCCCTTGAGATAAATCGACGACGATTTCACCATCTTTTGTATCTTCTTTTAACGCATCTTTTGCTTCATCTGAATGATAAAGTTCTGCGATTTTTTGATATGTTTTATTGTCTTTGTCTTTAGTATTGACTGCAATGACATTGATATAGGGTTTTGTAGCATCAGAGTCTGAGTCTTCTAAATAGATAGGGTCTTCTTTAGCGTCTAAGCCTGCTTTAGTAGCGACACCGTTATTGATCACTGAAATATCGACATCTGATAATGCACGAGCTGTTTGTTGGGCATCAACGGCTTGGATGTCTAAATTTTTAGGATTATCTTTAATGTCTTGAGTTGTGCTTGATAATCCAAAATTATCATTAAGTTCAAGTAAGCCTGCTTTTTCAAGTAACTTTAATGCGCGGGCTTGGTTAGAGACATCGTTAGGGATGACCACTTTAGCGCCGTTCTTAACGTCTTGAATGTTATCAACCTTATCAGAATAAATCCCTAATGGTGCTAAAACTGAGGTGCGAATGGGTGTAATATCTGTACCGTCATTTGCTTTTTTGAATTCATTTAAGAAAGCAAAATGTTGGAATGCATTCATATCAATGTCACCGTCATTTAAGGCTTTGTTAGGGACATTATAATCTGAAAATTGTTTGATTTCTAAGTCGATATTTTCATCCTTAGCGAGTTCTTTCACTTTCTCCCAAGCTTTTGAGTCGTTAGAAGCGATACCAATAGTTACTTTTTGATTATCATTGTTTTGGCCACATGCGGCTAATACGATGATAGTCGCAATAAGTAATGTTAATAATTTTTTCATATGTAAATCCTCCTATTAATGACGGCGTACCTTTTTGGCAAGGGTGTTACCGATTGATTGTATCAGTTGAACGATAATGACAAGTACTACGACTGTAATGATGATGACTAGTGTATCGAAGCGTTGGTAACCATACACTAAAGCCATATCACCAATGCCACCACCACCTACAGCGCCTGCCATGGCTGTGGCACCGATGAGCCCTATAATCGCTGTCGTAATGGATAGTATTAATGAGCCAAGCGCTTCGGGTAATAGAAAATAGCGAATGATTTGCGCTGGTGAAGCACCCATTGCATGTGCGGCTTCGATAATGCCATCATCTACTTCAAGTAGCGAGTTTTCGACAAGGCGTGCAATATAAGGTGCGACATATACTGTCAGTGGGACTATTGCAGCAGTTGTGCCGATAGAGGTTCCAACCAATAATTTGGTAAAAGGAACAATTGCAATTAATAAAATAATAAAAGGCACAGATCTCAAGATATTGATAATAGGGTTTAATAGATGATGAATCATCATATTCGGCCAAATGCCATTCTGACGTGTAATGACTAACAAAATACCAAGTGGAATGCCGATAAGAGACCCAATCACAAGTGAGACTGTCACCATATATAGTGTTTGATATAAAGCTTCAAGTAGTTGGGAAGCGTCGATAGATGAACCTAACATATTACACTACCTCCTCAAATTGAATATGTAGCGCAGTTAAATAATGGTGAACTTGAGACATTTGTTCGTTATTACCTTCAATATTCAACCATAAATAACCCACAGTATCGTCTTGAATATCAGTCATAAATGCATGCAAGATATTGATTTGTACACCTACTTTTTGAATTAAATCATTCACAATTGTTGTCTGTATTTGAGCAGTTTCAATGAATAATTTTAATGTGTGTGAATGAGGACTATGTTTTAAATTCGACAGCACATATTGAGAAGGTTCTGTATTAATAACTGTCGACACAAAACGTTTTGCGGTCAGTGTTTCTGGGCGACTAAAAACACGTTTCACTGTGTCGAGTTCAATGACACGGCCGTTTTCCATAACAGCGACCCGATTACAAATCTTTTTGATAACGCTCATCTCGTGTGTAATGACTAAAATAGTGACGCCAAATGTTTGGTTGGTCTTTTTTAACAAATCGAGAATTGAGTCTGTTGTCGCTGGATCTAGTGCACTCGTTGCTTCATCGCATAACAATATTTTAGGATTTGTGACAAGGGCCCGTGCAATGGCAACACGTTGCTTTTGACCTCCAGACAGTTCACTAGGAAATTGGTGTGCCTTACCGTTAAGCCCTACGAAATCAATCATTTCGTTTACACGTTTTTTGATTTCATTCGGATCCATTTTGGCTAAAATGAGTGGCATGGCTATGTTTTTATAGACAGTTTTAGAATTTAATAAGTTAAAATGCTGAAAAATCATGCCAATGTCTTTTTTAACACGTCGTAAGTCTTTTTGATTATATGTATTCAAATGGTGACCATCTACGAGTACATCTCCTGATGTTTGCTTTTCAAGTTGATTCACCAGTCGGACAAGTGTACTTTTTCCAGCGCCACTATAGCCGATTACCCCAAATATATCACCTTGATTCACTTTGAAGCTTACGTCACTCAAAGCGTGAATAGTGGTATCTTTCTTTTTAAAAGATTTATGAATATTTTTAAACTCTATCAATGAGGGAACCTCCTATAATCCCGACTTATTTACTAATGATTTTATTTGATAGTCCATTAAGTGTCAATACTTATTTCATTGTTTTCTGAATTTTCTTTTTGTTATTAAATTTGATTTTTATATATGATTTGGTGTGAAAATATATCATTTTGAAGAGAGAGTGTGGTTAGTCAAATAAAGGAGAATAATCAAGGTGCTCAAAAGGTTTGATGAAGTAGCAAGTTAATATTTTGGCAGTGCTACTTCATCAGAAGTAATGATTGGCGTAAGAATTACTCACGCCAGAATTTTGAGGCTTCGCGTTTGTCTTCGATATTTTTGTCAATTATTTGATGCAATAAATCATAATCAACATGTTGTGTCCATTTAATTTTAAAGAACATTTTAGTCAATTGATAGCCTGCATCTTGAATTTCTTTTTCAAAATAATCACGGGTATATTTTTCTGGAGCAATGGCAAAGTGAGGTTTTGCTTTACTAAATCCTAATATAAAAGTGCCGTTATCTTTTAATAATAACATCGGTTGATTCCATTTAATCTCAAGTTTGAGTTGTGGATAATCTTTCAGTAACTGTGTGATGACATTGTTTAGTATTGCGCGGTGCTCAGCTTTTTCAATGGTATCTAAAAATTCCTCTAATGTATCCATATTTTCCCCCTGTTTCATCGTTTGGCTATAGTATATCATACCTTAGAAGTATCAAAGTGGTTTTAAATAACTTAATATGATATGTTAATAACGCAATTCGATATCGGTTTTCGATATTAATGAGGAGGTGGCTCATTGCAAAATAAAATAGAGCGTCGTATGTTTTTGGGATTTATCTATATTCATATTTTACATCACGCTTTAGAGCGTCCAGTATATGGGCGTTGGATGATGGATGAGTTGAAAGGGCATGGTTATGACATGAGTGCGGGAACGATCTATCCGATACTGCATCGAATGGAGGACGAGGGGTTACTTGAAGTGGAGCTTGTCACTGTAGATGGACATCAGCGTAAAAATTATCGTTGCACACAATTGGGTCATGCTATGTTGCAAAAAAGTAAAGAGCAGTTACGGGAATTAATAGATGAAATATAAGGGGAGTGTAAGTTGAGTTATTTTCGTTTATTTTTGATTGCGTTAAGACTGGGGTGTACATCTTTTGGTGGTCCTACTGCACATTTAGGTTATTTCTATGATGAATATGTAAAGAAGAGGCGATGGTTAAACGATGAGGCATATACGAATCTTGTTGCTTTATGTCAGTTTTTGCCTGGTCCTGCGAGTAGTCAAGTTGGATTTGGTGTCGGAGTTGCTCAAGCAGGATTATTAGGAGGTGTAGTTTCATTTATAGGTTTTACCCTTCCTTCAGCTTTAGTGCTCATGATATTTGCAGGTCTTTTATTAAAGATGAACTTTGATATGACTTGGGTTCAAGGATTAAAGATTGTCGCAGTGGCGGTTGTATTGAATGCCATTTTAGGGATGGCTCAAAAGCTGCTGCCGGATGTCAAAACAAAATTAATGGCATTATTTACATTGGTTGTGACTGTACTCGTTACGCATCCAGCTTCCCAAGTAATAGCACTCATAATCGTTGGTGTCGTTAGTATTATGTTATTTAAAGATGTTCAAACACAAACGACTCATCTTCAATTATTTAAAATTCGTAAGACCGTTGGAATGGGCGCTTTAGTGTTGTTCTTGGTGCTACTGATCGTATTGCCTATTTTAAATGTGATCTCTCAATCAAAATGGATTGCAATGATTGATAGCTTCTATCGTGCGGGTGCGCTCGTCTTTGGTGGAGGACATGTGGTGTTGCCTTTGTTGAAAGAAGAGTTTGTAGTGACTCATATGATAAGTGCAAATGACTTTATAACAGGCTATGCATTAGCTCAAGCAGTACCAGGACCTCTATTTACATTTGGGTCTTATATTGGAACGGTTGTAGGTGGATGGCTAGGGGGTATAGTCGCTACACTTGCAATATTCTTGCCGGCCTTTTTATTGCTAATAGGTGTACTTCCATTTTGGGAACAATTACAAAAAAATAGATTAATCCGTAAAGCGTTGAAAGGCGTTAGTGCAGGTGTTGTAGGAATATTGATTGCAGCATTTTATGACCCTATTGTGACGTCAACGATTCATTCACATATTGATTTTGTATTTGCAGCTATTTTATTTGTGCTGTTAGCTTATTGTAGAGTGCCGTCATGGGCAATTGTTATATTAGGCTTAGCAGGTGGTGTGATGGTTTACTAAAGTATTAGAAATTGAATAAGACAATGTGTGTATGCGATGATGTATGTAAACTTTGATTTTAAAAAGTTTACAATTATAGTATAATATCCATATTGTAAGAACTTATTATTAAAGGGGGAATACGATGGATATTGCATCCCAAATTTTGAACGGTGAAGATTTGTCACCTGAAGAAGCCTATACACTCTTTACAGATGAGAAAATCGATACGATGGATTTAGTAAACGAGGCATATCAGTTACGCAAATATTATTATGGTCATAAAGTGAAGTTGAATATGATCTTAAATGCGAAAAGTGGCATTTGTCCTGAGGATTGTGGTTACTGTGGCCAATCTCGCGAAATGAAGAAAAAACAACGCTATGCCTTAATTCCTGAAAATCAAATTACAGAAGGGGCAAAAGTTGCGGCAGACAATCATATTGGTACATATTGTATCGTCATGAGTGGTCGAGGCCCTAGTGATAAAGAGGTTGATCATATTACCGCATCGGTTGAACGCATCAAATCTGAGCATCCTCAACTTAAAATATGCGCATGTCTTGGATTGGCAAATGAAGAACAAGCGGCACGTCTTAAAGCAGCAGGTGTTGATCGTTACAATCATAACTTGAATACGAGTGAAAACTATCATGACGAGGTTGTTACGACACATACTTATCAAGATCGTGTGGATACGATTGAAACAATGAAAGCACACAACATTTCACCATGTTCAGGGGTGATTTGTGGTATGGGCGAAACGAATCAAGATATTGTAGATATGGCTTTCGCTCTGAAAAAAATTGATGCAGATAGTATTCCGGTTAACTTTTTACACCCAATAAAAGGCACAAAGTTTGGGAATAAAGATGAATTGACACCAATGCGCTGTTTAAGAATTTTAGCGCTATTTCGCTTGATTAATCCTTCGAAAGAAATCCGCATTGCAGGTGGGCGTGAGGTCAATTTACGTTCGTTGCAATCAACAGCATTGATGGTTGCTAATTCTATTTTTGTTGGAGATTACCTCATTACAGGAGGTCAACCTAACAAAATGGATTATGATATGATTCGCGATATGGGATATGAAATCGATTATACCAATGATATGACAACAGTGCAGTAAAAGATAAGAAGGCTCTTCAATTTCACGTATGATGTGAGGTTGAAGAGTTATTTTTGTTATACTATTATAAAATATCGTATGACTTTCATCATGTAAGGCTAGAGTATGACAATATAGGCACTAGACATATGTTAAAATAGCAAAAACGATGATTGCATCAGAGGAAGTGAAAAAATGCATAAAAAACGAATCATAACTGGCATTGCGGCATCAGCTCTAATGCTTGGAACTGTACAAAATGTATACGCAGCCAATGAATTCAAACCAAAAGAGGAAATTTTCCTTCAAGGTGCGGACTTAAATGAACAACAATTAGAAGAAACAAAAGATAAATTGGGTGTCGGCAATAATGTGACCACATATAAGGTTGGAAGTACGGATGTTGTACGTTACACAGGCACAGAGTATGACTACATTCATTCTAGTGCCTTGATTAAGCCCAAACGCTTTACAAGTGGTGTGGATGTTGAGATAGAAACGCCTGAAAATATTACACGAATCACTCGGGAGCAATATATGAATGCTGCGATAACTGCAGGCATTCAAGATGCAGTGATTAAAATAGCGTCAATTGACCCGGTGTCAGGTGAAGGTGCACTGACAGGTATTTATAAAGCGTATGAAGCACAAGGTCATACCCTTAACGGTCAAGATATACAAAATGCGCATCAAGAGATGAATGAATTAGCTCGAATCAGTGAAAATCATGCTCAAAGTGACGCCTTTTCAGATGAAGCACTTAATGAGGCTATTGCAGATATGAAAGCGCAAATAGCCGATGCAAAAACGTCTAATCAACAAATCAACGACATTACAATTAACAATATTGTGATTCAAACGCTAAATGAGAAGGGACTCAATCAAATTTTAAATGACAGTGAGATAGCAATGATTCAAAATATGATGAAGAATGTTGCAAACTCTGATGTCATCAATCAAGATCCTGACGCATTTAAAAAGCAAGCACAAGATTTGATGAAGCAAATTCAAAGTGATGCTGGCGATAAATTGGATGCATTGAAAAAGTTAGACACTGAAGAAAATCGCAATGCATTACAAAAGTTGTGGGATGCGATTGTAGCAATATTTACTAAATTATGGCATTGGCTGACATCATTCTTATAATAAAACACAAAAAGAGAGGTTGGAGACCATTCACTGGCTTCCAACCTCTCTTGATATATCCGCTACGAAAATACTTTGCGAACAATTATATTGCCTGAAGCGTTATAAAAGTTAATGACGAATCAGATAGTCAAATGCTGATAATGCAGCAGTCGCACCTGAACCCATTGAGATGATAATTTGTTTGTAACGTTGGTCAGAACAGTCACCAGCTGCAAATACACCGGGAACATTTGTATGACCTAAACGATCGATTTCGATTTCGCCCATTTTGTTACGTTGGACAGTGTCACCTAACCACTCTGTATTAGGAGATAGCCCAATTTGAACAAAGACACCATCTAAATCAATATGCTTCACTTCGTCAGTTGTACGATCAGTGTAAGAGATACCGTTAACACGGTCATCACCAGTGATTTCTGACGTTGCTGCATTCGTAATCACAGTTGTATTAGGTAATGATTGTAGACGATCTTGTAAAACTTGATCAGCCTTCATCTCAGACCCAAACTCAAGTAATGTAACGTGTTTACATATACCTGCAAGATCAATGGCAGCTTCAACGCCTGAGTTACCGCCACCAACTACTGCGACATCTTTACCTTCAAATAGAGGGCCGTCACAGTGAGGGCAGTATGCAACACCTTTATTTGCAAATTCTTGCTCACCAGGTACACCAAGCTGTCTCCATCTTGCTCCTGTTGCAATAATTAAGGATTTTGTTTGAAGTGTCGCGCCGTTATTAAGGACAATTTCAGTACCTTCATCTGTTTTGCGAAGTGCTTCAGCTCGGACACCTTTCATTACATCAACATTGTAATCATTGATGTGTTGCTCTAAGTTGCTTGATAATGCGGGGCCATTTGTCTTGGTAACACCGATATAGTTTTCGATATCGGCTGTATCATTCACTTGACCACCAATACGGTCAGCAACGATACCTGTACGTAAGCCTTTACGCGCAGCATAAATTGCTGAACTTGCACTTGCAGGGCCGCCACCTATCACTAATACATCATAAGTTTCTTTGCCTTCAAATTCTGAAGCATCTGGGCCTTGGCCAAGTTCACTTAGAATATCTGTCACAGTCATGCGACCGCTACCGAATTGTTCGCCATTTAAGAAGATAGAGGGAACTGCCATAATGTCTTCTGATTCTTCTTTGAATACAGCACCGTCAATCATAGTATGCGTAATATTAGGGTTAATCACGCTCATGAGGTTAATTGCTTGAACAACATCCGGACATTTTTGACAAGTCAAGCTTACAAATGTCTCGAAATTTAAAGGTTCGTTAATTGATTTGATTTGGTCGATTACAGATTGTTCTTCTTTTGGTGCGCGCCCACTTACTTGTAGTAGTGCAAGTACAAAAGAATTGAACTCATGACCAAGAGGGACACCAGCAAATGTAATGCCAGTGTCCTCTCCAGGTCTGTTCACACTAAAACTAGGTGTGCGCTTTAATTCAGCTTTTTCTACTGTAATTCGAGGTGACATTTCAGCGACTTCGTTTACAAGATCATTTAGTTTCTGTGAATGATCATCAGAACCAGCACTCACTTTGAATACTACGTCACCTTCCATCAAATCAAGAAATTGAGAGAGTTGTTTCTTTAATTCTTGATCTAACATTCAGTAAAGCCTCCTTAAATTTTACCTACTAAGTCTAAACCAGGTGTTAAAGTGTCGTTACCTTCTTCCCATTTAGCTGGGCAAACTTCACCAGGATTTTGACGTACATATTGAGCCGCTTTAATTTTGTGTACTAAAGTACTAGCGTCACGACCAATCCCATCTGCATTAATTTCAGCTGCTTGAACAACACCGTCTGGGTCAACGATAAATGTACCACGTTGTGCAAGACCAGATTCTTCATTTAATACGTCGAAATTACGAGTAATGGTTTGTGATGGGTCACCAATCATCGTGTATTCGATTGAGCTAATTGCGTCAGAATGGTCATGCCAAGCTTTGTGTACAAAGTGTGTATCAGTTGAAACAGAGTAAACATTTACGCCTAACTCTTGTAATTTAGCATATTGATTTTGTACATCTTGTAATTCAGTAGGACATACGAAAGAGAAATCTGCAGGGTAGAATACAACTACGCTCCAGCTACCTTTCAAATCTTCTTGAGTAACCTCAACGAACTCATCTGATTTAGCATTGTATGCTTGTGCTGTAAAATCTTCAATTTGTTTACCGATTAAAGACATAATGGATATCCTCCTAGTATTTTAATATTATTATTAGATTAGAATTATAGGCAAATCTTTTTTGTCATAATTCCTTTTTAATAATAATTCTAATCTCAAGCATTATTATTACATGTTATGAATGAAACGTCAAACATAAACTCTGATAATAATAGAATGTTTGTTAGTGCTTATTAATAAGGGATTAATTCTCTATTAATGTACTTACAAAGCACCAAGTTCTATATCATCATAATATCATTTATTATTACATTTTCTCAATTAAAGCGCTTATGCTTAAAATTGATGAGCAACAATTAATAATAGTGGGTAAACCTTACATTTATCACTGAAATCCGTATTCGTACTAGTCATTATATTTTGCGAGTCTTGAATCTATATATCACAAATAAAAATATAGCAGATAATAAGAACCATAATAGTAAATAGAATAGGTGAAAAGGTTCCTTATGAATATGAATGAAGAAAGCGATATTCATTGGAAAGTAATTGAGTAAATATATTAAGATGTTTGAAACATTTGCTGATTTAAAAATTTCTACAAAGAGAGTCATTGATAGAATTAATACTATAAATATAAAAAAGCTGATTGACCAATTGTTTTAGTGATTAAGCCAAAACCTAAAGCAAAACAAATTATCATAGCAATGTATAATAACAGACTCAAATAGTCATGCCACTGTATATTAAAAGGTATACCTAAAGCGATGAGTGAGATTACCGAGGTGATTAGACTACTAACAGTGCCTAAAAAAGCTTTGCCTAACAAAAGTTCAACAGGTTTAAGGGGTGTCTCAATCAAACTTTGTAATGTTCCTTTTTCGTTTTCTTCAGCTAGTATAGAAATGGTAATACAACCTAATGGCATTGTGAGTGAGAATGCAATGATGATATACACTAGTAAATCATTAAATGATTCAGTTGATCCTTCAGAGGCAAGGGATGCACTCAAAAACTTAAAATATAGAGCAAGTAATATAGGCATAATAATCATAAAATAGAGAGAAGGATTACGTAAAATTTCTTTAAAATCTTTATAGATTACAGCTTTAACTCTAAATAATTTCATTGCTTTTTAACTCCTCTCCAGTAACTTTTACAAAAATATCTCCTAGTGATGGTATATCTGAAGCAATATATTTTAAGTTATCATTAGTGATTAATTTATGAATCAATGCGCCAGTGTCTGAATTGATATCTAATGTAAAATGAATGTCGTCCTTAGTGATGATTTTAATTGTAGGTGTGGCGTATTGGTATTGCAAAGACTGCGGATGACCAATTAACTTAATCTCTCCATTGATGATGAATGCTACACGGTGACATAATTGTGCAGCTTCATCCATATCATGTGTGGTGATAAAAACAGTTGTACCTTGCTCGTTAATCTCTTTTAAACGACTGTGTATCAACTTCGAAGTTATAGGATCAAGGTTTGCAGTGGGCTCATCTAAAAATAATAATTTGGGTTTATGAATAATTGCTCTTGCAAGCAAAACGCGTTGTTTCATACCAGACGATAATTCACTAATACGCTTATTTCTGTGATCATTTAGCTCAACATTTTCTAATACTTCATCTATGCGTTGCGTTGGTATCTGATAAATATCAGAGAATAACTTCAAGTTTTCATATATTGTTAAACGGTGATATAAAGATGAGTGGTCTGTCATAATACCAATATTATGCATGAATTGAGAAGTACCTAATTTACTTGCATTATAGCCTAAAACATTTAGACTCCCTTTAGACACCTTGAATAAACCAGTCATCATATTAATAGTCGTAGTTTTACCAGCACCACTTGGTCCTAAAAAACCAAAAATCTCGCCCTTCTTGACGGAAAAATCCAAGTTTTTAACAATGATTTGATCTTTAATCTTCTTTTGAACGTGTTGTAGTTGAATGATATTTTGCATATATGTGCCCTCCTATCTATAGTAGGACAAGAATATAATAATCATACGGTAAGCAATACTAAAAACTGATGAAATGTACCTATAAATCATTCAAATGTTATGAGGAGAGCTTGAAAATATGTTCAATATCCTTAACTTTGTCTCTAGACAATGGAATGATTTGGTCTCTATTCTGATTTAAATATAAAGAATAGCTATTTTTCGACCATGTAATAATCTCGCTCACTTTTTGTAAATTGACAAGATAAGAGCGGTGACATCTAAAAAATCCATAGTCTATAAGTAGTGATTCCATAAAGGTAAGGGTCTTATCATTTGTGTAGACTTCTTTTCCTATATGAATTTCAACCTTTCCTTCACGAGACTCTATAAAGTCGATATCTATTGGGTCAATTAGAATAATTTTTTCGCCAACTTTTATTGATACGCGATGAACTTGTCGGCGAACGGGTTGAACGTCAAAATCTTTAGAAGTTTCATTTTCCGATTGTAATCGTTTTAATCCTTGGTGGCTCAATCGATAAGAGTTATTTGTTAGAAGTAATGCTTCTTCAACATGATTGGTCGTACACACGATAGAAGACTTTTGGCTTAATTTTCGAATGAGTCGCATCATTAGTGATTTATGTTCAATCGTTAATTGTTGTAAAGGTTCTTTAATTAAAATATATTGATGTTCACTAATAGAAATGCGAACAAGATGTAGTAACTTAAGATTTGAGGTGGATATATTTTTGACTTTTTCATTTTGGACTGTTGCAAGATTAAATTGTGCAATTAAGTCATCTACACGGATAGGCTTGTTGAACCATTGCTTCCAAAAATGAATACATTCTTTGACTTTTAATGTTTCAGGTAAAGGCTCATTCAAAGTTGTAGTATATATATGGTTGTTTATATTTAATATGTTATTTTGAAACTCATCCTCACTGACTATCATAGTGAGTGGGTGGGTAATGGTTTCGCTGTGCGTTTGTGAACACTTGAGTTTAAATGATACCATCTCTAAAACCTGCCTTTTTATGTTAGCTATAGTATAACATTAATGATTGGTGTTATTTTGGAAAAGGGTATAAATGTGTTTTTATGCTGATGATAGACAAGGAATGATTAAATTTAGGTACTATAGTCATTTAGAGGGTAAAAATTAATGGAGGTTTGTAGTCATGCAATATGAATGGGAATTTGATAGGATAAAATGGTGTAGTAGAGTTAAAGGAGTGTTGTTCAATGTCAAACCATGTTTATCATTTAACGCAAAAGCATCATTCAGTTCGAAAGTTCAAGTCTGAAAAAATAAGCCGTGACGTTATTCAAAAGTTAATCGAAGCAGGACAAATGGCTTCGACTTCGAGTTATTTGCAAACCACATCATTTATTGGTGTTGAAGATGTTGAGAAGAAAGAAGCATTAAAGGAAGTTTCGGGACAACCCTATGTTGTAGATAATGGTTATTTGCTTGTTTTTGTCATTGACTATTATCGCCACCAATTAATTAATGAGTCTAGAGGTGCGGATATGGAAGGAAGTTTTGAATCCGCTGAAGGTTTATTAGTTGGGACAGTTGATGCTGCTCTTGCGGCTCAAAATATTGCCCTTACTGCTGAAGATATGGGGTACGGAATTGTTTATTTAGGATCACTGCGCAACGATGTAGAACGTGTGCGGGAGATATTAGGATTGCCTGAGCATACTTTTCCTTTATTTGGAATGGCATTAGGTGTGCCGGCAGATGATGAAGAGGGAATGCCTAAGCCAAGACTACCATTTGAACATGTCTTTCATGTCGATAGTTATAACGACAACAAAGATGAACAAATGACTCATCTGAAAAAATATGATGACATCGTGTCTAACTATTATAGTCAGCGTACTAATGGGGAGCGAGATGAGACGTGGTCAGAGCAAATTGCACGCTTTATGAGCAGTAAACAGCGCCAAGAGATGCTTGATTGGTTGCAAATGTCTGGATTTAACAAAAAATAATATTAAAAAGCTAGCGTAAGACCTTTAATGAAAAGGGCTGGTACGCTAGCTTTTTTGGTAGGTTATAAAATAAATGACTCAAATCTAAGTTCATGCTCAACACTTTTAGGTTAATGTTGAGATGCTAATTCGTTATAGTCGTTTGATTTGAATGTTTCGTCGTCTAATTGTTTTGTTAAGCGTGCTGTTCCTGTTCCAGCTACAATAGAGTCATTAACATTCAATGCTGTTCGTCCCATATCAATGAGGGGCTCTACTGAAATAAGTACACCAGCAAGACCCACAGGTAAGTTTAAGGCAGATAATACAAGGATTGATGCAAATGTTGCACCGCCCCCAACACCAGCAACTCCAAAAGAGCTTAAAACCACAACGACAATTAAAGTCAGAATGAATTGTAAATTAATTTCAACGCCTGCAACAGGCGCGACCATTATCGCAAGCATTGCTGGATAAATACCGGCACAGCCGTTTTGCCCAATAGATAGTCCAAACGATCCTGAGAAATTTGCAATAGACTGAGGAACCCCTAAACGATTGGTTTGGGTTTGAATATTTAAAGGTAATGCCCCTGCGCTTGAACGTGATGTGAATGCAAATATTATGACTTCAGCCGTTTTCTTCATATATTGAATAGGGTTGATGCGTAATGCCGATAAAATAATCAAATGAATCACGTACATTGTAATTAATGCAGCATAAGATGCTATGACAAACTTGCCTAATGTCCAAATTGCGGCAAAATCGCTTGTCGCCATCGTATTAATCATAATTGCTAAAATACCATAAGGTGTCAGGCGTAAAACGAATGTGACAATTGCCATAACAAGCGCATATACGGCATCGATACCACGCTTTAAGAGGTGACCGTTTTCAGGTTGTTTACGTGCGACGCGTAAATAAGCAAATCCGATAAATGCTGCAAAAATGACAACAGCAATCGTTGACGTTGCACGTGCTCCTGTAAAGTCTAAGAATGGGTTGGCTGGTAAAAGTTCTAAGATTTGTGCAGGCAGAGTAGTTGCAGTCATTTCTCTAGCTGTATTTGCAATTTCACTACTTCTGGCATTTTCAGCTTGGCCTAAATCGATACTAGATGCATCAAGACCAAAAATAAGGGCATAGACAATCCCGACAATAGCAGCAATTGCCACTGTTCCAATAAGAAACATAAATATATAGCTACCCACTTTGGCGAACTTTTCGCCAATTTCAATTTTAGTAAAGGCAGCTACAATCGATACAAATACGAGAGGGATTACAATCATTTGAAGTAACGCTATATAGCCATTACCGACAATGCTAATCCATTCAGTCGTTTGTGTTGTAACGTTACTGTTTGCACCGTAAATAAGGTGTAAAATTAATCCTAGGATAATACCAAGACCTAGTGCTAAAAAGACGCGTTTCGGGAATTTAATATGCTTTTTAGCCATTATTGCCAATCCTAGAAGTGCTAAAATAAATATAATGATATTGATAATAATATATAACGTAGACATAAAAACACGCTTCCTTTTAATTCCGATTTATAAAATAAGAATAATAGGAAGCGTTTATAAAATCAAGTATAATTTTTAAATTGTATGCTGATGAGGTTGGAATGGTTGTAATATTTCACGTGCTTGGTGATTGCCATCTACCAATTGCGCCATAAGTTTCCCCACAATCGGTGATAGAAGAATACCATTTCGATAATGTCCTGTTGTGACATATAGATTCGGACGAACTTCTCCCATGATGGGCTCTCCATCTGGTGTAATAGGACGAATACCTGTCCACTCTTTAATGATACGGCCTTGTTTTAATGCAGGAATCATAGCAATACTCTCACGGTCTAGCCAATTCAAGTTATCGCGATTATTCTGAGTGCTCCAGTTGTCGATTTCAGAAGTAGCGCCAATTAAGAAACGATTCGGCTTTTTCGGCACGATGTAACATCCATTTACATTAAAAATAGTTTCTTGCAAACCATGATAGTCAGATGCGATAAGTTTGACATCACCTTTGACAGGGTGCGTCGGTAAATGAATATTGAGGTGATGCAATAACGCGCCACTCCAAGCGCCAGCTGCGATAATCAGTTCGTCAGCATGGAAAGTTCCTTTAGACGTATGAATATGATAGCCCCCGTTATCCTGTTGAGAGATAGAAGTGGTTTCGGTATGAGTCAATAATTCGATAGATTCTCGGTGGGCTACTGATTTTATTAATGCTTGCGTATAAATATTAGCATTGATTTGTCCGTCGTCTTGAATTTTAAAAGCGGCACTTTGATTAGGATCAAGCTTTGGAAAACGTTGTGCCATTTCTGAGGAAGACAGTAGTTTAATCGTATGATCGTGTGATTGTAAAAATTGGAATTGTTTGTGTAGTGCTGTTATATCGTGGCTGTTTGAAGCCACTTTGATTAAACCATACTTTTGGTATTCAATATCGATACCTGTTTCACGCTCTAAATCTTTTGCAGTTTCGGGCATCATTGCACGACTTTGCATGGCAAGACGGTATAAAGGTGTGTCTTCAAAAAATTCATTTTGAGCACCTAGCATTCCTCCAGCTGCATAGGATGCATTCATTCGTGGAGTCGAGCGATCGATGATGCGAATGTGTCGGTGTTTAGATTTCAATTGACGTGCAATTGACAATCCCATGACACCAGCACCAATAATGACGGTTTGTTCCATAAAAAAGCCTCCTGCCAATGAGTAGGGGGCAAGAGGATGATTAGATTGAAATGGATACGCTAGAATACTGATTTCAGCAACAGTATATCGTATTAAAGCTTCCCTTCGTTGGTTCTAACCACTTCAGGTTCAAAGAGTTAAGATTCATCTTTCTCAGCTCACTCGAGCACCCCTAGCATTGTCATATTAAGTTAATCATGCATCACTTATTATAAACCGTGATAGATATTGTTGCAAAATGTACGGATTATCCTCCGAACAAGCGCTGTAAAAATCCTTTTTTCTCATTGCGTTCAATCGTATGTGCTAATGCTTTCTGCTGTTGAACTTGAGATTCAATACTTTGTTGTGTTTGATTAATCTGCTCAGTTTGTTGTTTTTGGGCTTCAGTAAGTGTCGCTAACGATTGATTGCTCGATTCAAGTTGTTGATTTAATTTTGTATGTAATGCTTTCAACTCTTCTTGCTGTTGATGGACTTGAGAAACCATTTGACCTAACATTTGACGTTCTTCGCGCATTTGATTGATTTCATTGCGTAATTCATTAAGAAGGTGTGGGACTTGTTGATCACTTGGAAGATGGTTTTGATCTTCTTTAACAATAACTTGTAAAAAATCTTTTTCCTGTTCAAGTTCTTCAAAAGCAAGCTCATAGCTATTTGTTCGACCCACACGTTCGGCGATTTCCTGGAATAATTCGATATCTTCTTCTTGAAAATCTGTCGCTTCACGACCGCGGTATTCTGTCTTTTTTAAGTGGTAGCCTCTTTCCTCAAGATGCTGCACAATTTTACGAACTTGTTTTTCGCTTAAGCCTGTTTTTTCGGCAAACTCTTTTGTTAGCATAAGTCACGATTCCTTTCTAGTTTTTTAGACAAACGGCAGAGTGCGTTCAGTAACCCGTAAGTCTTACCTCCTCATTATTGTAACGGCTTTATTTGCTGATTTCAAGGGGTTAGTCACTGACTTCTTTACTCAGCCCCATCTTGATAAGTAATGGATAAATAATCTTGCGAGGAAGACGGTTTGCAAATACATATTTGAGAATATAGCAAGATTTGATACTTGTTCCATAAATGTCTTTAGTCAATGGAATATTTGTTTTGATATACAATTCTAACGGAACAGGTTTTCCATTGCGATTGAGAGAAGGTTGTAAATAGTTGATGTCAGTTTGTTTGTCAAAGTCATTTTGCATGAGAAAGCGACGTCGAAAAGCAATGTCATCTGCTGTATCGTTGTCGACATTTGGTGATTCAAAGGTAGACTCAAACATAAAGAAGTTAACATCGCGCCCATGTAATTGATTAGCTAGTGCGTTCACACCTGTTTCTATTGCATCAAGTGTTGATTTAAGAAATGTTTTGCACTGAGGTCCTTTTTCAGCGATTAAGTAAATGATAAAACCAGCATTCGTCGTTGCTTCGTAATGTGCAGTCGCAAAGCTGACCACTTTTTGGTCATGAATGCCTACTAAAAAAACGTAATCGTTTTGTGTTTTTTCAGTTTTTAATGATTGCACGAAGACGGACTCATCTTCGGTTACAAGGGGGTCTAGTTTATCTTTATAAAATGCCATAGCAGGCGCATACCATCGATCTTGTGTCGATTTGATCTGTACAAATTCCATGTTGTTCACCTCTTTTAATTTGGATTAAGTATAGCATAGGTTCAATGCTTCAGTGAAAGTGGGCGTGATTGAAGGTACAATAAAAGGATTAAGACGCGAATACGGTCTTAATCCTTATGACTTAATGTGATAGGATTTAGGACGACATTGGACATTTTAGTCTTAAGCTCGTATTATTCAATATCACCAGTATGCTCTGATGGCATATGTTTATGTTCCAAACCCTTATCTTGACTTTGATACGCTGCGTTGTTGGCAACTTCACCATTCTTAACATTGTCTTTTTGACCGATTACGACAATTTTATTGTTAGAGATGTCTTGCTTTAAGTCATCCTTGGCATTCTCTTCTAAGTTGTATCGTGTCAAAACAGCTTCCTCGGCATCTTCACCAATAAAAAATCGCATGAATTTGTCACTAATTGTAGCATTAGTAGACTTATGTTGAATTTGTGAATCGTTGAAACGGTCTGTTTGTAATTTCCCTTTACTGATAACCGTAATTTCACTTTCGTCGTAACCATTACGTAAAAATGATTCAACTGCCTTGATTGCATCTTCTTCAGTACGAGCTACTTCATATTTTGTCATTTTTTAGCGCCTCCTTGGTTGCATATACATTATGTATCTACCCCATTTTAAATTAATAAAACGATTTCAAAAACTGACAATGTCTACCAATAATTTACATAAATTTCTGAAAATAATCAATATAGCGCGATAGTATTGCGATTTTTTTATAAATTTGCTATTATCGGTTAATAATTTATACACTCATATAATCTGAAGAATATGGCTTTAGAAGTTTCTACCATGTCGCCTTAAACGATATGACTATGAGTAATTGTTATAGCTACAAGACGCTACAATTAGCTCCTGAATTCGAGCTCGCATTGCGTAATATATTAGAAATGAAGTTTTGGTATAGATGTCAATATGCGTGATTAAAGCTATACAGCGCCATTGAACAATTGCATGACGATTACTCTTAGTGAGGTTGAGACATAAGGTTTGTGTTCTGAGAGACCGATTAAAGGTGCTCTAAAAGCTAGTATTGATGCAGAAAATAATGACTTGAAAAGATTGCTTTGACGGTCGGTGTTTTATTCTGTCCAAATGCTAAAGGCTTTGTCTTGGCCTCTTTTTTGTACCTAATTTTATTGAGGAGGAAGAGTAGTGCATAGTTTGAGAGAAAAAGTACTCGAAGATGGCGTCGTAATAGGTGAGTCTATACTGAAAGTCGATAGTTTTTTAAATCACCAAATTGATCCAATGTTAATGGATGAAGTCAGCCATACTTTTTATAATCAGTTTGAAAGTAGAGGGGTTACCAAAATTTTGACGATTGAAGCATCAGGTATTGCACCGTCGATTATGGTGGCTCATCGTTTTGAAGTTCCATGCTTATTTGCAAAAAAAGCAAAGCCAAGTACGTTAGCTCATGAAATCTATCAAACAGATGTACATTCATTTACGAAAAATCGTACGAATACTATTATCGTTTCTAAAGAGTTTTTATCCGAAGATGATCGGGTCTTGATTATTGATGATTTCTTGGCAAATGGTGAAGCAGCTCTTGGATTGCATAGGCTTGTTAAAGCAGCTGGTGCAAAGACTGTTGGCGTAGGTATCTTAGTCGAAAAAAGTTTCCAACCAGGACGTGAACGTTTGGAAGCAGAAGGACTGGAAGTGATGTCTTTATGTCGTGTTGCCTCGCTTAAAAATAATCAGGTAACACTTGTAGAGGATGCTGAATCATGAAATCATTCTTATTAAGTTTGCAGCATCTTCTTGCTATGTATGCGGGCGCTATCTTAGTCCCTATCATCGTTGGAACCAGTCTAGGATTTTCATCCTCTCAAATTGCGTATCTTGTTACGGCAGATATTTTCATGTGTGGTGTAGCGACGTTTTTACAAGTTTATCGAGGTATCGGAATAGGACTGCCTGTTGTCTTAGGCTGTACATTTACAGCCGTTGCGCCAATGATTTTAATTGGTCAGACGAAAGGTATTGATATCTTATATGGTTCTTTATTTGCATCAGGGATTTTAGTCGTTGTCATTGCGCCATTTTTTGCTTCGTTAGTACGTCTTTTCCCGCCAGTTGTCACAGGGAGTGTTGTGACAATTATTGGTATTACACTCATGCCTGTTGCGATGAACTATATTGCCGGCGGACAAGAAACCAAAGATTACGGTGATCCAAAGTATATTTTACTCGGATTTAGCACGTTGATTATTATCTTGTTGCTTCAGCGATTTACTACAGGCTTTATCAAATCAATCGCTATTCTCATTGGTTTAGTGGCAGGGACAATCATCGCAAGTGTATTCGGTTTAGTGAATCTATCCGAAGTACAATCGGCACATTGGTTTGAATTACCACAGCCATTTCGATTTACAGGATTTGCTTTTGATATAGGTGCGATTTTAGTCTTCTTTATCGTTGCGCTCATTAGTTTGATTGAATCAACAGGCGTGTATCAAGCATTAAGTGAGATTACAGGACGTCAGCTAATCCGTAAAGATTTCCGAAAAGGCTACATGGCTGAAGGAATAGCGATTATGCTAGGTTCTATATTTAATGCGTTTCCTTATACAGCGTATTCTCAAAACGTCGGACTCGTGTCGTTATCAGGTGTGAAGAAAAACAATGTTATCTATGGCATGGTTCTTTTATTAGTCATCTGCGGTTGTATACCTAAGCTCGGCGCATTAGCTAATGTTATCCCATTACCAGTGTTAGGTGGGGCCATGTTAGCGATGTTTGGTATGGTGATGGCATATGGTATGCGTATATTAAATGATATTAACTTTAAAAATCAAAATAATTTATTGATTATTGCGATTTCTGTAGGATTAGGTGCGGGTGTTACAGCGGTACCTGAGGCTTTTAAAGCATTAGGTGACCAATTTGCATGGTTTACACAAAATGGGATTGTATTAGGAACAATTTCAGCAATTGTCTTGAATTTATTTTTTAATGGTATAAACTATCAACAAAATGAAGAAAATGTGAAATAATAAAGTTATCAATTTGAATGGAGGCTGTAAGAAATGTGGGAAAACAAGTTTGTAAAAGAAGCATTAACATTTGATGATGTATTATTAATTCCAGCTGAGTCAAATGTGTTACCGAAAGAAGTGGATTTAAGTGTTGAATTATCTGACAAGATTAAACTCAACATTCCAATAATTTCAGCTGGTATGGATACAGTAACAGAATCAAAAATGGCTATTGCAATGGCAAGACAAGGTGGCCTAGGTGTTATTCATAAAAACATGAGCATCGAACATCAAGCTGACGAAGTACAAAAAGTAAAGCGTTCAGAAAATGGAGTAATTACTGATCCATTTTTCTTAACGCCAGAAGAAAGTGTATACGAAGCTGAAGCGCTAATGGGTAAATATCGTATTTCGGGTGTGCCAATTGTTGAAGATAAAGATTCGCGTAAACTTGTCGGTATCCTTACTAACCGTGACTTAAGATTTATTGAAGACTTTTCAATTAAAATTTCAGATGTCATGACAAAAGAAGACTTAATTACAGCTCCAGTCGGTACAACATTAGAAGAAGCAGAAAAGATTTTACAAGATCACAAGATTGAAAAATTACCACTTGTTGAAAACGGTATTCTTGAAGGTTTAATTACAATTAAAGATATCGAAAAGGTACATGAATATCCATATTCAGCTAAAGATGATCACGGACGTTTATTAGTAGCAGCAGCTATTGGTATTTCAAAAGATACAGACATCCGTGCAGAAAAGTTAGTTGAAGCGGGCGTTGATGCGTTGGTGATTGATACAGCACACGGTCACTCAAAAGGTGTTATTGATCAAGTTAAAAATATTAAGAGCAAATACCCTGAGATTACTGTAATTGCAGGAAATGTTGCCACTTCAGCAGCAACTAGAGCACTTTATGAAGCGGGTGCAGATGTAGTTAAAGTGGGGATTGGACCAGGATCAATCTGTACGACACGAGTTGTTGCAGGAGTGGGAGTGCCACAAATCACAGCTGTTTATGACTGCGCAACAGAAGCACGTAACCATGGCAAAACAATTATTGCTGACGGCGGTATTAAGTTCTCAGGAGATATCGTTAAAGCATTAGCAGCAGGTGGACATGCCGTTATGTTAGGAAGCTTACTTGCAGGTACTGAAGAAAGCCCAGGTCTTGTTGAAATGTTCCAAGGTCGTCAATACAAAGTGTATCGTGGCATGGGATCACTTGGTGCTATGGAAAGTGGCTCAAACGACCGTTACTTCCAAGAGGATAAAGTCCCTAAAAAATACGTTCCAGAAGGTGTAGAAGGCCGTATTGATTATAAAGGCCCATTACAAGACACAATCTATCAATTAATTGGTGGCGTGAAGAGTGGTATGGGTTACACAGGCTCTCAAGACTTAAAAGCGTTACGTGAAGAAGCACAATTTACAAAAATGAGTGCAGCAGGGCTAGCAGAAAGTCATCCACATGATGTTCAAATTACGAAAGAATCACCAAACTACTCATTCTAATTCATAAAGGAGTACAAATAGTATGGAAATGGCAAAAGAACAAGAACTGATTCTTGTCCTCGATTTTGGTAGTCAATACAACCAGTTGATTACACGTCGTATTCGTGAGATGGGCGTATATAGTGAATTACATGACCATGAAATTTCTATTGATGAAATTAAAAAAATGAATCCAAAAGGAATAATCCTTTCAGGTGGTCCAAACTCAGTATATGCCGAAGATGCGTTCACAATTGATCCAGAGATTTATAACTTAGGCGTCCCTGTATTGGGGATTTGTTACGGCATGCAACTGACAACGAAATTATTAGGTGGTAAAGTTGAACGTGCCAACCAACGTGAATATGGTAAAGCAATCATTAACGCGAAATCCGATGAACTTTTCTTCGGATTACCAGAAGAACAAACAGTATGGATGAGTCATTCTGACAAAGTCATTGAAATCCCAGAAGGTTTTGAAGTGATTGCAGATAGCCCAAGCACACAATATGCTGCAATTGAAGACAAAAAACGCCGTATCTACGGTGTTCAATTCCATCCAGAAGTACGTCATACTGAATTTGGTAATGACTTATTACGTAACTTCGTGCGCCGTGTATGTAACTGTACAGGTGAATGGACAATGGAAAACTTTATTGATATTGAAGTTGCTAAAATTCGTGAACGTGTAGGTGATCGCAAAGTTCTTTGTGCGATGAGCGGTGGCGTAGACTCATCTGTTGTAGCTGTTTTATTACACAAAGCAATCGGTGACCAATTGACGTGTATTTTCGTTGACCATGGTCTTTTACGAAAAGGTGAAGGTGACATGGTCATGGAACAATTCGGTGAAGGATTCAATATGAACATTATTCGGGTTAATGCTGAAGAGCGCTTCATGTCTAAACTCAAAGGCGTATCGGATCCTGAACAAAAACGTAAAATTATTGGTAATGAATTTGTATACGTATTCGATGATGAAGCATCAAAGTTAAAAGGGGTAGACTTCCTTGCACAAGGAACACTTTATACAGATGTTATCGAATCGGGTACGAAAACAGCGCAAACGATCAAATCACATCATAATGTGGGTGGATTACCTGAAGATATGGAATTCGAATTAATCGAACCAATCAATACGTTATTCAAAGATGAAGTTCGTGCGCTTGGAATTGAACTGGGCATACCTGAACATCTCGTATGGCGTCAACCATTCCCTGGACCAGGTCTGGGCATTCGTGTATTAGGTGAAATCACAGAAGACAAACTTGAAATCGTGCGTGAATCAGATGCGATTTTGCGAGAAGTTATTCGTGAGGAAGGTTTAGAACGTGAAATTTGGCAATATTTCACAGTATTACCAGATATTCGTTCAGTCGGCGTGATGGGAGACTACCGCACGTATGACTATACAGTGGGTATCCGTGCCGTAACGTCAATTGACGGTATGACTAGTGACTTTGCACGTATTGACTGGGAAGTCTTACAAAAAATCTCAACACGTATTGTAAACGAAGTCGACCACGTTAACCGTGTGGTATATGACATCACATCAAAACCACCAAGTACGATTGAGTGGGAATAATGATATAGTATAAATGAGAGGCTAGAAATACCGTTGTGATGCGGTTTCTAGCCTCAGATCGTAGACAAACTATCGTTTTAAATTGTAAAATTTGGCGATAGTTTGTTTTTTTATGTGTTTTTTTCAAAAATTGTATGTAAAAATGTGGAGTTGAAGTCCTCTTGGACTTGTACAATTTTGAGCAAGTTGAAACGGTAATAGCCATAATTCTCTGTTACTCTTTTTTGAGAAACCAATGTAATTGTCACTTTAATACAACTTCGTCATTACTGACGGGGTTCAAAGGTTAGGGCAACTTTTAGGTTAACCCGCTTCTATACTACCTTTCAAAACCGCCTATCTTCAGAATGTTGCTTACTATCCGTCGATAAAGTGGGTAGTTTTCTTATGGTTATAAATGAATAAATACAATATAATTAATGTGATGTACCTTTAAGTTAGAGAGACAACTTACACAATATTCAAATTTCTTTATTATAGTGTTACTTTTAATTGCTGTTAAAACGTTAGGTGACTTAAAGAAGTGGATGCCAATGTTCAATATTAAAGTAAGAATTTATGAAAAACTTAGTTTTGTGTAAGGGTGTTTATGAAATGACAGAGAATGTTGGATTGTTGGTTTAAACGCATATTAATATATTAAAGCCGAAGAAAAAACGAAGAAAACCGAAGAAAAAACGAAATCAAAACCACATGATATCAACGGTTTAAGAGGTCGAAACCGATGAAAATAAAAATATGACCGAAGAAAGAAGAGTGAATATGACATATAATTTTAAAGCCGAGCATACTCAATTAGAGTATAAAGAAGCTAAAAAACATTTCCTAATGAAGCTTGGAAAACCATTTGTGCATTTTCAAATACAAAAGGAGGTTTGATGGTACTTGGTATTGCAGAAATTGAAGGTGAATTTGTAGTAACAGGCGTCGAAAGTCCAGAAAAAATTAAAAAGGAATATCTCGATACTTTAAATTCAGATTCTAAAATTAACTTAACATCTTTAGGTGAAGATAGTATTGAAATAAAGGAGTATATAGATGGTAAAAAGGTTATTGAAATTAGAGTACCAGAGGCAAGCTATAAGGAAAAGCCAATATACCTTAACGGACAAGCGAACCAAACTTACATAAGAAGAGGAAGTGGGGATTATATTGTTAATGAAGATGAACTTGCAACATTTTTTAGAAATAAAATTGATAATTTAGATGAAGATTTGATAGAAAACTATGATATGGATGATTTAGATAGTATAACTATTGATAATTATATAGAAAGATTAGTTGTAAGAGATAAACATAATAGATATGTAAATATGGAGAAACATCAAATTTTATCAGAGCTAGGTGTAATTAGGAGAGATAGAAAAACCAAAAAAGAAGCATTAACTTTTGGGGGATTATTATTCTTTGGTAAATATGATTCTATCAAAGAATACTTACCACACTTTCATTTAGAGTATATTGATTTAACAAACACTTCTTTTTCAAAGGAAGAAAGATATAAAGATAGAGTATCTTCAGGAAGTATTAACTTTCCAAACTTGAATCTATATAATTTTTATTTTGAAGTACAAAAGAGATTGTCAGAAAACATAAAAGATATATTTTCACTAAATCCCGAAACAATGATAAGAGAAGAAAATGCTACTAAAACTAATGCAGTATTGAGGGAAGCTTTAGCTAATACTATAATACATGCTGATTATAAGGCAAACCAGGATGTTAAGATAGAAGTATTTAATCATTACTATGATTTTACAAACCCCGGAAAAATGAGAGTTTCAACACGAGAATTCTTTGAAGAAAATAAATCGAAACCGAGAAATGCTATTATAGAGGTTTTATTTAGGAAAATTGGAATAAGTGAACGCATGGGCTCCGGTGGTATTACAATATATACAAATGTAGTAGAGCAAAAACTAAGGTTACCTGAACTGAAAAGCGAAAATAATACAACTTCCTTAAGGGTATGGAAAGTTGATATTGCAGACTCTGATCCTGAATTAAGTGAAAGAGAGAAAACAGTTCTAAAGTATATTACGAAGAAAAAAATTATTGCATCAGCTGATGTAATGAAATTGTTAGGTGTTAAAAGAGATGCATCTTTAAGTGTACTAAATGGACTAATCGACAAAGGATATTTGAGTAAACATGGTCAAACGAGGTCTATAAAATATCATATAAATGAGAAATATGAAGATGAAATAGCAACTATGGAACATATGATAAGAGAATTAAAATTATTAAGAAAACAAAAAGATAAGAGAAAAACAACCAAAAAGTAGCGACACCGTGAGAAGTAAATCAGAAATACAATGTTCAATCTCCTTGATAATAAACAAGCTTTTTGAGACTGTGAGAAATTACAATTAAAGCTGTTAGGGATCGAGTGGGAATAGAACTGTAAATAAGAAGAACCCTTTAACTGTAATGGTTAGAGGGTTCTTTTTGTGTATTGATTTATTCCCTTTATAAAATTATGATATTTTATAGGGGACGATATAATGAAAAGGAAATTATTACTAAGTATTTTTTCATTTGTTGTATTATTTTCGTTTAATGGTGATTTTTCGAAAGGAGACTTAAATTTATTTAAGAATAATCAAGAGAGAGTGATTGTTCATAATCCTTTAAATAATACAGCCGATGCCAGAGGAAGAATCAAAGTAGGTAGGGAAAAAAAGAATAAAAGCAGAAGCAAGAGTAATTATAGTAGCAGGAAAGACTCAAGAGCTAAAACAAATAAAAAGCATACTCCTAGTAAGAAACATAAAGGGGGAAAAATAACAAAAGGATCAAATAAGAAGAAAAAGTGATATAGATGAAAAAAGTAAGCATAAAAAATAGAACGAAACATGATAAGTTAATGGATAAATTAGCAGAATTTGAAATGTGGATTAATAGATATCGTAACTTTAGGGAAAGAGTGACTATAATCATACATGACAAGCCAATACTCAGCTATGGTGATTGGAGTGACTGTCAGGTTGATTTAGAAGATAGAGTTATTTATTACTCGTTATTTGATATTGAAAGTTATCAAGTTGAGAGGAAAGTTTTCAATAGATCTATCGATGGATTGTCAAATGCGACATATGAAATAGTTAAAGATTTATCTTTACAATTAGCTAAATTCTATATTATAGATAGAGATGAGATTGATTATCGTGATTTTGTAGAGCAGTATGATACGTATAAACAAGATATGTATAAGATACATACTTATATGTCAAATCAATTTGTCTTATCCAGTGATACTATTAACTTATATACAAAAAAAGGGATAGAAATAAAATATGAAGAGGGAATTTCAAGTACATTGAAAGAAGGTTTTTTGATGTTTGAAAACTTTTTATTAAGTGAGTTTTCGTTCCCAGTTAAAGTTATAGTTAGTGTCACTTTCGATAAGCTGAATGATGGCGCTATAGGTCATTTTTTCGAACCAACTACAATATACAATTATCCTAAAATTTTTGTTTCTATTAATCATTTTGACGTATTACTGCAAGAATTAGGTGAGTTTGATGCAGTATTAAACATATTGAGGATATTTGCCCATGAAATAGGACATTATTTGGAATATACTAGTGGATATATGGGGGATAATGAATCTTCAGAAATTATTGCAGATAATTATGAAGATTCATTGATTCAAAAATTTATTGATGAGGTTTACTATGTGTATTATGATTAAACACTTCTAAAGCTCTCTTTTTATGACATTTCGTAGATGATTTATTGGTTGACGTTAATTGGCAATATACAATTTACTTAGAAACCAAGTTCCGATGAGTTCTCGTTAGGTGCTGATACCTTAGGCGGTGTCGCAAAATGGTGTAAGAAGTAACTATCAAAAGTGTAGCATTGATCTCAAAGTGACTAGAACTAAAGTTCAAAAGAAATTGTAAAGACACGAATTCTATGGTCTGTGATTTATATAATAAATCTGTAAAGTATGCATACTTATATTGTCCTACACCTACATATTCTTTAAGAGCATCTGTAAACTTCTTTCTTTCGGCTTCTTCGATATAGGCTTTGTTTAAGTAATCTTTATCTCTTTGGTTAATATACTTTGTATGCCTGCCAGTTTTTTGTCAATAGTATCCATTGTAATATCAATCATTATTCCGCATATAGTTTGTTTCATCATATACTTTGATATTATTGCTTTCTAACAGTGCGGTAAATAGTCCGACTCCCCATTTTTTTTTTGCCGTTAAATTCACCTGAATAAATCGTACTAGATCCACAAGTAGGACTGTCTGATTTCAAAATTAACATATCACAATGCATATTTTTACAAATTTCCAAAGCTAATTCTGCACCTTGCATATATTCTTTAGTGACACCATTTCCTTTAATATCTATAACTTTAGCACTTCCGGCTAACACGTCATATCCATCGCCACCTACAATTTCTGCAGGTTCTCTTGGAACACCTAGACCTCCTAAAAGTTCAGGACATATCGTTTGAGCCAGACCACATTGTACTAAATGGCTTAATGATGTATGTTTTTTATTTTGACCATCATAACGAACATTTTCTCCTGCCAAGCAAGCACTAATGAGTATCACAAGTTGTCCCCCTTCCTTACAAAAGTCATATTGAATCATTCTTTACTATGATAGTTGCTACGCCTTTCATTAATAAGAATATAATAAAATTTTTACGCTCAAAGTTCAATATACGTAGGACAAGGATGCATCTTTTACAAAGTAGGCGACTATTGTATAATTGAAAATGATTATCAATTAAATGGCTTATCAAGGAGGAAATGATGGAAAAATTACATGGAGTTCCTGAATCGATGTTAATTCCTGTTGCAGCTAGAGCATTAGAAACATATGAAAAAAATCCTATTATTAAAGATCCGCACTCAGAAAAAATGTTTAGAAAGCTTAATTATGACTTTGATCAAATTACGAAAGATTGGACTACTCAATTAGGTATAAGTATAAGAACGTATATTTTAGATATGCTTGTGAATGATTTTGTGAAAAATAACGAAAAAGCGTTCATTATTAACATTGGTTGTGGTTTGGATACGAGGTTCGATAGGTTAAGTATGAAAGGTATCCCATGGGTAGATATTGATGTACCAGATGTAATCAATATTAGAAAGCGTTTTTTCACTGAGAGCGAAAACCATGTGATGATATCTAAGTCAATGTTTGACTATAAGTGGATTGATGAAGTGAAAAGTGCGACATTTTATGCTGATGGATTAGATATATTAGTGATATTTGAAGGAGTGTTGATGTATTTTGATGATAAAGAAATCCAAGCATTAATCAAAACAATAGATTTACAGTTCTCAAATTGTAAATTAACATTTGCAATTGAGTGTTGTTCTGAGACTATCGCTAAACATACATCCAAGCATAAATCCGTATCTCATTTGAAATCCAAGCCAGTTTTTAAGTCGGGGTATAATCAGTTTAAAGAAGCCCAAAAATGGTTTCCTAAGGGTATCCGACTAGAAAAAGAGTACAATTATTTTGATTATTTCCATAGACGCTGGGGGATATTTGGCTTATGTAGATACATCCCTTTTTTAAAAAACAGATTAAATAATAAAATCTTAGTTGCGGCAACAAAAAGATAAATAGCAATAAAAGGATACGCTTGACTTTGACGTTTACTAGAGTAAAATTATTGTTGAAATTATAATATAATAATTTTATAAAAGAGAGGAGTTCGTTTATATGTTGAAAATAATTTCGATATTTTCTACATTTGTTACTTTCGTTTTAGCGTCAGTCGTAGTTACTCCTGCTGTATATGCAGAAAGATCGTTGTTACGTTCTAATGAGACAGAGTCTTCCTCTAATGCATTAACGAGAAATAATCCTTTTACGCCAAATGAAACCACTTTACCTTTACAAATGACAGGTCCTTTTGATCATATGAATTATCCAAATGTCAATCGCTATATTATTGACAACCACATTAAACATTCAAAAATCGTGAAAGATCCACGTATCGACACATTACCTAAGCTCCAATATAAATATGGTACTTATATTGGTGTCATTATTCATGAAGTAGGTCAGGATCACCGAACATTACAAGAGTGGGTAGATCGTATGTATGCTACATACAATACGGCTTTTGTCCATGCATTTGTTGACCAAAATGAGATCCGCTTAACAGCTCCTGCTGAATATTATGTATGGGGCGCTGGTAAGCAAGCTAATCCATATTTTTATCAGATTGAAGTTGTGCGTACGTATCAATTTACTGATTTTGCAAAATCGGTCAATAATCAAGCGTGGCTAACGGCATATATGTTGAAACAAAAAGGGTTAGAGCCTTCACTCGCAGATGACAATGAAGGTGTCGGAACAGTTATTAGCCACGATGCAGTAAGGAAATATTGGGGTGGTACAACACATGTTGATCCGATTGAATATTATGCAAGATGGGGCTATGATATGCATCAATTTTTTGAATTAGTTCAATATCATTATAATCAAATGTAAGTCAAACTTTTAAAGATTGGACCAAAATGTCTCGATTTCAAACGCAATAGTTAACGTTTTTAATAAGTTAAATTAAAATAGCGTTGAGCTTGTTGTTCAATTTCTTTGATAAAAGCAGATTTACCATTTGTGTAGGCATGTCTATCTTGAGAATGTATACACGCGAGACGTTCTTTCAATTCTTCATAGCGTTTAGCATCTTTAGGATGTTCACGAAGATAATCTCTAAAGGCCAAATGTCTTATGATTTGATTTTGATTGTGTACATCGAATATGTGTAAATGGTGCGTGTGCTCGTTTTGACTATTCGCAGTTTTAACAAAAAACCTACGCCCGGATAATCCATATTCTCCGAGAGGGTTATAACCTATGTTAAGCATATCTTGATTAAAGACATCAATCAGGCGTATATCCGAAACGACACATAAAATATCTATAATAGGCTTGGCTTTAAGTTGAGGAATAGATGTACTTCCAATATGGTGGATTTCGAGTAATTCACTCCCTAAAATTGACTGCAATAGTGATTGTTCAATTTGGTATTGAGTACACCAATTGGGGTTATAACTTTCAATTTTAATAGTCATTTAGCTTTCCTCCTGTGTAGAAAAAATAGAGTTGCTGGCAAAAAAGGTTTCAACATAATAATACAGCTTAGCAAAATTGAGTTAGATTTTACTAGGCTGTATCACTTTTTAAACATCTTTTAATACCAACGGAAAAAGTACTTTGCTTTCATGCAATATTAAATTTGATTCGGTAAGAAATATCAGGATCAATTACATTATATTGTTTTTGACTGAGTATGTTTGTGTTGCGATAAGAATCTTGATACTGTTTAGATTGACACCACATTTTAAAGTGTGCTTCTGATTCCCATAGTGTGATGATGAGATAGTAGTTATCAGGATGTTTAGGTCTTAGTATTCTTAAAGCAACGAAACCATCTAACTGTTTGATGTGTGAATCTTTATTCAGAAAGTTTGATTCAAAGACATCTGTTTGGTCGTCTAGTACTTTGATATAGTTTAAGACACAATATGTTTGCGTTTCTAAATGTCCAATGCGCTTTAAAATGGTGTACGTCTTCCACTCGTTGTTTTTGTATATGGTAATATCCTGATTCTCACTAATTTTATATAATTTGTCTTGATGGCATAGATTCATAATATATACCTCCTTACACACTATTTAAATACCCAGTTTGATTGTGACTTAAAAGAGGATTTTTAATTTATTTTGAAACATATATTAAAATAATAAAAAGGGTGTAATGAAATATAAGGAGATGTGATGAAGGGGTTATTTAATGAGTTGAAGGCTTTTAATAGAAAAAAGTTAGGGCATAAAGCACTGATACGTAAGGGTAACCGACTAGCGGTACTTACCATGCTTTAGCCCTAACCTAAGGCGTTACCAATTATTTGTTGAATAAACCACTGAAGAATTCGATAGCTTTTTTGATTAAGTTCACGATGAATGACATGAGAACTCACCTCCTATATTTGAATTAATGTCAGTATAAAGCGATTTTTATAAAAATAGTTGGATTTTTCTTACTTTAATCAATTACAGTCCTATTTGTTTATATCAAAAACAAAAAATAACAGTTGGGATTTCATATTTGTTTGATGAAACGCAATTCTATTGTGTGTTTTGATATGTGCTATTTTTAATACGTACATTGACTTTTGTATACCGATACGTTAATGTCATTTAGTGTCATAAAACCAAGGATTTGAGTCTAGAATGGTCGAAGGTTAAAGGCTATGTAGATACGATTGGAATGGGTTATTTTAATAAAAATGGAGGCTGATGCAAATCGAAAATGCAAGTCTGAAACGAAATCTTGGTTTTTTCTCAGCACTGTCCATAGTGATGGGATCGGTCATTGGTTCAGGGGTGTTTTTCAAAATTTCAAACATTACTGAAGTGACAGGATCGACGAGTTTAACAATGTTTGTTTGGTTCTTAGGTGGGCTGATGACAATTTGTGCAGGTTTAACTGGAGCAGAACTCGCAGCAGCCATACCAGAGACTGGCGGGCTTACGAAATATATTGAATATACATATGGTGATTTTTGGGGCTTTTTGTCTGGATGGGCACAAAGTTTTATTTATTTTCCTGCAAATATTGCAGCACTAGCGATTATTTTTGCGACACAAGTGGTGAATTTATTTCACTTTGCCCCTGAATATACTGTTCCGATTGCAGTAGGAAGTGCAGTATCTATTCTGCTGATTAATTGTATGGGCTCACAGGCGGCAAGTACATTACAAAAATTAACGCTGATCATAAAACTGATTCCAATTATAGTCATTGTAGTGGCAGGACTATTTCAAAATCAAGACGTCTCATTTTCTTTATTTCCTGTTCAAAGTGGCACGCAATCTGGCTTTTTGACTGCACTTGGCAGTGGTTTGCTAGCGACAATGTTCGCTTATGATGGTTGGATACATGTGGGAAATATTGCAGGAGAGTTAAAGCGACCTAAGAAGGATTTACCTTTAGCCATTGCGCTCGGAATAGGTTGTATTATGGTCATATACTTGTTGATTAATGCGACTTTTTTAATGACGATACCGATTAGTCATATTGCAGGTAATTTAAATGCGGCAAGTGATGCATCATTAATATTATTTGGCCATCATGGAGGTAAACTCATTACAATTGGTATTTTAATTTCAGTATATGGTACGATGAATGGCTATATGATGACGGGGATGCGTATTCCTTATGCCATGGCAGAGCTCAATCAATTGCCATTTCGAAAGTTATTTTTAAGTTTAACTCGGGCTGGTGCACCGTGGATGAGTGGCGTGGTTCAAGTGATTATTGCTGTTTTTATGATGCTATTAGGTGCATTTGATACGATTACGAATATGTTAGTCTTTGTCATCTGGACTTTCTATAGTATGGCTTTTATTGCGGTAATATGGCTTAGAAAGCGAGAGCCGGAAATGGTACGTCCTTACAAAGTGCCACTTTATCCAATTGTTCCAATTATTGCGTTAGTGTCTGGCGTTTTTGTATTAATCAATACGATATTGACACAACCTTTTCTTGCATTAACAGGGATTCTCATTACTCTAGCAGGTGTGCCGATATACATTTATAAACAAAAGTGCGCGTCATGATATATCTATTGAAAATCTTGAACACATTATTTCTATACTGCAACAAAGTATGTTACAGTACTCGATGGTGTCTATTTTGATTGAGTAAACAATAGCGGCCGTATTATTGTTGAGTTACAGGGATAAAGGAGATATGAGTTGTGAAGATGTTTAAACTGTTTGTCGGTGTGACAGTCGTAAGTTTTGTCTTGTTTTTAATTGCTAGTTTTATTGCAAATGATATTGCAATATTTCAAATTGTAAGCATATCTGTATTGTTGGGGGTATTAATTGCGTGGACCTTTCATCCAATTGTGCCATTTACATTAAGAAATCGTATGAAAGATCATCGTACCCGATAAAATTGAATAAGCAAAGTTTCAGGGGCAGTTGTTAGTGGTAAACACGAACAGCTGCCTTATTTATATGTAAAGAAGAAAGGAGCAAATAAATGATTAATATTATCTCAGCGATTGGCTCTATCGGTACATTTATCATGGCATTATTTTATTTCATTTCAGTCTCTGTCCAGTTGTATCAAATGAAGATGAGTTTTTTACCCGCATTAGGATTTAATCAGATATTGATGATACGAGATGGTAATCGCCTTACACTTAAAAATGCGACGAATGATGTCAAAAATGAATTAGGTGATGATTTTCTAAAGTTGTATAATTTAGGTGCTGGAGCTGCTAAGGAAATCATTGTTGAGATTTATCTAAATGGCGGTCAACTTTTACAACGAAAATATATCAGTATTCTTCCAAGTAAAGAGAGCTATTTATTACCTATTAATCGAGATGTTTTTAACGAATTGGAACGTACAATTGAAAATAATGGATATGAATCAGATTTGCAAATTAAAATAATGTATAAACATAATGTCAGCCGAAAAACGAAAGAAACCGTACTGAATAGTCAAATTGATATTTTTAATCGTTATAATCAAAAATCAATATATGAATTACAATTTATTCAAGCGGAACAAGATATTAAAAATAAAACAACTAAAGAGATCCAAGAATAAAAAGTTGTGTTATTAAGCTAATCATTAAGGTTATCCTAGTAAGTATTAGCTCACGGTTTTATATAACTTATTAGACCATTTAATATCGAAGCCAAACCTTAAGGTGAATTTGAAGGTCGGCGCCATTTCACAATGGCTTTTTTATATTTACTAGGTTCTGTTTAAAGTCAAAGCGAAAACTCAACAACCTTGTGATAGACGGTGTTTCACAAGTAGGATTCTCGACAGAATATCATGACTCGGCAAAATTTGGGAAACAATTTTGCTCGTCATTCCATTCTGCTTGAATCCTGAGCACTTGTTCAACAACCTTGTGATAAACGGTGTTTCGCAAGTAGGATTCTCGACAGAATATCATGACTCGGCAAAATTTGAAGAACAATTTTGCTCGTCATTCCATTCTGCTTGAATCCTGAACACTTGCTCAACAACCTTGGTAAACGGTGTTTCGCATGCAGAGTTTTCGACATAACTTCGCAATTCTTTAAAATTTGAGGAACAATTTTTTGAATTGCTCGAGTTATGCTCAAACTCTAACCGCATGCTCAACAACCTTGTTTTTTATTTTGGTATGTTAGTAGTGTGTAGGTTGTTTCGAGGTAAGGGGTATGGATTTGATGGTGTTGTGCACGGTGATAAAGGTATCCTTGTATGGCGTCAACTTCTAAAGGTTGATGATTGATTGTGTCATAATACATACTTGTCCCCATTTCATCAGGATAGCCCTGATAGATTGCCATAATCTCATCTACAAGTGTAGAGTGAAACGTAATCCCTTCAGCCTGCGCGATATGTTGTCCTTCGATTAGGAGTTTGCGACATAGCGTATGCATCTCATGATGTTTAAGGACACGAGCGGTATCTCGACCAAGGGCGGTGACTGTGTTAATGCCTAAATTTACGAGCAATTTATACCAAATTTTGCATTCGATGTTTTCTTCAAGGTGTAATGTGAGTTCGGTATGAGATAACGTTTCAGCCAGTTGTTCAGTATGTGTATCACGTTGAATATGGATCGTTTGATCTCTAAAATGTACGACGTGATTGTCTTTTTTTTGTCCGCTGATATATACGACAGCTTGATATGCGCGATAGGAGGCTAATTGATCCAATTGACCATAACCATTTTGGGCTAAGATAACGATTGTATTTGGGTGTGCAATACGATTGAGATGTGGTATCACGTGACTTAGTTGATATGTTTTGACGGCAATCCAAATAACGTCAAATTGTCCAGATTCAGATGATAATGCATGTACTTTTATATCTTGCTTTTTTGACGTTTGTGCTTCTTCATATGTTATAGAGGTAGTGTGGCGGCCTAATAAAGTGACAGAGCTATGTTTTTGTAGTGCTACAGCAAGTGATGTACCTACAGCACCTGCACCAATAATCGCAATTTTAGTCATATAACTTCTTCCCCGTTCAATTTTTGTTTATACTAATGCATGTATTATAGTATAACAAAAAGGGTGAAGCTGAGTGAAAACTTTAAGTAATATTCAACAAATGAAACAAGACGGCGAAAAAATTTCTATGGTGACAGCATATGATTATCCGAGTGCTAAACAAGTTGAGTTGGCACAGATTGACATGATACTTGTTGGAGACTCATTAGGTATGACTGTTTTGGGTTACGAGAGTACAGTAGACGTAACGTTAGAGGATATGATTCATCATAGTCGTGCAGTACGTCGTGGTGCGCCCAATACATTTGTTGTGGTGGACATGCCTTTTGGTACAGTTGGAATTGATCGTAAAACAGACATTGAAAACGCAATCAAGCTTTATCAAGAAAGCAACGGGAATGCTTTAAAAGTGGAAGGGGCGCATCTGACAGAGTTTATGCAACAAGCTACAGCAATGGGAATTCCAATCGTTGCACACCTTGGTCTGACACCACAAAGTGTCGGTGTAATGGGCTATAAATTACAAGGCGCTACAAAAGAAGCGGCGCAACAACTCATTGAGGATGCCAAAGCTGTTGAACGTGCAGGTGCTGTTGCATTAGTATTAGAAGCGATTCCAAGTGATTTGGCAAAGGTAGTGAGTGAACAACTGACTATTCCAGTCATTGGCATTGGTGCAGGTAAAGATACGGATGGTCAAGTGCTCGTTTATCACGACATGCTTAATTATGGTGTTGATCGACAAGCCAAATTCGTCAAACAATACGATGATTTTTCAATCGGTATTGCGGCGTTAGAGCAATATAATGGTGAAGTCAAAAGCGGTGTATTCCCATCAGAAGCATATACGTATAAAAAACAAATTATGAGTGAGGTAGAAGCATGACAGAAGTCATAACAACAATTCAAGATATGCAAAAATTGACATCAAGACATCGTTTAGAAGGAAAGACTATTGGCTTTGTCCCAACTATGGGAGCATTGCACGAGGGTCACCTCACAATGATGCAACAATCAATTCGTGATAATGACATCACAGTGATAAGTGTATTCGTTAATCCGCTACAGTTTGGACCCAATGAGGACTTTGATGCGTATCCAAGACAAATAGAAAAAGATGTTGCAGCCGTGGAAGCAATTGGGGTGGATTATGTTTTTTATCCAACAACAGAGGAAATGTATCCTGATGAACTAGGGATTGAGCTAAGAGTTGGGCGATTAGCGCAAGTTTTAGAAGGAGCCAAACGTCCAGGTCATTTTGAAGGTGTTGTCACAGTAGTTAATAAATTATTTAACATCGTTCAACCGCACCATGCTTATTTTGGTAAAAAAGATGCGCAACAGTTAGCAATTGTTGAAAAAATGGTTCGGGATTTTAATCATCCTATACACATTCATGGTGTAGATATTATTCGAGAGCCAGATGGCCTCGCTAAAAGTTCACGTAATGTATATTTAACAGCGAAAGAACGTCAAGAAGCGGTACATTTAAGCCGAAGTTTGAACATGGCTTATGAGTTATATCAGCAAGGGGAAAGACACAGTCAAGTGATTATTGATGAGGTCAAAAATTATTTGGAAACGCATACGAGTGGTCGAATTGAAGAAGTAGCGGTGTATAGCTACCCAGAATTACGAGAACAACATGAAATTGAAGGGCGTATTTTCATTTCATTAGCTGTGAAATTCTCAAAAGCACGTTTAATCGATAATGTGATTATTGATCCAAACGACACATCTCAAGCATCAAAATAAGAAGATTATTGAACTGTTGAAAAATAGATTTAAATGCAGTATGATGAATCAATCAAAATACTTTGGAGATGAAAAAGAATGATTAGAACTATGATGAATGCCAAAATCCATCGTGCACGTGTGACAGAATCTAACTTGAATTATGTCGGGAGCATCACAATTGACTCGGATATTTTAGATGCAGTTGATATCTTACCTAATGAAAAAGTAGCTATCGTAAATAATAATAACGGTGCGCGCTTTGAAACGTATGTTATTGCGGGTGAACGCGGTAGTGGTAAAATTTGTTTGAATGGTGCAGCATCACGATTAGTCGAAGTAGGAGATGTTGTCATTATTATGACGTACGCACAACTCAACGAAACTGAAATCATGACACACAGCCCTAAAGTAGCAGTGATGAATGAGCATAATCAAATCGTTCAAATGATTACAGAAAAAGAAAATACAATCGTTTAAACAAGATGTTACCTAACTAGAGGTGGAACATCTATATATAAGCTTGTTCAAAAGAGCAGTAAAGCATATCTATAGTGATAGGGTGCTTTGCTGCTCTTTTGTTTAATTGATAAAGGTTAAACATCAGGCAATTTGAAGATTGAAATGCTACAATTTTGTGACGTAAATCATAATAAATTTATATTTTAGCCCTTTTTTATTGTCATTTTAGTTTTAATGTGACATACTCTTTATAAATAGTATGACATAATAAATGTGAGGTGTATAAAAATGACGAAATACGTATATGCTTTTGATGAAGGGCAAAAAGATATGAAAGATTTGCTCGGTGGTAAAGGTGCCAACTTATCAGAAATGAAACGCCTTGGCTTACCAGTACCTGATGGATTGACGATTACGACAGAAGCTTGTATTGATTATTTAAAACAAAATGAAACGTTATCAAGTGAAGTGATTGAACAATTAACAAAACAGCTTGATGCATTTTCGAATCGAACAGGTAAATCTTTTTCGTCAGATGAGAATCTGTTACTCGTATCTGTGAGAAGTGGTGCTAAAATTTCGATGCCAGGTATGATGGATACGATTTTGAACTTAGGTTTAAATGATGAGAATGTTAAAAAACTAGCTGACAAAACTGGAGATGCACGTTTTGCATACGATTGTTATCGCCGTCTTTTACAAATGTTTGGTGAGGTTGTGTATGGCATATCAATGTCAGCATTTGATACATATTTTAATGCATTTAAAGCGCAACATGGCTACGATAATGATGCAGACATCTCTGCTGAAGGGCTACAAGATATTTGTGAACGTTACAAAGCCATTTATACAGAAGAAGTGTACAAACCGTTCCCGCAAGATCCGAAAAAGCAATTACTTGAAGCAGTAGAGGCTGTGTTTAGATCATGGGATAACGACCGTGCCCGCGTATATCGTGACCTAAATGAAATTCCTCATGATATTGGAACAGCAGTGAATATTCAAGAGATGGTCTTTGGAAATAGTGGTCCTAAAAGTGGGACAGGTGTTGCATTTACACGTGACCCTGGTACAGGAGAGGCACGATTATTTGGTGAATATTTACTCAATGCGCAAGGCGAAGATGTTGTTGCAGGTATTCGGACGCCACAAGATATTTCAACATTAAAAGATCAAATGCCACACGTACATCAAGAGTTTGTAGAGGTTTCACAGCAACTCGAAACGCATTATAAAGATATGCAAGATATTGAATTCACGATTGAAAATGAAAAATTATATATACTTCAAACGCGAAATGGCAAACGTACAGCTAAAGCGGCAGTCAATATTGCCGTGGATTTAGTTGAGGAAGGTATTTTGACAAAAGAAGAAGCTGTAGCGAAAGTGGACGTGAAATCGATTGATACATTGTTACATCCGACGTTTAAAGAAGAAGCGTTAGAAGTCGCAGAAGTGGTATCGAAAGCTGGTTTACCTGCAAGTCCAGGTGCAGCAACAGGCAAAATTGTCTTTTCAGCTGAGGAAGCTAAATTACGAGCAAGTGCAGGAGAAAAAGTCATCCTCATGCGCCCTGAAACGTCTCCTGAAGATATTGAAGGTATGATTGCGAGTGAGGCCATTGTGACAACGCATGGGGGTATGACATCTCATGCAGCAGTTGTCGCAAGAGGTATGGGAAAATGTTGTGTGACGGGGTGCTCAGATCTTGATATCAATACAATTGAAAAAACAATCACTTATCAAGGACACACTTTACATGAAAATGATGTCGTGTCTGTAGATGGTTCTAAAGGTGATATTTACCTTGGAGAAGTCGAGACAACAAATGCCGAACATAGTCCATCTTTTGAGCAGTTGATGCAGTGGGCTGAGGAGATTGCTCGACTCAAAGTACGCATGAATGCTGAAACGAAACCTGACATTAAGATGGGATATCAATTTAATGCGACGGGTATTGGTCTTGTACGTACAGAACATATGTTTTTCGGGGCGGAACGATTGATTGAAATGAGACGCTTTATCTTATCTTCAGATGACACTACACGTATACAAGCGTTAAATCAAATTCGAAGCTATCAAACGGAAGACTTTGAAGCCATTTTCCGCTTGTCTGGTGAACGTCCAACGATTGTACGCTTATTAGATCCACCATTACATGAGTTTTTACCGAAATCTGAAGAAGAAATCCAAAATGTGTCACAACAATTGGGCATATCTGATATACAACTTAAACAGCGTATTGACGAATTACATGAAACAAACCCAATGTTAGGACATCGTGGCTGTCGTTTGGCTATTACGTATCCGGAGCTTTATGTGATGCAAGTTGAAGCGATTATGACTAGTGTGCTTCGTTTAAAAGAAGAAGGTGTCATATGTCAGCCAGAGATTATGATACCACTCATATCAACAGTTGAAGAGTTTAATATTTTGAAATCGCAAATTACAGATGCAATTCATACACTTGAAACAGAGAATAATCAAAAATTACCATACTTAATTGGAACAATGATTGAGACGCCACGTGCGTGTATGATTGCTGGTCAATTAGCTGAAGTATGTGATTTCTTCAGTTTTGGTACAAATGATTTAACACAACTCACATATGGATTTTCACGTGACGACGCTGGAAAATTCATTAATGACTATTTAAATCACAATATTTTAGAGGTAGATCCATTCCAAACGATAGATGTTGACGGTGTAGGGGCTATGATTCGTACAGCTGTAGCACAAGCCAAAACAGTTAATCCAAGTATTAAAATAGGAGTATGTGGAGAACTAGGTGGCGATCCAAAATCAATACATCACTTTAACGGTCTCCAAATTGACTACGTGTCATGTTCACCATTTAGAGTACCTGGTGCCATCTTAGCAACAGCACAAAGCGAAGCAGAAAGTAGGAGATAGCGTGACAGAACGCCACTTAAGTATTTTTATCGTATCAGATTCATTAGGCGAAACCGCACAACGTATGGTGCATGCCGTAATGAGTCAGTTTCCAACGCTCGAACAAGTCGAGATTAAGAAATTTTCATTTATAAAAGATAAAGCAGAGTTAATCAATATATTAGACCTTGCAAAAGACAGATCCGCAGTTGTTGTCACAACACTTGCATTAAAAGAATATCAATCAGCCGGAAAAGCTTATGCGATGGAAAAAGGTATTCAATATGTCGATTATATGTCTCCATTAATGAAAATTGTTGAAGACAAATCAGGGATTATACCGACAGAAGAAACGGGTATGATTCGAAAATTAGATGAAGAGTATTTTAAGCGAATTGAAGCGATAGAGTATTCTGTAAAATATGATGATGGTAAACATTTTACAGATATTGGAGAAGCAGATGCTTTAATATTAGGCGTATCACGAACTTCTAAAACCCCTTTGAGCATGTATTTAGCGAATAAAGGGTACAAAATCGCAAATATTCCACTTGTTCCAGAAGTAGCTATTCCTGAAACAGTCTATCAACATCCTGACTTGAAAGTATTTGGACTCACAGCCAGTCCAAAATACATTATGAATATACGTACAGAACGTGTGAAAACGTTAGGCATTACCGGTCGTGCGACATATAATAATTTAGATCGAATCAAAGAAGAACTTGCATATGCTGAAGAAATCTTTAAAAAATTAGGCGCAACGGTCATTAATACAGAATACAGATCTATTGAAGAATCAGCCTTTTATATAGAAAAGTTTTTATAAAAATAGGTTAGATATACACAAAAAATAAACAGCTCTAAGATGGTTTTTAATAAAAAAATTGTCTTAGAGCTTCTTTTTTATTATAGTATTTTGTATTTATGGCTGCGGGACAGCCTCAGCCTGTAGTCTTCGGCTAGTCCTGTTCCCTCAGGAGTCTTGTCATAAATATGATTATATAGTGACGTATTGGTCCTTTAAAAAAGTAAGGCACTTTCGTATAATTTAATAAATGCCACTAAACTAAATTTTCTGATGTACCTTATGTATAAAGAATATAACATGACTCAATTGATACTATCGATAGAAGCATTCCTAACAATAAATGATCATGTTATGTCAATGATAGGTAGAATCAATCTTTTATTTTGAGAAAATATATTGGAGGAAAAAAATGAACGAAATTAAAGCAAGATTTATGAAAAATAATAGAATTCATACGATACCTAGAAAAGAGATAGATAAAAAAGCACTAATGGAGTTGATTACTTTAGAATTTGAAAGGGAAAGAATTTATAGTGAGAAAGAAATAAATTTAATATTACAGTCTTTTTATGATGATTATGCGTTATTGAGACGATATATGATAGACTATGCATTATTATCTAGAGATAAGGAAGGTAAGGGATACCAATTAACAGCCAGAAATAAAGGAATTAAAGAAGATGTATGAAGCTAGGTTAAATAAATTGTTTATTATATTTAATACGTCGATTTTATCGGGTATTGCACTTTTTTCACCTATTATATATATCTTTTTAATTAACTTAGGTTATACTTTTATCGAAGCTGGACTGTATTTGTCTATTTTTTGGGGTGCGGCAGCTATCAGTGAATTACCTACTGGAATATTGGCGGATACCATAGGACAAAAAAGAATAGTTATATATAGTTGTTTAATGAGAGCATTTGGATTAATACTTCTAGTAAATGAAAGCTTTTTTGTATTAATTCTATCGGGTATTTTAACAGGGGTAGCCGAAGCTATGTTGTCGGGGAGTTTAGGGAGCTGGTACATGAACCAACTAGCAGAGAAAAAAAGTGTGAATTTAGAGCGTGTATTTTCTAAAGTAGCATTATTTGGTTCTTTATTCTCTTTAATAATAGGTTTCATTAGTGCTGAGTTTTTATTTAAAATGCATACTACTCTTCCGATAATATTAAGTGCTGTATACTTCATTGGGTTATCGTATTTGATATACATTATTTTACCAGAAAGAAAGGTTAAATCAGAGGTTGAAACCCTTAATGATGGAGTTAAGAAAGTAGAATCGTTATGGTATGAAAACTTTAAGAAACTTTTGTTGGTATTTAGTGGAGATAAATCTTTAGTATTGATATTAATTATATTAGTCGTACCTACTATTCTTGACATCGGTCCATCGAACCAATGGCAGGTCGCTTTTAAAAGTAACATCACCTATTTATGGGTAGGAATTTCATTGATTGGGATGATAACAAACCTAATTATTCCGAAAATTCCTAAAATTTTCAGTGGTCTTAAAGAAATCATTGTATATATATATGCATAGATATGATTATTATATTTATTATCACACTTGGTGAATATTCTATTGTATTTTTTATGTTACATATTATTATATTTACTATTATTAGTATTAAAATAAATGTGTATATGCATAGAGGTTTAGTTAAAAGCGATAGTATAAGGTCTTCATTTATATCGTCATTTTACACTATAGAATCTGTTATAACTATGTCCTTGTTACCGTTAAACGGATATGTATCACAACAAAAAAATATCTTTTATGCATGGGATATGTTCATATGTATTTGTTTACTTTTAGTTATAATAAATTTGACAATGCTAAAGATGCGAGGTAAGAAGTTGCGAATATCTCGATAAATAATACACCAAAAGAATCGATTAAGTAAAAGTTAATTTTTATTTAATCGATTCTTTATTTGGACTATGAACGATGTTCTAGCCCAGTTCTGATCTATAGAAGTTATTTAATGCGTCGTCCTCGATTGTTTGTAGTAGGTACTAAAAAATATAAGACTGCAAATACAATGACAGAAAAAAATGTTACAATTGCAGTTATGGTAGGACTGAGATTAAATAGTACAGATGATAGAGCACACAATGTACTCAAAATAATAGCAATAAGATAAACTGTGTCTTTAGATTTTTGAGTCATTTTTTTCACCTCTTTATTCAATTTAATCATATCAAAACCGCTAAAATATTCAATACTGATATATATAAGGTTATAAATATTTATAAATTAAAAACGTTTATACTATTGCTTGATGGTTTGGAGTATGGTATATTTACGACAATAAAATTACAGATACTTTACCGCTTTAAAGTGGAAGGGGAGAACGAAATTGTCACAGCGATCACAGTGGAAGACGTCAACTGGGTTTATTCTCGCTAGTGCTGGTTCTGCGATAGGGCTCGGAGCTATGTGGAAATTTCCCTATATGGCAGGATTATACGGCGGCGGTGCATTCTTATTAATGTTTTTAATCTTTACGATTTTAATAGGTTTGCCGCTATTAGTTATGGAATTTACAGTCGGCAAAGTTGGACGTACATATACTACAGAGATATACGAAAAGCTTACGGGAAAAAAATGGCTTAATATTATAGGATGGAATGGTAATATTGCCGTATTTGTTTTATTTGGTTTTTACAGTGTTATTGGTGGATGGATTGTGATATACATCGGTATCGTCTTGATGCAATTAATAAATGTATTGCCTCAAGGGCTGAGTACAATTCACTTTGAAACGATTATTAGTAATCCTATCTATACAATTCTCGGGCAATTTATTTTTATTGGCTTAACATGTGTTATTGTGATGCTAGGTGTTGAGAAAGGTTTGGAGAAAGCATCTAAAATTATGATTCCCTTGTTATTTATTTTCTTGTTAGTCATTGTCGGAAAAGCACTCACTTTGGACGGGGCTTTTGAAGGGGTTCGATATTTATTAGAGCCTAGAATTTCAGAAATAACAATGGAGTCGATGTTATTCGCATTAGGCCAATCATTTTTTGCTTTGTCATTAGGGACGACAGGTATGATTACCTATGCGAGCTATGCGCCAAAAGAAATGACAATCAAATCATCAGCGCTAACCATTGTCGTAATGAATATATTTATATCTATTTTAGCAGGGCTTGCGATATTCCCAGCACTTAATGCGTTTGGTTATGAACCACAAGAAGGGCCAGGGTTACTATTCAAAGTGTTGCCTTTAGTTTTTGAGAAGATGCAATTTGGAACGTTTTTTTATGCAGTATTTTTAGTTTTATTCTTGTTTGCTGCGCTAACGTCGTCTATCTCACTTCTTGAATTGAATGTGTCTAATTTAACGCGAAATGATAACTCAAAGCGATTAAAAGTGTCGCTGTTGATAAGTATTGCTGTTCTGATTATCAGTGTCCCAGCGATGTTGTCATTTGGCTCATTAAGTGAGTTAAAGTTTGGTGCAGGAACGATATTTGATAATATGGATTATTTAGTTTCTAATATTTTAATGCCTTTAGGTGCACTTGCGACTACATTAGTCGTCGGACAGGTTTTAGATAAAACGATCTTAAAGAGAGGTTTCGGTGCCGATCGGTTTAAGTTATTTTATCCATGGTATATTCTTGTGAAATTCGTATTACCCTTTGTTATATTACTTGTTTTTGTTTTACAATTATTCTAATAGATAATCAAAATCATAAAAGTGGCATTGAAACCATATTGTGGAGACTAGATGTGAGTATCCAGACATATTGATTTCAATGCCACTTTTTTAATAATCTAATGAGTATCAAACGTGGGGCAAAAGGGTTAAAATTTACCAGTTTGTACAAAATGACACAGTTTTCTCATCATATGACGACTTAACTGTTTGTCACGGTCTGATACATATGCGCCATGCGCTGTTAATATGTCCAAACGTCCCATCCAAAAGATAACATCTAGTATATGGTAAGGTGTGGCAAAATCGGGATGTGTTGGATGGGCCCATGTAAATTCGTATGTCCATACAGTTGTATATTGTGATAAGGTTTCGTAAAGGTTTTGAAAAGGCTTTTTAAAATAGTACATTGTAATAAAGTCACGTTGTTGCTGTGCTGTTTGAATCTCGCTTTCTTGTGGCACTTTAAGACCAGCTCTTTGAATAACAGCTTGAAATTGTGCTGGTAGTAGGCGTTTATGCTCATTCGCGATATAAATATCTCCTTCTGATTTTGTGATACTAAGTAATATTGGGATGCGGACATTGTGATAAGTCGAATCGATGTGTTCGGTTTCAATGGGTTGATACAATAACTCTAATCCTTTTGATTTCCCGTAGTGTTCTTGGTGTTTCTCCATTAAGAAAAGCATTTCTGAACTTGAGAGTGTTTCGAAGTCTCGCGCACCTAAATGTTTTGTTTTGAGCGCGGAAAATTCATGGGCCTTCTGATTGCCATCTTCTAAACTGTCCATTTTTAGGATGCCACTGAGTAAGATGGCATTTTTAATGAGTGGACGTACGCTTGATATTCGTAAAAGTGCTTCGATACTCATAGCTCCAGCTGATTGTCCCATGAGTGAGATATGGTTAGGATGACCACCAAACGCCTCAATATATTGGTGTACCCATTGGATAGCACATATTTGATCAGATAGACCATTATTTTTATCCCAATCACTATTCACAGTAGACCAATCTAAAAAGCCTAAAGCCCCTATACGATAATTCAGTGTGACTACTATCACATCTTCTTGTTTAACCATTTCATGTGGTTGATATAAGTCTTGTGCGCTGTGACCATTTAGAAAGCTTCCACCATAGATATAGATAATGACAGGAAGAGGATGCGTCACTTTACGATTAGGTCGCCAAATATTTAAATATAAGCAATCTTCATTTTGTGTGTATTGGTGGTCTGTCACTGCAAAAAAGCGTTCGAGTGAGTTATGAGGTTGGATAGGGATGTCAGACCACTGTGTCGCATCAAGCACACCTTGCCATTGATCGATGGGGTGCGCATGCAAAAAGCGTAAAGCACCGATTGGCGGCTTAGCATAAGGAATCCCTTTGAAACAGTCGTACCCAGTGTGACGTTCGCCCTTAACATATCCGAGTTTGGTATGTACAAGACACATTTTTTCACCTTCTATTTTACATATTTATCATTATGTTACATCAGTCGATTGTAAAGTAAAAATATAAGGCAATTCATCAAACGCTATTGAAACGGTGTATAAAATAACTTATAATTCTTATTGTTAAACTAAGCTTTATAATGAGGACGGGAGGATCACTGTTGAAAAACTTTGATTTAATAGGTTATACACCACTGGTTTTGTTAGAACATTACAGTGATGAAAACATTCAAATTTATGCAAAACTGGAAATGTACAATCCAGGGGGAAGTATCAAAGACAGGCTTGCTAAACATTTAATCGAGCAAGCGATAGAGTCAGGTAAAATCCATGAAGGTGACACAATTGTCGAAGCAACAGCAGGCAATACCGGTATAGGCTTAGCGCTCGTAGCCAATCACTATCATCTCAACTGTATCATTTTTGCACCGGAAGGATTTTCAGAGGAAAAAATTGGGATTATGCGCGCGCTAGGTGCAACAATATATCGCACTCCAAAATCTGAGGGGATGATGGGTGCACGTCAAGCTGCAAAATGTTATGCTGATGAACATCAAGCTTATTATACGAATCAGTTTGAGACGAATGATAATCCCGCTGCATATCAACAGACATTAGCTGAAGAAATACTAAAAGAAGTACCTGATATCACACATTTTGTAGCAGGCGCAGGGTCTGGGGGAACGTTTTCAGGTGTGTCAGAAGTTTTCTCTAAACACCAGATTAAATGTTTAGTTGTAGAGCCAACTGGATCAATATTAAGTGGTCAACCTAAAGGGTCACATGACATAGAAGGGATTGGCGTAGAAGAATGGCCACGTTTTTTAAACAAAGTCTGGATTGATAGGATAGAAGTTGTGTCGGATAGGGTTGCTTTTCAACATGTCAAAGATATTGCAAGATATGAAGGTATTCTAGTTGGAAGCTCTTCTGGTGCAGCGCTTGAAGGGGCAATTCGTGAAGCAAAACGAATCCGAAAAGGTAAGATTGTTGTCGTATTCCCGGATGGGAGCGATCGGTATATGTCTCAAAAAATATTTGAATATGGGAGCGAATAATCATGAAGAAAAAAACACAAATGGTACATGGAGGTCAAACGACAGATCCATATACTGGTGCTGTAACAACACCTATTTATCAAACAAGCACATATAAGCAAGATGCGATTGGTGAATTGCGACAAGGTTATGAGTACTCAAGAACTGCTAACCCAACGCGTTCATCTTTAGAGTCTGTAATTGCTGATTTAGAAGAAGCCCAACATGGGTTTGCGTTTGGGTCAGGAATGGCCGCGATTAGTGCTGTTATCATGTTGTTAGACCAAGGTGACCACATTATTGTTGGTTCAGACGTTTATGGAGGCACTTATCGTGCAATGACTAAAGTATTTACACGTTATGGCATTTTGTTTGATTTTGTTAATACGACAGATGTTGCAAATATTGAAGCTAAAATTAATGACAATACGAAGATGGTCTTTATTGAAACGCCTTCTAATCCGTTGTTACGTGTGACTGATATTAAAGCAGTCAGTCAACTTGCACAACAACACGATTTGATTACAGTAGTGGATAACACATTTATGACACCTTATTTCCAAACACCTTTAACATTAGGTGCAGATATTGTTGTTCATTCTGCGACAAAATATTTAGGGGGGCATAGTGATGTAGTGGCTGGACTTGTTGCATTGAATGATGATGCATTAGCGGAACGTATTGGTTTTATTCAAAACTCAACTGGCGGCGTACTTGGACCACAAGACAGTTATTTACTTGTACGTGGCATTAAAACATTAGGATTACGTTTAGACCAGATTCAACGTAATGCAGAAGCAGTAGTAGCGATGTTAAATGAACATGATAGTGTTGTACGTGTGTACCATCCAAGTCAACCGTCACATGTAAACTATGAGGTGCATCAATCTCAATCAGAAGGAACACCGGGGATTGTTTCATTTGAAGTTGCAGATGTTGAAAAAGCCAAGCATCTTGTCAAGCAAACACGATATTTTACACTTGCAGAGAGTCTAGGTGCTGTAGAAAGTTTGATTTCTGTGCCAAGTCTCATGACACATGCTTCAATACCTGCTGAAATTCGAGCTAAAGAAGGGATTGCCGATGGATTAGTACGACTATCACTAGGAATTGAAGATACGGCAGATATTGTTGCAGATTTAAAACAAGCATTGGACACATTATAGAAACAATTATATAAAGCGGACAATAAAAAATAATGTTACATTGAGTACACCTTAAAAGTTGGATGATGAAGCTAACTTTTGAGGTGTTTTTTATAATGTGGATAAATAGATGTATCTCAAAATATTTGACTGAATATTACATGGCTTATTCTAATACAATTATGTAGTGAGAATTTTTAGAAGAAAAAATAAAAACTTGAATGTTTTCTAATGTTTTATTTGCATAACTAATACTTAATAATTATATTGTGTTTTGTTATTTGTAATCATAATGTTATATAACCGATATATTTATTTCATGAGGCAAGGTGTATAATGTTTTTAGAATATTTTAGTCACTAATTCATTAATTAAGGAGGGACCCTTTGTGCAAAAAAAATTATTAGCAGCAATCGTTGGGACATCTGCGTTAGCAACATTAGCAGCAGTAGATGCTGATGCAGCGACAACGTATCGTGTTAAAGCGGGAGACTCGCTGTGGTCTATTTCAGCCCAATACGGTATTACTATTAGCCAATTAAAAGCAAACAACAACTTAACATCTAACCTTATTTTTCCGAATCAAATTTTAACCATTTCTGGACGCGCACAAACTAGTCGCAATACTAATACGTCAAGTAACACATCAACTGTTTACACAGTTAGAAGTGGAGACACATTATCTCAAATTGCTGCACGTTACGGGACAACATATCAAAATATTATGCAGTTAAATGGTTTATCTAATTTTATAATTTACCCAGGCCAACAATTAAAAGTAAGTGGTTCATCAACTGTTACCCGACCAGCACAACCTACGCAACAAGCGAGAACTAATAGTGGAAGTTCATCATATTATACGGTTAGAGCTGGCGATTCGTTATCATTAATTGCATCAAAATATGGCACAACTTATCAAAGTATTATGCAACTTAATGGACTGACGTCATTCCTTATTTATCCAGGTCAACAACTTAAAGTGACTGGAACAAAAACGCAAACGACAACACAAACTGCCATTTCGAATACATCAACTGCTAGTGGTTACTATTCGCCTATATTCAATCATATGAATTATTATGATTGGGGACAATGTACATGGTATGTATTTAACAAACGCCAATCAATTGGGAAAGGTATTAGTACATATTGGTGGAATGCAAATACGTGGGACGACAATGCATTACGTGATGGTTATACAATTGACAATAGACCAGAAGTAGGTTCGATTTTACAATCTGATTTAGGATATTTAGGTCATGTTGCTTTTGTTGAACGTGTTAATTATGATGGTAGTATTCTCGTTTCAGAGATGAACTATAGTGCGGGACCAGGCATTTTGACATATCGTACGATACCGGCTTATGCTGTCGGCTCATATAAATACATTCATTAGTAATATATCGCAAATATAAAAAAGAGGATAAAGTTAGTACAGCAAATCTTTGGAGTTGAGCATGTGTAATCTCTCGGTGTAAAAGACATGTCTACATTCCAAAATGCTTATTCTAACAGTATCCTCTTCATTTTTGATTAGGGTTTCTCAGGTCATCTTAACGTGATTGAATCGCTTTGATTTTTTTAATTGATGATGTGACTTGGCGAGTTAAAGAAAAAAGAGACCATGCTTTCACAAATTTATTTTTAGAACCAAGTGAAAGATAAGTGTCTAATACAACATCTGCTAGGCCAATCACAATTGAAGCATAGCTCAATTTTTTGTGTTTTGATCGATATACATACGCATTGTAGACATCAACAGTCATAGATGCGCCCGATAAAATCATAGATAATGCACTTAATCCCTTATTCGATTTTTTTGCCATTTAATATCGCTCCCTTAAACTGAAATCATCATTGCTATTAGTATAACATTTTTGATATATCTGTCGTGTATGTTGCTTACTACAACTTAAGGCTGAGAAAAAATCATACCAATTCATGAACATGTAATAGATGAAACATAAATGTAATTTTGTTATGATTAATATGCATAGACATGTATATAATTTGTGTTTATTTGTTTAATATTTTTATAAATATTAATAAAGATGGAACAGCACTAAGGAGTGAATTTAATGAATCAATTTTCGAAAATAATGTTAGCAACAAGTTTGTCCGCAACAATGATGTTGGGCGCGGTTACTGTAACGCAAAGTGATGATTCTGCACAAGCAGCCACTCAATATCAAAAACCATATTACACATATAAAGGTGTTTTCAATTATCAAGATAATAATGCATTAAGAGACAAAACATTTTATAATGCATTAAAAAATGACAATTTTAAATATGAAAACCTTAAAGTGGGTGAATCCACTCAAGAAGATGTTGAAAATGCGTTGGGTTCAAACTTGAAAAAATATTATCAAGAAAAAGGCATTATGTATTATGAAAGAAATGACATTATTGTCGGTATTAAAGATGGAAAACTAGTGGATTTGACACTTTTAGTTGATAAAGTGAAAAATAGTAGCCAAGATATGGCGAGTCACGTTAAAAAAGGCGAAGTATATGACACGGATTCAACGTATGTTGCATTTTATCGTGGTAATTCAATAGTGATTAAGTCTAAAACAATTAGTCAAAAATAATATATGATAAATGAAACAGGCTGGGACATCAATCCCAAAATATAGCGTAGAGATGGTTCAATCATGAATCACCTCTACGCTTTTCTGTTATCAATCATTCGTATTGTTTAGCTCGCATTTCCTAGGGGGATGGGGCGAGCCGTACCCTATTTCCTCAGGCGTCTCGCCAACAATACGACGTGATATACATGTAATCTTACTTTAAAATACTTTAAAAAATACACTTTCGTATCATTGAATGAATCATCTCATTATAAGAAAACTTCGAGATATTTATGTCTCACCGCTCTTTTTAAGTTTGAATATACATTTTGAGATGTTTAGCTGTTACAGATGATTCAATGTTCAAAATGTCTTGTGGTGGACCACTAAATAAAATATGCCCCCCTTGCGTTCCAGCTCCCGGACCGATATCTACAAGCCAATCTGCTTGAGTCATCATAGTTAAATTATGTTCAATTAAGATAACAGTGTTGTGATCATGAATAAGCGACTTAAATCGTTCTTGTAAAATCGGTATATCATCTTCGTGTAATCCGGTTGTAGGTTCATCAAAGATAAATGTTTTTCCGGTTACAGATTCCGTAAGATATCGGCTTAATTTGACGCGTTGAATTTCACCACCAGACAATGTGTCTAAAGATTGGCCAAGCGTCATATAGGACAGTCCTGTAGATTGTAATGCTTTAAGATGGGTGCTTATTTTAGCATTTTCCTCAAAAAGGTCAATGCCTTCTTCAACTGTTAAAGCGAGTACGTCTGCAATGGATTGGCCATTTACTTTCGCTTTGAGAACTTCGGGTTTGTATCGCATCCCATGACATACTTCGCAAACTTGTGAAAAGTCCGGCATAAACGCAAGTTCAGTTTTTAAAACGCCTTTACCATTACAATTCGGACAGGCGCCTTCAGAGTTGTAACTAAACAAACTTTTCTTAAGGCCTGTTTCTTGACTGAAGAAACTTCTTACATCGTCAAAAACGTCCATATAAGTTAGTAAATTAGAACGATTAGAGGCGTGTATAGGCTTTTGATCAATAAAAATGGTGTCGGTATCACGTTCAAATCCTGCGCGAATAAGAGAGCTTTTGCCAGAACCAGCGACGCCTGTAATGATGGACAATGCATATTTAGGGATGTCGACTGACACATTTTTTAGATTGTGTTTTGAAATGTCCTTTAGATGAAACCATTCAGTATATACTTGTGTACTAGGTTGATTCAGCTGATGGTTTCGTAGTAATGCTTGTCCTGTATCAGTGTTGGATTGTAGTAATTCATCATAACTCCCTTGAAAAATGATGCGTCCACCATTTTGACCCGCTTTAGGACCTATGTCGATAATATGGTCTGCAATTTTGATGACGTCTGGGTCGTGTTCAACGATAATGACACTATTGCCTTTGTCACGAATACTAAGCATAATATCGTTAATTTTTTCAATATCTTCTGGATGAAGGCCAACGCTAGGTTCATCGATGATATAAACTAAGTCTGTTAATGGACTGTTGAGATGACGAATCAGTTTAATACGCTGAGATTCGCCACCAGATAACGTTGTTGTTTCTCGGCTTAATGTTAAGTAATTTAGGCCGATATGGTTTAATGCTTTAAGCTGATGCAAAAGAGGTTCGATAATTGTCTTTGCCTTTTCACTTTCGATGGATTCTAAAAAAGGGATGGTCTCCTCAATGGTGAGCGCAGTAAAATCTGCAATACTTAAGTTGTGAATCTTACAACTTAATACTTTTTGATTGAGTCGTTGGCCGTGACATGTCGGACATTGTTGTTTTGTGACGACGCGCTCGACATCTTTTAAAAATCGCTTTTTCTCGAAGTTATCATTCAGTAAAAAAGAACGACGAAAACGATGTATTAATCCTTCAAATTTAGCTGTTTTTGGCCAATTTGATGGAGGGTTCTTAAGTTTGGTAGGTTTAGTATACAAGAAGGTGTCGAGTTCTTTTTGAGTATAGTCTTTTAACTTTTTATCGTTATCGAAAAGCCCTGAATAGCGATACCGCTTCCCACGCCAACTATCCGGCTTGAAAGATGGAAAGTTAATAGCACCTTCATTTAAAGAGCGGTCAAAATCGATGAGTTCTTGTAAATCGATATCTTCTACATAGCCTAGGCCTTGGCACGTTTGACACATTCCATTTGGGTTGTTGAATGAAAAGACGTCAGAATAGCCTACAAAAGGTTCCCCGATACGTGACCATAAAAGCCGGACAGATGCATATATATCTGAAATGGTACCTACTGTCGACCGTGAATTCCCGCCTAACCGTTTTTGATTGATAATCATAGCAACAGGTAAGTTTTTGATATGGTCTACATCGGGTTTTTCATATTGTGTTAGTTGATGCTGTATATAACTTGAATAAGTTTCGTTTAGTAATCGTTCAGATTCAGCTGCAATCGTATTGAAAACGAGTGAAGACTTTCCCGAACCTGATCGACCCGTGACGACGGTAAGTTGATATTTAGGTATCGAAACATCGATATTTTTTAAGTTGTTTTGTCGAGCGCCTTGTATTTGGATATCTGCCATGATTGATCGCCTCCAGTTTAGCCTTTACCCTCTTTTTCATTTGAAGATGCAGCTTCTTGAATATGAGGATCTGTCTCAAAGTCGTTAAATTGAATGGGTAAACGATGAGCGTTTTTAACGAGCCATGCGGTAATCATTGCTGTAATAGGGATGCAAACTGCAATCGCAATACCTCCAAGGACAATAGTGATGAGCTCTTGAGTCAATAATTTAGCGTTAATTAGATGGCCTAATGAATAATGTAAATTGAAAAACCAAAAAACAAGCGTTAAAGATCCTCCTATTAATGCCAAATAAATTGTATTAGCAGATGTCGCTAATATTTCACGACCTACGCGCATGCCAGAGTGAAATAAATCATGTTGACTTAAGTCTGGATTAGTTTCATTCAGTTCATAGATAGGCGAGCTAATGGTTATTGCTAAATCAATCAATGCTGCAATGACTGCTAGGATTACCGTGAATATCATAAATTGCTCGATATCCATCCCGATATTAAGTGAGAAAATATAAGTCTCATCTTGTTCTTCAGTCGTAAAACCTTGTAAATGGCCAGTATGTACAGACCAGTAGATCCCACCTAGCATTAAAATAGTTGTGACGATGCTAGAAATGAAAGCGGCAAAAGTTTTGATATTAAATTGATTTAATACAAAGAGATTAATGGCGGCAATGACAATGCAAAAGACAAAAGTGACAAGATATATTGGGATGCCAAATAACATTAAAATCAATGCGATAATTAAGATAACGACATTTAAAAATAGTGTCAAAAAAGAAATAAAGCCTGTTTTACCACCAAATACTGTCATAAGTATGAGTAATATCAGCCCTAAAATTAAAACAGCATTCATGAGAGAAAAGCTCCTTTCCATTTTTGCCAAACTTGCATCAGTACAATTGTAATTGGAATTGTCAGAGCGATGCCGATACCGCCAGTGATTGCCCGGGAAATTTCAAGTGACCAATTCATTGAGATGCTATAGGTTAGAGTATTGCCATTTTTGAGATATATTAAGAACATCGGTAATGCCCCTGCTAAGTATGAAAATAATAAAATGTTTGTCATCGTCCCCATAATATCTCGGCCAATATTTCGTCCGGCCTTGATCCACCGCTCTGTTGAAATGTGCGGTGAACGTTGTAAGATTTCGTGCATACCACTTGAAATCGTGATTGCCACGTCCATAACAGCACCCAATGTCCCGATTAAAACGGATGCAAAAAAGACGATTTGAGGTTGAATGGTCAAAAAGTTCATCGTTTCATATTTAATGCCTTGACTATGGGTGAGTGTAATCACAAGCCAAGCAATACCGACACATATAAATGTCCCTAACAATGTACTCAAAATCGTAATAACTGTTCGTTTCGTCCACCCTATAACGAATATTAGTGTCAAACTGGTTGAAAGTATGACTGCTAGTGACATCATCAAAAAAAGGTTCAAGTTTGGATTATATTGATATATCATAATTGCCAAGATAATGGCCATGGTATTAATTATTAATGAAGCAATCGATTGTAACCCTACTTTCTTCCCAACGAGTAAAAGTGAGATAAAAAAGATACTGATTGTAGTGACCACTAAAGTATCGCGTTTTTTCTCAGTAATATATATAGATTGCTCAGACTGCCCTATATGTAGTAATACGCGATCACCTTGGTGGTATGCTTGGGCTTCAGATTTAGATGCGTTATAGCGATGTTTGACTGTGACGATTTGCCCTTTGTCATTTGTATTAAGTAACTTAATATGTAGTGTGTCTGTATAAATCACATCTTGATTATGGTGCTCATCCGTTGTTTTTTGACTTTGATGTGATGTGACTTTTGTGACCTCTCCTAGCGGGGACTGGTAAAATTGTGCGTTAAAACGCGTAAATATGATGCAACCTATTGCAATGATAATGCTTGCTAGAATCATATAGGTCCAATTGCTTTTGATATATTTGTTGAGCATAAAATCAAACTCCTTAATGATACGTCGTGTGTTGTTGTATATGTTTAGTGAGAATATGAATGACATCTTCAAGCAATGGTTTTTGTAATTCATTGCGGTAAATGAGGTAAACACTCTTTTTGAAATCAGTGTGAGACAGTAAAACTTGTTTCCACTGTTCATTCCGACTATATAAGTTCAAGTAAGTTGGTGCAAGTACAAACCCTTTTTGATTTTGCAAAATAAATCGAGCGAATTGAGGGTTATTAATGGTATAGACGGGATGTATTGCATGTTGATGTAAATATGTTTTTAAGTCATATGGTAAAGGCTCGTAAATATACAGCGTTTGTTTTAATAAATCTTTGAGTGGGGGATTGGGAATGTTTAATAAAGGCGTATCTTTATGGCCGTATATAGCATACGCTTCTTCGTATAATGCGATGTTCCGATATTCTGATTGAGAATCTGAGTGTGTAGTTAAAGCGATGTCAATGGATTGCTCATGTAACGCACGTAAAATCAATGCGTCTTCAATCATGTTCGGGATGATAGTGACTTCAAGAGTGTTTTCAATCAAAGCCAAAATGGTTGGTAATATTTGTGTGACAGATCCATTTGAATAACCTATACGAATGGTGTGGCGCTCAGTATCGGCATATGATTGAAACTGAGACACTGTAAAATGCACTTGCTCTAAAATACGTTCGGCATCATTTAATAAACGTTTACCTTCTGATGTTAAAAAGACATTACGGCCACGTCTATAAAACAAAGTGGTATTTAACTCTTTTTCTAATTGACGTATATGCTTACTCACTGCAGATTGCGCAATATTCAATTCGAGGGCAGCTTCAGATATATGTTCGCGTTTGGCTACTTCTACAAAGTATTTTAACTGTTTAATCTCCATTTTTTAATCTCCTTTATATTAAAGTATCTCAAAAAGAGAATGATTTAATCTCATACATATATTGATGAGATTAATTATATTCTATATAGTAAAAACATTACAGAAAAGAGGTGTCAGAAATGTCAAAAAACTTATTTAAGCATACCTATGGATTATATGATGAGCGCGAAGAACATGATGCGTGTGGGATTGGGTTTTATGCCAATATGAATAATAAAAGGTCGCATCAAATAGTTGAGAAGTCTTTAGAGATGCTCCGTCGTTTAGATCATCGTGGTGGAATAGGCGCTGACGGCATTACAGGTGATGGTGCAGGTATCATGACGGAAATTCCATATGCTTATTTTGAGCGAGTGACATCTTTCAACTTACCCAATGAAGGTGAATATGCGGTTGGGATGATATTTTCAAGCGAAACCATTTCTGGCACAGTCCACGAAGAAGAAATTGCAACACGTTTTTCAAATGAAGGATTGCATGTCGAAGGGTATCGGTCGGTGCCTGTTGATGTAGGGTGTCTTGCACCGCATGTTGCAAAGACGATGCCAGTTATTCAGCAAGTCTTTGTGACTAATGCGACAGCCTCACATTTTGATCAGGCATTATACCTCGCACGAAAACAGATTGAAAAATATAGTAGTGAACAAGGACTTACGCTATACTTTGCGAGTTTGTCGAGACGAACAATTGTATATAAAGGGTGGTTGAGATCTGATCAAATTCAAAGTCTTTACATTGACCTTCAACAAGAGGATTATGTGTCAAAGTTTGGCTCTGTTCATTCTAGGTTTAGTACGAATACATTTCCAAGTTGGGAACGTGCTCACCCGAACCGTTTACTCATGCACAACGGTGAAATTAACACAATTCAAGGTAATGTGAATTGGATGAGAGCACGACAAAAGAAGTTGGTAGAAACACTCTTTGGAGACGATGCATATAAAGTGCACGACATCGTCAATCAATCTGGTAGTGATTCGGCTATTGTTGATAACGCGCTTGAGTTTTTAAGCTTAGCCATGCCACCTGAACAAGCAGCGATGTTACTGATACCTGAACCATGGCTGTATAACCATAGCAATCATCCAGATGTTCGTGCCTTTTACGAATTTTATAGTTATTTAATGGAGCCTTGGGATGGACCTACAATGATTTCTTTTTGTGATGGTGACAAGCTAGGTGCGCTAACTGATCGGAATGGACTGAGACCTGGCCGATATACGATTACAAAGCAAAATGAAATTATCTTTTCATCAGAAGTTGGTGTGGTTGATGTTTCGGAATCAGATGTTGTATATAAAGGACAACTTAACCCGGGCAAGTTATTGCTCGTTGATTTTACACAAAACAAAGTCGTTGATAATGACGAATTGAAATTGTCTATTGCTAAGAAAAACCCTTATCAAGCGTGGCTTCAATCAAAAGATGAGGCGCTTGATTTAGAGAAAGTCCTTTACCAAGCTGAATCATTCGACCGAGTCGCGTTATTGAATGATCAACAAAGATTTGGCTATACACGAGAAGAAATTGATAAATATCTTACAGAATTAGTGACTGCACAAAAAGATCCTATCGGTGCAATGGGCTATGATATGCCTCTTGCAGTTTTAAGTGAACAGCCTGAATCCTTATTTAATTACTTTAAACAGCTCTTTGCAGAGGTGACGAATCCACCTATTGATGCATACCGTGAGAAAATAGTGACAAGTGAATTAACGTATTTGGGTGGTGAAGGTAACTTGCTTAGCCCGGATGAAGAAGCGCTAAATCGTGTGCAACTTAAGCACCCGATATTAACGCAAAATCAATTAGATGTTATCGAAGCTGAAGCTTTAAAGTGTGCTTATTTCTCAACGGGTTATAGCGATGGCTTAGAGTCGGCATTAACAGCTTTAGGTCGTAAGGTCATTCAGGCAGTCCAAGAAGGTGCAGAGGTTATCGTTCTTGAAGATCAATCTGTTTTAGCATCAAAACAATATGCGATGCCGATCTTACTTGCTGTGAGTCATATTCATCAACTATTGATTCGTGAAAATTTAAGAATGCAAACGAGTATTGTAGCCTCTTCAGGTGAAGCGCGTGAAGTCCACCATATTGCGTGCTTGATTGGATATGGTGCAAATGCTGTTTTACCGTATCTTGCACAACGGACGATTGCCGATTTAACAGAGCAAGGTCGACTGGACGGCACGATTCATGACAATGTGACAACGTATAATCAGACGTTAGCTGAAGGGCTCATTAAAGTCATGGCCAAAATGGGCATCTCGACAGTTCAAAGTTATCATGGCGCACAAATATTTGAAGCGGTCGGGATAGGAGAGGATGTTATAGCACGTTACTTTACAGGGACAACGTCAAAATTGTCGGGAATTTCTCTTGAAACGTTAGATGCTGAAAATAAGGCGCGTCAGTCGAATAAGGGTGATGTACTTAGCGCAGGAAGTACGTTCCAATGGCGCCAACAAGGCCAGTATCATACATTCAATCCAACTACGATTCGTTTATTGCAGCAGGCTTGTCGAGAAAATGATTATGATAAATTCAAAGCTTTCTCAAGTGTAGCGAATGAGCATACAACGAGTCATATCCGAGATTTGTTTGAGTTTAAAAAGGTTCAACCTATTGATATTAAACATGTAGAAACGGTTGATCGTATTGTGAAACGTTTTAAAACAGGTGCGATGAGTTATGGATCAATCTCTCAAGAAGCGCATCAAACGTTAGCCGAAGCAATGAATCAAATCGGTGGAAAAAGCAACAGTGGGGAAGGCGGAGAGTCTTTAAGTCGTTATCACGTTCAAAGTGATGGACGTGACTATCATAGCGCGATTAAACAAGTAGCCTCAGGACGTTTTGGTGTAACGAGCTATTACTTAAATCATGCTTCTGAAATTCAAATTAAAGTTGCTCAAGGTGCGAAACCTGGAGAAGGTGGACAATTGCCTGGAGGTAAAGTCTATCCATGGGTTGCTGAAGTGCGTGGCTCTACTCCAGGAATCGGATTAATCTCGCCACCACCACATCACGATATCTACTCTATCGAAGACTTAGCGCAATTAATCCATGACTTAAAAAATGCGAATCATCAGGCTGATATCACAGTGAAACTCGTTTCAAAATCAGGTGTCGGTACTATTGCTGCAGGTGTTGCCAAAGCGTACGCCGATAAAATTGTGATAAGTGGCTATGACGGCGGTACAGGGGCTTCACCTAAAACGAGCATCCAACATGCAGGTTTGCCGTGGGAGTTAGGCCTGGCTGAAACACATCAAACATTAATGCTTAATGGACTAAGGTCGAGAGTCAGATTAGAAACGGATGGAAAACTGCTTACAGGACGTGACGTTGCTTTTGCCTGTATGTTAGGTGCGGAAGAATTTGCTTTTGCAACTGCGCCTTTGGTTGTACTCGGATGTATCATGATGCGTGTCTGTCATAAAGATACGTGTCCTGTTGGTATCGCAACGCAAAACGGTGAACTCAGGCAATTGTTTACAGGTAAAGCGCAACATGTTGTGAATTACATGCATTTTGTTGCACAAGAGCTTCGAGAAATCATGGCACAGCTTGGTGTAGCGTCAGTTGATGAACTCGTTGGACGTACAGATTTATTAAAGCGTGCTATGCGTGTCTCAAACCATCCAAAAGCACGGGATATGCAACTCGATAAGTTGTTACATCGTTACGAAGGCGAGCGTATCAAAACAATTTCACAGCAACATGGTGTATTAAGTAACCTTGATGCGACAGCTATCGTATCCGAAGCGCAAACAGCTATTGAAAAAGGGGAAACATTCGTAGGGCGTTATAAAGTCGGTAACGTACAACGTAATGTAGGTGTACTGACTGGTAGTGAAATTACAAAAGTTCATGGCTTAGAAGGGTTAGCAGACGATACGATTACTATAGAGACAGAAGGACATGGCGGACAAAGTATAGGTGCTTTTATACCGAAAGGATTAACAATTAAACATACTGGAGATGCAAATGACTACGTTGGTAAGGGGTTATCAGGTGGTAAACTAGTCATTAATGCACCGAATCCATCGAGAGAAGACAACATTATTGTAGGTAATGTTTGCTTTTACGGCGCGACAAAGGGTGAAGCTTATATTAACGGACGTGCAGGTGAACGTTTTTGTATTCGGAACAGTGGTGCTAACGTTGTTGTAGAAGGGGTAGGCGATCACGGCTTAGAATACATGACTGGCGGGCGCGTAGTCATTTTAGGTGATGTAGGTAAAAACTTCGGACAAGGGATGAGTGGTGGTGTGTGTTACCTTTTTCCATCGCAAGTAGAAACATTTATAGAACAATGCCAATTAGATACGTTGGATTTTGATACAGTTAAAGATCCGAAAGAGCAAAGTCAGTTGCGATTCATGATTGAAAACCATGTTAGCTATACGAATAGTATCAAAGGACAAAAGATTCTTGATCACTTTGAAACGGAGATTAATCGATGTATTAAAATCATTCCAAAAGATTATAAAGTTATGACACAAAGAATTGACGACTATCAAAAACAATTTGGAGCACGAGAAAAAGCAGTTTTAGCCGCATTCAATGATCATACACAAGTTCAACAAGCATAATTTGAAAAAAGATTATAGTGACACATTAGCGAGAGTCAAATGGATTATAGCTTCTTGTGTCACTTTAATCGCTTGAATTAAGGAAAAGGGGGAATCGTCATGGGTGAATTTAAAGGCTTTATGAGATATTCAAAACGTAAGCTAGATGAAACACCGTTAATGGAACGAATTGAAAACTTTAACCCGTATCAGTCACGTTTTACGAATGAAGATGCCAAACAACAAGGTGCACGATGTATGGATTGTGGTACACCTTTTTGTCAAACAGGTGAAGAAGTAGGGCGTGAAACGATAGGTTGTCCATTAGGAAATTATATTCCTGAGTGGAATGATTTAGTCTATCGAGGAGATTTTGAATATGCTTATCAACGTTTAGCAGAAACAAATAATTTTCCAGATTTTACAGGTTATGTTTGTCCAGCACCTTGTGAATCATCTTGTGTGATGAAGATTAATCGAGAATCAGTCGCGATTAAAGGTATAGAGCGTACTATTATCGATGAAGCGTTCGAAAAAGAGTGGGTCAAAGTCAAAAAGCCGTCCAAACGGTTAGCACAAAAAGTCGCGATTATTGGAAGTGGTCCTGCGGGATTAGCTGCAGCAGAAGAGTTGAATACGTTTGGCTATCAAGTGACAGTCTATGAAAAAAATGACAAGCCGGGGGGCCTATTGACGTATGGTATTCCAAATATGAAGTTGGATAAATCCATCGTATTTCGACGTGTTCGATTAATGGAAGAAGCGGGCATTACCTTTCAATGTAATATAAATGTAGGTGTCGATATGGATCAACAGACATTGGAATCTGAATATGATGCGATTGTTTTATGTATAGGTGCTGAAAAGCCACGTGATTTACAACTGGAAGGGCGCATGAGCGAGGGGATACACTTTGCGATGGATTACCTCGCAGAGCAAACGCAACGCTTACTGAAAGAAAAATCACATCAAACTATTTCGGCTCAAGGTAAGCGTGTTATCGTAATCGGTGATGGTGATACAGGTGCGGATTGTGTTGCAACAGCCCTCAGAGATGGATGTGCTTCTGTGGTGCAATTTAATAGAAGAGCGAAAAAGCCAGAACAATTTGAAATGAATACGAGTTGGCCACATGCTGAGCCGATTTTGAAAAAAGATTACGCACATCAAGAATATGAAGCGAAGTTTGGCCAAGAACCACGTGCATATGGCATTCAAACGATGCGATTTGATTATGATAGTGATCATAATGTAAGAGGTGTTTACGTACAACGTGTTCAAAGCGATCGTAATGAATTGGATATGCTGAGCGGGGATAGAGAAATTTTTATCCCAGCTGACTTAGTATTGTTGGCTATTGGATTTGAAGGGGTCGAACCACATCTCACTCAGAAATTGGGTATTCAATTAAAGCATCAAAAAATTGCAGCGAGTACAGAAGATTATCATACAAATCAACACAAATATTTTGCAGCAGGAGATGCACGAAGAGGACAAAGTTTAGTCGTTTGGGCTATCCGAGAAGGTCGAGAAGTCGCGAAAAGTGTGCATGAATATTTAAATGTAAAAAGCTTTGTTTAATTTTTGTAAATTAATTGTTGACATTGTTAGCGAGCTATAATATTATAATTATTGTGCTCGTAACACGGAGGAATACCCAAGTCTGGCTGAAGGGATCGGTCTTGAAAACCGACAGGGGCTTAACGGCTCGCGGGGGTTCGAATCCCTCTTCCTCCGCCATTATAAGTAAAATCCAAGACTAATAGATATAAAAGCCAAATGTTTAACACGTTTTAAACATTTGGCTTTTTTATTTGCGTAATAGGGATTTTTTACTACTTTTAAAGGTGCTATACTTGAAAATAACAGAATAGCCTCACTTGTGATATTTTTCTAAAAATGATTAATGCATCTAATTAGAAAAATATTAAATTGTGAAGGTAAAGGGGGGATGATTTTAGGTGAAGCCGTTTTATGTGATTTCGCTTTTGAGAGGAGGCGTAGTGGGTTTATACGCGCCTTTGTGGATTTTATTTTTATATCATTCAGGCTATAATCTTTTTTTGTTGGGGTTAATTGGAACAATTTTTGAGATTGCAAAATTTGTATTTGAAGTTCCTTCAGGGGCAATTGCTGATAAATTTGGAGTGAAAGTCAATTTATCGATTTCGGCCATATGTCTTTCGATGACTTGGCTGTTATTTCCTTTTTCCTCGAACTGGTTAATATTGATGGCTTTGTTGCTGACATGGACATTATCAGAAACGTTGTTTTCAGGAACGTTTGAGGCATGGATTAGCTCTGTTGTGAACGAGGAACAATTTTCTAAGGTACTTTTGAATAATAGTAAACTTTACATATTATGCATTATCATAATAGCTCCTATTTCGGGATATTTATATCACATCAATAAAGTGATTCCGTTTGTTTTGGCGGGATTGATTTCTATGATTTTAATAATATTTATCATTAGATTTATAAAGATCAGATCAAATCCTAAAGCTGAAAGTGAAAGTACTCCATTTTCAGTTCTTTTAATCATTAAAAATGCCACTGCTGTCTTATTCAATAACAAAAGAGCATTCAACATCATCATAGCTAGTTTCTTTTTTGCTTTTGTTATCGATACGATTGACAGATATTGGCAACCTTACTTTCAATATATTGGTATTGATGAATCGAAGTTTGGGTTTGTTGCGATGACTGGTGGTATCGTATTGTTGGTGATGTTGCATACTTTTTCCCAATTCAATGCTAAAATCAATCAGTTGCCTGAAGCATTTAATCTATTAATCGTGATGTTGACAATTATATTGATTGTATTAATAGCGCTTGGTAAAAAGTTAGTGACCTTTATAAGTATTTCATTTGTAACTGTTATGGACGATTTAATGAATGTTTTAATCAATAATGCTTTGAATCAAGAAATGTCTCAAAAATCTTCTAGTATGGCAACTATATTTTCTTTAAATGGTGCTTCAGGAGCATTTGGAGAGATTCTTTCGGGGGTTATCTTTGGATACGTTATTTTAAAGGTGGGTTATACTGTTACTTTTATTGCGTGTTCTGCGCTTCTTATTGTGCCGTTCATATGTTACTTGATGAATGTCAGAGTCATTTCAAAAGAAAAACACTATACGCCGTAAATAAGGTTGTTAAAGTACGCATATTTCTTTGGCAAAGAAGAGATATGCGTGCTTTTTTAATCAATTGATAAAGCACTAAATGAAAACCTTTGCAAAACTTGTACATACAACTTATAATTTGTGTGTACAAGTATAGGTTTAAGGGAGTGATAGGGGTATGGCAGTTAAAGTTTCGGATGTGCGTGATATTGTCAAAGCAATTGGTGGTGAAGACAATCTTCAATCAGCGACGCATTGTGTGACGCGCTTACGATTAGTATTAAATGATGATAGTAAGGTGGATAAGGAGAAGTTAGACCAAAATCCACTGGTGAAAGGACAGTTTAAAGCAGATCATCAGTACCAAATTGTGATTGGTCCGGGCACTGTGGATGAAGTGTATAAAGTTTTAATAAATGAGACAGGCACAGATGAAGTATCTAAAGATGAAGCTAAAGCACAAGCAGCGAAAAAAGGGAACCCTTTACAGCGGCTTATTAAGTTGTTAGGTGATATTTTCATTCCGATTTTGCCTGCGATTGTGACAGCAGGTTTATTACTTGGGATTAATAATGTTTTGACAATGCCTTTAATCAATAAGTCGCCGTCAATTATTGAACGTGTGCCGCAAATTGCCGATTTTGCGAATATTATTAATGTGATTGCGACAACAGCATTTATTTTCTTACCAGCACTTGTAGGATGGAGTGCGATGCGAGTGTTTGGAGGGAATCCTGTACTTGGTTTAGTTTTGGGGCTCGTTTTGATGCATCCTCAATTACTGTCACAGTATGATATTGGCAAAGTAGATCAGATTCCAACATGGAACATTTTTGGCTTGAAAATTGAGCAATTGAATTATCAAGGACAAGTATTACCCGTTCTTTTAGCAGCCTACGTATTGGCGAAAATTGAAAAAGGTTTAAACAAAGTAGTGCATGATTCTATTAAATTGTTAGTAGTGGGTCCAGTTGCATTACTCATAACTGGATTTTTAGCATTCTTGATTATTGGTCCAGTTGCTTTAGTGATTGGTAAAGGTATTACTGATGCAGTGACATTTTTATTCCAAAATGCCGGTTGGTTTGGTGGTGCGATTTATGGTCTGATTTATGCACCACTTGTGATTACAGGGTTGCATCATATGTTCTTAGCAGTCGATTTCCAACTGATGGGCAGTGATATTGGTGGAACATATTTATGGCCTATTTTGGCGATGTCTAATATTGCACAAGGGTCAGCGGCTTTTGGTGCATGGTATATTTATAAAAAGCGTCGACTTGAAAAGGAACAAGGTTTGGCTATTACTTCAGGTGTTTCAGGCTTTTTAGGAGTGACGGAACCTGCGATGTTTGGCGTGAATTTACCACTAAAATATCCATTCATAGCTGCGATTGTCACGTCAATGTGTGTAGGGGCTTTAATTGGGGGATCAGGCGTTATCGGTAAAGTAGGTGTAGGTGGATTGCCTGCTATTTTATCTATTGAACAACAGTTCTGGGGTGTCTATGCTTTAGGAACGTTGATTTCGGCAATTTTGCCGTTTGTTTTGACAATTATTTTTTCGAAATTTAGTAAAGAAAAGGCAAAATCAATCGTTGGAGAAAAATAAAAGTTAAGGTGGTTTTATAGTATGAGACAAAAGGACTGGCGTCAGTCTGTCGTCTATCAAATTTATCCAAAGTCCTTTAATGATACTACAGGAGATGGTCAAGGAGATTTAAGAGGCATTATTGAAAAATTGGATTACCTTCAATTTTTAGGTGTCGATTATTTATGGTTAACGCCAATATATGATTCTCCTATGAATGATAATGGTTATGATATACGCGATTACTATAAAGTAAACACGCAATTTGGCAGTGATGAAGACTTACGTGACTTAATCGATGAAGCACACAAGAGAAATCTTAAAATTATGCTGGATATTGTAATCAACCATACATCAACTGAACATCACTGGTTTCAAGAAGCACGTAAGTCCAAAGACAATCCATATCGCGATTATTATTTTTTCAAATCTTCTTCAGACGGGCCACCCACGAATTGGGAATCTAAGTTTGGCGGTAATGCATGGGCATATGATGAGGTAACGGGTGAGTATTATTTGCATTTGTTTGATATTACGCAAGCAGATTTGAATTGGGAGAATGAATCTGTACGCCATGCTTTGTATGATATTGTGAATTATTGGATTGATTTTGGTGTGGATGGTTTTCGATTTGATGTGATTAATCTTATTTCTAAAGGTGAATTTAGGGATTCTGAAAAGATTGGCAAAGAGTTTTATACAGATGGTCCGTACGTTCATGAGTTTTTACATGAAATGAATCAACATACCTTTGGCAATCGAGATATGATGACAGTCGGTGAAATGTCTTCAACAACCATTGATCATTGTATTCAGTACACACACCCAGAACGCCAAGAGTTGAGAAGTGTGTTTAATTTTCATCATTTAAAAGTGGATTATCAAAATGGTGAAAAATGGACGAATCAAAAGTTTGATTTGTTGCAACTTAAAGATATCCTAATGAAATGGCAAATGGGTATTTATGAAGGTGGCGGTTGGAATGCCATCTTTTGGTGTAATCACGATCAACCGCGTGTTGTATCACGCTTTGGCACAGATAAAGATGAAGTTTTACGTGAACGTAGCGCTAAAACGCTAGCTATTGTTTTGCATTTATTACAAGGAACGCCTTATATTTATCAAGGTGAAGAAATTGGGATGACGGATCCCCATTTTACATCGATTGATCAATATCGAGATGTGGAGTCATTGAACGCATATCAGATGCTGATAGACTCAGGATTGGACGATGAAGCGGCTTTAGAAATATTAAGTCAGAAGTCCCGTGATAACTCAAGAACGCCGATGCAATGGAATGCGAATGAACATGCCGGTTTTACGACAGGAACACCTTGGATAGATGTAGCTAAAAACTACCGTCATATTAATGTGGCTTCAGCAATTAATAATCCGGATTCCATTTTTTATACGTATAAGACATTGATTGCGTTAAGACATCAAAAAGAAATTATCACATATGGCAATATTGTGCCGCGCTATATGGAACATGCACAGCTATTTGTTTATGAGCGTCAGTATAAAGGGGAACGCTGGTTGGTTATCGCTAATATGACAAATCAGAAAGCACAGCTCCCTTCTGATATTGAACGAAAAGGAGCTGTTATCATCCAAAGTGGACAATTATTAGATGATTATCTTGAACCTTATGCTACTATAGTGATGTCAATAGAAAATTAGAGGCGGAAGATATAGTGGAACAAATTAAGTTTAAGTACATTTATGAACAAGTACGGCAGCTCATTCTCAATGGCGAATATCCAATTGGCTCACAGTTACCATCGGAACATCAGTTAGTTAAAACATACAACGTGTCACGTGAAACAGTGCGAAAAAGCTTGAATATGCTTGTGTCAGAAGGTTTAATTCAAAAAATTCGAGGAAAGGGGTCTGTCGTAATCTATCAAGGTATGACAGAGTTCCCTTTTGCTGAGCTCGTGAGTTTTAAAGAAGTGCAAAAACAATTAGGTATGCAGTACGAAACGATTGTGCCAGTTTTTGAACAAATAAAAGCAAGCGCAGTCCCAAGAGTAAAAGAAGCATTAGATCTAACAGCTGATACAAAATTATGGCACTTTATTCGCTATCGTCAATTAGATGGAATAACTAAAATTATTGATGAAGATTATTGTTTAGCTGAGATGCTTCCAAGCTTAACGCAAGAGATTGTTCAAGATTCTTTGTATGAATATATTGAGCAACAAGGATATGAAATAGGATTTTCGAGTAAGTCTATTACTTTCGAACCATTTGGCGCATTAGAACACTTGGCTTTTGGAGAGGTTATACCAGAATATACCGCGACAATTCGAGGCATTGTCCATTTGAAAGATACGAGCCGCTTTCAATATAATATATCTAAACATATTGCAACGGAGTTTAAATTTACTGATTTTTCAAGGCGCTAGAAGGTGCTGTGGTGAAAGAGATTAGTATTTCAGATTAAACAAACATAGAAACGATTTTGATTAGATCAAGGTTCTTACAAATGTGGTTGTTTCGTTTAGACTGTCGACAAAGTTACTGATTTTTTATCGTAATATGGTTTTCGAACGCCAGTCAATGCATTTAAGGTATACTTTATGCTTAATATGTGCAACTAAGACTTGCATTCTCTATCAAAAATATAGTATTATTAATTCTACCGTGCTAAGCGGGGAGGTAGCGGTTCCCTGTACTCGAAATCCGCTTTATGCGAGGCTGAATTCCTTTGTCGCGGATGTGTTTTTGTGAAGTCTGCCCAGAACACGAGGTGTTTGAAGATTTCGGTCCCATGCAATATGAACCCATGAACCATGTCAGGTCCTGACGGAAGCAGCATTAAGTGGATTCTCATATGTGCCGTGGGGTAGCCGAGATTTAGCTGTCGATTCTGGTAACGTTTATGATACACATTCAACACAAAGGTGCATGGTTTTTTATTTTCAAAACATATAAAGATATATAATCAATATAAATGTGGATGAGCTGGAACGTCATTGTTCTAGCTTTTTTTGTTGGGTTTATCAATCATAATATAATGTGATTATGACAAAGGCACAAGAGGAATACATTTAATAAATTTAAGGGATATATCGAAATCGAATGAATCGTTTAGTATTTTTGATACAATAAACATATCAGTTACAACAAAGGGGGGGATGCAAATGTCGATATTTTTAAGTACATTAACTGAAAATGAATACGAAGCATCGCTGGAAATGGTTGAACAGGCATTTGAACAAACGTCTATTCCCGTATCTAAAATATTAGAGCGCATCAAACGGCTCAGGTATGCGAACGATTATAGATATGAGCTAGAGGTCATTGCTAAAACAAGTGAAGGTCAAGTGATTGGTCATGCCATGTGTTCTGAGATTACAATAAAGGGTGCTGAGTTGTCGTATCAAGTTCTTGCACTTCTGTCATTAGCAGTAGCGACACCATATCAGTCAAAAGGGATTGGAAAAGCACTCGTTCAAGCTCTAGAAGAAAGAGCGTTAAATGAAGAATACACGGCTATCGTTGTATTAGACCATTATGGCTACTTTCAAAAACTTGGCTATGAACCCATTTTAAATTTCAATATTAAGCCACCTCTTAATATGAAAGAGGATGATTTTAAAGTTAAATTTTTGTGGGATACGCTGGAAGATCCACCTCATGGACAACTAATGGAGTCAGCTATCTTTTAGATTATGTTTTCAGTCATACAAAATATCATAGGCATGGTATAATAAAATCATTGCAAATTCGGAGGTGCAAGTGTGAATTATCAAGCATTATACCGTATGTTTCGACCTCAAAGTTTTGACGATGTTGTCGGACAGGAACATGTTACAAGAACGCTTCGAAATGCCATTGCCAAAAATAAACAATCACATGCCTACATCTTTAGTGGTCCTAGAGGTACAGGTAAAACAAGTATTGCGAAAATTTTTGCTAAGGCAATTAACTGTGAAGTTCGTGATGATGGCGAGCCTTGTAATGAATGCCCTATATGCAAAGGCATTACACAAGGAACTAATTCTGATGTTATTGAAATTGATGCAGCAAGTAATAATGGTGTAGATGAAATTCGTAATATTCGAGATAAGGTCAAATACGCACCGAGTGAATCACGTTATAAAGTATATATTATTGATGAGGTTCATATGTTAACGACGGGTGCGTTTAATGCACTTTTGAAGACGTTAGAAGAACCACCCTCACATGCCATTTTTATATTAGCGACAACTGAGCCTCATAAGATACCGCCGACTATTATTTCACGTGCACAGCGCTTTGATTTTAAGGCAATTAATATGAATCAAATTGTTGATCGTCTCGCACACGTCGCAACAACTCAAAATATTGCTTATGATGAAGATGCGCTTAATTTTATTGCTAAGGTATCTGAAGGTGGGATGCGTGATGCATTAAGTATTATGGATCAAGCTATCGCATTTGGGGATGATCGCCTCACTTTAAAAGATGCACTGGATGTTACGGGGAGCTTAGATGAATCAGACATTAATACGCTGTTTAAATATGTTGTGGAAAATAATGTCCATAGTGCTTTTGAACACTACCATCATTTTATTAGTCAAGGTAAAGAAGTTAATCGCCTTATAAACGACATGATTTATTTTGTTAGAAACACTATTATGGCGAAAACCACACAGCAACCATTCGAGTTTGACGCACTTAACCAATTTGATTTTGACACGCTTTATAAAATGATAGATGTTATCAATGATACATTAGTGTCAATACGTTTTAGTGTGAATCAAAACGTTCATTTTGAAGTGTTAATCGTCAAAATTTCTGAAATGGTTAAAGAAGCGCAATCAACGGGTGAAGTTGTTGTCAATCATGCATCATCTGAAGGGGATGAAGCTTTACTAAGACGTATGGAAGCATTGGAGTCAGAACTTAAAACGATAAAATCACAAGGTTTACCAACACAATCCCCTACAAAAGCTAAACCGACGAAACGCCGAGGTGGACGCTCCACATTTTCTTTGGAACATATTGCAAAAGTTTTAGACAAAGCGAATAAAGAGGATATTGCGCTTATTAGAGAACGCTGGGCAGATGTTATACAATATGCCAAAGATCGTGACCAAAAAGCGCTTGTAAGCTTATTGCAAAATTCTCAACCTGTTGCAGCAAGTGAAGATAAAGTCTTAATTCAGTTTGAGGATGAGATACACTGTGAAATCTTAAAAAAAGATGAAACAAAGCGGCATAGTGTCGAAAATGTCATTAAAGATATCATTAATAAATCAATTGAAGTTGTAGGGGTGCCTGCTGATAAATGGATGCAAGTACGTAAAGATTATATAGACCAACGTAAACAAGGGCGTTCACAAGCGGCATCACAATCATCAACCTCCGCATCTGAAGAGGGAGATGTCGTCCAAAAGGCAAGAGAGATGTTTGGTGAATCATTGGTGCATCTAGTAGATGATGAAACATGACAATAGTGACAAAGGTATGTATAATTGAAAACGAATTTAAGTGAGTAGACAGAAGCGGATGATCACAAAGGTTGGTTATAGGACATGATATGACCGTTTGTCTTTCAAGTTGAGAATCTCATCTGAAAATGTCTACTTCTACACATTATAAATAGATATAATGGAACATTAAGGAGGAATGTATTATGCGCGGTGGCGGTAATATGCAACAAATGATGAAACAAATGCAAAAAATGCAAAAGAAAATGGCTGATGAACAAGAAAAGCTCAAAGAAGAAAAAGTAGAAGGTACTGCTGGTGGCGGTATGGTCAAAGTTGTTGTAACAGGCCATAAAGAAGTTGTTGATGTTGTCATCAATGAGGAAGTAGTAGATCCAGAAGATGTAGAAATGTTACAAGATTTAGTATTAGCAGCGACAAACGAAGCGATGAACAAAGCAGATGAACTGACAGCAGAACGTTTAGGTAAGCATACTAAAGGTCTTAACATTCCAGGAATGATGTAATATGCATTATCCCGGACCAATATCTAAACTTATCGATAGTTTCATGAAATTGCCAGGCATTGGTCCAAAGACGGCTCAACGTCTGGCTTTTCATGTATTAGATATGAAAGAAGACGATGTCGTACAGTTTGCAAAAGCACTCGTAGATGTTAAAAGAGAGTTAACGTACTGCAGTATTTGTGGCCATATCACTGAACAGGATCCTTGCTATATTTGTGAGGATAAACAGAGAGATCGCTCTATTATTTGTGTGGTTGAAAGTGATAAAGATGTGATTGCCATGGAAAAAATGAAAGAATATAAGGGGCTTTATCATGTTCTACATGGTACGATTTCTCCAATGGATGGGATAGGGCCTGAAGATATTAATATTCCAAGTTTGGTCGATCGTTTAAAAGATGAAAACATCAAAGAATTGATACTCGCAATGAACCCTAACTTAGAAGGCGAATCAACAGCTATGTATATTTCTAGATTGGTTAAACCTTTAGGAATTCGTGTTACACGTTTAGCTCAAGGGCTATCGGTAGGCGGAGATTTGGAATATGCTGATGAGGTGACGCTTTCTAAAGCGATTACAGGTCGTACAGAAATGTAGATGGCATCTGATAAAGCGTTATGCATTTTACTGTTATGAATCTTGGAGTTATATCCTTCTTAGTCGATTGATTTTTATATGTACACGCTGAAATAATAAGTAGTGTATTCAATCAACATGAGCAGGTACTGAATAAATGAAAGATGAATCAAATGTGCGTCCAAAGAATTTGGGACATATCCCAAAATATAGCGTAGAGATGATTGAATCACACCTCTACGCTTTTCCTTTATCAATCATTCGTATTGTTTGGCTCGCATTTCCTAGGGGATGGGTCGAGCCGCGGTCTCGACGCTCATCCTATTCCCTCAGGCGTCTCGCCAACAATACTGCATTATATACATGTCATTTTACATTAAAATACTTTAAAAAAGATACTTTCGCATCATTGAATGAATCATCTCATTATAAGAAAACTTCGAGATATTTATGTCCCAACCTGTTTTATTGTTTGATAGTCAAATAAATGATGTAAATTAAGTGCTAAAGTGTTAAAGGATTGTAAAGAGTGTAAATTTTGGTGTTGTTAAAATCATCAAACCCCTGTATAGTTATATCTTGTTGAGCGACACAAATGGTTGCAAAACAAAACAAGAAAAATTAATCAAAAAAAGTTGTTGACTTTCGAAAACAACTTATGTATAATTAATTCTTGTCGAGTCAAAAAAAGAAATGACATGAACATTGAAAACTGAATGACAATATGTCAACGTTAATTCCGATAAAACATAGTACTAACGTACTGATAGAGTGATTGACTTAAACAATCAAAGAGCTATATCAAGCTTACTCTAATATGGAGAGTTTGATCCTGGCTCAGGATGAACGCTGGCGGCGTGCCTAATACATGCAAGTCGAGCGAACTGAAGAGGAGCTTGCTCCTTTGACGTTAGCGGCGGACGGGTGAGTAACACGTGGGTAACCTACCTATAAGACTGGAATAACTCCGGGAAACCGGGGCTAATGCCGGATAATATGTTGAACCGCATGGTTCAACAGTGAAAGACGGTTTTGCTGTCACTTATAGATGGACCCGCGCCGCATTAGCTAGTTGGTGAGGTAACGGCTCACCAAGGCGACGATGCGTAGCCGACCTGAGAGGGTGATCGGCCACACTGGAACTGAGACACGGTCCAGACTCCTACGGGAGGCAGCAGTAGGGAATCTTCCGCAATGGACGAAAGTCTGACGGAGCAACGCCGCGTGAGTGATGAAGGTCTTCGGATCGTAAAGCTCTGTTGTTAGGGAAGAACAAATGTGTAAGTAACTGTGCACATCTTGACGGTACCTAACCAGAAAGCCACGGCTAACTACGTGCCAGCAGCCGCGGTAATACGTAGGTGGCAAGCGTTATCCGGAATTATTGGGCGTAAAGCGCGCGTAGGCGGTTTTTTAAGTCTGATGTGAAAGCCCACGGCTCAACCGTGGAGGGTCATTGGAAACTGGAAAACTTGAGTGCAGAAGAGGAAAGTGGAATTCCATGTGTAGCGGTGAAATGCGCAGAGATATGGAGGAACACCAGTGGCGAAGGCGGCTTTCTGGTCTGCAACTGACGCTGATGTGCGAAAGCGTGGGGATCAAACAGGATTAGATACCCTGGTAGTCCACGCCGTAAACGATGAGTGCTAAGTGTTAGGGGGTTTCCGCCCCTTAGTGCTGCAGCTAACGCATTAAGCACTCCGCCTGGGGAGTACGGTCGCAAGACTGAAACTCAAAGGAATTGACGGGGACCCGCACAAGCGGTGGAGCATGTGGTTTAATTCGAAGCAACGCGAAGAACCTTACCAAATCTTGACATCCTTTGACCGCTCTAGAGATAGAGTTTTCCTCTTCGGAGGACAAAGTGACAGGTGGTGCATGGTTGTCGTCAGCTCGTGTCGTGAGATGTTGGGTTAAGTCCCGCAACGAGCGCAACCCTTAAGCTTAGTTGCCATCATTAAGTTGGGCACTCTAGGCTGACTGCCGGTGACAAACCGGAGGAAGGTGGGGATGACGTCAAATCATCATGCCCCTTATGATTTGGGCTACACACGTGCTACAATGGACAATACAAAGGGCAGCGAAACCGTGAGGTCAAGCCAATCCCATAAAGTTGTTCTCAGTTCGGATTGTAGTCTGCAACTCGACTACATGAAGCTGGAATCGCTAGTAATCGTAGATCAGCATGCTACGGTGAATACGTTCCCGGGTCTTGTACACACCGCCCGTCACACCACGAGAGTTTGTAACACCCGAAGCCGGTGGAGTAACCATTTGGAGCTAGCCGTCGAAGGTGGGACAAATGATTGGGGTGAAGTCGTAACAAGGTAGCCGTATCGGAAGGTGCGGCTGGATCACCTCCTTTCTAAGGATAATATACGGAATATCACCATAGGTGATAGACGGATTAACGTGACATATTGTATTCAGTTTTGAATGCTCATTCATTGAGGATTCAACATTGTACATTGAAAACTAGATAAGTAAGTAATAGATTTTACCAAGCAAAACCGAGTAACAAGCGAAAAGCTTGAAACAAACAATTATCGCTAGTCGTCAACAGACGACTCACATAATTAATAACTGGTGATGATAAGTGTGAAAGCATTGACAAGACAAATGTGATTGCGTCATTGACGTGATGAAAGCGTTTGTCAGTCAGAGAATTTCTTGATGAGTGCAGCGAAGATTACGTTTTGTAAATGAGCAAGCGAAGAAAGAAATGAGATAGAATGCGAGCGCTTATTAGCACGTCTAGATTAAGTTATTAAGGGCGCACGGTGGATGCCTTGGCACTAGAAGCCGATGAAGGACGTTACTAACGACGATATGCTTTGGGGAGCTGTAAGTAAGCTTTGATCCAGAGATTTCCGAATGGGGGAACCCAGCACGAGTTATGTCGTGTTATCCGCATGTGAATACATAGCATGTGAGAAGGTAGACCCGGAGAACTGAAACATCTTAGTACCCGGAGGAAGAGAAAGAAAAATCGATTCCCTGAGTAGCGGCGAGCGAAACGGGAAGAGCCCAAACCAACAAGCTTGCTTGTTGGGGTTGTAGGACACTCTTATGGAGTTACAAAAGAATGAGTTAGACGAATAACCTGGAAAGGTTAATCAGAGAAGGTAATAATCCTGTAGTCGAAAACTGATTCTCTCTTGAGTGGATCCTGAGTACGACGGAGCACGTGAAATTCCGTCGGAATCTGGGAGGACCATCTCCTAAGGCTAAATACTCTCTAGTGACCGATAGTGAACCAGTACCGTGAGGGAAAGGTGAAAAGTACCCCGGAAGGGGAGTGAAAGAGAACTTGAAACCGTGTGCTTACAAGTAGTCAGAGCCCGTTAAGGGGTGATGGCGTGCCTTTTGTAGAATGAACCGGCGAGTTACGATCTGATGCAAGGTTAAGCAGGAAATGTGGAGCCGTAGCGAAAGCGAGTCTGAATAGGGCGAATGAGTATTTGGTCGTAGACCCGAAACCAGGTGATCTACCCTTGGTCAGGTTGAAGTTCAGGTAACACTGAATGGAGGACCGAACCGACTTACGTTGAAAAGTGAGCGGATGAACTGAGGGTAGCGGAGAAATTCCAATCGAACTTGGAGATAGCTGGTTCTCTCCGAAATAGCTTTAGGGCTAGCCTCAAGTGATGATTATTGGAGGTAGAGCACTGTTTGGACGAGGGGCCCCTCTCGGGTTACCGAATTCAGACAAACTCCGAATGCCAAATAATTTAACTTGGGAGTCAGAACGTGGGTGATAAGGTCCATGTTCGAAAGGGAAACAGCCCAGACCACCAGCTAAGGTCCCAAAATATATGTTAAGTGGAAAAGGATGTGGCGTTGCCCAGACAACTAGGATGTTGGCTTAGAAGCAGCCATCATTTAAAGAGTGCGTAATAGCTCACTAGTCGAGTGACACTGCGCCGAAAATGTACCGGGGCTAAACATATTACCGAAGCTGTGGATTGTCCTTTGGACAATGGTAGGAGAGCGTTCTAAGGGCGTTGAAGCATGATCGCAAGGACATGTGGAGCGCTTAGAAGTGAGAATGCCGGTGTGAGTAGCGAAAGACGGGTGAGAATCCCGTCCACCGATTGACTAAGGTTTCCAGAGGAAGGCTCGTCCGCTCTGGGTTAGTCGGGTCCTAAGCTGAGGCCGACAGGCGTAGGCGATGGATAACAGGTTGATATTCCTGTACCACCAACAATCGTTTTAAGCGATGGGGGGACGCAGTAGGATAGGCGAAGCGTGCTGTTGGAGTGCACGTCCAAGCAGTGAGACTGAGTGTTAGGCAAATCCGGCACTCAAAAGGTCAAGCTGTGATGGGGAGAGGAAATTGCTTCCTCGAGTCGTTGATTTCACACTGCCGAGAAAAGCCTCTAGCTAGAAAGTTGGTGCCCGTACCGCAAACCGACACAGGTAGTCAAGATGAGAATTCTAAGGTGAGCGAGCGAACTCTCGTTAAGGAACTCGGCAAAATGACCCCGTAACTTCGGGAGAAGGGGTGCTCTTTAGGGTTCACGCTCTGAAGAGCCGCAGTGAATAGGCCCAAGCGACTGTTTATCAAAAACACAGGTCTCTGCTAAACCGTAAGGTGACGTATAGGGGCTGACGCCTGCCCGGTGCTGGAAGGTTAAGAGGAGTGGTTAGCTTCAGCGAAGCTACGAATCGAAGCCCCAGTAAACGGCGGCCGTAACTATAACGGTCCTAAGGTAGCGAAATTCCTTGTCGGGTAAGTTCCGACCCGCACGAAAGGCGTAACGATTTGGGCACTGTCTCAACGAGAGACTCGGTGAAATCATAGTACCGGTGAAGATGCCGGTTACCCGCGACAGGACGGAAAGACCCCGTGGAGCTTTACTGTAGCCTGATATTGAAATTCGGTACAGTTTGTACAGGATAGGTAGGAGCCATTGAAGCGTGAGCGCTAGCTTACGTGGAGGCATTGGTGGGATACTACCCTAATTGTATTGGATTTCTAACTCGCAGCACTTATCGTGCTGGAAGACAGTGTCAGGCGGGCAGTTTGACTGGGGCGGTCGCCTCCTAAAGTGTAACGGAGGCGCTCAAAGGTTCCCTCAGAATGGTTGGAAATCATTCATAGAGTGTAAAGGCATAAGGGAGCTTGACTGCGAGACCTACAAGTCGAGCAGGGTCGAAAGACGGACTTAGTGATCCGGTGGTTCCGCATGGAAGGGCCATCGCTCAACGGATAAAAGCTACCCCGGGGATAACAGGCTTATCTCCCCCAAGAGTTCACATCGACGGGGAGGTTTGGCACCTCGATGTCGGCTCATCGCATCCTGGGGCTGTAGTCGGTCCCAAGGGTTGGGCTGTTCGCCCATTAAAGCGGTACGCGAGCTGGGTTCAGAACGTCGTGAGACAGTTCGGTCCCTATCCGTCGTGGGCGTAGGAAATTTGAGAGGAGCTGTCCTTAGTACGAGAGGACCGGGATGGACATACCTCTGGTGTACCAGTTGTCGTGCCAACGGCATAGCTGGGTAGCTATGTATGGACGGGATAAGTGCTGAAAGCATCTAAGCATGAAGCCCCCCTCGAGATGAGATTTCCCAACTTCGGTTATAAGATCCCTCAAAGATGATGAGGTAAATAGGTTCGAGGTGGAAGCGTAGCGATACGTGGAGCTGACGAATACTAATCGATCGAAGACTTAATCAAATTCATAACAAGGTTTGCTTGTGAGAAGTTACTTACTATCTAGTTTTGAATGTATAAGCATTCAAATGTTTATCTGGTGCCAATGGCAAAGAGGTCACACCTGTTCCCATGCCGAACACAGAAGTTAAGCTCTTTAGCGCCGATGGTAGTCGGACTTACGTTCCGCAAGAGTAGGACGGTGCCAGGTAAGATGAATAGCGGTGCTGTATTTCTATGAGAATAGAATACAGCACCGCTATTTTTTATATATGATTAGAAAAAGGGCATTAATTGACTGGCTTTAATGATATCTTTAGTGTAGAAAAATTGTTTGCCTTGCCCTGTATATGCAGGTTCAAGAATCATGTTTGTTGTTGCTGCATAAAGCCACTTAGGATGAATACCACAATTTAAAATGTCTTGGTACTCTTGAAAAGGCTTATCCCAATCTAATATGATGTCAATAACCATTAAAAACACCTCAACTTAATTTTAGAACATATGTGCGTATTTTTAAAGGAATATGTACTTAATGCTGAACGAATGCGAACTGTTATAAAATAAAATCATTAGTGATGGAGTGTGAATCATGCAACGTAAACTATGGCAGAAACTAAATAATTGGTCTAAGATGCAACCGATTTCGATGCATGTACCAGGTCATAAAAATGGTACGATTGGTGACATGAACTTTATTAATCCGATATATGATATTACCGAAATTACAGGGTTCGATGATTTACATCATCCTGAAGAGGTTCTTTACGATAGTATGAAGTGTATTCAAAAGCATGAGGATTATGAGGCAGTTTTTCTTGTAAATGGAACGACGAGCGGTATTCTTGCGGTAATACAAGCGTTCCAATCTATACAAGGAGACGTTTGTATTGGGCGCCATTCACATAAGTCTGTTTTTAACGCACTAGATTTAGGTCGTCAATGTGCACACATTATGCATACTCAAGTGAGTCATCAAACAGGACAATACAATCAGCCTGAATGGTCTTCTGAATTGGCTAAAAAAGGAAAGCTTGGCGTTGTGACGTACCCTAATTACTATGGAGAAACATTTGATGTTCAAAAGCTGATACAGCAATTTCATGAAGCACATATTCCAGTATTAGTCGATGAGGCGCATGGTGCCCATTTTGGAATTGAAGGATTTCCAAAATCGACGCTAGAGTATGGAGCGGATTATGTTGTTCAATCTTATCATAAGACTTTACCTAGTTTAACGATGACTTCAATGTTATTCATACATAAAAATGCGCCATATCAAGAACGTGTGAAGCATTGGTTGCAGACCTTTCAATCTTCAAGTCCCTCTTATTTGTTTATGGCAAGTCTTGAACAGGCACAAGGATTTTATGAAACATATCAAAGTGACGTATTTTTTGAAAAGCGCCAAATACTTATAAAGCATTTAAAAGACTGTGGCTATACTGTTTTAGAAGTGGATGATCCGCTTAAATTGGTCATTCGTAAAAGAGGCGTCTCCGGAGAGTTGTTGAAATCAGCAATGGAAGCTCAGTCTATTTTTGTTGAATTAGCGGACGCTCAATCGGTATTGTGGGTCTTACCATTATGGTATACTCATGACCGCTTCCCATTTAAGGTATTATTAAAATGTATCACTCATATTCATATCGAGAGAAGTGGTCAGTCGCAAAATCATAAGCAAGCAAAGTTATATACAGAAAAGGGAAGGTATACGCCTGAAGATATGTCAGAAATTCAAACGATTCCTTATGAGAAGGCTTTAGGGTGTACTTTAGCACAGCATTTAATCCCTTATCCGCCAGGTGTACCAACAATGTATAAAGGGGAAATCATCACAAAAAATATGATAGAATTAATACGTTATTGGCATACTCAAAAAATGCGAGTAGAGGGTATGCGCAATGGTAAAATTAAAGTGAAGGATGATTTGTAGTGTCTCTATTTATTACAATAGAAGGTCCAGAAGGTTCAGGAAAAACAACAGTATTAAAAGGAATTGTGTCGCAATTATCGCGGTCGTATGATTTCATTACGACACGTGAACCGGGTGGTGTGCAAACTGCAGAGGCGATTCGTCAAATTTTATTAGAGGGATCTGATATGGATTCACGCACAGAGGCATTACTATTTGCGGCAGCGCGACGAGAGCATCTTGTTGAAAAAGTATTACCAGCGTTAGCGCAACAAAAAATAGTGATATGCGACCGTTTTATTGATAGCTCGTTAGCATATCAAGGGTATGCCCGTGAAATTGGAGTGAAACAAGTACAAATGATTAATGATTTTGCAATTGAAGGGCGTTACCCAGATTTAACAATATATTTAGATATTCCAGCTGAAGTGGGGCGTCAACGGATTCACGATAATATGCGAGCGCAAAATCGTCTAGATAAAGAAGATTTAACTTTTCATGAGCGTGTGATTGAGGGTTATCGCATGTTGATCGAGGCACACCCACAACGATTTGAAGTGGTTGATGCCACTCAATCCATTGAACGTGTCGTAGAAGAGGCTGTACACATCATTGAAAAGCGATTACATCAAAAGTAGGTCTTTTTAGAAGGTATAAAGTACATTAAATATAAGTAACACTATGTTATAATCTAGAAAATGATAATTTAGACCTATAATGAGATATGATATAATGAATCCTAAGAGGTGTATAAACAATGAAAATGATAATCGCGATTGTTCAAGATCAAGATAGCCAAGAACTTTCGGATAAATTAATTAAAAATAATTTTCGTGCGACAAAGCTTGCAACGACTGGTAGCTTCTTAAGAGCTGGAAATACAACATTTTTATGTGGTGTTGATGATGATCGAGTAGATGAGATTTTAGAGGTTATTGGCGGAACATGTGGTAATAGAGAACAATTAGTATCCCCAATCACACCGATGGGCGGTAGTGCAGACTCATATATTCCTTATCCGGTTGAAGTTGAAGTTGGCGGTGCAACAGTATTTGTAATGCCGGTTGAATCATTTCATCAGTTTTAAGTGTAATTGCGAGGTTGTGACAGTTGATGTGTGTAACTACATGAGCATACTGTCTCAACCTTTTTATCGTATTTTGGTTTATTTATAAAGTCTAGATTTAAAATAATAGAAGGAAGCGTGTGTTATGTTAGAACTTGAACAACTTACTAAAGCGTATCACAATCAAAAATTATCTCACGCCTATCTATTTGAAGGTGATGATGCTGAAGCGATGACATCTACAGCGCGCTCATTTGCACAACTTATTTTGTGTCAAAATGAAGCGCAGTGTAGTGCAAAAGTAATGCAACAGAATCATCCAGATTTTCAATATATCGCAACAGATGAAGCCACAATCAAAAAAGAACAAATTGAGCGATTAGTCCATCATATGAATCAGTTGCCTATAGAAGGTGCATATAAGGTTTATATTATCCAAGATTTTGAGAAATTAACGGCACAAGGTGAAAATAGTATCTTAAAGTTTTTAGAAGAACCTCCTCAAAATACAGTTGCTATTTTGATTTCAACGAAGCCCGAACAAATTTTGGACACGATTCATTCACGTTGTCAGCATGTTTATTTCAAACCGATACAACGCGATTCTTTTGTACAACGTTTGGCAGAACGAGAAGGGATGACTCAGCCAATAGCTGAATTCATCAGTACTTATACGACTCAATATGAAGTCGCACATCAACTCAATGAAGAGTTTGAGTTAGCAGCTTTACGTAAAACAATGTTGCAGTGGTGTGATCGCTTGTTAAATTCAAGTGAAATGGCGCTGATAGGGATTGTTGAGTTATTAAAACAAGCTAAAAACCGTAGATTACAGTTGTTAACACTGTCGGGTATTAATGCGTATTTTCAAGACTTACTGTACATAAAAGTGGGCATGAAAGCGCGTCTAACATTTTCAGAGCTTCATGACCATTATCAAAATACAGCAACACAGTTAAGTTACCGTCATTTAGTATATATTATGGAACAAATCACAGAAGCACATAAAAAGCTCAATCAAAATGTGAATCCTACACTTGTATTTGAGCAAATCGCAATAAAAGTGAAAGGGTGATATTTATGCATACCGTTGTAGGCGTATATTTTGAAAAGTCGAATGCACTGGAATATTATTCACCAATGTCACTCCAAGTTCGAGAAGGTGAAAAGGTCATTGTCGAATCAAAAAGAGGCAGTGAATTAGGCGTTGTTAAATATAGCACAAGAGAAGTTGAAGAAGGGGATATATCATTACCACTTCAACCTATATTGCGCACCGCAACAAAGGAAGATATAGCACAATATGCCAAAAATGAAATAGCTGCGGATCATGCTCTTGATTTATGTAAGATATTTGTAGAGCAATTAGGCCTTGATATGCGTGTTGTCAATTGTGAGTACACACTGGATAGAGCTAAGATTATTTATAACTTTACAGCAGATGAACGAATTGACTTTAGAAAATTAGTCAGAATGCTTGCTCAAAAATTAAAAACGAGAATCGAATTAAGACAAATTGGTGTTCGAGATGAAGCTAAAATTTTAGGGGGTATTGGTCCTTGTGGGCGCTCATTATGTTGCGCTACATTTTTAGGTGACTTTGAGCCTGTTTCAATCAAAATGGCAAAAGACCAAAATCTCTCATTAAATCCGAGCAAAATTTCAGGTGCTTGCGGTCGTTTGATGTGTTGCTTAAAGTATGAGAACGACCATTATGAAGAGGCGCGTGAGCAGCTACCTGATATAGGCGATTATATTCAAACACCAGAAGGTCAGGGTGAGGTTGTCGGCTTAAATATGATTAATATTTCTATGCAAGTTCGATTAGAAGGAATGGAACAATTGATGGAGTATCACATTGAAGAATTAGAAACTTTGAAATAAGGAGGATACACGATTGAATCGAAATGAGCTATTCGACCGATTAACGCAATTAGAGCAAAATGTCACAAATATTTACAATGACATGCAAGAGTTGAAAACTTTAACTGTCGAGCTCGTTGAAGAGAATGTGGCATTACAAATTGAAAATGATAACTTAAAATCTTTAATCCATGAACAAAAAGAAGCGCGAGTGGCTCAAAATGTTCAAGATTCACAGTCTGTTGATAAACAACCAATTAAAAAACAAAGGCAAAGTCGTGAATATTTTGCCAAACTCTATAATGAAGGGTTTCATATTTGCCATGATGTATTTGGAAAGCATCGCAAAGGTGAAGACTGTATGTTCTGTTTGAATGTGCTAAATAAGATGGAATAGAGGTGCATTCATGCTTCAGGAGAATGAAAGATTTGACCATTTAATTAAAGAAGATTTGCATATTATTCAAAATGACGCGTATTTTTCATTTTCGACCGATGCTTTATTATTAGGTCATTTTACGGAAGTGCGTCAACGTGATCGTATTTTAGATATGTGTACAGGCAACGGCGTCATTCCATTAATTTTATCAGATAAGGGCGAAAATCTAATTACAGGTATAGAGGTTCAATCAGAACTTGTAGATATGGCTCGACGCAGTGTGTCGTATAATCAGCTTGAGACACGAATTAATATCATGCACATGGACATTAATGAAATTCCAAGTCAGTTTAAGCCGTCGCAATTTGACTTAGTTACATGCAACCCACCTTATTTCAAAATGAATCAAGTACACCAACATCAACTTGAAGCACATAAAATTGCTCGTCATGAAGTGTTATGTACGTTAGATGATTGTTTAAGAGTTGCGAATCATGCCCTTAAAGAGGGAGGTCGTATTGTAATGGTGCATCGTGCTGAAAGAATGCTAGATATTTTCGAATCGATGCGTCGTTACCAAATTGAACCTAAAAAGTTAAATATGATTTATAGTAAACAGCATAAAGAGGCGCAAACAATTGTAGTAGAAGGGCGTAAAGGTGGACGTCAAGGCTTGAAAATTGCATCACCTTTTTATATTTATGACCAAAATAATGCATATACAGATGAAATGAGGCGTATATATTATGGCTAAACATTATACGTATATAGTTCAATGTAATGATAATTCATTGTATACAGGATATACCAATGACTTAAATGCCCGAATGATAAAGCATAATGAGGGTAAAGGTGCTAAATATACCAAATGTAGGCGGCCTGTACACCTACTGTATCATGAAGTTTACGATTCAAAATCTGAAGCGCTTAAAAGAGAGTATGCTATTAAACAATTAACGCGCGCACAAAAATTGCAATTAATGAAGGGATGACACTATGGCAGATTTATATTTAGTCGGTACACCAATTGGCAACTTGGATGATATGACATTTCGAGCGATTCAAACGTTGCAGTCGGCTGATGTTATTGCGTGTGAAGATACACGCGTCACTAAGAAATTGTGCCACCATTTTGAAATAACGACCCCGTTAAAGTCATACCACGAACATAATAAAGTGCAAATGACTGAAACGTTAATCACAATATTAAAAGAAGGAAAAAGTATCGCACTCGTGTCAGATGCAGGGTTACCGTTGATATCTGATCCTGGATATGAGCTTGTCGTAAGAGCGCGAGAAGAGGGGATTCATATCATCCCTATTCCGGGGCCAAATGCGGGATTGACTGCATTGATGGCCAGTGGTTTACCTTCATTTACATATACATTTTTAGGGTTTTTGCCAAGAAAAGCACGCGAAAAAGAAGCTATTTTGAAAGAACGTATGTTTCAAGATAGTACATTGTTATTATATGAATCACCATTTCGGGTCAAAGATACATTGCAAGTCATCGCCAAAATTGATAGTAAACGTCGCGTTACGTTAGGTCGAGAGTTGACAAAAAAATTTGAGCAAATTACAACGCAAACTGTTGAGGTGTTGTTATCACAGCTTGAGACAGATATTCCTTTGAAAGGTGAGTTTGTTATGATTATTGAAGGCGCAATGCCCGAAGTAGGTCATCAGTGGTATGAAGGATTGACGATAGACGAACATGTGACGCGTTATATTAATCAAAATATGAAGCCGAAACAAGCGATTAAAAAGGTAGCAGATGATCGTGATATGCCAACACAAAAGGTATACAATCTATATCATCATATTGATTGATCATCGAAACAAACAACTTAGTATATTGAAAACTAATTCAAATTTAGATATATTTAATAAGATAAGAAATGAGGAGGAACGCTAATGGTGAAAGAAACATTTTACATTACGACACCTATATATTATCCAAGTGGTCACTTACACATTGGACATGCGTACTCAACCGTAGCAGGAGATGTCATTGCACGTTACAAACGCCTTCAAGGGTATGACGTACGTTATTTAACTGGAACGGATGAACACGGTCAGAAAATACAAGAGAAAGCACAAAAAGCTGGGAAATCAGAACTTGAATATTTAGATGAAATGATTGAGAGTATTAAATCTTTATGGAAAAAGCTAGATATTTCGAACGATGATTTTATTCGTACAACTGAAAGCAGACATAAAGTCGTAGTCGAAAAAATCTTCGAGAAACTTTTAAAGCAAGGTGATATTTATCTAGGGGAGTACGAAGGTTGGTACTCTGTGCCAGATGAAACGTTCTACACTGAAACTCAGTTAGTGGAGCCTGTGTACGAAAATGGCAAAATTGTCGGCGGTAAAAGTCCGGATTCGGGACATGAAGTTGAGCTTGTCAAAGAAGAAAGCTATTTCTTTAAGTTATCTAAATATACGGATCGCTTGTTAGCTTTTTATGATGCACATCCAGAGTTTATACAACCTCCTTCACGTAAAAATGAAATGATTAACAACTTTATTAAACCTGGATTATCTGATTTAGCGGTTTCACGTACGTCATTTAACTGGGGTGTACAAGTACCATCTAATCCGAAGCATGTCGTATATGTATGGTTAGATGCGCTTGTCAATTATATTTCTGCGTTAGGTTACTTAACAGATGAAGATGCACTATTCCAAAAGTATTGGCCAGCAGATATTCATTTAATGGCAAAAGAAATTGTGCGTTTCCACTCAATTATTTGGCCGATTATTTTAATGGCATTAGACTTACCATTACCTAAAAAAGTATTTGCACATGGTTGGATATTGATGAAAGACGGCAAAATGAGTAAGTCTAAAGGCAATGTGATGGACCCTAATGTGCTCATTGAACGCTATGGTCTAGATGCGACGCGTTACTATTTAATGCGCGAATTGCCATTTGGATCGGATGGCGTCTTTACGCCTGAAGCCTTTGTAGATCGTACGAATTATGATTTAGCGAATGACCTAGGGAATTTAGTTAATCGTACAATTTCAATGATTAACAAGTACTTTGATGGTCAATTACCGGCGTATGAAGGACCCAAACATGAACTTGACCAGGAGATGGAGCAACTTGCACTCGATACAGTTGCTGCATACCATGAAAATATGGATAGTTTACAATTTTCGGTTGCACTTTCAACAGTTTGGAAGTTAATTTCGCGTACTAATAAATATATCGATGAAACAACACCATGGATGCTTGCAAAAGATGAAAGTCAAAAGGATATGTTAGGCAATGTGATGGCACATTTAGTTGAAAATATACGTTTTGCAGCTGTATTGTTGCGCCCATTCTTAACACATGCCCCGTACCAAATTTTTGAGCAATTGAATATTCAAAGTGAGGCGTTACATGGATTTGAAAGTCTTGAACAATATGGTCAACTTTCAACTCCAATTACAGTTACGGCTAAGCCAACGCCAATCTTCCCGCGTTTAGATGTAGAGGTGGAAGTAGAATATATTAAAAAATCAATGCAAGTACCAAAAGTAGAAGAAGAAGTCCCTTCTAAAGCAGCGATTGATATTAAAGATTTTGATAAAGTAGAAATCAAAGCCGCAACCATTATTGACGCTGAAAAAGTTGAAAAATCAAGCAAGCTACTTAAAATAGTTGTAGATTTAGGATATGAACAACGACAAATTATTTCTGGTATTGCAAAGTTCTATCAGCCAGAAGACATCATTGGTAAAAAAGTAGCCGTTGTGACGAACTTGAAGCCTGCAAAATTAATGGGTGAAAAATCAGAGGGTATGATTCTATCTGCTGAAAAAGATAAAGTTTTGACACTTGTGAGTCTACCAAGTGCAATTCCGAATGGCGCGGTTATTAAATAAGGAAAGAAGAGGTGAAGTCATGGAAGTACGACTCACCTCTTTTCTTTCGAGTGGCTATTTTAAAGAAATACGATTCAGGGTAAGATGATAGAAATAGCTACATGAATACATTTAGGTTATGAATAAGGAGGAATAATGCATGTTAATTGATACGCATGTGCATTTGAATGCAGATCAGTATGATGAGGATTTACAAGAGGTGATTGATCGTGCATTAGAAGCAGGTGTTGATCGTATGTTTGTAGTCGGTTTTGATACGAAAACGATTCAACGAGCAATGCAACTTGTTGAAACATATGACTTTTTATACGCGATAGTCGGTTGGCATCCTGTTGATGCGATTGATTGCACGGAAAAAGATCTAGAGTGGATTGAAACGTTAGCTTCACACCCTAAAGTGATTGGTATTGGTGAAATGGGATTGGATTATCATTGGGATAAATCGCCAAAAGATGTGCAAAAAGCGCTTTTCAGAAAGCAAATTGCATTAGCTAAACGTGTCAAATTACCGATTGTCATTCACAACCGAGAAGCAACTCAAGATTGTGTGGATATTTTATTAGAAGAGCATGCTGAAGAAGTGGGCGGTATTATGCATAGTTTCAGCGGATCTCCTGAAATTGCAGATGTTTTAATTCATAAATTAAATTTTCATATCTCATTAGGTGGACCAGTCACATTTAAAAATGCTAAGCAACCGAAAGAAGTCGCTAAACATGTACCGCTAGATCGCTTACTTGTTGAAACAGATGCGCCATTTTTATCACCGCATCCTTATCGTGGTAAACGTAATGAGCCGTCACGCGTCACACTTGTAGCTGAACAAATAGCCGAACTTAAAGGGATTTCTTATGAAGAAGTTGCTAAACAAACGACTTTAAATGCCGAGCGGTTATTCAACTTAAAATAGAGAAGGTGACATTGTGAAAATTAATGAGTTTATTGTAGTGGAAGGGCGTGATGACACCGAACGCGTGAAGCGAGCAGTCTCTTGTGAAACGATTGAAACGAATGGAAGTGCCATTGACGAATCCATTATTGAAGTGATACGTCAAGCACAAGAGACAAGAGGGGTTATCGTATTAACGGATCCTGATTTCCCGGGTGATAAGATTCGCACGATTATTAGACAAGCTGTTCCAGGAGTGAAACACGCATTTATTGACCGTGAAAAGGCCAAAAGTAAACGTGGCAAAATTGGGGTGGAACATGCAAGTTTAGAGGATATACGTGAGGCGTTGACGTATGTATCAACGCCTTTTTCTGAAGGAGAAGAGTCCATTCGTAAGGAAGTATTAATTGATTTAGGGCTTATAATAGGTCCAGATGCTAGACGACAACGCGAAATATTAGGGCGACGTTTACATATCGGCCATTCAAATGGAAAACAATTATTAAAGAAACTCAATGCTTTTGGCTTTACTGAAAAGGATGTACGCCAAGCATTAGGAAAAGAGGAATCAAATTAATGCATGAAAAAGATATAGCTACACCATCAAGAACACGTGCGTTACTTGAAGAACATGGTTTTAGTTTTAAGAAGAGCTTAGGGCAAAACTTTTTAATAGATGTCAATATCATTAACAAAATTATTGAAGCGAGCGGAATTGATCAAAATACAGGTGTTATCGAAGTCGGACCAGGCATGGGTTCGCTTACAGAGCAACTTGCCAAGCATGCTAAAAGTGTGGTTGCTTTTGAGATTGATCAACGTCTAATACCTGTATTAACTGAGACATTATCGCCTTATGATAATGTCACTGTCATCAACGAAGATATTTTAAAAGCGGACGTATCCCAAGCGATTAAGCGACATTTAAGTGGGTGTGATCAAATTTTAGTAGTAGCTAATTTGCCATACTATATCACGACACCCATTCTTCTAACTTTATTAGAAGAACATTTAAATATTGATGGTTATGTTGTGATGATGCAAAAAGAAGTTGGAGAACGCTTGAATGCTGATGTGGGTACTAAGGCATATGGTTCACTCTCAATCGTAGCAAAATATTACACCGAAACATCTAAGGTGACAACCGTTCCGAAAACTGTGTTTATGCCTCCACCCAATGTGGATTCAATTGTGATAAAACTCATGAGAAGAAGCGAACCACTTGTTGCCATTGATAACGAAAAGGAATTTTTCAAAATGACGAAAGGTGCATTTAGCCAACGTCGAAAAACAATATTAAATAATTATCAAAATTTATTTATAGAGGGTAAGCAGCATAAAGAATATATAATTAAATGGTTAGAAAGTGCTGAAATTAACCCTAAAAGACGTGGGGAAACGCTGTCAATACACGAATATGCACGATTATATAATGAATTGAAAAATTTCCCGAAATTGACATTATAAAAATATTGACTTTCATCCATTACCTTGATAAAATTGAAATTTTATTTGACGCTTTGCTTGGAATGTGTTATAATACACTTGTAGCGAGGTGGAGCAATATGCCAAAATCTATTGTAGACATCAAAAATCGTCTTGATTGTCAGTTAGGAAATCGTATTGTACTTAAGGCTAACGGAGGACGCAAAAAAACAATAGAACGTTGCGGAGTGCTAGCTGAAACATATCCGTCAGTGTTCATTGTTGAGCTTGACTCAGATAAACATAATTTTGAACGCGTATCATATACGTATACGGATGTACTGACAGAAAATGTACACGTATTATTTGTAGATGATGAACGTCAACTAGAAGTGACTGCACAATAAAATCATTGAATGGGATTTATTATAGAACGTACATAGGTAAGCCACTTGATTTCATATGGAATTAGGTGGCTTTTCTTTATGTTTATGCTGTTAATGAGAAGAATATCACGATGATAATAAAACAGGTTCTATAGTAAATCGGACTGGTGTATAAATAATTTCATTTATTTGATTGTTCCATAAAGCCTCGCTTTTCTAGGCATCTCACCTCGACTCATTTTAAGATTGAACTTACCCAATCTTAAAATGGATTTTCGGTTACGGCAAGATGCCTCAGAAGTCTCGGCTTAGGAAACAATCAAATTTGCTATATTTATTCATACCCCTAAGTTATAAAGTATGTTTTACCAACTCAATTTTACTGATTTTTTGTTGTATTAGAAGAGGCATTAATGTTCAAGACTTTATGATCACACAACGAAAAAGGCGTTAAGCAATCCATTATTGCATAACGCCTTAATTTAATGCGACCAGTCCAATTTGACTGAGAGCCATAAAACAATACATACATTGATCATACGACTTGTTTAATAAGTGAGATAAGTTAAAAACAGGCGACTGATTTAAGCGTTATATGTTAAAATCACTATAATACCAATTTGAAAGAGGCAAAAATTGTGATGATTTATGAAACGGCGCCAGCTAAAATCAATTTAACATTAGATACCCTTTATAAAAGAGATGATGGCTATCATGAAGTTGAAATGATCATGACCACAATTGATTTAAATGATCGTTTATCTTTTGAAAAACGTCAAGATGATAAGATTGTTTTGCATGTTGATGAAACATTCATTCCCTCAGATGAAAGGAACTTAGCTTATCGTGCAGCATTATTGATGAAAGAAACATATGACATTCAACAAGGTGTCACGATTACATTGGATAAAAATATTCCAGTTGCAGCTGGACTCGCAGGGGGATCAAGTGATGCAGCGGCTACAATGAGAGGGATGAATCGATTATTCGGGTTGAATATCTCATTAGAAGAGTTGAGTGATTTATCAGCAGCAATCGGATCGGATATCCCATTTTGTGTATATGGTACAACGGCAATATGTCGTGGGCGCGGAGAAGTGATTGAATTACTACCAAAACCACCTTCTTCATGGGTTGTTATTGCAAAACCTGATGCAGGATTATCAACGCCAGAGATTTATGGTCATTTAGATTTGTCAAAACCATATGAAGTACGCACTAAACAATGTCTAGAAGCTATAGAAGCAGGTGACTATGACTTGATGTGCCAAAGTTTATCAAACCGCTTAGAACCGGTATCTATGGCTTTACAAAAAGATATTGAAAAGCTAAAAGTAAACATGATCAATAATGGAGCAGATGGGGCGCTGATGAGCGGTAGTGGCCCGACTGTCTATGGATTAGCGCATAAAGAACGTCAGGCGCGTCATATTTATAATGCTGTCAGTGGTTGTTGTAATGATGTTTACGTTGTAAGAACGTTAGGATAAAAAGAGAGGATGTCATAGGTGAGATATAAAAGAAGTGAAAGAATCGTTTTTATGACCCAGTATTTAATTAGCAATCCCAACAAACTTGTGCCCCTCACTTATTTTGTAGATAAGTTTAAGCAGGCTAAGTCATCAATTAGCGAAGATGTTCAAATTATTAAAGAAACATTCCTAAAAGAACAACTCGGAACAATTGAAACTGTTGCTGGCGCAAGTGGAGGCGTGAAATATAGGCCTCAGATGCAAAAAGAAGAAGCGGTGGCTGTTGTCAATGAAGTCATCTCATTGCTGCAAGAGAAAGAGCGTTTGCTTCCAGGAGGCTATTTGTTTTTATCCGATTTAGTCGGAAATCCGAGATTACTGAATAAAGTAGGACGATTGATTGCAACGATTTATATGAAAGAAGAGTTAGACGCAATCGTAACGATAGCGACTAAGGGCATTTCTCTTGCCAATGCAGTGGCAAGCGTTTTAAACTTACCAGTAGTTGTAATACGTAAAGACAATAAAGTAACGGAAGGTTCAACCGTTTCAATTAACTATGTCTCTGGTTCTACAAGGAAGATTGAGACGATGGTCTTATCCAAACGTACGCTTAAAGAACATTCAAACGTACTGATTGTTGATGATTTCATGCGTGCAGGTGGTTCAATTAATGGTGTAATGAATCTCATGAATGAGTTTAAAGCGCATGTAAAAGGGGTATCAGTACTTGTAGAATCAAAAGAAGTCAAACAAAGGCTGATTGAGGATTATACTTCCTTAGTACGTTTATCTGACGTAGATGAATATAATCAGGAATTCAAAGTTGAAGAAGGCAATAGTTTATCTAAATTTTAATTGTAAAAGGAGCGTTACAGCATGAAAGTAATTAACACAAACAAAGCGCCTGAAGCATTAGGGCCATACTCACATGCAACAGTGGTGAATGGTCTCGTTTATACATCAGGTCAAATACCATTAAATCTAGATGGTGACATTGTAAGTGAAGATGTGCAAGAGCAAACTAAACAAGTACTTGAAAATTTAAAAGAAGTACTTGATGCAGCAGGATCAGACTTGCAACATGTCGTAAAAGCGTTAATTTTCCTTTCAGATATGGAAAATTTTCAAAAAGTGAATGAAGTTTATGGTTCATATTTTGATACTCATAAACCAGCCAGAAGTGCTGTAGAAGTTGCACGTTTACCAAAAGATGTTAAAGTTGAAATAGAACTTATTGCTGAAGTCAAAAATGTATAATCATAAAGGTTCTTTTTAGGCTTCTTACTACACAACAACAAATTATATGCTTATGGGGGGCTCACTACATGAAAGTGACAGATGTCAGACTAAGAAAAATACAAACTGATGGTAGAATGAAGGCTTTAGTATCAATTACACTTGAGGAAGCATTCGTCATCCATGACTTACGTGTAATTGAAGGGAATTCAGGCCTGTTTGTCGCAATGCCTAGCAAACGTACACCAGATGGTGAATTCCGTGACATTGCGCATCCAATCAATTCTGAAATGAGACAAGAAATACAGGATGCAGTAATGAAAGTATATGAAGAAACTGATGAAGTATTTGTACCAAACAATCAAGACAATACAGAAGCTTCAGCAACAACTGATGAAGAAGCTTAAATACTTGTGATAGTTTATGAAAGAGCTTTGCACTTGGACATGTCGTTCAATCGCAAAGCTCTTTTTTCAAATCATATTGTCTAAAAGCTGACAATTGTGTGTTGTAAGCCCCTTTTTTAGAAGTAATCATTTGATGAACTTGTATTTATTGGAATAACTGTTGAAAGTATGTGCAAGCTTAAATTATAATTATATAGAAGCGTAAAAATACTGGAGGGTTCATTGCAATGCAAAAACATGCAATTGTTTTAGCAGCGGGAAAAGGCACAAGAATGAAATCGAAAAAGTATAAGGTGTTACATGAAGTGTTAGGTAAGCCAATGATTGCGCATGTTATTGATCAAGTCCGTCATTCGGGCGTTGATGAACTTGTAACCATTGTTGGTCATGGTGCAGATAGCGTCAAAGAAGCACTGGGTGAAACATCAAAGTATAGTTTTCAAGAAGAACAGCTTGGTACAGCACACGCTGTTAAGCAAGCATCTGAACATTTAGCACAAAAAAAAGGAATTACGCTCGTAGTATGTGGAGATACACCACTTATTACGGGTGAGACTTTGTCGAAGTTAATCGAACATCACGAACGTGAAAAAGCTGTTGCAACGGTATTATCAGCCACGACACAAACACCTTTTGGTTATGGGCGTATTGTTCGTAGTGATCAAAATGAGCTTGTTGAAATTGTAGAAGAAAAAGATGCAAATGATTCGCAAAAAGCAATTACAGAGATTAGCTCAGGCATCTTTGCATTTGATAATCAAACCCTGTTTACATTGTTAGAAAAAGTCGATAACAATAATGCACAAGGCGAATACTATTTACCTCAAGTGCTTACATTAATCAAAGCTCAAAAAGGCAAACTAGCGATATACCATACAGATGATTTTGATGAGATTATGGGTGTAAATGATCGTGTAGCATTAAGCCAAGCCGAGAAAAAATATCGTCAACGTATTAATGAATACCATATGAAAAATGGTGTTACATTAATCGATCCTGAAACAACTTACATCGGTGTTGATGTTATCATTGGACAAGATACAACTATCGAACAAGGGGTAAAGTTGACAGGCCAAACGCAAATTGGTGACGACACTGTTATTGGACAATATTCAGAAATTCATAATAGTCAAATTGGTGATGCGGTGCATATTCGACAATCGGTAGTAACGGATGCGCACGTCAGCTCAAAAGTTAAAGTTGGTCCATTTGCACAACTTAGACCAGGTGCTGATTTAGGTGAAGGTTCAAAAGTCGGTAACTTCGTCGAAATTAAAAAATCTCAAATTGAAAACGGTGCGAAAGTCCCACATTTAAGTTATATTGGTGACGCTCAAATTGGTGCACGTACAAATGTAGGTGGAGGTACAATCACGGTTAATTATGATGGTGTCAATAAGTTTAAAACGACGATTGGTCAAGACGCTTTCATCGGATGCAATACAAACCTCATCGCACCTGTAACAATAGGTGATGGTGCGATGATTGCTGCGGGATCATCAATTACAGATGATGTGCCTGAATCAAGCTTAGCACTGGCACGTGCAAGACAAGTCACTAAAGAAGGATATTTAAATCAAAACAATTCTAAATAATATGTAGGATAAAAGAGGTCTACTTAAATAGTGACCAAATAAAAATTGGAGGATTTATAATGTTAAACACCGAATATAAAAATTCGTCTATGAAAATTTTCTCGTTGAAAGGTAATGAGCCACTTGCACAAGAAGTTGCTGAACATGTGGGCGTAGAATTAGGTAAATGTACTGTTAAACGCTTTAGTGACGGTGAAATTCAAATCAATATCGAGGAAAGTATTCGTGGTTGTGATGTGTTTATTATTCAACCGACTTCAAATCCAGTAAACGTACACTTAATGGAATTGTTAATTATGATAGATGCGTGTAAGCGTGCTTCAGCGGCTAATATTTCAATAGTTGTGCCATACTATGGATACGCGCGACAAGATCGTAAAGCACGTAGCCGTGAACCTATCACAGCTAAATTAGTAGCAGATTTATTTGAAACAGCTGGTGCCCATCGTATGATTGCGTTAGATTTACATGCACCGCAAATCCAAGGCTTCTTTAATATTCCGATTGACCATTTAATGGGTGTGCCTATCTTAGCAGAGTACTTCTTAAACAATAAAGATATTGACCCCGAGCAATGTGTTGTTGTTTCGCCAGACCACGGCGGTGTTACAAGAGCGCGTAAGCTAGCGGATATTTTAAAAACACCAATCGCGATTATTGATAAGCGTCGTCCGAAGCCTAATGTAGCTGAAGTCATGAATATTGTAGGTGAGATTGAAGGGCGTACAGCGATTATTATTGATGATATTATTGATACGGCTGGTACGATTACATTAGCAGCACAAGCTTTAAAAGATAAAGGTGCGACAGAAGTTTATGCATGTTGTACACACCCAGTTTTATCTGGTCCAGCTAAAGAGCGTATCGAAAATTCAGCGATTAAAGAATTAATTGTGACAAATTCAATTCAGCTTAAAGAAGATCAAAAACCAAGTAATATTAAAGAGTTAACAGTAGCTGAACTATTAGCACAAGCCATTGTTCGTGTATATGAAAGAGAATCAGTAAGTGTATTATTTGATTAAAAGTGAGCATTGACTTTTGTTACTTTTTTGTGTAAAATACTTCTGTTCGTACAAAATCGAACAAATAAACACTTGCAAGCAACTTACCGGTTGATGGGCAGGTGCGAGGCTAGGATAGAGTCAATGTTCGTTTGAAACAGCGATTGATACTTTTATCTCAACCTCAATAGAAAGGTGGAAAATGAATATGACTTCATTAAAGTCTATTATTCGTCAAGGTAAACAAACACGCGGAGATTTACGTAAAATCCGTGAAGCAGGTAAAGTACCTGCAGTAGTATACGGTTATGGTACAAAAAACGTATCAGTTAAAGTCGATGAAGTAGAATTCATCAAAGTGATTCGTGAAGTTGGCCGTAACGGGGTTATTCAATTAGGCGTAGGTTCTAAAGAAATTAAAGTCATGGTTTCTGACTACCAATTCGATCCATTGAAAAACCAAATTACACACATCGACTTTTTAGCTATCAACATGAGCGAAGAGCGTACTGTTGAAGTACCAGTTCACTTAATTGGTGAAGCGCCTGGTGCTAAAGAAGGTGGCGTAGTTGAACAACCAATTTTCGACTTAGAAATTACTGCAACACCAGACAACATTCCTGAATATCTTGAAGTAGATATCAGTGGATTAGAAATTGGTGACAGTATTTCAGTGAGCGAAATTAAAGTTTCTGGAGATTTCACAATCGAAAATAACCCAGAAGATGCTGTTGCTTCAGTTGTAGCACCAACAGAAGAACCAACAGAAGAAGAAATCGCTGAAATGGAAGGCGAAACTCAAACGGAAGAGCCAGAAGTTGTAGGCGAAGAAGCTGACAAAGAAGAAAAAGAAGAAGAATAATTTATTTTATTCCGTAGTGAGGCTGAGACATAATATCTCAGTAATCGAAAAAACTTCGAGGTTTTCGTAAGAATTTACGAAAAATCTCGAAGTTTTTCCTTTAATGATATGTTTAGTCGCACGACGTACAATTCATTTTCTTATAGTTAATGCTATAAAGACAAAACCGAGTCCTCGTTTTACCTCATTTAATCCTCGCACCGACATTTGATTGAACCCTAAAATAGTCTTCATTAATCTAAAAACAGGTTCTACATTCATTTTTCTTTGTTTGTAGATTTTTTGCGTTTCTGGTTTAGAACGCTTTTGATTCAATTGCACTTTAAAATACTCCCAATTATCATTTCTCATGATTTTTTATTTGTTTTGAATGGTACAAAAGGGTCTTGTTTTTTAAGTATAATAGTGAATGATTACATGCATAAACGAAGTATTGATGACGAGACTCCTGAGGCTATCCCCTCGGAAATCGAAGTCATATTATACAAAGTTATATCATAAAAGGAAGCACTAAGACGTATTTTTATTAAAAAGCATCTTAGCATTATTTATTTTGGGGTTGATGTCCCGGCCTCGTTCTTTTTTTAATCGCTAAATAAAGTGATAGAGTGAATATTATAGTATTAAAGTTACATTATCACACTTATACTTATTGCAACTGCACACTAACTTTTTGGGACTTAATATCCCTTTTTAAATATTAATATTTAATTTTGTTGTTATTTTTTAAATTTTATGTCTATTATGTATGATGTATCTATCTGATTGAGGTCATACACCCTCCTCAATGGTAAATATGTTAAGATATAGTAATAATATAATGGAGTTACATTTCATCACGTGTATGAATCATAAAGTGTCGGAGGTAAATCATGAAGTGTATAGTAGGATTGGGAAATATTGGAAAAAAGTATGAGCTGACAAGACATAACATTGGTTTTGAGGTGATTGATGCATTATTGTCTAGACATCAACTTAAATTGGATAAGCAAAAATATCGTGGTGCTTACACAGTAGAACGTATTCATGGCGAAAAGGTGATGCTCATAGAACCTATGACATTAATGAACTTATCGGGTGAAGCGGTGGGCCCTTTGATGGCATATTATAACATTAAAGTTGAAGATTTATTAGTATTGTATGATGATTTGGATTTAGCACAAGGTCAGGTACGGTTGCGTCAAAAAGGCAGCGCTGGTGGGCATAATGGGATGAAATCGCTTATTAAAGCATTAGGAACTACTGATTTTAAGCGTATTCGCATTGGTATCGATCGACCTACAAATGGGATGTCAGTACCTGATTACGTATTACAAAGATTTTCTAAAGCGGAGATGGAAGTGATGCGTCCTGTTATTACACATGTCGCTGATGCTGTTGAAGCATTTATTAATCAAGAAAAGTTTGAAAATGTAATGAATCAATATAATGGTGAGGTTAAGTGAAAACAATAATTAATGAAATTATAAATAGAGATAGTAGATTTAATGAAGTATTAGAGAAAAATGGTAGTGAAAACATGCTTGTGACAGGGCTTACACCTTCAGCTAAAGCTTCTATCATAGCTGAAATGTATCAAGCCGATCATAGACAAGTGATACTTGTCACAAATAATTTGTATCAAGCGGACAAGTTAGAATCAGATTTATTACAGTTCGTTCCAGATGATGAACTTTACAAGTATCCTGTACAAGATATTATGACTGAAGAGTTTTCAACACAAAGCCCGGAATTTATGAGTGAGCGTGTTCGGACTTTGACGGCACTCGCGAAGGAAAAACGCGGGTTATTTATCGTTCCGTTAAATGGCTTGAAAAAATTGCTTACCCCAAAAGCGTTGTGGCAAGAGCACCAAATGACTTTTGAGGTAGGTCATGATATTGAATTAGAAACATACTTGAAACAACTGATTAATATGGGTTATCGACGAGAGAGTGTTGTTTCAAATATTGGAGAGTTTTCTGTGCGTGGAGGTATTATTGATATTTATCCATTGCTTGGAGAACCAGTACGTATCGAATTGTTCGACACAGAAGTTGACTCTATTCGTCAATTTGATGTTGAAACACAACGTTCTTTCGAAAACCTTCAAAAAGTAGAGATTACGACTGCGCACGACTACATTATTACAGAAGATGTACGGCATCATTTAATTCAGCGTTTGAAAGAAGCTTATGAAACAACAAGGCCGAAAATCGATAAATCGGTACGCCAAGATATCAAAGACACCTATGATAGTTTTAATAATGTTTTGGATGAGCGTTTTGATCCACAAGTTTTGCGTCGATTCATTGCATTTATGTATGAACAACCGGAAACAATTATGGATTATGTTAAGGATAATGCAGTGGTTTTAGTTGATGAATTTAATCGTGTAAAAGAAACAGAAGCATCATTAACTGCTGAAACAGAAGCTTTTTTACAAAGCTTAATTGAAAGTGGAAAAGGGTTTATAGGTCAGCGTTTTATGAATGATGACGCCTTGAATATGTTATTACACAATTATAAAATCACATTTTTTACGTTATTTACAGCATCAATGACGATTCAATTGAGTGATATGATGAAGTTCTCATGTAAGCCTGTCCAACAGTTTTACGGTCAATATGATATGATGACGTCTGAGTTTCAACGTTATATGAGACAAGGTTACAAAGTTGTGGTTATTGCGGAGACACAGACTAAAAAAGAACGTATTCAGTCAATGTTAAGTGAAATGCATATTCCCACACTTTTAGATCCGGATATTCGTAGCTTTGAATCAGGGCACGCTGCAATTGTAGAAGGAAGTCTATCTGAAGGTTTTGAGTTACCATATATGTCCTTAGTCGTAGTCACTGAACGAGAACTCTTTCAATCTAAACAGAAAAAGGCGTCGAAAAAGCGACGTAAAACGATTAGCAATGCTGAAAAGATTAAGTCATACCAAGAGTTAAATGTAGGCGATTATGTTGTTCATGTTCATCATGGCGTAGGACGCTATTTAGGTGTAGAGACGTTAGAGGTTGGCGATGTTCATCGTGACTATATGAAAATTCAATACAAAGGGACAGATCAACTTTATGTACCGGTTGATCAGATGGAACAAGTCCAAAAATACGTTGGTTCTGAAGATAAAACACCCAAACTTTATAAACTGGGCGGAAGCGAATGGAAAAAGACGAAAGCCAAAGTTCAAAGTAGTGTTGAAGACATTGCTGATGAGCTGATTTCACTGTATAAAGAACGTGAAACATCGGTGGGCTATTCATTTGCACCAGATACCGAAGAACAGCATGTATTTGAAATGGATTTTCCATATGAACTGACTGAAGATCAAGCGAAATCGATTAAAGAAATTAAAGAAGATATGGAAAGTGCCAAACCCATGGATCGCCTTTTATGTGGAGATGTTGGATACGGGAAGACAGAAGTGGCTGTCCGTGCTGCATTCAAAGCGGTTATGTCAGGAAAACAAGTAGCCTTTTTGGTCCCAACGACTATTCTAGCGCAACAGCACTATGAAACTTTAATAGAGCGCATGCGAGACTTTCCTGTAGATATCCAACTCATGAGTCGTTTTCGTACTGCTAAAGAAGTCAAAGAAACGAAAGAAGGGCTCAAATCAGGGAAAGTTGATATTGTCGTGGGGACACATAAATTACTCGCAAAAACGATTGAATATAAAGATTTAGGATTGTTAGTCGTCGATGAGGAGCAACGATTTGGAGTGCGTCATAAAGAGCGTATTAAATCTTTGAAGGCGAATGTAGATGTGCTGACCTTAACGGCGACACCGATACCGCGTACATTGCATATGAGTATGTTGGGCGTTCGGGATTTATCAGTGATTGAAACCCCACCTGAAAATCGCTTTCCAGTGCAAACCTATGTCTTAGAACAAAATAGCAATTTTATCAAAGAAGCGCTAGAGCGTGAACTTTCAAGAAATGGACAAGTTTTTTATCTGTATAATCGCGTGCAATCGATTTATGAGAAACGGGCACAACTTCAAATGTTGATGCCGGATGCTTCGATTGGCGTTGCGCATGGTCAACTAAGCGAAAGAGACTTAGAAGAGGCGATGCTAGATTTTATCAATGGAGAATATGATATTCTTGTAACGACAACTATTATTGAGACGGGTGTTGATGTTCCTAATGCGAACACATTGATTATTGAAGAAGCAGATCGATTTGGTTTGAGTCAGCTTTATCAATTGCGTGGCCGTGTAGGGCGCTCAAGTCGTATAGGTTATGCGTATTTCCTTCATCCGATGAATAAAGTACTCAATGAAGTGGCTGAAGAAAGGTTACAAGCGATTAAAGAATTTACTGAATTAGGTAGTGGATTCAAAATTGCAATGCGAGACCTCAATATCCGTGGTGCGGGTAATTTGCTTGGTAAACAACAGCATGGCTTTATTGACTCAGTCGGCTTTGATTTATATGCACAAATGTTAGAAGAAGCAGTGAATGAAAAACGAGGAATCAAAGAAGAAACGCAAGCACCAGATATAGAAATGAATTTACGCTTAGATGCATATCTCCCTGCTGAATACATTCGCAATGAGCAAGCTAAAATTGAAATCTATAAAAAACTACGCGCTGCAGAGTCAATGAATCAGTTGCGAGACATTAAAGATGAATTGATGGATCGTTTCAATGACTATCCAACTGAAGTGGCACGGTTATTAGACTCTGTAGAAATTAAGATACATTTACTGCATGTCGGTGTACAACACGTCAAAGATAATGGAAAAGCAATAGACATTTTACTAACACCACAAGGGACTGAGAATATAGACGGAGAAGCACTCTTTAAAAATTCCGAAGCGTTCGGTCGCAGTATGAAAGTGGGCGTGGAAAACAAATGCATGAAAGTAAGCCTAACAAAAGGGAAAGTATGGTTAGATAACTTAAAATTTTTAGCAAAAATTTTAGAAGAAAGTATGCGACTGCCCCATGACCTCTAAAACAGCTTTTAATGGCGTTGTCGTACTCACTTTTGCGCTACTGATTGTTAAAATTTTAAGTGCACTCTACCGCGTTCCTTATCAGAATATATTAGGTGATGAAGGGCTTTATGCATATCAGCAAATTTACCCTATCGTTGCACTAGGGGTCGTATTATCGAGTAATGCTATTCCTAGTGCGTACAGCCAACTTGTCAGTCATACTAATGTGACAGCATTTACATTTAAACGATTAAATCGTGTGTTAACGTTGATAGGTTTAGGGATAAGTATTTTATTATTTTTAAGCGCACGCTTCATAGCTTATAGTATGGGGGATGTTATGCTGACACCTATGTTACGTTCAGCAAGTGTTTGCTTTGTTGTTGTGGGTATTCTCGGGGTTTTACGCGGGCACTTTCAATCACGTTTTCAAATGTCAATTCCTGCCTATTCTCAAGTCATCGAACAAATTGTGAGGGTAAGCGGGATTGGTATAGTGATTATTTTGTTCGACAACTTGGGTGGATCAATCTATGAAGCAGGGATGTGGGCTATCATGGCTTCCACAATAGGATTTATAGTTGCAACACTCTTTTTATGGTGGAAATACCCGATGCCTAAGTCGAAAGCGCGTGCATCATTGCCGTGGAGACAATTTTTTAGTGCGGTGATTATCTTTGCTATTAGCCATTTAATTGTTATTTTATGGCAAGTCGTTGATAGCTTTACAGTGGTCAATGCATTGCGACATGGTGCGCAAGTCGCATTTCGTCATGCAATAGAGCAAAAGGGTATTTATGATAGAGGAGCGTCTTTTATTCAAATGGGCCTCATTGTTACGACTACCTTTTGTTTTGTGCTTATTCCGCTTCTAACCGACACTCAAAAGCAAGGGAATACGACTAAAATGAACAGTTACGCGAATGCATCATTAAAAATGACAATGATGATGAGTAGTGCAAGTAGTATAGGATTGATTAATTTATTGCCACTTTTGAATCGTGTCTTTTTTAAAAGTGATGCATTGACATATACGTTATCTCTTTATATGTTAACGGTAATTGGTGTGTCGCTCATTATGATGTATATTGCTTTATTGGAAGTGCAGCATCAATTTAAGACTATTTTTAGCGCACTGTTCTTAGGGATAGTGAGTAAAATCCTCTTAAATATAAGTTTAATCCCGATATTTGAGATATTTGGGGCAAGTCTTGCTACAGTGGGATCATTGCTCATTTTTGTGATTGTATTACATCTTAAAGTACTCAAACAGTATCGTTTAGATGCATTGTCCTTGTTTTATTTAAAACTAATAATCGCATTAATAGTGATGACATTACTAGTTCAATTTGGTTTGTATCTGATGCAGTCACATACGCGACTCGGGGGCTTGTTTGAACTGTTGATAGGTGCATTGCTTGGCGTAGTTGGTGTCATAGCAGTCACGATTATGTTGGATATCTTAAGCGAAGAAGAATGGATGCATTTACCATTTGGAGACAAAGTCTATCGGATGAAGAAAGGAAGAAAATAATGACGCCTCAATTGACAATTATAGGTCTAGGTAATTATGGGTTAGATGAATTACCATTGAAAATATATCGCTGTATTCAAGAACAAAAACGTATATACGTCAGAACAAAACACCACCCGGTTGTGGCGCAATTGACAGGTGTAGAGATTCAAAGTTTTGATGAGGTATATGAACGGTTCGATTCTTTTGAACCTGTGTATGAAGCGATTACGGAGACATTACTTAATATCGCAAAATCAGAGTCTGTCGTATATGCTGTACCAGGGCATCCACGAGTTGCCGAAACAACAACTGCATATTTGTTAGCCCGTGCGCGCGAAGTAGATGTGGACGTTCAAATTTTAGGTGGCCGTAGTTTTATAGATGACATATTTACAGCGGTCAATATCGACCCTAATGATGGTTTTACAATGTTAGATGCAACGGCGCTATCAGAAGCAGCATTAAATCCAAGAACTGGAACAATTATTACACAGGTCTATAGTCAAATGGTCGCTGGTGATTTAAAGTTAACGTTGATGTCAAGATATCCAGACGATTATGAAGTGATGATTGTAGATGGTGCGCGTCAATCTGGTGCAAACGTTACAACATGCCCGTTGTTTGAGCTGGATCACGACGATTGCTTTACAAATTTGACGAGTGTGTTTATTCCGAAAATAACAGATGATACGTTGCTCTATAATGATTTTGATTTTGCAGATCAAGTCATCAATCGACTCGTTGATGATGAAAAAGGGTGCCCATGGGATAAAGTCCAAACGCATGAGACGTTAAAACGTTATCTATTAGAAGAAACGTTTGAGCTGTTTGAAGCCATTGACCATGAAGATGATTGGCATATGGTTGAAGAGTTGGGGGACATATTATTGCAAGTGTTACTGCATACAAATATCGGTCAAAAAGAAGGTTATATGGACACTAGAGAAGTCGTACATAGTCTATCTGAAAAAATGATTCGACGACACCCTCACATTTTCAAAAACGAAGAAGCACAATCCGTTGATGATGTTAAAGCAATATGGCAAAAAGAAAAATCACTTGAAGGCAAAAAAGAGCGCGTAAAATTTGAAAAAGTATTTGCGACACATTTCTTAAAATTGTATGATGAAGTCAAAAATCAGCATGAAGATTTTACAGAAGAGACGTTGAAGGTATATTTAGCACAAGGAGGGACATCATGAGATTAGATAAATATTTAAAAGTTTCTAGATTAATCAAACGACGCACATTAGCAAAAGAGCTTAGCGATCAGGGACGTGTAGCGGTTAATGGGCATACGGCTAAAGCAGGAACAGATGTGAAAGTGGGTGATGAGCTGGTGATTCAATTTGGTCAAAAAATAGTTACAATTCAAGTCACTGCATTAAATGAACATGCAACGAAAGAAAATGCAAAAGGGATGTACGAACTCGTCAAAGAAGCACGTTTGTAACACTATACGTTACTTTAAAGGAAAGGTGATGCTGCATGAGTGACAAGATTCAAAATATCGGCAATCAGTATACATCTAAAAAGAATGAAAAGAAGAAGCGGCATGAGCTCCGAAAAAAAGTTGTTAAAAAACGAATTTCTGTTTTTGGAGGTATGCTTTTAGCTATTATTGTTACGCTTTTAATTTTATTATTGGTACAGATTAAAAGTAATCATGAAGCATCTTCTGAGCGTTCGGCTAAAGAAGAACAGTATCAGAAACTACAAGATCAAGAGATTCAACTTAAAGAACAGTTGAATAACCTAAATAATGATGAATATATAGAGAAAATTGCACGAGATGAATACTATTTAAGTAATGACGGTGAGATTATTTTTAAATTGCCTGAAGACAGCAAACAATCTAAAGAGGATCAGCACAACAAATAAAGTTTATAACAAAGTAGTACATCGGTAAAAGCGAGCATGGTAAAATTCAATTCAAGTAAAGGTTTCTAATTTTAGTCATTGTGAAAATAGTCAAACAAAAGTATAATAGAATTAAATATCGAACAAAATCGGGAGGATGCATTAAAAAAATGTCAATCGAAGTAGGAAGTAAGATAACAGGTAAAGTCACAGGGATCAAAAAGTTTGGCGCATTTGTGTCATTACCTGAGGGGAAAAGTGGGCTAGTTCACATTAGTGAGATAGCAGATAACTATGTAGAAAATGTAGAAGAGCATCTATCAGTAGGAGATGAAGTGGAAGTAAAAGTGCTATCTATTGCAGATGATGGCAAAATTAGTCTATCTATTAAAAAAGCAAAAGATCGCCCACGAAAACAAAAGCCGGCGCAAAAACCGGAAGATTTCGAAAAGAAACTATCTAATTTCTTAAAAGATAGTGAAGATAAACTTACTTCTATTAAACGTCAAACAGAATCAAGACGTGGCGGAAGAGGTTCACGTCGTTAAGAGCTGTTAAGAGGTTGAGAAACGAAGGATAACTTTGAATCTCAGCCTCTATTTTTTAGTGTAGGAGTGTTTGGATGATAAAGCCAGTTTGGAAAAATACGGATCATTTAGTACTTGCAGTTTCAACGGGTATTGATAGTATGGTTTTACTGCATCAATTGATACATCACTATCGAGAAACGTATCGTCAATTGTCATGTGTACATGTTCATCATGGTTTGCGAGAAGCGTCTGATCATGAAGCGGCATTTATAGAGCGTTATTGTCAAGCGCATCACATCCCTATCTATATCCATCATCTTGACTTAGAGGATGTTGTCATAGCGGGGCGTAGTATCCAAAACGAAGCGAGAAAACGTCGATATGCTTGGTTTGATGCTATGATGGCACGTTTAGAAGGCAATTGTTTACTCACTGCACACCATCAAGATGATCAATTAGAAACTATTTTTTATCGTATTTTTACTGGAAGGAGTACGAGAAGCCCTTTAGGGATGAATGATCATGAAAAGCGAAAGGGTTATCAATTAATTCGGCCACTGATTCATACAACTAAGCAACAAATATGCGATTATCAATCTCAATATCACGTTCCTTATTATGAAGATGAAAGCAATCAAAGCAATGATTACGTGCGCAATGACATTCGAAATCGTATACTACCCACCATTGCAAAAAATCCACAATTACAAAATGAGCAACTGTTAAAATTATATGATATGCAAGTTTCGGCACAGGTATTGATACGTCAGCAAGCATTTCGATTTATCGATGAACATGTCAAAAAAGATTTAAACCGAATCATCATTTCAAGAAATGAGTTTAATCAAGAATTAATACATGTTAAAATGAAAATTCTGGATTATTGTATTTCGCAATTTGATGAAGTGACATCAATCACCGAAAAAGCCTATCATGACTGGTTCGAAAAATTAGATAGTCAAGTTGCTCAAACCGCATTGATGCACACAAACAAATGGCATGCCTACATTGTCTATGATAAATTAATCCTAACGGCAAATGATGCACGAGAATTTACAACTCAGAAAGTTCATATAACTAAGCCAGGATGGTATGATTTTGGTGATTATCGCATACATATTATGCCACAATTATTTGAGACAAATGATGCATTTTGGATTCGCACACGATATAATGGTGACCGTGTGGTATTACATTCAGGACATCACAAAAAAGTATCGCGACTCATGATCGATGCTAAAGTACCTACATTATTGAGAGAACGAATGCCAATTGTCGTGGATGCGAGTAATCGTATTTTAGCGGTAGGCCATTTGTATATTCGAGATAGATATGCTAATACAATTCACATTCAATATTTGGGAGATGACATAAATGAAAAATGATTTAAAGGCAATAGTGCTAACAGAGCAAGACATCCAAGACTTATGCATTCAATTAGGTGAACAAATCACACAAGATTACCAAGGTAGAGACTTATTATGTGTAGGAATTTTGAAAGGGTCCGTTTTGTTTATGACTGATTTAATCAAACGCATTGACGTCCCTTTAGCCATTGATTTTATGGATGTATCAAGCTATCATGGTGGCACTGAATCAACAGGAGAGGTTCAGATTCTTAAAGACTTAAGTACATCGATTGAAAATAAAGATGTCTTAATTATTGAAGATATTCTTGAAACAGGCACAACGTTGAAATCGATTACAGAGCTTTTAGAGTCACGTCGTGTTAAATCGTTAGAAATTGTGACGCTTTTAGACAAACCGAATCGTCGTAAAGCAGACATTGAAGCTAAATATGTAGGACGAAAAATACCGGATGAGTTTGTAGTGGGTTACGGTCTGGATTACGGTGAAAAATATCGTAACCTTCCATATATTGGAACGTTAAAGCCAGAAATCTATAACTCATAAAATTTTTATTTTTATTGAATTGCGTGAAATCTCATAGATGTCAATTACTAGCCAGTAACGATCATATTATGGTAAAATTTTTATTAGTTTTATATTTGAAGTAGGAGGAAACGACGCATGCAGAAAGCTTTTCGTAATGTGCTGTTTATAGCGATTATCGGCGTTGTTATATTTGGGTTATTTTCTTGGATTAATGGTAATGGAAATGTACCTAAAGAGTTAACTTATAAGCAATTTATGCAAAACTTAGAGAGTGGCGAGTTAAAGTCACTTGAAATTCAACCTGAGAACAATGTATATAAAGTGAGTGGTAAGTTACAAAACAATGACGATTACGCTTCAACAATTCTGTTTAATAATAATCAAGAATTAGAGCGAGTAACTGAAACAGCGCAAAACCAAGATGGACTAGACTTTACGGTTAAAGAAGAAGAAGGACAAAGTGTATTTGTAAGTATTATATCAACATTAATTCCGATTGTAGTCATAGCACTACTTTTCATGTTCTTCTTAAGCCAAGCACAAGGCGGCGGCGGTGGCGGTCGTATGATGAACTTTGGTAAATCCAAAGCCAAAATGTACGATAGTCAAAAAGGTCGTGTACGTTTTTCTGATGTTGCCGGTGCAGATGAAGAAAAACAAGAATTGATTGAAATTGTAGACTTCTTGAAAGATAATAACAAATTTAAACAAATGGGTTCACGTATCCCTAAAGGTGTTTTATTAGTAGGCCCTCCAGGAACAGGTAAAACATTAATTGCACGAGCTGTAGCAGGGGAAGCGGGTGTGCCGTTCTTCTCAATCAGTGGTTCTGACTTCGTTGAGATGTTTGTCGGTGTTGGTGCAAGCCGTGTACGTGACTTGTTTGAAAATGCGAAAAAGAATGCGCCGTGTATCATTTTTATAGATGAGATTGATGCAGTAGGTCGTCAACGTGGTGCAGGTGTTGGTGGAGGACACGATGAACGTGAACAAACGCTTAACCAATTACTTGTCGAAATGGATGGATTTGGTGAAAATGAAGGTATCATTATGATTGCCGCAACAAACCGTCCAGATATTTTAGACCCAGCGTTGTTACGCCCAGGTCGTTTTGACCGTCAAATTCAAGTGGGACGTCCAGATGTTAAAGGACGTGAAGCGATTTTACACGTTCATGCGAAAAACAAGCCACTTGATGAAACTGTTGATTTAAAAGCAATCGCTCAACGTACACCAGGATTTTCTGGTGCAGATTTAGAAAATTTACTTAATGAAGCATCGCTTATTGCTGCACGTAGTAACAAGAAGAAAATTGATATGAGAGACATTGAAGAGGCAACAGACCGTGTCATTGCAGGTCCAGCCAAAAAGTCTCGCGTGATTTCGGACAAAGAACGAAATATTGTTGCACATCATGAGGCAGGACATACGGTTATCGGTATGGTGCTTGATGAGGCGGAAGTGGTACACAAAGTAACAATCGTACCGCGCGGACAAGCAGGCGGCTATGCGATGATGTTACCTAAACAAGACCGTTTCTTAATGACAGAGCCAGAAATGTTAGACAAGATTTGTGGTCTTTTAGGTGGACGAGTAGCAGAAGATATTATCTTTAATGAAGTGTCTACAGGTGCTTCAAATGACTTTGAACGTGCCACTAAACTCGCACGTGAAATGGTTACAGAATATGGTATGAGTAAAAAACTAGGTCCATTACAGTTTTCTCATGGCGGTGGTGGCCAAGTCTTCTTAGGTAAAGATATGTCTGGTGAGCCACAATACTCTGGTCAAATTGCTTTTGAAATTGATAAAGAAGTACAACGTATCATCAAAGAACAATACGAGCGTTGTAAACAAATTTTATTAGAACATGAATCACAGCTACGTTTGATTGCAGAAACGTTGTTAACTGAAGAAACGTTAGTTGCGGAACAAATTCAATCATTATTCCATGAAGGACATCTACCAGTAGTGAATTATGATGATGCTAAAGTGGTTGATCAAAACGAGAATGAAGAATTCCGCGAAGGCAAATATGGTAAATCTTATGATGAAATTCGACGTGAACAACAAGAGTTAACGGAAAGAGCACATCAAGAGGGTCATAAAGAAACATCATCAGAATCTCAAAAAGATGACCAGTCAACAGAAGATAAAGATACGACAGGTTATGAAGGTGAACCGAATATTGATCGCCCAGGCAAGGACGATTCACAACGATAATGATTAATATCGTAAAGTACTACACATTTAAAATATGAATGTGTAGTACTTTTTTGCATTAAGAAAAGATAGGTGTGGCGAGATGAATGGAGTCAATTGATTCTCGACAGAATATCATGGCTCGGCAAAATTTGGGGAACAATTTTGCTCGTCATTCCATTCTGCTTGAATCCTGAGCACTTTTGTCCCAACCTCCACGCTCAACAACCTTGATAGACGGTGTTTCGATTGCTGACTTCTCAACAGAACTACACAGTTTCACAAAATTTGGGGAACAATTTTGTTCACTGCTAGGTTCTGCTCGAAGTCAAAGCGCAATCTCAACAACCTAGTGATAGACGGTGTTTCGCAAGTAGGATTCTCGACAGAATGTCATGGCTCGGCAAAATTTGGGGAACAATTTTGCTCGTCATTCCATTCTGCTTGAATCCTAAACACTTGCTCAACAACCTTGTGATAGACGGTGTTTCGCATGCAGAGTTTTCGGTATAACTTCGCAATTCTTCAAAATTTGAGGAACAATTTTTTGAATTGCTCGAGTTATGCTCAAACTCTAAGCGCAATCTCAACAACCTTATGCATTAAATGCATGATTAAATAAGTTGATGTTGTTAAAATGGAGGGTGGAAGGAATGCATAGTTAAAGTCATATTAGTTGTTTCATCGTCATGAGGCGGTTATGATAATGCAACATAGACTATATTATGGATAGATAGGTAATTTGAAGGAGCGATAATGAATGACGCAAGATTATATAGTTAAAGCACTTGCATTCGGTGGGGAAATACGTGCGTACAGTGCTAAGACGACAGATACAATTCAAGAAGCACAATCTAGGCACTATACATGGCCTACAGCATCTGCGGCGTTAGGACGTACAATGTCTGCTACTGTAATGATGGGAGCGATGTTAAAAGGTGACCAAAAATTAACGGTGACAGTTGAAGGTGGAGGACCTATTGGCAAAATTATAGCTGACGCTGATGCGAAAGGAAAGGTGAGAGGTTATGTTACTAACCCACAAACCCATTTTCCTTTGAATGAACAAGGTAAATTAGATGTCAGACGTGCAGTGGGAACGAGCGGTGCGATTAATGTGGTTAAAGATGTGGGTATGCGCGATTATTATACCGGAAATAGCCCTATTGTTTCAGGTGAATTAGGGGAAGATTTTACGTATTATTTTGCGAATAGCGAACAAGTCCCTTCATCAGTAGGTGTGGGCGTGCTTGTTAATCCTGATAATTCAATTAAGGCAGCAGGTGGTTTTATCATTCAGGTGATGCCTGGTGCAAAAGATGAAACCATTGATAAACTTGAGGCTGCAATTCAAGCCATGAAACCTGTATCTCAAATGATAGATGAAGGGCTTACTCCTGAAGAGATGTTAGAAGCGATTTTAGGTTCTGAAAATGTCGTGTTTTTAGAAACAGTACCTGTTGCATTCGAATGTCATTGTGGACATGATAAATTTTTGAATGCAATCAAAGGATTAGGAGAAGCGGAAATAGAGCATATGATTCAAGTGGACCATGGTGCTGAAGCAGAATGTCATTTTTGTCGTACAAAGTATCAGTATACAGAAGCTGAGTTGACAGCGCTGCTAGAAGAAATGAAATAGTCGGTGGATATAGTATATAATGTTACTAGAAATATAAAATAAACTACAGAATCTTTAAAGTGTACAAGATAATTAAAATTATACTTTTGAAATTATCTGAAAAATGGTAGACTAAAACTATATCCGATTTTGTAACTATGTTTTAAAAAATAATAAAGTGAGGTTAGATAATATGGTTAGAAAACCTGTAGAAAATATTACTGAATTAATTGGACAAACTCCAGTTGTTAAGTTGCGCCATCAAACTGATGAGAATGCTGCTGACATTTATGTGAAATTAGAGTATCAAAACCCGGCTGGCTCTGTTAAAGACCGTATTGCATTAGCGATGATTGAACAAGCAGAAAAAGACGGTAAAATTAAACCGGGTGACACGATTGTAGAACCAACAAGTGGGAATACAGGTATCGGTTTAGCATTCGTAGCTGCGGCAAAAGGCTATAAAGCTGTGTTTACAATGCCAGAAACAATGAGTATTGAACGTCGCAATTTATTAAAAGCTTATGGTGCAGAAGTCGTATTAACACCAGGTGCAGAAGCGATGAAAGGTGCTATAAAAAAAGCAAAAGAATTAAAAGAAGAGCACGGTTACTTTGAACCACAACAATTTGAAAACTTAGCCAACCCTAGAGTTCATGAATTAACGACAGGACCTGAACTCGTTGAACAATTTGAAGGTAAAACCATTGATGCCTTTGTAGCAGGTGTAGGAACTGGTGGTACATTATCAGGTGCAGGAAAAGTGCTTAAAGCAAAATATCCTGATATTCAAATTGTCGCGATTGAACCAGAAGCTTCTCCAGTATTAAGTGGTGGAGAGCCTGGCCCACATAAATTACAAGGTTTAGGAGCTGGGTTTGTTCCAGATACATTAAACACTGAAATTTATGGTGAAGTGATTAAAGTGGCTAATGAAACTGCAATGGAAACATCACGTCGCGTAGCTAAAGAAGAAGGAATACTTGGTGGTATTTCTTCAGGTGCAGCAATTTATGCAGCGATTCAAAAAGCAAAAGAACTTGGTAAAGGCAAGACTGTGGTTACAGTACTGCCAAGTAACGGTGAACGTTACTTATCAACGCCACTTTACAATTTCGAATAAGTAGGATGACAATAAAATGATTAAGATTTAATTAGAGTTCAAACACAGACTCTCAGTATTTAGCGAGCGATGTAACTCTAGTGAAAATAACAATGATTGAAATGGATTTAATGATTTAATAGAAGAATAGTTCTAATCCGATAACTGAGATATTTGCCCTTTTGGATGAATATCTCAGTTGTTTTTTTGATGGTGTGTCTATGTCTCATAAAGCAAGTTGCCTTGTTTTGAGTTATATCTTACTTTTACATAAACTTATCTACATCAATTGAGTGTCAAAATTTGCTATAATAAGGCTGTTCAATTCACAATAATTGAGTGATAGAATCTAATTAGAAAGGGTGATCCGATAGTGCAACAAACGCAAATTATGGGAATCTTAAATGTAACGCCCGATTCATTTTCTGACGGTAATCAATATAACGGTGTAGAACAAGCGGTCAAACGCGCTAAAGAAATGGTTAAAGAAGGGGCGCATATCATAGATGTTGGTGGTGTTTCGACGCGTCCAGGTCATGATGAGGTGACAATAGAGGAAGAGTTGCGCCGTGTTATCCCGGTTGTTAAAGCGTTAAAAGGAATTAAAGCAGAAATCTCAGTTGATACATTTCGAAGTGAAGTTGCAGAGGCAGCACTTGAAGCGGGTGCCTCGATAATTAATGATCAGTGGGCAGGGTTATATGATCCCAAAATATTTGATATCGCAGCACAATATGGGGCTTCTATCGTACTTATGCATAATGGTGACGGGCAACGCGACCAACCTGTGATGGACGAAATGATTGTGACGCTATTAAAGCAAGCTAATCGAGCGGAACGAGCAGGTATTTCACATGATAAAATATGGCTTGATCCAGGTATAGGATTTGCTAAATCTCGAAAAGAGGAACAAGAAGTGATGGCTCGCTTAGATGAATTGGTTGCAACGGAATACAAAGTTTTACTTGCAACAAGCCGTAAGCGATTTATTAATGAAATATTAGGCGGGGACTCTCGTGTTGATGAACGTGATGAAGCAACTGCAGCAACAACTGCATATGGTATCATGAAAGGTGTTCGAGGTGTACGTGTGCACAATGTGCTGATGAACGCGAGATTAGCAAAAGCGATGGATTGTTTGAAAGGATACGAAAATGACAGATAAAATATTTTTAGAAGGATTAGAATTTTACGCTTATCATGGTGCATTATCAGCTGAAAATGAAATAGGCCAGATTTTTATTGTTGATGTTGAAATGAAAGTAGATTTACAAAAAGCAGGTCATTCTGATCGTGTTGAAGATACAGTGCACTACGGTGAAGTCTATGAAGATATCCAAGCGATTATGCTAGATCAACCTGTAAATTTATTAGAACATCTGGCTGAACGTATTGCAAATCGTATAAATTCACACTATAATCGTGTAATGGAAACGAAAGTCAGAATTACTAAGAAAAATCCACCGATACCTGGATATTACAACGGTGTTGGTGTTGAAATCGTAAGGGTGAAATCATAATGGTAGATGCATATCTAAGTTTAGGGAGTAATATAGGCGAACGTGAAACACAACTTCAATTAGCTATAGAACAATTGAACATGACACCAGGCATTAGGGTTAAGCGTGTCTCACCAATATATGAAACAAAACCTGTCGGATATGTAGATCAACCTGATTTTTTGAACTTATGTGTATCTATTGAAACCAACCTACCACCATTTCAATTGCTTCAAGCGTGTTTAGAAATTGAAACGCGTTTGCACCGTGTTCGGAAAGAAAGGTGGGGGCCGAGGACAATAGATATCGATATTTTGTTATATGGCAAGTCGATTATTGAAGATGAGCACTTGTCAATCCCTCACCCTCGCATGTCTGAGCGTGCTTTTGTTATGATACCTTTAAACGACATTGCATCAGATGTGATAGAACCACGCTCAAACAAATTGATTCGTACATTAGTACAGCCTGATGATTCTGTAGTAAAGTATAAATGATGCCATACATTGTTAAGATATGATATAGCTTGATTGGAGGAACCACAATATGTGGAAAATTGGAGACGTTGAAATAGAGAATAGAGTTGTTTTAGCACCTATGGCAGGGGTATGCAACTCAGCGTTTAGGCTCACGGTCAAAGAGTTCGGTGCAGGTTTAGTATGTGCAGAAATGGTGAGTGACAAAGCCATTTTATTTAATAACCCTAAAACAATGAAAATGTTGTATATAGATGAAAACGAGCGCCCACTATCGCTACAAATATTCGGTGGAGAAAAAGAAACGCTTGTTGAAGCAGCAGAGTATGTAGATCAGAACACAACTGCTGATATTATTGATATCAATATGGGGTGCCCTGTATCCAAAATTATTCGCTGTGAAGCAGGTGCGCGCTGGTTGCTTGATCCGAATAAAATTTATGAGATGGTATCTGCAGTTACTGAACGTGTAAGTAAGCCTGTGACTTGTAAGATGCGCATCGGTTGGGATGAAGATCATATTTATGCAGTAGAAAATGCGAAAGCAGCAGAACGCGCAGGTGCAGCAGCGATATCTCTACATGGCCGTACGCGTGTTCAGATGTATGAAGGCAAGGCGGATTGGGATATCATACGTCAAGTCAAAGAAGCGGTGAATATTCCGGTTATTGGTAATGGAGATGTCACAAGTCCAGAACTCGCTGAAAAAATGTTAGAAGAAACAGGCGTAGATGCTGTCATGATCGGGCGTGAGGCATTAGGAAATCCTTGGATGATTTATAGAACTGTCCATTACCTAGAAACGGGCGAACTGATAGAAGAACCAGGCGTGGATGAGAAGATAGATATCGCATTATTACATTTACGTCGTCTAGTCGAGTTGAAAGGTGAAAAAGTAGGCGTAATGGAAATGCGCAAACATGCATCATGGTACTTGAAAGGCGTCCGTGGAAACGGTAAAGCGAGAAAAGCGTTAAATCAATCCGAAACAGAAGCGGAAATGATTCAGATTTTAACGCAATTCCGTGATGAAATACTCGAAAAAAATCAAAAAGTAGAAGCTTAAATATAAAGGAGCGTTTAGAGCATGACAGAAGAAATGAATGACCAGATGCAGGTGCGTCGTCAAAAACTACAAGAATTATACGATTTAGGTATCGATCCATTTGGTGAGAAGTTTGAACGTACAAGCAATGCGGCGACCTTAAAAATTGATTGGGATCAATTTTCAAAAGAAGAGCTTTCAGAGCAAGAAGGGGAAAGTCAAACTGTCATTGCAGGTCGTTTGATGACTAAAAGAGGAAAAGGTAAAGCAGGATTTGCGCATATCAAAGACCTTTCAGGGCAAATTCAAATTTATGTAAGAAAAGATCAAGTCGGAGAAGAACAATTTGATATTTGGAAAAGTGCAGACTTAGGTGACATTGTAGGTATTGAAGGTGTTATGTTTAAGACCAATACAGGTGAGTTATCTGTTAAAGCGAAATCATTCAAACTACTTTCAAAAGCATTGCGCCCTTTACCGGATAAACACCATGGCTTACAAGATATAGAGCAACGTTATCGTCAAAGATACCTTGATCTAATTACGAATGAAGAAAGCGCAGAAACATTTATTAACCGTAGCCGCATCTTACAAGAGATGCGTCAATATTTAAACGAACAAGGCTTTTTAGAAGTTGAGACGCCAATGATGCATCAAATTGCTGGTGGTGCTGCTGCACGTCCATTTGTGACACACCATAATGCATTAGATGCAACACTCTATATGCGTATCGCTATTGAATTACACCTTAAACGTTTAATTGTAGGCGGATTAGAAAAAGTATATGAAATCGGTCGTGTATTCCGTAATGAAGGTGTATCGACACGCCACAACCCTGAATTTACGATGATTGAATTATATGAAGCATATGCAGACTATGAAGACATTATGAATTTAACAGAATCGTTAGTTGCACATGTAGCACGTAAAGTTTTAGGAACTACAACTGTGCAATACGGTGATCAAGAAATTAATTTAGAACCGAAATGGCGTCGTTTACATATCGTAGACGCTGTCAAAGAAGCAACAGGTGTTGATTTCTTCCAAGTACAATCTGATGAAGAAGCACATGCTCTTGCAAAAGAACATGGTATTGAAGTCGATAAAAATATGAAGTATGGTCATATTTTGAATGAATTTTTTGAGCAAAAAGTAGAAGAAACATTAATTCAACCTACATTTATATATGGTCATCCAATTGAAATATCACCATTAGCAAAGAAAAACCCTAAAGATCCGCGCTTTACTGATCGATTTGAGCTCTTTATCGTTGGTCGAGAACATGCTAATGCTTTTACTGAACTTAACGACCCAATTGATCAACGTGAGCGATTTGAAGCACAACTAGTTGAAAAAGAACAAGGCAATGATGAGGCACATGAAATGGATGAAGATTTCATTGAAGCACTAGAATATGGTATGCCTCCAACAGGTGGATTAGGTATCGGTATTGATCGTCTTGTTATGTTATTAACAAACTCACCGTCAATTCGAGATGTACTCTTATTCCCTTATATGCGCCAAAAATAATCGCAGGAAACATAAAACAGTGCATAAGTCAAAGAGCTAGGGCTTGTTTTGATAGAAGCCCTAGCTCTTTTTTACACATTTGACAAGTAAAACTTAAAGGTGAATTAATGATTTTATTTAAGGAAAGATAAAAACAAATATCGTTTGTTGATTATAATTAAAGAAAATGATTTTTTGTAAAAAAAGACTTGCTATTTTTGCGATTAAGATTTACAATATTTCAAGTACGATATGAGCGTGAACTTAAACGATTGATTTAAGTTTATATTTGAAATAAATGCTTTAAAGTTTTTGTTGACATGACGAACGATATCGTGTAATATATTAAGGGTCGTCACTTTTAAAAATTGTTATTAAATTTTTAAAAAATAACTTTCAAAAGTGTAAAATTAACTATTGAAATCAAGTTATAAGCGATGTATTATATTAAGGTAGCAAAAAATGCTGCGAATCATTGTCTGGTGGCTATAGCAAAGAGGTCACACCTGTTCCCATGCCGAACACAGAAGTTAAGCTCTTTAGCGCCGATGGTAGTCGGACTTACGTTCCGCAAGAGTAGGACGTTGCCAGGCGAAATGTATCATATATATTAAATATAAATATATCGGAGAATTAGCTCAGCTGGGAGAGCATCTGCCTTACAAGCAGAGGGTCGGCGGTTCGAACCCGTCATTCTCCACCATTTGCCGGCCTAGCTCAACTGGTAGAGCAACTGACTTGTAATCAGTAGGTTGGGGGTTCAAGTCCTCTGGCCGGCACCATTTTGAGCCATTAGCTCAGTTGGTAGAGCATCTGACTTTTAATCAGAGGGTCAGAGGTTCGAATCCTCTATGGCTCATTACTTTCGGTGATATAAGCAGAAGTAGTTCAGCGGTAGAATACGACCTTGCCAAGGTCGGGGTCGCGGGTTCGAATCCCGTCTTCTGCTCCATTAATGCCGGGGTGGCGGAACTGGCAGACGCACAGGACTTAAAATCCTGCGGTGAGAGATCACCGTACCGGTTCGATTCCGGTCCTCGGCACCATTATCATTAAAATATGCGCCCGTAGCTCAACTGGATAGAGCGTTTGACTACGGATCAAAAGGCTATGGGTTCGACTCCTATCGGGCGCGCTTAATAAATACGGGAAGTAGCTCAGCTTGGTAGAGCACTTGGTTTGGGACCAAGGGGTCGCAGGTTCGAATCCTGTCTTCCCGACTCTTTAAAAATGGGGGCTTAGCTCAGCTGGGAGAGCGCCTGCTTTGCACGCAGGAGGTCAGCGGTTCGATCCCGCTAGTCTCCACCATTTTAATTAATGAACATTGAAAACTGAATGACAATATGTCAACGTTAATTCCGATAAAACATAGTACTAACGTACTGATAGAGTGATTGACTTAAACAATCAAAGAGCTATATCAAGCTTACTCTAATATGGAGAGTTTGATCCTGGCTCAGGATGAACGCTGGCGGCGTGCCTAATACATGCAAGTCGAGCGAACTGAAGAGGAGCTTGCTCCTTTGACGTTAGCGGCGGACGGGTGAGTAACACGTGGGTAACCTACCTATAAGACTGGAATAACTCCGGGAAACCGGGGCTAATGCCGGATAACATGTTGAACCGCATGGTTCAACAGTGAAAGACGGTTTTGCTGTCACTTATAGATGGACCCGCGCCGCATTAGCTAGTTGGTGAGGTAACGGCTCACCAAGGCGACGATGCGTAGCCGACCTGAGAGGGTGATCGGCCACACTGGAACTGAGACACGGTCCAGACTCCTACGGGAGGCAGCAGTAGGGAATCTTCCGCAATGGACGAAAGTCTGACGGAGCAACGCCGCGTGAGTGATGAAGGTCTTCGGATCGTAAAGCTCTGTTGTTAGGGAAGAACAAATGTGTAAGTAACTGTGCACATCTTGACGGTACCTAACCAGAAAGCCACGGCTAACTACGTGCCAGCAGCCGCGGTAATACGTAGGTGGCAAGCGTTATCCGGAATTATTGGGCGTAAAGCGCGCGTAGGCGGTTTTTTAAGTCTGATGTGAAAGCCCACGGCTCAACCGTGGAGGGTCATTGGAAACTGGAAAACTTGAGTGCAGAAGAGGAAAGTGGAATTCCATGTGTAGCGGTGAAATGCGCAGAGATATGGAGGAACACCAGTGGCGAAGGCGGCTTTCTGGTCTGCAACTGACGCTGATGTGCGAAAGCGTGGGGATCAAACAGGATTAGATACCCTGGTAGTCCACGCCGTAAACGATGAGTGCTAAGTGTTAGGGGGTTTCCGCCCCTTAGTGCTGCAGCTAACGCATTAAGCACTCCGCCTGGGGAGTACGGTCGCAAGACTGAAACTCAAAGGAATTGACGGGGACCCGCACAAGCGGTGGAGCATGTGGTTTAATTCGAAGCAACGCGAAGAACCTTACCAAATCTTGACATCCTTTGACCGCTCTAGAGATAGAGTTTTCCTCTTCGGAGGACAAAGTGACAGGTGGTGCATGGTTGTCGTCAGCTCGTGTCGTGAGATGTTGGGTTAAGTCCCGCAACGAGCGCAACCCTTAAGCTTAGTTGCCATCATTAAGTTGGGCACTCTAGGCTGACTGCCGGTGACAAACCGGAGGAAGGTGGGGATGACGTCAAATCATCATGCCCCTTATGATTTGGGCTACACACGTGCTACAATGGACAATACAAAGGGCAGCGAAACCGTGAGGTCAAGCCAATCCCATAAAGTTGTTCTCAGTTCGGATTGTAGTCTGCAACTCGACTACATGAAGCTGGAATCGCTAGTAATCGTAGATCAGCATGCTACGGTGAATACGTTCCCGGGTCTTGTACACACCGCCCGTCACACCACGAGAGTTTGTAACACCCGAAGCCGGTGGAGTAACCATTTGGAGCTAGCCGTCGAAGGTGGGACAAATGATTGGGGTGAAGTCGTAACAAGGTAGCCGTATCGGAAGGTGCGGCTGGATCACCTCCTTTCTAAGGATAATATACGGAATATCACCATAGGTGATAGACGGATTAACGTGACATATTGTATTCAGTTTTGAATGCTCATTCATTGAGGATTCAACATTGTACATTGAAAACTAGATAAGTAAGTAATAGATTTTACCAAGCAAAACCGAGTAACAAGCGAAAAGCTTGAAACAAACAATTATCGCTAGTCGTCAACAGACGACTCACATAATTAATAACTGGTGATGATAAGTGTGAAAGCATTGACAAGACAAATGTGATTGCGTCATTGACGTGATGAAAGCGTTTGTCAGTCAGAGAATTTCTTGATGAGTGCAGCGAAGATTACGTTTTGTAAATGAGCAAGCGAAGAAAGAAATGAGATAGAATGCGAGCGCTTATTAGCACGTCTAGATTAAGTTATTAAGGGCGCACGGTGGATGCCTTGGCACTAGAAGCCGATGAAGGACGTTACTAACGACGATATGCTTTGGGGAGCTGTAAGTAAGCTTTGATCCAGAGATTTCCGAATGGGGGAACCCAGCACGAGTTATGTCGTGTTATCCGCATGTGAATACATAGCATGTGAGAAGGTAGACCCGGAGAACTGAAACATCTTAGTACCCGGAGGAAGAGAAAGAAAAATCGATTCCCTGAGTAGCGGCGAGCGAAACGGGAAGAGCCCAAACCAACAAGCTTGCTTGTTGGGGTTGTAGGACACTCTTATGGAGTTACAAAAGAATGAGTTAGACGAATAACCTGGAAAGGTTAATCAGAGAAGGTAATAATCCTGTAGTCGAAAACTGATTCTCTCTTGAGTGGATCCTGAGTACGACGGAGCACGTGAAATTCCGTCGGAATCTGGGAGGACCATCTCCTAAGGCTAAATACTCTCTAGTGACCGATAGTGAACCAGTACCGTGAGGGAAAGGTGAAAAGTACCCCGGAAGGGGAGTGAAAGAGAACTTGAAACCGTGTGCTTACAAGTAGTCAGAGCCCGTTAAGGGGTGATGGCGTGCCTTTTGTAGAATGAACCGGCGAGTTACGATCTGATGCAAGGTTAAGCAGGAAATGTGGAGCCGTAGCGAAAGCGAGTCTGAATAGGGCGAATGAGTATTTGGTCGTAGACCCGAAACCAGGTGATCTACCCTTGGTCAGGTTGAAGTTCAGGTAACACTGAATGGAGGACCGAACCGACTTACGTTGAAAAGTGAGCGGATGAACTGAGGGTAGCGGAGAAATTCCAATCGAACTTGGAGATAGCTGGTTCTCTCCGAAATAGCTTTAGGGCTAGCCTCAAGTGATGATTATTGGAGGTAGAGCACTGTTTGGACGAGGGGCCCCTCTCGGGTTACCGAATTCAGACAAACTCCGAATGCCAAATAATTTAACTTGGGAGTCAGAACGTGGGTGATAAGGTCCATGTTCGAAAGGGAAACAGCCCAGACCACCAGCTAAGGTCCCAAAATATATGTTAAGTGGAAAAGGATGTGGCGTTGCCCAGACAACTAGGATGTTGGCTTAGAAGCAGCCATCATTTAAAGAGTGCGTAATAGCTCACTAGTCGAGTGACACTGCGCCGAAAATGTACCGGGGCTAAACATATTACCGAAGCTGTGGATTGTCCTTTGGACAATGGTAGGAGAGCGTTCTAAGGGCGTTGAAGCATGATCGCAAGGACATGTGGAGCGCTTAGAAGTGAGAATGCCGGTGTGAGTAGCGAAAGACGGGTGAGAATCCCGTCCACCGATTGACTAAGGTTTCCAGAGGAAGGCTCGTCCGCTCTGGGTTAGTCGGGTCCTAAGCTGAGGCCGACAGGCGTAGGCGATGGATAACAGGTTGATATTCCTGTACCACCAACAATCGTTTTAAGCGATGGGGGGACGCAGTAGGATAGGCGAAGCGTGCTGTTGGAGTGCACGTCCAAGCAGTGAGACTGAGTGTTAGGCAAATCCGGCACTCAAAAGGTCAAGCTGTGATGGGAAGAGGAAATTGTTTCCTCGAGTCGTTGATTTCACACTGCCGAGAAAAGCCTCTAGCTAGAAAGTTGGTGCCCGTACCGCAAACCGACACAGGTAGTCAAGATGAGAATTCTAAGGTGAGCGAGCGAACTCTCGTTAAGGAACTCGGCAAAATGACCCCGTAACTTCGGGAGAAGGGGTGCTCTTTAGGGTTCACGCTCTGAAGAGCCGCAGTGAATAGGCCCAAGCGACTGTTTATCAAAAACACAGGTCTCTGCTAAACCGTAAGGTGACGTATAGGGGCTGACGCCTGCCCGGTGCTGGAAGGTTAAGAGGAGTGGTTAGCTTCAGCGAAGCTACGAATCGAAGCCCCAGTAAACGGCGGCCGTAACTATAACGGTCCTAAGGTAGCGAAATTCCTTGTCGGGTAAGTTCCGACCCGCACGAAAGGCGTAACGATTTGGGCACTGTCTCAACGAGAGACTCGGTGAAATCATAGTACCGGTGAAGATGCCGGTTACCCGCGACAGGACGGAAAGACCCCGTGGAGCTTTACTGTAGCCTGATATTGAAATTCGGTACAGTTTGTACAGGATAGGTAGGAGCCATTGAAGCGTGAGCGCTAGCTTACGTGGAGGCATTGGTGGGATACTACCCTAATTGTATTGGATTTCTAACTCGCAGCACTTATCGTGCTGGAAGACAGTGTCAGGCGGGCAGTTTGACTGGGGCGGTCGCCTCCTAAAGTGTAACGGAGGCGCTCAAAGGTTCCCTCAGAATGGTTGGAAATCATTCATAGAGTGTAAAGGCATAAGGGAGCTTGACTGCGAGACCTACAAGTCGAGCAGGGTCGAAAGACGGACTTAGTGATCCGGTGGTTCCGCATGGAAGGGCCATCGCTCAACGGATAAAAGCTACCCCGGGGATAACAGGCTTATCTCCCCCAAGAGTTCACATCGACGGGGAGGTTTGGCACCTCGATGTCGGCTCATCGCATCCTGGGGCTGTAGTCGGTCCCAAGGGTTGGGCTGTTCGCCCATTAAAGCGGTACGCGAGCTGGGTTCAGAACGTCGTGAGACAGTTCGGTCCCTATCCGTCGTGGGCGTAGGAAATTTGAGAGGAGCTGTCCTTAGTACGAGAGGACCGGGATGGACATACCTCTGGTGTACCAGTTGTCGTGCCAACGGCATAGCTGGGTAGCTATGTATGGACGGGATAAGTGCTGAAAGCATCTAAGCATGAAGCCCCCCTCGAGATGAGATTTCCCAACTTCGGTTATAAGATCCCTCAAAGATGATGAGGTAAATAGGTTCGAGGTGGAAGCGTAGCGATACGTGGAGCTGACGAATACTAATCGATCGAAGACTTAATCAAATTCAAACAAGGTTTGCTTGTGAGATGTTACTTACTATCTAGTTTTGAATGTATAAGCATTCAAATGTTTATCTGGTGCCAATGGCAAAGAGGTCACACCTGTTCCCATGCCGAACACAGAAGTTAAGCTCTTTAGCGCCGATGGTAGTCGGACTTACGTTCCGCAAGAGTAGGACGGTGCCAGGTAAGCTTTTATGATGACCATTAGGTCATTTTTTCTTTGAAAAAACAAAATAAAAGTGTTGACTTTTAAAAAAGAATTATATATAATTAATTCTTGTCGAGTCAAAAAGAAATGACATGAACATTGAAAACTGAATGACAATATGTCAACGTTAATTCCGATAAAACACAGTACTAACGTACTGATAGAATGATTGACTTAAACAATCAAAGAGCTATATCAAGCTTACTCTAATATGGAGAGTTTGATCCTGGCTCAGGATGAACGCTGGCGGCGTGCCTAATACATGCAAGTCGAGCGAACTGAAGAGGAGCTTGCTCCTTTGACGTTAGCGGCGGACGGGTGAGTAACACGTGGGTAACCTACCTATAAGACTGGAATAACTCCGGGAAACCGGGGCTAATGCCGGATAACATGTTGAACCGCATGGTTCAACAGTGAAAGACGGTTTTGCTGTCACTTATAGATGGACCCGCGCCGCATTAGCTAGTTGGTGAGGTAACGGCTCACCAAGGCGACGATGCGTAGCCGACCTGAGAGGGTGATCGGCCACACTGGAACTGAGACACGGTCCAGACTCCTACGGGAGGCAGCAGTAGGGAATCTTCCGCAATGGACGAAAGTCTGACGGAGCAACGCCGCGTGAGTGATGAAGGTCTTCGGATCGTAAAGCTCTGTTGTTAGGGAAGAACAAATGTGTAAGTAACTGTGCACATCTTGACGGTACCTAACCAGAAAGCCACGGCTAACTACGTGCCAGCAGCCGCGGTAATACGTAGGTGGCAAGCGTTATCCGGAATTATTGGGCGTAAAGCGCGCGTAGGCGGTTTTTTAAGTCTGATGTGAAAGCCCACGGCTCAACCGTGGAGGGTCATTGGAAACTGGAAAACTTGAGTGCAGAAGAGGAAAGTGGAATTCCATGTGTAGCGGTGAAATGCGCAGAGATATGGAGGAACACCAGTGGCGAAGGCGGCTTTCTGGTCTGCAACTGACGCTGATGTGCGAAAGCGTGGGGATCAAACAGGATTAGATACCCTGGTAGTCCACGCCGTAAACGATGAGTGCTAAGTGTTAGGGGGTTTCCGCCCCTTAGTGCTGCAGCTAACGCATTAAGCACTCCGCCTGGGGAGTACGGTCGCAAGACTGAAACTCAAAGGAATTGACGGGGACCCGCACAAGCGGTGGAGCATGTGGTTTAATTCGAAGCAACGCGAAGAACCTTACCAAATCTTGACATCCTTTGACCGCTCTAGAGATAGAGTTTTCCTCTTCGGAGGACAAAGTGACAGGTGGTGCATGGTTGTCGTCAGCTCGTGTCGTGAGATGTTGGGTTAAGTCCCGCAACGAGCGCAACCCTTAAGCTTAGTTGCCATCATTAAGTTGGGCACTCTAGGCTGACTGCCGGTGACAAACCGGAGGAAGGTGGGGATGACGTCAAATCATCATGCCCCTTATGATTTGGGCTACACACGTGCTACAATGGACAATACAAAGGGCAGCGAAACCGTGAGGTCAAGCCAATCCCATAAAGTTGTTCTCAGTTCGGATTGTAGTCTGCAACTCGACTACATGAAGCTGGAATCGCTAGTAATCGTAGATCAGCATGCTACGGTGAATACGTTCCCGGGTCTTGTACACACCGCCCGTCACACCACGAGAGTTTGTAACACCCGAAGCCGGTGGAGTAACCATTTGGAGCTAGCCGTCGAAGGTGGGACAAATGATTGGGGTGAAGTCGTAACAAGGTAGCCGTATCGGAAGGTGCGGCTGGATCACCTCCTTTCTAAGGATAATATACGGAATATCACCATAGGTGATAGACGGATTAACGTGACATATTGTATTCAGTTTTGAATGCTCATTCATTGAGTGTTTATAAAAATGGGCCTATAGCTCAGCTGGTTAGAGCGCACGCCTGATAAGCGTGAGGTCGGTGGTTCGAGTCCACTTAGGCCCACCATTTAAATTGTACATTGAAAACTAGATAAGTAAGTAATAGATTTTACCAAGCAAAACCGAGTAACAAGCGAAAAGCTTGAAACAAACAATTATCGCTAGTCGTCAACAGACGACTCACATAATTAATAACTGGTGATGATAAGTGTGAAAGCATTGATAAGACAAATGTGATTGCGTCGTTGACGTGATGAAAGCGTTTGTCAGTCAGCGAATTTCTTGATGAGTGCAGCGAAGTTTACGTTTTGTAAATGAGCAAGCGAAGAAAGAAATGAGATAGAATGCGAGCGCTTATTAGCACGTCTAGATTAAGTTATTAAGGGCGCACGGTGGATGCCTTGGCACTAGAAGCCGATGAAGGACGTTACTAACGACGATATGCTTTGGGGAGCTGTAAGTAAGCTTTGATCCAGAGATTTCCGAATGGGGGAACCCAGCACGAGTTATGTCGTGTTATCCGCATGTGAATACATAGCATGTGAGAAGGTAGACCCGGAGAACTGAAACATCTTAGTACCCGGAGGAAGAGAAAGAAAAATCGATTCCCTGAGTAGCGGCGAGCGAAACGGGAAGAGCCCAAACCAACAAGCTTGCTTGTTGGGGTTGTAGGACACTCTTATGGAGTTACAAAAGAATGAGTTAGACGAATAACCTGGAAAGGTTAATCAGAGAAGGTAATAATCCTGTAGTCGAAAACTGATTCTCTCTTGAGTGGATCCTGAGTACGACGGAGCACGTGAAATTCCGTCGGAATCTGGGAGGACCATCTCCTAAGGCTAAATACTCTCTAGTGACCGATAGTGAACCAGTACCGTGAGGGAAAGGTGAAAAGTACCCCGGAAGGGGAGTGAAAGAGAACTTGAAACCGTGTGCTTACAAGTAGTCAGAGCCCGTTAAGGGGTGATGGCGTGCCTTTTGTAGAATGAACCGGCGAGTTACGATCTGATGCAAGGTTAAGCAGGAAATGTGGAGCCGTAGCGAAAGCGAGTCTGAATAGGGCGAATGAGTATTTGGTCGTAGACCCGAAACCAGGTGATCTACCCTTGGTCAGGTTGAAGTTCAGGTAACACTGAATGGAGGACCGAACCGACTTACGTTGAAAAGTGAGCGGATGAACTGAGGGTAGCGGAGAAATTCCAATCGAACTTGGAGATAGCTGGTTCTCTCCGAAATAGCTTTAGGGCTAGCCTCAAGTGATGATTATTGGAGGTAGAGCACTGTTTGGACGAGGGGCCCCTCTCGGGTTACCGAATTCAGACAAACTCCGAATGCCAAATAATTTAACTTGGGAGTCAGAACGTGGGTGATAAGGTCCATGTTCGAAAGGGAAACAGCCCAGACCACCAGCTAAGGTCCCAAAATATATGTTAAGTGGAAAAGGATGTGGCGTTGCCCAGACAACTAGGATGTTGGCTTAGAAGCAGCCATCATTTAAAGAGTGCGTAATAGCTCACTAGTCGAGTGACACTGCGCCGAAAATGTACCGGGGCTAAACATATTACCGAAGCTGTGGATTGTCCTTTGGACAATGGTAGGAGAGCGTTCTAAGGGCGTTGAAGCATGATCGCAAGGACATGTGGAGCGCTTAGAAGTGAGAATGCCGGTGTGAGTAGCGAAAGACGGGTGAGAATCCCGTCCACCGATTGACTAAGGTTTCCAGAGGAAGGCTCGTCCGCTCTGGGTTAGTCGGGTCCTAAGCTGAGGCCGACAGGCGTAGGCGATGGATAACAGGTTGATATTCCTGTACCACCAACAATCGTTTTAAGCGATGGGGGGACGCAGTAGGATAGGCGAAGCGTGCTGTTGGAGTGCACGTCCAAGCAGTGAGACTGAGTGTTAGGCAAATCCGGCACTCAAAAGGTCAAGCTGTGATGGGAAGAGGAAATTGTTTCCTCGAGTCGTTGATTTCACACTGCCGAGAAAAGCCTCTAGCTAGAAAGTTGGTGCCCGTACCGCAAACCGACACAGGTAGTCAAGATGAGAATTCTAAGGTGAGCGAGCGAACTCTCGTTAAGGAACTCGGCAAAATGACCCCGTAACTTCGGGAGAAGGGGTGCTCTTTAGGGTTCACGCTCTGAAGAGCCGCAGTGAATAGGCCCAAGCGACTGTTTATCAAAAACACAGGTCTCTGCTAAACCGTAAGGTGACGTATAGGGGCTGACGCCTGCCCGGTGCTGGAAGGTTAAGAGGAGTGGTTAGCTTCAGCGAAGCTACGAATCGAAGCCCCAGTAAACGGCGGCCGTAACTATAACGGTCCTAAGGTAGCGAAATTCCTTGTCGGGTAAGTTCCGACCCGCACGAAAGGCGTAACGATTTGGGCACTGTCTCAACGAGAGACTCGGTGAAATCATAGTACCGGTGAAGATGCCGGTTACCCGCGACAGGACGGAAAGACCCCGTGGAGCTTTACTGTAGCCTGATATTGAAATTCGGTACAGTTTGTACAGGATAGGTAGGAGCCATTGAAGCGTGAGCGCTAGCTTACGTGGAGGCATTGGTGGGATACTACCCTAATTGTATTGGATTTCTAACTCGCAGCACTTATCGTGCTGGAAGACAGTGTCAGGCGGGCAGTTTGACTGGGGCGGTCGCCTCCTAAAGTGTAACGGAGGCGCTCAAAGGTTCCCTCAGAATGGTTGGAAATCATTCATAGAGTGTAAAGGCATAAGGGAGCTTGACTGCGAGACCTACAAGTCGAGCAGGGTCGAAAGACGGACTTAGTGATCCGGTGGTTCCGCATGGAAGGGCCATCGCTCAACGGATAAAAGCTACCCCGGGGATAACAGGCTTATCTCCCCCAAGAGTTCACATCGACGGGGAGGTTTGGCACCTCGATGTCGGCTCATCGCATCCTGGGGCTGTAGTCGGTCCCAAGGGTTGGGCTGTTCGCCCATTAAAGCGGTACGCGAGCTGGGTTCAGAACGTCGTGAGACAGTTCGGTCCCTATCCGTCGTGGGCGTAGGAAATTTGAGAGGAGCTGTCCTTAGTACGAGAGGACCGGGATGGACATACCTCTGGTGTACCAGTTGTCGTGCCAACGGCATAGCTGGGTAGCTATGTATGGACGGGATAAGTGCTGAAAGCATCTAAGCATGAAGCCCCCCTCGAGATGAGATTTCCCAACTTCGGTTATAAGATCCCTCAAAGATGATGAGGTAAATAGGTTCGAGGTGGAAGCGTAGCGATACGTGGAGCTGACGAATACTAATCGATCGAAGACTTAATCAAATTCATAACAAGGTTTGCTTGTGAGAAGTTACTTACTATCTAGTTTTGAATGTATAAGCATTCAAATGTTTATCTGGTGCCAATGGCAAAGAGGTCACACCTGTTCCCATGCCGAACACAGAAGTTAAGCTCTTTAGCGCCGATGGTAGTCGGACTTACGTTCCGCAAGAGTAGGACGATGCCAGGTAAATACATAATCGTATAGGATGCGATGAGCCGAATTGAAACCCTTTTAAAGTTGTTTGAACAGCTTTAAGAGGGTTTTTGTTTATTAAGGTATGGATGCATTTAGCTTTTATCTTATATGAAGTTGGTATAGAATAAATTTGTTCTCTTCGGACTTTAATTCAAATTGAATAAAAGGTGATTTAGCGTGAAAGAATATATTAAAAATTTAGCTTATGTCAATACTTCTAAGATTGATATTAATCGAGGGATCAGACAAGGTGTATTAATGCTTATCCCTTTAATGTATGGTTTGATTTCCAATCATTTTGCAACAGCTTTGTTAGCGACAATTGGTACATTTGCGCATATTTATGTGTTTAAAGGAACATTCACATCGCGTATGCGTGCTGTGACTTTTGCTACATTAGGTCTTATGTTTGCCATGATGTTAGGTACACTTACCATGTGGTCGCCTTTATTATTTGGCATTTTTTTATTGATTGTTGCAGTTATCCCTTATTATGTTTTTAATACTTTAAATATTCCTGGGCCATCGTCTACTTTTTTTATCATTGCTTTTAGCTTGGCAAGTGTCATGCCAGAACAGCCAGAAGCGTTTTTGTATCGAGGGTTCATTGTAGGATTAGGAGGATTACTAGGGATTGTATTAGTTTATATTGAATTTCAAATTAAAGGTGAAGCGCCTGAAATTGAAGCTGTTCATGAAGATTTTGTACATATTCAAAGGTTAGTACGTCAATTTAATCATCAATCGGAGTTTAATGATTTAACTAAGTCTGCTGTTAAAGTTCTGATTAACTCGTCTGAAATCTTAAATACAACGGGATCAGCACTTCAAAAAAAATCGTGCGATTATCAGCGTTTAACCTTGCTACATTATGTTGCTGAAGGTATCTACTCGGAGCTACTTGAGCTGAATGCGAAAGGTCACCGTCCAATGCCAAAAGTGATTGTAGAGATGATGGATTATATGACTGAACGCATACTTCATTCTCACACTGTTCAAAAGAAATGGGACAAACCTGTAGATGTTTCTGAAGATTTTAAGAGCTTAGTAGCACTTATATTCAAGTTAGATGAAATTTTAGAAGCACCTATAGATCAAGTGCGTAAAAAAGTGAGCATTCGTTCCCCTCGCTACACACAGCGATTGCTTTATCATTTAACACCGTTATCTATGAATTTTATATCAACACTAAAATATGCGGTTATTTTAGGAAGTGCTATTTTGATCGCGCTATTGTTTGATTTTGAGCGTGCTTATTGGATTCCATTAAGTGCGCATACAGTTTTAATAGGTGGAACAACCGTAGCGAGTATTGAACGTGGAGGCGCACGTTGGATTGGCACACTTATAGGTGTTGGTATAGCCACGTTGATTTTAAGTTTTAATCCCAATTTATTAATCATTGTCTTGGTGATGGGCCTAAGTGGTGCGATTACAGAAGTAATGATAGGGGCAAATTATGCTTTAGCTATGATTGCAATTACTGTTCAGGTCATACTATTAAGTGGCTTAGCACAAGGCAGTTTATCCATTATGATAGCTATACCTAGATTATTAGATACGACTATTGGTATATTAATTGCTGTGATAGGTGTCATGATTATCGGGCGTCAATTAGCCTCTAAAAATCTTCCTGAGACGATGGGTGAGGTAGCTAGAATAGAATCTCAAATATTTCATTTTGTCTTTTCAGATAATGCATATGACCGTGATACTTTTCAAACGCGTGATAAGTTACGTTTAAAATTAAGCGTTGAAAATATGAATATGATGTACCGACATGCATATGGAGAATTAACCTCTAATCCTAAGCGGACACAGTACTTTTATCCAGCAATGTTTTTACTTGAGCAAATTAACTTTCAATTGACGCAATTGTTGTATGATCCGCGAAGATATTATCTAGATACGCATACGATGGGTCAGTATTTAATTGCTTTTGAAAATATTGCAAAACATTTTGATCGAGGAAAGCATCATCAAACCATTATTGAATTACCGGCGCTACCTTATTATGCACAAATTAGACGTTCTTTAATGCAATTACAGGAAATTGAATTATATGATTATCAAAATGAACGTAATCCTAATTTATATAAATATTAATGACGACATAAACAGGCTAGAACATAATGCCCAAAATAAAAGTGTAGAGACGATTCAATCACCTCTACACTTTTATTTTATCAATCATTCGTATTGTTTGGCTCACAGATGGGTCGAGCCAACAATACTACGTTATATACATGTAATCAATTACGGTTTACGTAAAAAAATAAGGTACTCCCTTATTTTTTAATTAATTATCTAGGGCATGTTTCTTAAAGATAACACCCCAAAATTTAAAGGTGATTATTTAATACTCAAAACTGGCTATTGGTCATGTTGATGTAGAACCATTTTGAGATTCAATCGAATGTCGGTGAGCGGATTAAGCAAGGTAAAATGAGAACTCGGCTTTGTCCTTATGGCATTAAATATAAGGAAATGAGTTGTACGCCGTGCGACTAAACATATCATTAAAAGAAAAACTTCGAGATTTTTCCTTTAATGATATAATGTCTCAGATTGTTTTGTCTATTGTAAACTTCGAACGAGTTGTTGTGCATGGTTTTCAAGTTGTTCTAAAGGGATACCACCAAACCCTAAAACGAAGGCAGGTGATTGCTGATAGTGATATTTAAAGAGATAATCAGAAATAGGGCGTATTTGAATATCAAATTGTTTAAATCGTGAGATACACTCTGATTCTGTTAGTCCGTTAACAATTTGAATCACAAAATGCATTCCTGTTTGCTCACCTGAGATTTGAAATAAATCCGGATGAGCTTGTAATTGTGCCAATAAGATATCGCGTTTTTGTCGGTATATTTTACGCATACGATTGAGATGGCGTTCGAACTGGTCGGTTTCCATAAAGCGACTTACCATATATTGTGTATGACGGGGTACAGTTCCGCCTTCAATATTTGTTTTTTGACGATAACGCACAATTAAACTTTCAGGTAAAACGGCATACGCGATTCGAATTGTCGGTGAGATAGATTTTGAGAAGGTACTAATATAAATAACACTCCCTGTCTGATCAAGACTTTGTAGCGCTGGAATTGGCTTTCCTTCATATCGAAACTCAGAATCATAGTCGTCTTCAATAATAAAGCGACGTAAATCTTGACTTGCCCACTTTAAAAGTTGAACACGCTTTTTTAATTTCATTGTGGCACCTGTCGGGAATTGATGACTTGGTGTGATATAAAGTATATTTTGCTTTAAAGCATCTATATTTTGAATATCAATCCCATCTCCACATACAGGTAAAAAGTCATAAGTAATGTGTTTACGCTTAAGCAATTGACGTACTTGCCGGTAAATAGGGTCCTCTAAGATGAATTGATGACGTTTTGGTAAAATATCGGTAATAATTGATAAAAGTTGCTCAGTAGAAGAAGCAATAACGATTTGATCAGGCGTTGATTGGACGCCACGGCTGTGAAAAAGATATTGATTAATTTGAAAACGTAAACGGTAATCGCCTTGAATGTGTCCAGTTTCAACTAAATCATATTGTAAGTCTTCAAAGGACTCTTTAGCATATTTGCGAAATTGTTCAAATGGGAAATGGCTTTTATCGATAGCGCCCAATTGAAAACGATAACGTGGCGTACGCTCTTGTTGACTTTCAAGAGGACTCACACTTTTGGAATCATCGGGTTTAGATAAAACGAAAGGTAAGGATTCGATATCACTCACATAATAGCCTGATTTAGGTTTGCTAAAGATAAAACCTTCATCTATAAGGAGTGCATATGCATTTTCAATTGTTGTTTGACTCATTGATAAGTAATGACTAAGTTGACGTTTAGATGGTAATTTTTCACCTTCATGAATAGTCCCATTGATAATATGCTCTTTAATCTTTTCATATAGCTGAATATATATAGGCTGATGATTTGATTTTTGAATATTAAACATTAACATTTCCATTGATAATCCCTCAAACTGACCACTAGATTTTTGATGTTTTTGACACTTTTAACAGTTCAGATATTAGTATAATCTACTAGTGTAAATAATTAAAGGGGGCTTATTAATAATGTCAAAACAAGTTGGATCAGATCGTGTCAAAAGAGGAATGGCAGAAATGCAAAAAGGCGGCGTAATTATGGATGTCGTCAATGCAGAGCAAGCTAAAATCGCTGAAGAAGCAGGAGCGGTTGCAGTCATGGCTTTAGAACGTGTACCCTCAGATATCCGTAAAGCTGGAGGAGTAGCACGTGCATGTAGTCCTAAAATTGTAGAAGAAGTCATGAACGCCGTATCTATTCCAGTCATGGCGAAATGTCGTATAGGTCATATTACAGAAGCAAGAGTATTAGAGGCAATGGGTGTGGACTATATCGATGAATCAGAAGTATTAACACCAGCGGATGAAGTGTTTCATTTGAAAAAAAGTGACTACACTGTTCCATTCGTATGTGGTTGCCGTAATTTAGGTGAAGCGGCGCGTCGTATTGGAGAAGGTGCAGCAATGTTACGTACGAAAGGTGAACCTGGTACTGGAAATATTGTTGAGGCTGTTCGTCATATTCGTCAAGTGAATCAGGAAGTGAATCGTATTACTGTCATGAGTGATGATGAATTAATGACAGAGGCGAAAAACTTAGGTGCGCCGTATGATATTTTAAAAGATATTAAAAAGCATGGTCGTTTGCCAGTGGTTAACTTTGCAGCAGGTGGTGTTGCGACACCTCAAGATGCAGCTTTAATGATGGAATTAGGTGCGGATGGCGTCTTTGTAGGATCAGGTATTTTTAAATCAGAAGATCCAGAAACATTTGCAAAAGCAATAGTACAAGCGACAACACACTATCAAGATTATGAGTTTATTGGTAAGCTCGCTAAAGAATTAGGAACAGCGATGAAAGGATTAGATATTAATCAACTTTCTTTAGAAGAACGTATGCAAGAGCGTGGTTGGTAAGATGAAGATAGGTGTACTAGCATTACAAGGTGCTGTTCGTGAACATATTAGACATATCGAAGAAAGTGGTCACGAAGGCGTTTATATTAAAAAGATTGAACAACTTGAGGAAATTGATGGATTAATCATTCCTGGTGGTGAATCGACAACATTACGTCGATTAATGGATTTATATGGATTTAAAAAGGCACTTCAGCAATCTGATTTACCGATGTTTGGCACATGTGCAGGTTTAATAGTGCTTGCGAAGGATATTGTAGGCGAAGAAGGATATCTTCAAAAGTTAGATATTACAGTGGAACGTAATTCATTTGGGCGCCAAGTGGATAGTTTCGAAGCAGATTTAAACATTAAAGGTATTCAGCAATCTGTCGAAGGTGTATTTATACGCGCACCACACATTCAATCTGTTGAACCTGCTGTTGAGGTACTAGGCGAAATTGATGGAAAAATCATCGCTGTTCGTCAAGACCAATATTTAGGTGTTTCTTTTCATCCCGAATTAACAGATGACTACAGTATCATTAATTATTTTATTCACAACGTGGTTGCACCTTCAAAAAAATGATATCGAAAAGAGGTTGTGAGAAAGCAGTTTTACTTTCTCACAACCTCTTCTTTTAGTGTTTATAAGAAAAAGCCAGCGATTGTTGCAGAAATAAATGAAACAAGTGTTGCACCGAATAACAATTTAATGCCAAAGCGGGCAACAATGTCACCTTTTTCATCGTTTAATGATTTAATGGCACCTGAGATAATCCCAATTGAACTAAAGTTTGCAAATGAGACTAAGAAAACTGAAACGACACCCATTGCACGTTCGGATAAACCATCTACTTTGCCAAGTTCAGTCATTGCAACAAACTCATTTGATAATAGTTTTGTAGCCATAATTGAACCGGCATCTACTGCGTCACTCCACGGAATACCTGTTAAAAAGGCAAGAGGCGCAAAAACAAATCCGATGAGTGTTTGGAAGTTCCAATTAATAGCACCACCAGATGCTAAATTAAATAATCCACCTACAAGACCGTTTAATAGCGCAATTAATGCGATGTATCCGATAAGCATTGCACCGACGATTACAGCGACTTTAAAACCATCAAGTATATACTCCCCAAGCATTTCAAAGAAAGATTGTCTTTTTTTATCTTCTGAGATCAAAAGCTTATCGTCTTCTTCATTTACTTTGTATGGATTGATAATTGAAGCGATGATAAAACCGCCGAATAAGTTAAGTACCACTGCTGTTACAACATATTTTGGTTCTACTAGTGTAAAGTAAGCACCAATAATTGATGCCGATACCGTTGACATTGCTGAAGCAGTTAATGTGTACAGACGATGCTTCGGTATGTAAGGTAATTGTTTTTTTAATGAAATAAATACTTCAGATTGTCCTAAAATGGCAGAAGCTACGGCATTGTAAGACTCTAAGCGCCCCATACCATTAATTTTAGAAATTAAAAAGCCTAGTACATTGATGATTAACGGTAAAATTCTTAAGTATTGTAAAATCCCGATTAAAGCTGAAATGAAAACGATAGGTAATAATACACTTAAGAAGAAAGACATAGCACCTTCGTTAACCATTCCCCCAAAAACAAAATCAACACCTACTGCGGCTTGTTTTAATAAATAACCAAAACCTGTGGCAATGCCTCCTACAATCTTAATCCCAATTGTTGTTTTTAGTAGGAAGTAAGCCAGCACAAGTTGGATTACAAGCATAATGCCAATATATTTCCAACGTACATTTTTCTTATCAGAACTTGCGGCTAATGCAAGTGCTAAGAAGAAGATAATTCCAATAATCCCAATTAAAATATGCATCTATCTCACACCTTTTTTTAATTTAAATGCTCACTAAGAATATGATACACCAAAAGTAGAATCAGTAACACAATAAATTGATGAAAAGAAAATCAAATTGTTTGAAAAAGGTCAAAGTTGGTCATATAATATAGTCAAAGATGGTCAAAAGGGGTGATAACATGCATAATATGTCTGACATCATAGAGCAGTATATTAAGCAACTTTTTGAAGAAGCTAAAGACGATGTTGTAGAAATTCAGCGCGCTAACATTGCCCAGCGTTTTGATTGTGTACCATCTCAGTTGAATTATGTCATCAAAACACGATTTACAAACGAACATGGCTATGAAATTGAAAGTAAACGTGGTGGCGGAGGATATATTCGCATCACTAAAATAGAGACAAAAAATCACGCTGATTATATTAAGCGTTTGATGGGACTGATTGGTACATCGATTTCTCAACAGCAAGCATACTATATTATTGATGGTTTATTTGAAAATAATTTGATTACTGAGCGTGAAGCAAAAATGATTTCTGCTGTAATCGATAGAGAAACATTAAAAATGGATGTAGCAGCAAGGGATATTATACGCGCTAACATTCTTAAAAGACTATTACCGGTCATTAATTATTACTAGAAGGTGATGTGCTATGTATAGCGATAAGCAAAAACTTGACCAACGTAATCTCAATGAAGAAAAACGACCACATGTCGGTTTGTTTCACGAGTCTATGAATAATCACGCTGAAGAAAATTGGCATGAAGGTGATGATGTAGAGGGCACATTTGTCATTAAACAAATCCTTCAACATCTTGCAGCAAAGCATGGTATTAATGTTGATCAAGTTGTATATCGCGAAGAAAAACGCTGTCCAACTTGTCAAATGACATTAAAAGATATTGCGCATGTTGGCAAATTCGGATGTCATGATTGTTATCAAACATTTAAAGATGATGTGTACGATATCGTTAGGCGTGTTCAAGGTGGACATACGGAGCATTCAGGTAAATGCCCTAAATCGTCACAGCAAAAGCGAGCATTAAAAAAGCAAATCGATGAAAAGCGAGCACGACTCGATGTACTTGTGTCTCAGCAAGAATTTGAACAAGCAGCTGTTGTTCGTGACGAAATCAAAGCGCTAGAACAACAGAGTGAGGAGTTGAAACGTGATGTCTGAGGAACTTAACCAACCTATTGGACAATGGATGCAAAACGCAACAACTCAACCTGTTATCATGTCGTCGCGTATTAGACTTGCACGTAATCTCGAAAATCATGTACATCCTCTGATGTTTTCAAATGAAGAAGAAGGTTACCGAGTGGTGAATGAAGTTCAAGATGCATTGCCAGATTTAAAAGTGATTCGTTTAGATGAATTGGATCAACAAAGCAAATATAAATTAGTTGCAAAGCATTTGATTAGTCCGGAGCTCACAAAGCAACCAGCATCTGCAGTGTTACTGAATGATGATGAATCTATCAGTATTATGGTTAATGAAGAAGATCATGTCAGAATTCAAGCAATGGGGACAGACTTATCACTTAGTACACTTTTTGAAAGAGCTTCAGAAGTTGATGATCAGCTTGATGTGCATACAGATATTAGCTATGACGAAGAACTGGGTTATCTCACTACATGTCCGACAAATGTTGGGACAGGAATGAGAGCAAGTGTGATGTTGCATTTACCTGGTTTATCCATTATGAAGAGGATGAATCGTATCGCACAGACAATCAATCGTTTTGGATTTACGATTCGCGGTATTTACGGCGAAGGATCTCAAGTCTATGGACATGTGTATCAAGTATCCAATCAGCTGACGTTAGGTAAGAGTGAACAAGAAATCATAGATGCATTAACAGAACTAGTCCAACAAATTATTAATGAAGAGTTAGAGTTGCGCGAACGCTTACACGAGCACAAAACAGTCGAAACACTCGACCGTGTTTATCGTTCACTTGGTATTTTAAAGTATAGTCATCTCATATCAGTAGAAGAAGCGTCTTATCGATTAAGCGACATCAAACTGGGTATTGATTTAGGGATTATTGAAATAGATGATTTTAATTTTAATGAGTTGATTATTGCTATACAGTCCCCATTTTTAATAGATGAAACTGAAGAACATTCAATTGAAGAAAAAAGAGCTGAAATTTTAAGAAGATATATATAATTAGGAGGTTAATATATGTTATTTGGTAGACTTACAGAACGTGCACAACGTGTTTTAGCCCATGCACAAGAAGAGGCAATCCGTTTAAACCATTCCAATATTGGAACAGAACATTTACTACTAGGACTTATGAAAGAACCAGAAGGCATTGCTGCAAAAGTGCTTGAGAGTTTTGATATTACAGAAGACAAAGTAGTAGCAGAAGTTGAAAAGTTAATCGGTCACGGTCAAGATCACGTAGGTGCGTTGCATTATACACCACGTGCGAAGAAGGTCATTGAACTCTCAATGGATGAAGCGCGAAAATTACAACACAACTTTGTAGGAACAGAACACATTTTATTAGGTTTAATTCGTGAAAATGAAGGTGTGGCAGCACGTGTGTTTGCTAACTTAGATTTGAACATTACAAAAGCGAGAGCACAAGTGGTCAAAGCGCTTGGAAGTCCAGAATCTGCGAATAAAGCAGGTCAAACGAATAAAGCCAATAGCACGCCGACGTTAGATAGCTTAGCAAGAGATTTAACAGTGATTGCGAAAGATGGAACGTTAGATCCCGTTGTAGGGCGTAATAAAGAAATTACGCGTGTGATTGAAGTGTTAAGCCGTCGTACAAAAAATAATCCCGTACTCATTGGTGAGCCAGGGGTTGGTAAAACAGCAATTGCTGAAGGATTAGCCCAAGCTATCGTCAACAATGAGGTACCAGAAACATTAAAAGATAAACGTGTAATGTCACTTGATATGGGCACAGTTGTTGCCGGAACAAAATATCGTGGTGAATTTGAAGAACGTTTGAAAAAGGTAATGGAAGAAATTCATCAAGCAGGTAATGTTATTTTATTTATTGATGAATTGCATACACTTATTGGCGCAGGTGGTGCAGAAGGTGCTATCGATGCATCGAACATTTTAAAACCTGCTCTTGCACGTGGGGAATTACAATGTATAGGTGCCACAACTTTAGATGAATATCGTAAAAACATTGAAAAAGATGCAGCATTAGAGCGTCGTTTTCAACCTGTACAAGTGGATGAACCATCTGTTGAAGATACGATTGCAATTTTAAAAGGTCTACGTGACCGCTATGAAGCACATCATCGTATTAACATTTCAGATGAAGCGGTTGAAGCTGCAGCAAAATTAAGTAATCGTTATGTTCAAGACCGTTTCTTGCCGGACAAAGCGATAGATTTAATCGATGAAGCAAGTTCAAAAGTACGTCTAAAAAGTCATACGACACCTTCAAACTTAAAAGAGATTGAACAACAAATTGAACAAGTTAAAAATGAAAAAGATGCAGCTGTGCACGCACAAGAATTTGAAAATGCAGCTAATTTACGTGATAAACAATCAAAGCTTGAACAACAATATGAAGAAGCCAAAAATGAATGGAAAAATAATCAAGGTGGTCGTCACACTTCATTGACTGCAGAAGATATTGCGGAAGTCATTGCTGGATGGACGGGTATTCCATTAACAAGATTAAATGAAACGGAATCAGATCGTTTGCTTAATCTAGAAGAAACTTTACATGAGCGTGTGATTGGTCAAAAAGATGCAGTAACGTCTATTTCGAAAGCGGTTCGCCGCGCCCGTGCAGGACTCAAAGATCCGAAACGCCCAATCGGTAGTTTTATCTTCTTAGGACCAACTGGTGTCGGTAAAACTGAACTCGCTCGTGCCCTTGCTGAATCTATGTTTGGTGAAGAAGATGCAATGATTCGTGTGGATATGAGTGAATTTATGGAGAAACATGCTGTGAGTCGCTTGGTCGGAGCTCCTCCTGGATATGTAGGACATGACGATGGAGGACAATTAACGGAAAAAGTACGCCGTAAACCATACTCAGTGATTTTATTTGATGAGATAGAAAAAGCACATCCTGATGTTTTCAATATCCTTTTACAAGTACTTGATGATGGTCATTTAACTGATACGAAAGGTCGTCGTGTTGATTTCCGTAATACGGTCATTATCATGACATCTAACGTCGGAGCACAAGAGTTACAAGATCAACGCTTTGCTGGTTTTGGTGGCACAGTACAAGGCAATGATTATGAAACAATTCGCAATACAATGATGAAAGAATTGAAAAATGCATTCCGACCAGAATTTTTAAACCGTGTGGATGATATCATTGTTTTCCATAAATTAAGTAAAGACGAATTAAAAGCAATTGTTACGAAAATGGTCGGCAAACTCACACAACGTTTGTCAGAACAAAACATTCACGTTGAAGTGACAGAAGAAGCTAAAAATAAAATTGCGGATGAAGGATATGACCCAGAATATGGGGCACGTCCATTGATTCGAGCAATTCAGAAGACTGTAGAAGACAATCTTAGTGAGCTTATCTTAGAAGGTAAAGAATTAGAAGGTAAAAATGTAACAGTTGACTATGATGGAGAATCTTATCAATACAAAGTATCAGAACGCAATTCAGATGAAACAAAAGCAGAAGTAGAAAAATAATAAGTACTTTTCGAACTAGGACATTCGCGTGAGCGTTTGTCCTAGTTTTTTGCATAAAGTGATGGTTAATACAGTGATAGATTAAGCTACAGTAATAATCGATAACATCAGTAATAGTGAACATTTGTCATAATGCTATGACAAGTATAAAATAGATGTGTTATATCAAGATTCGGAGGTGGCCTTGTGGCAAAGAAAAAAGTCATATTTGAATGTACAGCGTGTGGGTATCAATCACCTAAGTGGATGGGCAAATGTCCTAATTGTGGTGCGTGGAATACACTGGAAGAATCTATTATGCAAAAATCAGCACAGCCTAAACATGGTGTAAGGGCACAAAAGGCCAATGTAGCCAAAGTGCAAAAACTGAGCGACATTAAACAAGAACAGTCACCCCGAATTCTTACAAATAGTGATGAATTTAATCGTGTGCTTGGTGGAGGTATAGTAGAAGGATCACTCGTCTTAATTGGAGGCGATCCAGGTATTGGAAAGTCCACATTATTGTTACAAATGTGTGCTGCACTTTCTCAGCATAAACGTGTTTTATATATTACCGGTGAAGAATCTTTAAATCAAACGAAATTACGTGCAGATCGGCTTGATGAAGATGCAAGTCAACTCAATGTATTTGCCGAAACAGATTTAGAAATCATACATGAAACAGTGAAAAAAGTAGAGCCGCAACTGATTGTAGTGGACTCGATACAAACCATCTATCATCCAGAAATTAGTTCAGCACCTGGATCAGTTTCACAAGTTAGAGAGAGTACACAAAGTTTAATGCATATCGCAAAGCAAATGAATATCGCTACGTTTATTGTGGGGCATGTTACAAAAGAAGGTCAAATTGCAGGACCACGTTTACTTGAGCATATGGTCGACACAGTTTTGTATTTTGAAGGTGACGAACATCATGCTTATCGAATATTACGTGCGGTTAAAAACCGCTTTGGCTCGACCAATGAAATGGGTATTTTTGAAATGAAGCAAACAGGTTTAAAAAGTGTGCCCAATCCATCTGAAATGTTTTTGGAAGAGCGATCAACTAATGTCCCAGGTTCGACGATTGTAGCGACTATGGAAGGGACAAGACCACTTTTGATTGAAGTACAAGCGCTTGTGACTCCGACTACATTTAACAATCCAAGACGTATGGCCACGGGCATTGACCATAATCGATTAAGCTTATTAATGGCCGTGCTTGAAAAGAAAGAAGGCTATCTCTTACAGCAGCAAGATGCTTATATAAAAGTAGCTGGTGGTGTCAAGTTAACTGAGCCTGCTGTTGATTTAGGGATTGTGATTGCAACAGCGTCTAGTTTTCAAAATAAAGCCGTTGATGGTTTAGACTGTTTTATAGGAGAGGTCGGTCTAACTGGTGAAGTACGCCGTGTGTCACGAATAGAACAACGTGTTCAAGAAGCGGCCAAATTAGGATTTAAACGTGTTATTTTACCACAAACCAATATTGGCGGTTGGACTTATCCAGAACAAATTGAAGTTATCGGTGTGACATCTGTTCACGAAGCACTTCAAAAAGCCTTTAAATCAAAGTAAAGGAGGGGTGGGATGAAATTAGTTAAATTACTCGTTATCATCGCTTTTATTGCTATTGGGAGTGTTTTAGGTGTTTTTCTGATTCCTGAAATATTAACAGATTTTCACTTATCGCACCCGGTTATACTCGAAAATAATTATATTTCTGCATTGATTGGAATGGTTGTATTATTTTTACTATTGGGTTGGTTAATTCCCAAAATAGCTTGTGGTATTAAAGAACTTGAACAAATGATACTCAGTTATAGTGCAATCGAAATTATTTTTGCGACGATTGGATTAGTTATCGGCCTTGTGATTTCTGTCATGGTTTCTTTTATTTTGGAGTTAATTGGTGGCGGATTTTTAAATCATATTGTGTTAATCATTGTGACGTTATTGTTATGTTATTTAGGGTTTCAATTTGGTTTGAAAAAACGAGATGAAATGCTACTCTTTTTGCCTGAGAACATGGCGCGTTCGATGTCGATTAATGCACGAAATGCAGTGCCCAAAATTATTGATACAAGCGCTATTATTGATGGACGTATTTTAAATGTCATTAAAACAGGATTTATTGATGGCGAACTTCTTATTCCTCAAGGTGTGATTAACGAGTTGCAAATTATCGCTGATGCAAATGATAGTGTAAAGAGGGATAAGGGACGTAGAGGACTAGATATTTTAAATGCAATCCATGTTTCTCAACATCCAACGCGCATTATACACCCTCAAAAAGATCATCATCACATTGACGATCTCTTAATAAAACTTGCGAAACATTACAGAGCACACTTGATTACGACTGATTACAACTTAAATCGGGTAAGCAATATTCAAGGCATCAAAGTATTAAATGTCAATGATCTATCGAATGCTATTCGGCCAGAACTTCATCAAGGTGAACAATTTGATTTATTAATTACAAAAGTAGGCAAAGAGCCTGGTCAAGGAGTAGGATACTTTGACGATGGTACAATGGTGGTAGTGGATGATGCTAAAAAGCACATCAATGAAACATTAAGATTAGAAGTGGTGAGCATATTGCAAACAGCGTCTGGTCGTATTATCTTTGCAAAAAAGGTGGATGCACAAAAATGAAAAAATACCATGTAGTGATACCAGCGGCGGGTAAAGGAACGCGCATGGGGCGAGAATATAATAAATTATTAATTAAAATGGGCGGTCAAACGATATTAGAACGCACGATAGAGGTGTTCGAAAATGATGCGTCTTGCGAAGGGATTCATCTAGCCATCCATCCTAGAGATCGTGCGCATTTTTCAAGTTTACTTCGCCCGTACCATAAGTTGAAGTCGCTTATCGATGGTGGTGCAGAACGTCAAGAAAGTATACATAATGTTTTAAATGCATTAACGTTAACAGATGATACGATTGTGATTGTACATGATGGTGCTCGTCCATTTATCACACAAGACGCCATTCATCAGTTATTATTAGCGATTGACAGGCACGGCGCAGCAATTATTGGTGTCAAATCAAAAGATACCATTAAGGTTGTCCAAGATCAATACGTGTCAGAAACGTTAGACCGCCAATATTTGTGGCTTGTTTATACGCCTCAAGGTGCGACATTTAAAAATTTAAAGGCAGCTTATGATTATGCCAAAAATCAAAAATTTCAAGGAACAGATGATGCGTCGCTATTAGAGTTTGCAGGCCATCGTGTTTTTGTGGTTGAAGGGAGATACGATAATATAAAAGTGACAACGGAAGAAGATTTACTTTATGCTCAAGCAATATTGAATGAAAAAGGAGATGTAGGTCATGTATAGAGTGGGCTTAGGTTATGACGTACACGTTTTTGATGAGAATCGCCCGTTAATCATTGGCGGGATGAACATACCTCATACGCACGGATTAAAAGGGCATAGTGATGCGGATGTTTTGCTACATGCCATTACGGATGCGATGCTAGGTGCTTGTGCACTCGGAGATATAGGTAAATTATTTCCGGACACAGATGCGAAATTTAAAGATGCAGACTCTAAAATGTTATTAACAGAAGCATATAAAGAAGTTCAATCTGAAGGATATATCATTAATAATGTGGATGCGACAATTGTTGCAGAACGACCGAAATTCAGACCACACATTGATGAAATGAGACAAATCATCGCAAATTTATTTGATATCAATGTGAGGCAAGTGAATGTTAAAGCGACAACAAGTGAAAAGTTAGGATTTGTAGGTAGAGAAGAAGGGATCGCAGCACAAGCTATTGTGTCATTGATTGCTACTGAAAAATAAATTTTTACACATATGCATAAGCGAATGGCACATGCTATAATATAAGAATTGAAACTATAACAGGAGTGAACGAGATGAGTAATCGAGTAAGAGTAAGATATGCACCGAGTCCAACAGGGTATTTGCATATTGGAAACGCGCGTACAGCATTGTTTAATTATTTATATGCGAAACACTATGATGGTGATTTTGTTATCCGAATTGAGGATACAGATACGAAGCGAAACTTAGAAGATGGTGAGTCTTCTCAATTTGATAACTTGAAATGGCTAGGTTTAGATTGGGACGAATCTGTAGATAATGATAAAGGATACGGACCTTATCGCCAATCTGAACGGGGACATATTTATCAACCGCTAATCGAGCAACTATTAGCTGAAGATAAAGCTTACAAATGTTATATGACAGAAGAAGAATTAGAAGCAGAACGCCAAGAGCAAATTGCTCGTGGTGAAATGCCTAGATATGGCGGAAAGCATGCGCACTTAACTGCTGAAGAGCGTGAGCAGTTTGAAAAAGAAGGCCGTCAACCTTCTATTCGATTCCGTGTGCCACAAAATAAAACGTATCGTTTCGATGATATGGTTAAAGGTGAGGTATCATTTGAGTCGGACAATTTTGGGGACTGGGTTATCGTGAAAAAAGACGGTATTCCAACGTACAATTTTGCTGTAGCCGTGGATGATCATGAAATGGCAATTACAGATGTTATTCGTGGAGATGACCATATTTCAAATACACCAAAACAATTAATGATTTACGAAACTTTCGGATGGGAACCACCAAGATTTGGTCATATGACATTAATTGTCAACGAACAACGTAAAAAATTAAGTAAACGTGATGGTCAGATTTTACAATTTATCGAGCAATATCGTGATTTAGGCTATCTGCCAGAAGCTTTATTTAATTTCATTGCATTATTAGGTTGGTCACCAGAAGGCGAAGAAGAAATCTTTTCAAAACAAGAATTTATCGATATTTTTACTGAAAAGCGTCTTTCAAAATCACCCGCCTTTTTTGATAAACAAAAATTAGAGTGGATTAACAATCAATATATGAAGGAAAAAGATACGGATACCGTATTTGAAATGACACTTCCTCATATGATTAAAGCTGGATTATTGCCTGAATCACCATCTGAACAAGAGTTAGAGTGGGGACGCAAACTAGTCGCTTTATATCAAGAGCAAATGAGTTATGCAGGTGAAATCGTGCCGTTATCTGAACTTTTCTTCAGAGATGAAAAAGAATTAGACGAAGCATCACAAGAAGTTATTAACGGTGAACAAGTGCCGGAATTAATGAACAGTTTATATAGTAAGTTGGAAGCATTAGAGCCATTTGAAGCATCAGAAATCAAAAAGACAATTAAAGCAGTACAAAAAGAAACAGGCATAAAAGGGAAACAATTGTTTATGCCAATCAGGGTTGCTGTAACGGGACAAATGCATGGACCAGAACTCCCGAATACAATGGAAGTTCTAGGTAAGGATAAAGTCCTTCGTCGTATTCATCAGTTGCTTTAAATGATTAAGATGATTTAACTTGATATCTTTCTTCAAATCATCTACTATAAAGTTGTAATTTTTAATAAAGGAATAGTAAGCAAATGGCGTGTTTCAGAGAGTGTACGGTTGCTGGGAGTGCACCACAATGTTTGTCGAATGCACCTTTAATATTGAAATTGAATACAAATTAAGTGAGTATTGTCGTTCAATGAGCTATCATTGAACCATACTAATTGAGAGTGGAACCGTGCCAAAAGCACCTCTGACATGATTGTTAGAGGTGCTTTTTTAATAGCGGCTGGGACATGATGCTAAGGTCTTCTAGAAATGAACGAACGTCGTTTTGAAAGTGGATTCTGACATTGAGGTACAGCCTGAATTTGAGGCACTTTCGATACAACATTGGAATCAACATTTTTGTCCTAACCAGATGGCTTATTTAGAGAATGGGGGAATGATGAGTGATTAGACGAATGATGGATGACGTTAAAATGGTATTTGAACAAGATCCAGCTGCGCGTTCGACTTTTGAAGTCATTACAACGTATGCTGGTTTACATGCGGTATGGAGTCACCTTATTGCGCATAAACTATATAAACAGAAAAAATATACATTAGCACGTATGATTTCGCAAGTTTCTCGTTTTTTTACAGGAATTGAGATTCATCCAGGTGCTAAAATAGGACGGCGTTTGTTTATTGACCATGGTATGGGTGTGGTCATTGGTGAAACATGTACAATTGGTGATAATGTCACAATTTATCAAGGTGTGACGCTTGGTGGAACTGGTAAAGAAAAAGGCAAGCGTCACCCAGATATCGGTGATAATGTACTCATTGCAGCGGGCTCTAAAGTTTTAGGGAATATCAAAGTAGAATCCAATGTGAATATCGGTGCCAACTCAGTTGTACTCAGAAATGTTCCGAGTTATACAACAGTAGTGGGTATACCTGGTCGTATTGTGAAACAAGATGGCAAACGTATTGGGAAAACATTTGACCACCTTAATTTACCAGATCCAATTTATGAACAATTGAAGCAACTCGAAAAACAACTTGAACAAACTAAAAATGGAGAGATTAAAGATGATTACATTATATAACACACTGACACGGCAGAAAGAGCCATTTCAACCTATCGAACCAGGAAAAGTAAAAATGTATGTTTGTGGACCTACAGTGTACAATTACATTCATATTGGTAATGCGCGCCCGGCTATAAACTATGATGTCGTTCGACGTTACTTCGAATATAAAGGGTACGAAGTCGATTACGTTTCAAACTTTACCGATGTTGATGATAAGTTGATTAAACGTGCTCAAGAGTTGGGAGAGAGTGTGCCTGAGATTGCAGATCGTTATATTCAAGCATTTTATGAAGATACTGGGGCATTGAATGTGAAAAAAGCAACTTCTAACCCACGTGTCATGGATCATATGGATGACATCATCAAATTTATTAAAAAATTAGTTGATGATGGATTTGCTTATGAAAGTGGTGGAGACGTTTACTTCAAGACACGGCAATTTGAAGGATATGGCAAGCTGAGCCATCAGTCGATAGATGATTTGAAGGTCGGGGCACGTATTGAACAAGGTAAACAAAAAGAGGATGCTTTAGACTTTACACTATGGAAAAAAGCCAAACCAGGCGAAATTAGTTGGGAGAGTCCATTTGGTCAAGGTCGCCCAGGTTGGCATATCGAATGTTCTGTAATGGCTTATGAAAAGTTAGGCGTAACCATTGATATCCACGCAGGTGGAAGCGATTTACAATTTCCACACCACGAAAATGAAATTGCACAGTCTGAGGCGCACAACCATGCACCGTTTGCAAACTATTGGATGCACAATGGTTTTATTAACATCGACAATGAAAAAATGAGTAAGTCTCTTGGGAACTTCATATTAGTACACGATATTATCAAAGAAGTTGATCCAGACGTATTGCGTTTCTTCATGATTAGTGTTCACTACAGAAGTCCGATTAACTACAATCTCGAACTTGTGGAGTCAGCACGCCGTGGATTGGAAAGAATCCGTAACAGCTATGAAGCGTTAAAGGCACGTGAGTCAATTGCTACAGATATCGAGGTTGATGATACGTATGTGCATCAAATTGACGCTATTTTAGCACAATTTGAGAAAGTTATGGATGACGATTTTAATACAGCTAACGCGATTACAGCGTGGTATGACTTGGCGAAATTGGCTAATAAATACGTATTGGAAGATAATACAGCAACAAAAGTCATTCAACGTTTTAAAGACGTCTTTGCTATTTTTAGTGATGTATTAGGAGTGCCACTTGAGAACCGTGCAACAGAAAGTTTGGTTGATTCTGAAATCGAAGCACTGATTGAAAAGCGTAATCAAGCGCGTCAAAATAAGGATTTTGCGCGTGCAGATGAGATTCGAGACCAACTCAAAGCGCAAAATATTATTTTAGAAGATACGCCTCAAGGTGTGAGATTTAAACGTGGATAAATCATTAAATTATAAATTATTAAACCCGTTATCTTTAGCGTATATGGGTGACGCCGTACTTGATCAATATGTGAGAAAATATATCGTTTTAAAGTTAAAAAGTAAACCTAATCGTTTGCACCAAGAAGCTAAGCGATATGTGTCAGCTAAAAGTCAGGCGAAAACATTAGCACAATTCATGGACAATCAATGGTTTACAGAAGAAGAATTGGATATTATCAAGCGTGGTCGTAATGCGAAAAGTTACACAAAAGCTAAAAATACAGACATTCAAACGTATCGTAAAAGTTCAGGTTTAGAAGCGATTATTGGCTTTTTATATTTGGACGAACGCTCAGAACGTTTAGAATTATTGTTACAAACCATCATAAAGTATGTAGAAGAAAGGGGTTGAAAGTGTCAATGGATCAAGAAATAATTGTAGGACGTCACGCAGTCAAAGAGGCACTAATGAGTGGACATGCGATCAATAAAATTTTAATTCAAGAAGGCGTTAAGAAACAACAGATTGATGATATTTTAAAAAAAGCAAAATCTCTAAAACTTGTTGTCCAAACTGTGCCGAAATCTAAATTAGATTTTATCTCAGATGCCCCACATCAAGGTGTCGCTGCGTATATTGCGCCATATGAATATAAGGCGTTGCAAGACTTCTTAAACGAAACAGCACAAAAAGAAAGTTTATCTACAGTTATAATTTTAGATGGATTAGAAGATCCGCATAATTTAGGCTCCATATTAAGGACAGCAGATGCTACTGGCGTTGATGGAATTATTATTCCAAAACGTCGCTCGGTGGCCTTGACACAGGTTGTTGCAAAAGCATCCACAGGAGCCATTCAACATGTACCAGTTATAAGGGTAACGAACCTTTCACAAACAATAGATGAACTGAAAGAGAAGGGTTACTGGATTGCTGGGACAGAGGCAAATCATGCTACAGATTATAGACAGATGCAAGTAGATATGCCACTAGCTATTGTCATTGGCAGCGAAGGTCATGGCATGAGTCGACGGGTTAAAGAGAAATGTGATTTTTACATTAAAATTCCAATGGTAGGTCACGTGAATAGTCTGAATGCATCTGTTGCAGCAAGCTTAATGATGTATGAAGTCTTGCGTAAACGTCAGCCCATTGGTGGTGAAAATTAAACGATGAAGGATTATTACGTCATTATTGATGGTTATAATATGATAGGGCATTCACAAGAGCTCACTGCGGTGGCAAAAGAAAGTTTAGAAGAAGCACGTGAACAGCTTTTGATCGAAATTGCTAATTACAATGCAGTCGTTAAAGGCAAAATTATTTGTGTATTCGATGCTTATGAGCAAGGAACCCCTCAAACTGAAACGGTGTATCACGGTGTGCAGGTCATATTTACGAAAGAAAATGAAACAGCAGATAGCTTTATTGAGCGCTTCGTCTACAATACTTATAATAAACACACAACGCATATTACAGTTGTAACAAGTGATATGAGCGAGCAGCATGCTATTTTCGGAACAGGCGCTTATCGATTATCATCACGTGAAATGTGGAGACACCTCAAAGAAAACAAAGATACCGTTTCAAAATCGATGACAAATATTGAGTCTACAAAGCCAAGAACACGTATTCAACTCACAGAAGACGTGCTGACTGAATTTGAGAAAATCAGACGAGGTCGCCATCAAGAATAGTCATTTAGTAGCCTTGATTTTTCAATGCTTTAATAGATATGATAGTAAAAATTGATTAAAGCGGAGGAAACTTGATGACATATTTCCGGTATTTTGATCGCCACCTTCCATCTGATTCCGACCCATATCAATATGACTTTTTAATTAAGCATATTGCGATACTTGCCCAAAAAGGTATGAAAGACTACAGTATACGACCTTGTGATTATGATGACATGGTTCAAGAAGCAGTATGGGCCATTTATGAAAAATTAAAGCAAAAGAATTTTCACAATGACATTCCAATTGACCATTACATTAACAGGGCGGTTCATATGAGAAAAGTAGATTATCGACGTCGAAAGTTACGCCATATTGAGCGCCATACGGATTATGTTAATGAGCAGTCAACGCAATTATATTTAAAAATGCAAAGCCAATCTTATAGTACCGAAGATCAATTATATGCTGATGATATTAAAGCGTGTATTGAGCGTCATTTTAATGAAATGAGTTCATTTGAAACACAAGTATTTAATTATTTGGTGAAAGAATGGACGCCTATTGAGATTGCAACACATTTGAATGTCAAAAATAAGCAAGTATACAATGCAATATATCGAATACGTCGTAAATTAAAGAAGGTTTTAAGAACTGAAAACTTGTTTGACAATTGAATGTAAACTTATGTATAGTAAATTGGTATTATGGGAGTAAGGTGAGTTGGTTTGAAAAAAGTACCTTTAAATTGTGAAACGTGTGGAAACAGGAACTATCATGTACCAAAATCTCCAAATCGTAATAAGAGACTTGAGCTTAAAAAATTTTGTATGACTTGTAACACGCACACATTGCATAAAGAATCTAAATAGATGGAGGGAAAATGACTATGGCGAAAAAGGAAAATTTCTTCCAAGGTGTTAAGTCTGAAATGGAAAAGACAAGTTGGCCGACTGGTCCGGAATTGGTTAAATATACAACTATTGTAGTTTTTACAGTATTGTTCTTTTTAGTTTTTTTCTATGGATTAGATGTTGGAATTGGCCAGCTAATCGAAATGATAAAATAGAGTGAGGAGTTGTCAACATGTCTGAAGAGTTAGGGGCTAAACGTTGGTATGCAGTTCATACCTACTCTGGCTATGAAAATAAAGTAAAACAAAATTTGCAAAAACGTGTTGAATCAATGAATATGACTGAACAAATCTTTAGAGTTGTGATTCCTGAAGAAGAAGAAACACAGGTTAAAGATGGTAAAGCGAAGAAATTGATGAAAAAGACATTCCCAGGATATGTACTTGTTGAATTAATTATGACAGATGAGTCTTGGTATGTTGTTCGAAATACACCAGGTGTAACAGGTTTTGTTGGTTCAGCTGGAGCAGGATCAAAACCCAATCCGCTTTTACCAGATGAAGTGAGATTTATCTTAAAGCAAATGGGAATGAAGGAAAAAACAATCGATGTTGAAGTTGATTTAGGTGAACAAGTTCGTATTACATCAGGTCCATTTGCAAATCAAGTTGGTGAAATTAGCGAAATCGAAGCAGATAAATTTAAGTTAACGGTTTTAGTTGATATGTTCGGTAGAGAAACACCTGTCGAAGTTGAATTTGACCAAATTGAGAAACTTTAAAATTGAGCATGAAGAAAAAGAATTCAAAAATGATGTTGTAATATGACAATGTAAGTGTTATAATAACGAGGTCGCGCATTTATAGCGCTACATTTCGTCACGAAATGTTATGAGTGGGAGGGCAATAATGAGCCCTGTGACCACATCACGATATCAAGGAGGTGCACATCGTGGCTAAAAAAGTAGAAAAAGTTGTTAAATTACAAATTCCAGCAGGTAAAGCAAACCCAGCACCACCAGTTGGTCCTGCATTAGGTCAAGCCGGTGTGAACATTATGGCTTTCACAAAGGAATTTAATGCACGTACTCAAGAGCAAGCAGGTTTAATCATTCCAGTTGAAATTTATGTATATGAAGATCGTTCATTTACATTTATTACAAAAACACCACCTGCAGCAGTATTACTTAAAAAAGCAGCTGGTATTGAAAAAGGTTCAGGTGAACCAAACAAAAACAAAGTTGCTACTGTAACTAAAGATCAAGTACGTGAAATTGCTCAAACAAAAATGCCTGACTTAAACGCTGCTGATGAAGAAGCGGCTATGCGTATTGTTGAAGGTACAGCACGTAGCATGGGTATTGTTGTTGAGTAATCTCGACACATACACAACCAATTGAAACTATAAATTTTAAACGTAAATCGCGCATGACTTTGTAACAAACGAGGTTACGACTCAAAAGGACTCCTTTGAAAGCTGATAATCAGTTTTAGTCTAACTTCATGTTTAGCGCAAAGAGGATGGGACCAACAATCCCATCCATAAAAATGTATAGCGATAAAAGGTAATATGTGGCATCAAAGAGGTGCTACATATTATGAACGGGACTCACATTTTGTGAATGAAACAATTCTATCCCGTTCCAAATGTGGGAGGACATTCCGATAAAACCACTAAAGGAGGAAAAAAGATGGCTAAAAAAGGTAAAAAGTATCAAGAAGCAATTAGCAAAATTGATCGTCAAGCAGTCTATTCAGTTGAAGAAGCAATCAGCTTAGCTAAAGAAACATCAATTGCTAACTTTGATGCTTCAGTTGAAGTGGCGTTCCGTTTAGGAATTGATACACGTAAAAACGATCAGCAAATCCGTGGAGCAGTTGTATTACCACATGGTACTGGTAAATCGCAACGTGTATTAGTATTTGCTAAAGGTGATAAAATTGCAGAAGCAGAAGCAGCAGGTGCTGACTATGTTGGCGATGCAGAATACGTTAACAAAATCCAACAAGGTTGGTTTGATTTTGACGTAGTTGTTGCAACACCTGACATGATGGGTGAAGTTGGTAAATTAGGTCGTGTATTAGGACCTAAAGGTTTAATGCCAAACCCTAAAACTGGTACAGTGACGATGGATGTTAAAAAAGCAGTCGAAGAAATCAAAGCTGGTAAAGTAGAATACCGTGCAGAAAAAGCAGGTATTGTTCACGCTTCTATTGGTAAAGTATCATTTGATACTGACAAATTAGTAGAAAACTTCAAAACTTTACAAGATGTATTAACTAAAGCTAAACCAGCATCAGCTAAAGGTACTTACTTTAAATCTGTTGCAGTGACAACGACAATGGGTCCTGGTGTTAAAGTTGATACAGCTAGCTTTAAATTATAATATATTGCATTAAAACTATCAAAAACGGTTGACATATTACACGAAAACCGGTATATTAAATTTTGTTGAATATTTTACCTAAGACAGTAGGAGTTCTTTATTGAACTTAAACGCTTATCCTACCGAGGCTAAATTGACTTGAACGTGAAAAACATTCAAGCACTTTTTGCCGAGGGTAAAAAGTGCTTTTTTATTTGAGTGAATACTCGGATAGATAAAGCACCAAAACTTATCTATGGAGGTGTCTAAATGTCTAAGATTATCGAAGCGAAAAAACAACATGTTGATGTTATCGCTGAACAACTTAAAAGCTCTGTATCAACAGTAGTTGTTGACTACCGTGGTTTAACAGTTGCTGAAGTAACAGAATTACGTAAGCAATTACGTGAAGCTGGCGTTCAGTACAAAGTATACAAAAACACAATGTTACGTCGTGCAGCTGAACAAGCTGGTATTGAAGGATTAGATGAGTTTTTAACTGGTCCAACAGCAGTAGCATTCACTACTGAAGACGTTGTAGCGCCAGCTAAGGTTATTGCTGGTTTTGCAAAAGAACATGAAGCTTTAGAAATTAAGACAGGTGTAATGGAAGGTAACGTTATCTCTGCTGAAGAAGTTAAAACAGTGGGTTCACTACCATCACACGAAGGTCTTGTATCAATGCTTCTTTCTGTATTACAAGCTCCAATCCGCAACTTCGCTTATGCGGTTAAAGCTGTTGGAGAAGACAAAGAAAACGCAGAAAACGCTGAATAATTTATAAAAAACCTAAAAAAATTGGAGGAATTTTAAATGGCTAATCAAGAGCAAATCATTGAAGCAATTAAAGAAATGTCAGTATTAGAATTAAATGACTTAGTTAAAGCAATCGAAGAAGAATTTGGTGTAACAGCAGCAGCTCCAGTTGCAGCAGCAGGTGCAGCAGGCGGAGACGCAGCAGCAGAAAAAACTGAATTTGATGTTGAATTAACTTCAGCTGGATCATCAAAAATCAAAGTTGTTAAAGCAGTTAAAGAAGCAACTGGTTTAGGCTTAAAAGATGCTAAAGAATTAGTTGACGGCGCTCCAAGCGTAATCAAAGAAGCTATGCCTAAAGAAGAAGCTGAAAAACTTAAAGAACAATTAGAAGAAGTTGGCGCTTCTGTAGAATTAAAATAATTCATTGATAAGTGAAAAACCCGCTATTCTTAAGTGATAGCGGGTTTTTGAATATATACAACAATATAAAAGAGGTGTGACATATGAGTCATTATTATGATGCACATCCTGATGTAGAAACGAACGAAAAAAACATACAATACCATTATCATCAACATACTTTGAACCTTGTAACAGATACAGGTGTTTTCTCAAGAGATAAGGTTGATTTTGGTTCAGACTTATTAATTCAAACTTTCTTGCGTGAACATCCGCCTGGTCAAACTAAAGAGATTGCAGATGTTGGCTGTGGATATGGTCCAATTGGTTTAATGTTAGCAAAAGTTGCACCACATGATCATGTGACCTTGTTGGATGTTAATAGACGTGCATTAGGCTTAGCGCAAAAAAATGCTAGCCACAATGCAATTCAAAACGTTTCGATTCAAGAAAGTGATGGATTAACAGCAATTGAAAGAGCATCGTGTGATTACATTTTGACTAATCCGCCTATACGCGCTGGAAAAAAGGTCGTACATCAAATTTTAGAAGATGCTTTTATAAAGTTAAAAACACAAGGTGCGTTATATGTTGTGATTCAAAAGAAACAAGGTATGCCATCTGCTAAAAAGAAAATGGACGAAGTATTTGGTAACGTAGAATCAATTGCCAACCAAAAAGGTTATCATATATTAAAAAGCGTAAAACCTTGATTTTATTTTGTAGTTATGATAAAGTATTAAGATGAAAAAATTATGTTCAATAAGTGTGTACTTTTACGGTTAAAGTTTCATTGTAACATTCATAAATAAACTGTCAGAATAGAAAATGGTGTCATCGTATTTCATGTGCTACCGTTTTCTTTTTGTCTTGTTACATGAACGTTACCAACAAGTATGACACAATTTTCGAGGGGTGAATCTGTTTGGCAGGTCAATTTGTCCAATATGGAAGACATCGTAAACGTAGAAACTATGCAAGAATCTCAGAAGTTTTAGAGTTACCAAACCTTATAGAGATTCAAACTAAATCTTATGACTGGTTTTTAAAAGAAGGTCTTTTGGAAATGTTTAGAGACATTTCACCGATTGAAGACTTTACTGGAAATCTTTCGCTAGAGTTTGTTGATTATCGACTAGGCGAGCCTAAATATGATTTAGAAGAATCAAAAAACCGTGATGCGACTTATGCTGCACCATTACGTGTAAAAGTACGCCTTATTATTAAGGAAACAGGCGAAGTTAAAGATCAAGAAGTATTCATGGGTGATTTCCCATTGATGACTGAGACAGGAACATTCGTTATTAATGGGGCTGAACGTGTTATCGTATCGCAATTAGTACGTTCACCATCAGTCTACTTCAATGAAAAATTAGATAAAAATGGGCGTGTGAATTATGATGCAACTGTCATCCCTAACCGTGGTGCTTGGTTAGAGTATGAAACTGATGCAAAAGATGTCGTATACGTCCGCATTGATAGAACACGTAAATTACCATTAACAGTCTTATTACGTGCATTAGGTTATTCAACTGACCAAGAAATCATTGAGCTTATTGGTGATAACGAATACTTACGTAACACATTAGAAAAAGATAATACTGAAAATACAGAGCAAGCTTTATTAGAAATATATGAACGTTTACGTCCAGGTGAACCACCTACAGTTGAAAACGCGAAGAGCTTATTATATTCACGCTTTTTCGATCCAAAGCGCTATGATTTAGCAAGTGTAGGACGCTATAAAACAAATAAAAAATTACACTTAAAGCATCGTTTGTTTAATCAAAAACTTGCTGAACCTATCGTTAATACTGAAACTGGGGAAATTGTGGCTGAGGAAGGCACAGTGTTAGATCGTCGCAAATTAGACGAAATCATGGATGTGCTTGAGTCAAATGCAAATGCGCAAGTTTACGAACTTCCAAATAGTATTGTAGATGAACCAGTTGAAGTTCAATCTATCAAAGTTTATGTACCAAATGATGATGAAGAGCGTACAACAACAGTGATCGGAAACGCATTTCCAGACTCTGCTGTCAAATGTATCACACCAGCTGATATCGTTGCTTCAATGTCTTATTTCTTCAATTTATTACATGGTATCGGTTATACGGATGACATTGATCATCTTGGAAATCGTCGTCTTCGTTCTGTTGGTGAGTTACTACAAAACCAATTCCGTATTGGTTTATCAAGAATGGAACGTGTCGTACGCGAAAGAATGTCTATTCAAGATACTGACTCTATTACACCACAGCAGTTGATTAATATTCGCCCTGTAATTGCGTCTATTAAAGAGTTCTTTGGTAGTTCTCAATTGTCTCAATTCATGGATCAAGCTAACCCGCTAGCTGAGTTGACGCATAAACGTCGTCTATCCGCATTAGGACCTGGTGGTTTAACGAGAGAACGTGCACAGATGGAAGTGCGTGACGTTCACTACTCTCACTATGGTCGCATGTGTCCTATTGAAACGCCAGAGGGGCCGAACATCGGATTAATCAACTCATTATCAAGTTATGCACGTGTTAACGAATTTGGATTTATCGAAACACCATATCGTAAAGTCGATCTTGAGACAAATAAAATTACAGACCAAATTGACTATCTTACAGCTGATGAAGAAGATAGTTATGTTGTTGCACAAGCAAACGCACGATTAGACGAAGAAGGCCGTTTCTTGGATGACGAGATTGTATGTCGTTTCCGCGGAAACAATACAACGATGGCCAAAGAAAAAATGGACTACATGGACGTATCGCCTAAGCAAGTCGTTTCTGCTGCGACGGCATGTATCCCATTCTTAGAAAACGATGACTCTAACCGTGCATTAATGGGTGCGAACATGCAACGTCAAGCTGTACCTTTAATGAATCCCGAATCACCATTTGTTGGGACAGGAATGGAACACGTTGCTGCACGTGATTCTGGTGCTGCAGTTATCTGTAAAAACCGTGGTCGCGTTGAGCATGTGCAATCGAGCGAAATCTTAGTACGTCGTCTTATTGATGATAATGGACAAGAAGTTGACGGTGAATTAGATCGTTATCCTTTAGCTAAATTTAAACGTTCTAACTCAGGGACATGTTATAACCAAAGACCGATTATTGCAGCGGGAGATATCGTTGAAAAAGGCGAAATCTTAGCTGATGGACCTTCTATGGAACTTGGAGAGATGGCGTTAGGTCGTAACGTTGTTGTTGGCTTCATGACATGGGACGGTTATAACTATGAAGATGCTGTTATTATGAGTGAACGTCTTGTGAAAGATGACGTATACACATCTATTCATATTGAAGAGTATGAATCTGAGGCACGTGATACAAAGTTAGGGCCTGAAGAAATCACGCGCGATATTCCTAACGTATCTGAAAGTGCGTTGAAAAACTTAGACGATCGAGGCATTGTTTATGTCGGTGCTGAAGTCAAAGATGGAGATATTCTTGTTGGTAAAGTAACGCCAAAAGGTGTGACAGAATTAACGGCTGAAGAACGTTTATTACATGCTATCTTCGGTGAGAAAGCACGTGAAGTACGTGATACATCATTACGTGTACCACACGGTGCCGGTGGTATTGTGCTAGATGTTAAAGTGTTTAATCGTGAAGAAGGCGACGACTCATTATCACCAGGTGTGAACCAACTCGTGCGCGTTTATATCGTACAAAAACGTAAAATCCATGTTGGGGATAAGATGTGTGGTCGTCACGGTAACAAAGGTGTCATCTCTAAAATCGTACCAGAAGAAGATATGCCTTATTTACCAGACGGACGCCCGATTGACATCATGTTAAACCCACTTGGTGTACCATCTCGTATGAATATCGGACAAGTATTAGAGTTGCACTTAGGTATGGCCGCGAAAAACTTAGGTATTCATGTTGCTTCTCCAGTATTTGATGGTGCTAACGATGATGACGTATGGTCAACAATTGAAGAAGCAGGTATGGCACGTGACGGTAAAACCGTTTTATACGATGGTCGTACTGGTGAGCCGTTTGACAACCGTATCTCTGTTGGTGTGATGTACATGTTGAAACTTGCGCACATGGTTGATGATAAACTTCACGCGCGTTCAACTGGACCGTACTCACTCGTCACACAACAACCATTAGGTGGTAAAGCGCAGTTCGGTGGTCAAAGATTTGGTGAGATGGAGGTATGGGCACTTGAAGCATATGGTGCAGCATACACATTACAAGAAATCTTAACTTACAAATCTGATGACACTGTAGGACGCGTGAAAACTTACGAAGCTATTGTTAAAGGCGAAAACATTACAAGACCAAGCGTTCCAGAGTCATTCCGAGTATTGATGAAAGAATTACAAAGTTTAGGTCTTGACGTTAAAGTGATGGATGAACAAGACAACGAAATTGAAATGCGCGACTTAGGTGATGATGATGTACCAGATCGCAAAATCAATGTTCAACAGTCAAGTGTTCCAGAATCACAAATTGAAACAAACGAATAATAGTGTATACCCGAGACAGTGTAGGAAGAGGTAAGGGTTCGTGCTAAAGCATGACCTTATCTCGACATCCTACATCAATCGCATTGATATATAGTGAATCAATCAAATAGCTCAGCTAATTTAAACTAAAGGAGGTAGGCTCCTTGATTGATGTAAATAAATTCCATTACATGAAAATAGGACTCGCTTCACCTGAAAAAATCCGTTCTTGGTCATATGGTGAGGTAAAAAAACCTGAAACAATTAACTATAGAACTTTGAAACCTGAAAAAGACGGTCTATTCTGTGAGAGAATTTTTGGGCCGACTAAAGACTGGGAATGTAGTTGTGGTAAGTACAAACGTGTACGTTATAAAGGTATGATTTGTGACCGCTGTGGTGTGGAGGTTACAAAATCTAAAGTACGTCGTGAGAGAATGGGGCACATTGAACTTGCTGCACCTGTATCTCATATTTGGTATTTTAAAGGAATCCCAAGTCGTATGGGATTGCTTTTAGATATGTCACCACGTGCATTAGAGGAAGTCATTTATTTTGCATCTTACGTTGTTGTTGATCCAGGCCCAACTGGGTTAGAAAAGAAAACATTACTATCAGAAGCTGAATTCCGTGAGTACTACGATAAATTCCCTGGTCAATTCACTGCCAAAATGGGTGCAGAAGGAATTAAAGACTTACTAAATGAAATTAATTTAGATGAAGAGCTTAAATTTTTACGTGAAGAACTTGAATCTGCAACAGGACAACGTTTAACACGTGCCATTAAGCGTTTAGAAGTTGTAGAATCATTCCGTAATTCAGGGAACAATCCTGCGTGGATGATTTTGGATGTACTTCCAATTATCCCACCTGAAATCCGTCCAATGGTTCAACTTGATGGAGGTCGTTTTGCGACAAGTGACTTAAACGATTTATACCGCCGTGTGATTAACCGTAACAATCGTTTGAAACGTTTACTTGATTTAGGTGCGCCTGGCATCATCGTTCAAAACGAAAAGCGTATGCTACAAGAGGCGGTAGATGCTCTGATTGATAACGGTCGTCGTGGTCGTCCGGTAACTGGACCAGGTAACCGTCCATTAAAATCGTTATCACACATGTTAAAAGGGAAGCAAGGTCGTTTCCGTCAAAACTTATTAGGTAAGCGTGTTGACTATTCTGGTCGTTCTGTTATCGCAGTAGGTCCAAGCCTGAAAATGTACCAATGTGGTTTGCCTAAAGAAATGGCATTAGAGCTATTCAAACCATTTGTAATGAAAGAATTAGTGCAACGTGAAATTGCAACGAATATCAAAAATGCTAAAAGTAAAATCGAACGTACGGAAGATGAAGTATGGGACGTTTTAGAAGACGTGATTATTGAACACCCAGTATTACTTAACCGTGCGCCAACATTACACAGACTTGGTATCCAAGCCTTTGAACCAACATTAGTAGAAGGCCGTGCAATCCGTTTACATCCACTTGTAACAACAGCTTATAACGCCGACTTTGATGGTGACCAAATGGCTGTTCACGTACCATTGTCAAAAGAAGCACAAGCTGAAGCGCGTATGTTAATGCTTGCTGCACAAAATATCTTGAACCCTAAAGATGGTAAGCCAGTTGTAACACCATCACAAGACATGGTATTAGGTAACTATTATTTAACATTAGAGCGTAAAGACGCTGTCAATACAGGTATGATTTTCAATGATACGAACGAAGTGTTAAAAGCCTATGCAAATGGTCATGTACACTTACACACTCGTATCGGTGTACATGCTGCATCATTCAACAACCCAACATTTACAGAAGAACAAAAGCGCAAACTTTTAATGACTTCTGTAGGTAAGATTATATTCAATGAAATCATTCCGGATTCGTTTGCTTATATTAACGAACCAACGGCTGAAAACTTAGAACATAGTACGCCAGATAAGTACTTTGTTGATCCTTCAGAACTAGGTGAAGGTGGTCTAGCTGAGTACTTCGAAAACCTTGAATTAGTTAAGCCATTTAATAAAGGGTTCTTAGGAAAAATTATCGCTGAAGTATTTAACCGATTCAGTATCACTGATACGTCAATGATGCTTGACTTAATGAAAGACTTAGGATTCAAGTATTCATCTAAAGCAGGTATTACAGTAGGTGTTGCAGACATCGTTGTATTACCAGACAAACAAGAAATTTTAGATGAATCAGAAAAGCGCGTTGAAAGTGTTCAAAAGCAATTTAACCGTGGTCTTTTAACAGAAGAAGAACGATACAATGCTGTTATTGAAATTTGGACAAATGCAAAAGATAGAATTCAAGAGAAACTGATGAAATCCCTTGATAAAACAAACCCTATCTTTATGATGAGTGACTCTGGTGCCCGTGGTAACGCATCTAACTTTACGCAACTTGCAGGTATGCGTGGTTTAATGGCGGCACCATCAGGTAAAATTATCGAACTTCCAATCACATCGTCATTCCGTGAAGGTTTAACAGTATTAGAGTACTTCATCTCAACACACGGTGCGCGTAAAGGTCTTGCCGATACAGCTCTTAAAACAGCGGACTCAGGTTACCTTACTCGACGTCTTGTTGATGTGGCACAAGATGTTATTGTCCGCGAAGAAGATTGTGGTACAGATCGCGGATTACTTGTATCTGATATTAAAGAAGGTACAGAAATGATCGAACCATTTATCGAGCGTATTGAAGGACGTTATTCAAAAGAAACAGTTCGTCACCCAGAAACTGATAAAGTGATTATTCGTCCTGATGAACTTATTACACCAGATATCGCAAAAGAGATTACAGATGCAGGTATTGAAGAAATGTACATTCGATCTGCCTTCACATGTAACACACGTCATGGTGTATGTGAAAAATGTTACGGTAAAAACTTAGCAACTGGTGAAAAAGTTGAAGTGGGTGAGGCAGTTGGTACTATTGCTGCTCAATCTATCGGTGAGCCAGGTACACAATTAACAATGCGTACATTCCATACTGGTGGGGTAGCCGGTAGCGATATCACGCAAGGTTTACCGCGTATTCAAGAGATTTTTGAAGCACGTAATCCTAAAGGACAAGCTGTTATTACTGAAATCGAAGGTGTTATCGATAACATTACAGTTGGTAAAGACAGACAACAAGAGATTGTTGTTAAAGGTGCTAACGAAACACTGTCTTATATGGCTCCGGGTGCTTCACGTCTTAAAGTTGAAATTGGTCAATCTGTAGAGCGCGGTGAAGCATTAACAGAAGGGTCAATTGAACCTAAAAATTACTTATCAGTCGCTGGTTTAACAGCAACTGAAACGTACTTATTAAAAGAGGTTCAAAAAGTTTACCGTATGCAAGGGGTAGAAATTGACGACAAACACGTTGAAGTCATGGTACGTCAAATGTTACGTAAAGTTCGTATTATCGAAGCTGGCGATACAAAATTATTACCAGGTTCTCTTGTTGATATTCACAACTTTACAGATGCAAACCGCGAAGCATTTAAAGAGCGTAAACGCCCTGCAACAGCAAAACCAGTATTATTAGGTATTACAAAAGCGTCTCTTGAGACAGAAAGTTTCTTATCAGCAGCGTCATTCCAAGAAACAACGCGTGTACTTACAGATGCAGCTATCAAAGGTAAGCGTGATGATTTACTTGGACTTAAAGAAAACGTTATTATCGGTAAGCTAATTCCAGCTGGTACAGGTATGAAACGTTACAGTGGCGTAGAATTAGAAGAAGAGAAAAAAACTGAAGAACTTGAACAAGTCATTGTAGATTAATACTAGGTGAAGGCATGAGCATTTTCATGTTCTCATGCCTTCATCTTTCAAAAATGAGTTTGTCGATTTTTGATATAAACTATTGACGTGAACTTCTGTCAATGGTAATATAGTAAAGGTTGATGCAAGCAGTACTTTGGAGGATATGTAAATGTCTAATGAAAAAGTCGCACGCTTAAACAAACAAGCTTACGTTGTTGGCTTAAAGGAAACTTTAAAAGCATTAAAGCAACAACGTGTCAGTCAATTGATTATTGCAAAAAATGTCGATATTCATTTACTGGCGCGCGTGTTAAGCTTTGCCAATCAAAACAAGATACCTATTGAGTTCTTTTCAAGTCAACATGCGCTTGGAGAATGTTTTGGTATAAATGTAAAGGCAACCGTTGTTGCTTTGTTAAAATGAACTTAGTAAGTATACGCTTACTAAATTTTATTTAACCTAAAAATGAACCACCTGGATGTGTGGGATTAAGAAATGAAGAGAGGAGGAATTTGAAATGCCTACTATTAATCAATTAGTACGTAAACCAAGAAGAAGTAAAACTAAAAAATCTGACTCACCAGCTTTAAACAGAGGTTTTAACAGTCAGAAAAAACAATTTACTCAATTAAATTCACCACAAAAACGTGGCGTATGTACTCGTGTTGGTACAATGACACCAAAGAAACCGAACTCAGCATTACGTAAATATGCACGTGTTCGTTTATCTAACAACATCGAAATCAACGCATACATTCCTGGTATCGGCCATAACTTACAAGAGCACAGTGTTGTACTTGTACGTGGCGGACGTGTAAAAGACTTACCTGGTGTACGTTACCATATCGTACGTGGTGCATTAGATACTTCAGGTGTTGAAGGACGTATGCAAGGCCGTTCATTATACGGTACTAAAAAACCTAAGAAATAAGGTTAAAATATTGTAAATATATACAATATGCCATGACTGATAGATTATAAATATACTATAATAGGAAGGGAGGACTTGTGTTATGCCTCGTAAAGGATCAGTACCTAAAAGAGATGTGTTACCAGATCCAATTCACAACTCTAAGTTAGTCACAAAATTAATCAATAAGATTATGTTAGATGGTAAACGTGGAACAGCTCAACGTATTCTTTATTCTGCATTCGACTTAGTGCAAGAACGCTCAGGTCGTGACGCATTAGAAGTATTTGAAGAAGCAATCAACAACATTATGCCAGTACTTGAAGTTAAAGCTCGTCGTGTAGGGGGTTCTAACTACCAAGTACCTGTAGAAGTTCGTCCAGAGCGTCGTACTACTTTAGGTTTACGTTGGTTAGTGAACTATGCGCGTCTTCGTGGTGAAAAAACTATGGAAGAGCGTTTAGCTAACGAAATCTTAGACGCAGCAAACAACGTTGGTGGCGCAGTTAAAAAACGTGAAGACACTCACAAAATGGCTGAAGCTAACAAAGCATTCGCTCATTATCGTTGGTAAGATAAAAGCTAAATCCCTGAGCAGTTATCACTTAAATGGTTCTCATCAACACGTTGCATAACTTATTGATGTGTTATCCCGTGAATGCTTAGGGTAGAGCTATATCTATTTATATTATCCTATATTTTGGAAGGAGAAAGAATACCCATGGGAAGAGACTTTTCTTTGAAAAACACGCGTAATATCGGTATCATGGCGCACATTGATGCTGGTAAAACGACTACTACTGAACGTATTCTTTATTACACTGGACGTATCCACAAAATTGGTGAAACACATGAAGGTGCTTCACAAATGGACTGGATGGAACAAGAGCAAGACCGTGGTATTACAATCACATCAGCTGCAACTACAGCTGCATGGAATGACCACCGTGTAAACATCATCGACACACCTGGACACGTAGACTTCACTGTTGAAGTTGAGCGTTCATTACGTGTACTTGATGGTGCTGTAACAGTACTTGATGCACAATCAGGTGTAGAACCTCAAACTGAAACAGTTTGGCGTCAAGCAACAACTTACGGTGTACCACGTATCGTATTTGTCAACAAAATGGACAAAATGGGTGCAAACTTTGAATATTCAGTTAGCACTTTACACGATCGTTTAAATGCAAATGCTGCTCCTATCCAATTACCAATCGGTGCTGAAGATGAATTCGAAGCAATCATTGACTTAGTTACAATGAAATGTTTTAAATATAACAATGACTTAGGAACAGAAATTGAAGAAATTGAAATTCCTGAAGATCATCGTGAGCGTGCAGAAGAAGCACGTGAAACATTAATTGAAGCTGTTGCTGAAACAAACGAAGAATTAATGGAAAAAATCTTCAGTGAAGAAGAAATCACTGTTGATGAACTTAAAGATGCGATTCGTAAAGCAACAACTGATGTTGAATTCTACCCTGTATTATGTGGTACAGCATTCAAAAACAAAGGTGTTCAATTAATGTTAGACGCAGTAATCGACTACTTACCATCTCCATTAGATGTTAAGCCAATCGTTGGTCACCGCGCTGATGACCCTGAACAAGAAGTTATCGCTAAAGCAGATGACGATGCAGAATTTGCTGCATTGGCATTTAAAGTTATGACTGACCCTTATGTTGGTAAGTTAACATTCTTCCGTGTGTACTCAGGTACATTAACTTCAGGTTCTTACGTTAAGAACTCAACTAAAGGTAAACGTGAACGTGTAGGTCGTATCCTACAAATGCACGCGAACTCACGTGAAGAAATCAGCACAGTATACTCAGGGGATATTGCTGCTGCAGTAGGTCTTAAAGAGACTGGTACAGGTGATACGCTTTGCGGAGAGAAAAATGACATCATCCTTGAGTCAATGGAATTCCCAGAGCCAGTTATTCACTTATCAGTTGAACCAAAATCTAAAGCTGACCAAGATAAAATGACTCAAGCGCTTGTTAAACTTCAAGAAGAAGACCCAACATTTAAAGCGCATACTGACGAAGAAACTGGTCAAGTTATCATTGGTGGTATGGGTGAGCTTCACCTTGACATCATTGTTGACCGTATGAAAAAAGAATTCAACGTTGAAGCTAACGTAGGTGCACCAATGGTATCTTACCGTGAAACATTCAAACAAGGTGCATCTGTTCAAGGTAAATTCTCTCGTCAATCTGGTGGTCGTGGTCAATACGGTGACGTTCATATCGAATTCACACCTAACGAAACAGGTGCAGGTTTCGAATTCGAAAACGCTATCGTTGGTGGTGTAGTTCCACGTGAATACATTCCATCAGTTGAACAAGGTCTTAAAGATGCAATGGAAAACGGTGTATTAGCAGGTTATCCGTTAATCGATGTTAAAGCTAAATTATTTGATGGTTCATACCACGATGTCGACTCATCTGAAATGGCCTTCAAAATTGCTGCATCATTAGCACTTAAAGAAGCCGCTAAAAAATGTGATCCAGTCATCTTAGAACCAATGATGAAAGTTACAATCGAAATGCCTGAAGAATACATGGGTGACATCATGGGTGACGTTACTGCTCGTCGTGGACGTGTAGATGGTATGGAACCTCGTGGTAACGCGCAAGTGGTTAACGCTTTTGTACCACTTTCAGAAATGTTCGGTTATGCAACTTCATTACGTTCAAACACTCAAGGTCGCGGTACGTACACAATGTACTTTGATCATTACGCAGAAGTTCCTAAATCAATTTCTGAAGAGATCATTAAAAAGAACAAAGGTGAGTAATAGTTTATCTATTTGTTAAGCTATATTATCCTTGTTTATAAATTGATTTTTACTGTAAAATGATTTATAAAGGAATAAAGATAATCTATCTCATGTTGGTGAGTAACTTTCATGAGTGATAATAATTTAATTCTTAATTGAAGAGGAGAGATTTTATAATGGCTAAAGAAAAATTCGATCGTTCATTAGAACATGCCAATATCGGAACTATCGGTCACGTTGACCATGGTAAAACAACATTAACAGCTGCTATCGCAACTGTATTAGCGAAAAATGGTGACACTGTAGCACAATCATACGACATGATTGACAACGCTCCAGAAGAAAAAGAACGTGGTATCACAATCAATACATCACATATTGAGTACCAAACTGACAAACGTCACTATGCTCACGTTGACTGCCCAGGTCACGCTGACTACGTTAAAAACATGATCACTGGTGCTGCTCAAATGGACGGTGGTATCTTAGTAGTATCTGCTGCTGACGGTCCAATGCCACAAACTCGTGAACACATCCTTTTATCACGTAACGTTGGTGTACCAGCATTAGTTGTATTCTTAAACAAAGTTGACATGGTTGACGATGAAGAATTATTAGAATTAGTTGAAATGGAAGTTCGTGACTTATTATCTGAATACGACTTCCCAGGTGATGACGTACCTGTAATCGCTGGTTCAGCATTAAAAGCTTTAGAAGGCGACGCTGAATACGAAGCTAAAATCTTAGAATTAATGGAAGCTGTAGACACTTACATTCCAACTCCAGAACGTGATTCTGACAAGCCATTCATGATGCCAGTTGAGGACGTATTCTCAATCACTGGTCGTGGTACTGTTGCAACAGGCCGTGTTGAACGTGGTCAAATCAAAGTTGGTGAAGAAGTTGAAATCATCGGTTTAACTGAACAATCTTCTAAAACAACTGTTACTGGTGTAGAAATGTTCCGTAAGTTATTAGACTACGCTGAAGCTGGTGACAACATCGGTGCATTATTACGTGGTGTTGCTCGTGAAGACATCAACCGTGGACAAGTTTTAGCTGCTCCTGGTTCAATCACACCACACACAAAATTTAAAGCAGAAGTTTACGTATTATCAAAAGACGAAGGTGGACGTCACACGCCATTCTTCTCTAACTACCGCCCACAATTCTATTTCCGTACTACTGACGTAACTGGTGTAGTTAACTTACCAGAAGGTACAGAAATGGTTATGCCTGGCGATAACGTTGAAATGGAAGTTGAATTAATTTCTCCAATCGCTATCGAAGACGGTACACGTTTCTCAATCCGTGAAGGTGGACGTACTGTAGGATCAGGCGTTGTTACTGAAATCCACGAATAATCTCTATCTTTACTAAAAAGAGTTGGCTTAATGCCAACTCTTTTTTTGTACTTATATTTTGTTTTAAAGCATATGCGAAGATGATAGAAGATTTTATGTTATATTCGTATCAATTAAAATGAGATTATACTAAGACATTTTCAGATTCGAGTATTTTCATAAAAGTGCTTACGGCATATTTCATCGCGGACTCATCAATATCAAAATATGGACTATGATGTGGCCAATCACTGTTTTTCTCATGATTACCACATCCAGTCAGAAAGAAAGCCCCTGGACGTGCTTTGAGATAAAAAGAGAAATCTTCACCTACCATCATTAAGTCCGCTTTATTGAACCTAAAGTTTAGAGCATTTGCTGCATTTTGAATATGCTCAACAGGTTTTTCATGATTGTAGACCGGGAGATAGCCTTTTACATAATCGAATTCATATGTTATGTCATTAGCAAGTGCCAAACCTTGTAAAAGTTTATCCATTTTATAATGAACATGCTCTTGGACTTCAGGCTCAAAAGTGCGTACGGTTCCTCTACAAAAAGCAAAATCAGGAATGACGTTGTCAGCTTCACCCGCTTCAATTTTCCCGAATGAAATCACAGCTTGTTTGACTGGATCCAATGTACGTGAAACAATTTTTTGTGTGCTCAATATGAATTCGGCTAAAATGACGATGGGATCAATTGTTTCGTGAGGTTTAGCACCGTGTCCACCTTTACCATGAATAGTAATATTAAATTCATCAGGTTGTGCCATCATAGGGCCAGAACGGGTATGAATGGTTCCTGTAGGGTAGCCACTCCATAAATGATTGCCATATATTCGGTCAACACCGACAAGAGCATTATCTGCAATCATTTGTTGTGCGCCACCAGGCATCAGCTCTTCGCCATATTGAAATATTAAAACGACATCTCCTTTTAATTGTGCTTGGTGTTCGTGAAGTAGCTCTGCGACTGCGAGTAAAATAGCAGTATGCCCGTCATGTCCGCACGCATGCATCACACCTGGAATCTTTGACTTATAAGGCACTGCTTTTAAATCTTCAATTGGCAGTGCGTCAAAATCTGCTCGAAATGCAATAGTAGGCCCATCTTCTTGACCTTTTATTCTAGCAATTATCCCATTTTCACCCACTTGATCGTTCATTTCAAAGTTGAGTTTTTCAAGGTGTTGTACAATGAATTGATGCGTGTGATGTTCTTGGAATGACAATTCGGGGTATTGATGCAAGTAACGACGTGTTTGAATCATAAACGGTTCTTTTTCGTAGGCTTTTTGAAACCAATCAGTCAATTTCAATCTCTCCTTGTAGTGTAATAGATTTATTATACACTTGCTTTGAAGTTTGTTCAAAATGCGTTATGATAAGGTTGAGTTATAAAAATGAAAGGGGAATAAATCGTGGTACAGAAGTTACATGATTTTCTTGATGAAAATATTAATGACTTAAAAGAAAATGGGCTATACAACGAAATCGATACAATTGAAGGTGCAAATGGCCCAGAAATCAAAATTAATGGTAAAACATACATCAATTTATCTTCAAATAACTACTTAGGATTGGCAACAAATGAAGATTTAAAAGCAGCTGCTAAAAGTGCAATTGATTCACACGGTGTAGGAGCTGGTGCTGTTCGCACAATCAATGGAACATTAGATGTGCATGACGAACTTGAAAAAACACTTGCAGAGTTTAAAGGTACAGAAGCAGCTATTGCTTATCAGTCAGGTTTTAATTGTAACATGGCAGCCATTTCAGCAGTTATGAATAAAAATGATGCGATTCTGTCAGATGAATTAAATCACGCGTCAATTATTGATGGCTGTCGTTTATCAAAAGCTAAAATTATTCGTGTTAATCATTCAGACATGGATGATTTGCGTCAAAAAGCAAAAGAAGCAGTTGAATCAGGACAATACAACAAAGTCATGTATATTACAGACGGTGTATTTAGTATGGATGGTGATGTTGCCAAATTACCAGAAATTGTAGAAATTTGTGAAGAATACGGTATTATGGTTTATGTTGATGATGCACACGGCTCAGGAGTGATGGGGAAAGGTGCAGGTACAGTGAAGCACTTCGGTTTACAAGATAAAGTAGACTTCCAAATTGGAACATTATCAAAAGCGATTGGTGTCGTTGGTGGTTATGTTGCAGGAACTCAAAAATTAATCGATTGGTTAAAAGTGCAATCACGTCCATTTCTTTTCTCGACGTCACTTGCACCTGGAGATACTAAAGCGATTACAGAGGCAGTGAAAAAGTTAATGGCGTCAACAGAATTGCACGATCAATTATGGGATAATGCTAAATACCTTAAAGAAGGGTTAAATCGTTTAGGCTTTAATACAGGTGAGTCTGAAACACCTATCACACCAGTCATTATCGGTGATGAAAAGAAAACGCAAGCATTTAGTAAACGTTTAATGGATGAAGGGGTCTATGTTAAATCTATCGTATTCCCAACAGTACCTCGTGGCACAGGGCGTGTACGTAATATGCCAACTGCTGCACATACTAAAGAAATGTTAGATGAAGCTTTAGCCGTTTATGAGCGCATTGGTAAAGAATTAGACGTTATTTAATTTAAATATGAAGTGGAATGAGTACTTCGATACCGTAAGTGTTGAAAACATTCCACTTTTTTAATTATTGAGAAATTAAAAAAATTCTAAGTATGTGTGTGTTCAATGTACAAGAAAGCGCTTAATTGTTATAATATACGTGCATTGTGAATGAATGATCATTTGAGAAATACATATGTTTTTATGAGAAAGACAGTTAGGAGAATGATGATTTATGAAAAAGATAATGATTACTGGTGCACTAGGTCAAATTGGAACGGAACTTGTTGCAAAATGTCGAGAAATTTATGGTAATGAAAATGTTCTAGCAACAGATATTCGCGAACCAGAGCAAGATTCAATAGTATCTGAAGGGCCTTTTGAAATTTTAGATGTGACCGATGCAAAACGTATGGAGCAATTAATTGAAGCGTTCAAGCCTGACACATTAATGCATATGGCGGCTTTATTATCAGCAACTGCTGAACAAAAGCCTTTATTAGCATGGAATTTAAATATGGGTGGTTTAGTCAATGCTTTAGAAGTAGCACGCAAATATGAATTACAGTTTTTCACACCAAGTTCAATAGGAGCATTCGGACCTAATACACCTAAAAAGAATACGCCACAAGTGACGATTCAACGTCCGAATACAATGTATGGGGTTAACAAAGTATCTGGCGAATTATTATGTGATTATTATTTTACAAAATTTGGTGTAGACACGCGTAGTGTACGTTTTCCTGGTTTAATCTCATATATCAAAGAGCCAGGCGGAGGAACTACGGACTATGCTGTTGATATTTATTTCCAAGCAGTTCGTCAAGGACAATATACAAGCTATATTGATCAAGGTACGTACATGGATATGATGTTTATGGATGACGCCATTGATGCGATTATCAAACTGATGGAAGCAGATGGTGGTAAGTTAATTCATCGAAATGCGTATAACTTAAGTGCAATGAGCATAGAGCCTGAAATGATTAAGGCGGCGATTCAAGAGCATGATCCAAACTTTACATTAGACTATGACGTGGATCCTGTGCGACAAGGGATTGCTGAGAGCTGGCCAGATAGCATCGATACGAGTTGTGCACGTGGCGAGTGGGGATTTGACCCTCAATATGATTTAGAAGCGATGACAAGACGTATGCTTGAAGGGATTCGTAACAAAGAAGGAATAGACGTTTAAAATCTAATCATTCATAAATATAAAAATGTTTAGTGCGAAGTATGTCGATATCAATAGACGTACTTCGCATTCTATTTCGGTATACTATTGAACTGGAAAATGCGATCTATCAAAAATCGTATAGTTTATATTGTTTAAATTTTCCGAATTTTGAATTGAATTGTTTGAAAGATACTGATATAATGCATTTAATCATTTAAATACAGGGGGAATAATCATGTCAGAACTTATCCATTTGGAGGAACGTAAACCGTTACAAGCAAAACCAGATCAGTCATCACTTACATTTGGTGAAGTGTTTACAGACTACATGTTAAGCTTTGAATATTCAAAAGAAAAAGGATGGCACGATTTAAAGATTATTCCTTATGGTCCAATTGAATTGTCACCTGCTGCACAAAGTATCCATTATGGCCAGTCAGTTTTTGAAGGGTTAAAGGCATACAAACATGAAGGCGAAGTCGTTTTATTTAGACCTGAGGAAAATTTCAAGCGTATTAACCAATCGCTCGAGCGTTTAAAAATGCCAAAAGTTGACGAAGCGCTTTTACTAGAGGGATTAAAACAGTTAGTCGATGTAGATCGTGACTGGGTTCCTGATGGAGAAGGTCAGTCTTTATATATCCGTCCGGTTGTATTTGCGACACAAGGCGTTTTAGGCGTCCATGCTTCACATGAGTATCGTTTACTTATTATTTTATCACCATCAGGCTCATATTATGGTGGTGATTCACTGAGTCCTACTAAAATTTATGTTGAAGACGAATATGTGAGAGCAGTACGTGGGGGCGTAGGTTTTGCGAAAGTAGCAGGAAACTATGCTGCAAGTTTACTTGCTCAAGCCAATGCAAATGAGCTAGGATTTGACCAAGTGTTATGGTTAGACGGTGTGGAACAAAAGTATGTTGAAGAAGTAGGTAGTATGAATATTTTCTTCGTAATTAATGGTAAAATTGTCACACCAGAATTAAATGGTAGTATTTTACCTGGTATTACACGTAAAACTGTAATCGAATTATCTAAAATGTTAGGATATGATGTTGAAGAGCGTCGTATTGGGGTTGAAGAGGTTTTCGAATTATATGAACGTGGCGAACTTGAAGAGATTTTCGGGACAGGTACAGCTGCTGTTATTTCTCCGGTTGGTGAATTGCAATTCAAAGGAGAAAAAATCGTGATCAACCATAATAAGACAGGCACAGTGACACAACAATTATATGATCATTACACAGGGATTCAAAGTGGCAAATTAGAGGACCCTCATGGTTGGCGAGTAGTCGTTCCACATTATGAAAGATAGAGCGATGTATCATCAAAATTGATACTTTAATTTCTAATCAATATATAGCACAATAAACATACTAAGATTAGCTGTGAAGAAATTTATGACGATAGATTTCTTCACAGCTATTTTTTATAGTTGTAGAGAGAAGTAGATCGAGCAGTCCCTTGGATCTTTGAATCCGCAATTTAAACTGATCAGCTTTACTCTCCTTTTGAAATTCGATTGAAGTATGTTGGGTTCTTGAAACCGTGTATAGGAAAATGAGATGAAAAAGGCTAAGTAAAGTTCAAAGCTTCTCAATTCTTTAAAGGAGGCTATATTTATCAATTACTTAGGTGTTGATATTAGTAAAAGAAGTAGTGTCGTAGCTCATTATCATAACGATCAATTTCAAAGAGAATTTACCATTCAAAATAATAAAAATGGTTATAATTATTTATTAAAGTATTTGAATGATTTAGACCACCTACAAATCATTTTTGAATCTACTGGTATTTATTCAAGAGGTATGACTCGATTTTGTCGCGTAAATCAAATTAATTATATTGAGATGAACCCGTTAGAAGCTAAATTCAGAACAAGTTCTTTAAGATCATGGAAAACTGATAAGTCAGACGCACATAAACTTGCGCAATTAGCACCTACTTTAAAAGGAATGGAAACCTTACCTATGTATGAAGCTATCTTCTTTGAGTTGCGAGAGCGTGTACGTTTTCATCTGGAAATTGAAAATAAACAAAATCGGCTTAAATTTGAAATTGTTGAACAGCTTCATCAAACTTTTCCTGGTTTAGAAAAATTATTTAGTAGTCGATATTCTATCATTGCACTTAACATCGCAGAACGATTTACTCATCCAGATATGGTGAGAAATATGGATATTGATACCCTTATTTCTTATATATTCAATTCGACTGATAAAGGTCTATCTATGAATAAAGCTGAAAATCACGCACACCAATTGGTTAACATTGCTCGGGAAAGCTATCCGAATGTCGATAGACATTCATTCCTTGTAGAAAAAGCACGGTTGTTAATTAGACAATTAAAACAATCTATACAACATCTTAAACAATTAGATGAAGACATGATTCAATTAGCGCAACAACTTGATTGTTTTGAACATATTCATTCAATACCAGGCATTGGAAAACTATCTGCAGCTATGATTATTGGAGAACTTGGAGATATTACGCGATTTAAATCGAATAAACAATTAAATGCATTTGTAGGCATCGATATCAAACGATATCAATCAGGTAGTACGCAAAGTAGAGACACAATTAATAAGCGTGGCAATAAAAAAGCAAGAAGATTATTATTTTGGGTGGTTATGAATATAATAAGAGGGCAGCATCATTATGACAATCATGTCGTCGATTATTACTATAAGCTAAGAAAGCAGCCTCATGAGAAAGCTCACAAGACTGCCGTCATCGCTTGTATTAATCGTCTCTTAAAAACGATTCATTATTTAGTAATGAATCAGAAATTGTACGATTATCAAATGTCCCCACATTAGCCAACCGTACAATCAAATACAGTGTAACACCTTATTCAAAAAAATTAAATTGAACGGGCTAATTTAGTAATGCTTATTTTAAACATAAAGACTTGACTAATCGTAGGAAGGGGTTGGGACATAAATATCTCAGCATTCGAAAAACTTCGAGGTTTTCGTAAGAATTTACAAAAAATCTTGAAGTTTTTCCTTTCATTAAAGGATACGAAAGTGTCTGGTTTTTAAATATAATAGTGAATGATGACATACATAAATGAAGTATTGATGACGAACAGGACTAGCCGAAGACTATAGGTTGAGGCTGTCCCATCGGAAAGCGATGTTATATCATAAAAAGAAGCGCTAAGGCGTACTTCTATTAAAAATCATTTTAGCACTATTTATTTTGGGATTGATCTCCCAGTCCCTTATTTTAATTAAAAGGAGCTTATCCAAAATGGCACTTTCATGGATTATGTTTGATAAGGACGGAACACTTATTCAATTTGACCAAAGTTGGGTAAAAATCGGAATACAATTGATTGATGATGTGTGTTACCATTTTAAAATTAAAAATAAAGAAGATATTTATCAAAAGCTAGGCGTTATAGATAAACAATTTAAAGAAGGAAGTATCATGGCTTCTGGAACACTAGAAGATATGATAGGTATATTTAACCAATTTGCAAATCAAGATACAGCAAACTGGACATCAAATCGAAGTCAGGAATTAATTCGTCAGCGTGTGCCTGAGAATATCATGTATACAGGAGTAAAAGAAATGTTAGAAAGACTCAAAAATGAAGGGTATCATCTCGGGATTGTCACGAGCGATAACGATGAGGGGGTCACACAATTTTTGAAGCAAACAGACACAGAAGCGTTATTTGAATGTGTCATCTCTACAAATGGTGATGGTTATGAAAAGCCAGATTCACGTATTTTACAGCCTTTATGGGATAAAGGTATCAAAAAAGATGAAGTCATCATTGTTGGAGATACAGATAATGATATACTGACTGGGAAAAATGCCCACCTCTTATTAAGCATTGGTGTTCGAACTGGCCTTGGTCAAGCTGCTCAATTTGAGGAGGCAGATTTCGTTATCGACAGCGTTAATGAATTGCCCAATGTATTAAGCAATAGAATTAGAGATTGAAAATAAAAACAGGCTTGGGCATAAATATCTCGAAGTTTTCTTATGATGAGATGATTCATTCAATGATACGAAAGTGTCTTTTTTTAAAGTATTTTAATGTAAATTTACATGTATATTACGTCGTATTGTTGGCGAGACGCCTGAGGGAATAGGATGAGCGTCGAGACAGGGGCTCGCCCCATCCCCTAGGAAATGCGAGCCAAACAATACGAATGATTGAAAAAGAAAAGCATAGAGGTGATTCAATCATGAATCATCTCTACGCTATTATTTGGGGATTTATGTCCTAGACTGTTTCATGATTATGAACGTGTGTCAATTTGACGATGTGTTTGGATGACGTGCCCAACTTTGTGAAGTATAGGTTCAATAGAGTCAGGGTTTTCGTATAAGTCATAATCATTAATATTAACACGTACAACTGGACAAGCATTAAAATGATTAATCCAATTTTCATATTGTTTGAAGAGCTTTCTCCAATATGCTGGGTCTGTATCAATTTCCATTTGACGGCCACGAGCTTGAATGCGCTGGATGACATCTTCATAGTCTGATTCGAGATAGATTAATACGTCAGGTTTGGGGAAGTAAGGCGTCATTACCATGGCTTCAAACAAATTAGAATATGTTTGAAAGTCATCTTCACTCATAGTCCCTTCCACTTCATGCATTTTGGCAAAAATTTCAACATCTTCATAGATAGAGCGGTCTTGAACAAAACCACCTCCATATTCAAACATGCGCTTTTGTTCTTTAAAACGTTCAGCAAGGAAATAAATTTGTAAATGAAAACTCCAGCGCTTAAAATCATCATAAAACTTATCAAGATAAGGGTTATGATCGACATTTTCATAAGACGTTTTAAAATTTAATTTTTCTGCTAATGCACGTGTTAGTGACGATTTACCGACACCTACCGTTCCAGCAATTGTAATAATTGCATTTTCTGGAATATTATAGTTATTCATTGATTGTGCCTCCAATTAATTCGTTGATTCGTGCTAAAATATAATCATAATCATCAGGATTTTTGATAAAATCAATATGTGTTGTATCAATCCACAAAATATTGTTATGTGTTTGAGACAGCGAATCGTAATAATCTGCATAATCTTTTTTAAGTTTTAACAGATAATCATCTTCAATTTGATTTTCAAAGCTACGCTCACGCTTTGCTATGCGTTCTTTTAAAATTTCTAAATCAGCATCTAAAAAAATAATAAAATCTGGCGAAATTAAATCTTCAGTCAAAATATCATAAATTCTTGAAAATTTATTAAACTCTTTTGGAGATAATGTGTTTTGTGCAAAGATTTTATTTTTATAAATATGATAATCACTGACAATACCGTCATTAATTTGTGCCAGATCTTGATATGCTTTATATCGATTACATAAGAAAAACATTTCAGTTTGAAAACTCCATTTGGATATATCATCATAAAAATCAGATAAAAAGGGGTTTTCATCGACAATTTCTTTAGCTTCGTAATAATGGTACGATTGGCTTAGCATGTGTGTCAGTGACGATTTGCCTACACCAATTGGACCTTCTATAGCGATAAAAGGTTTTTTCATAATTGTTCTCTCCATTTTTTTTAGTTAACATTACAAATTCTAACATAAGTGAGGCTATTTCTGAATGAGAACCCATCAATATTATATGTCAATAGCAATAGATGAAGCGAAAAAAGCGGCGTCGATAGGAGAAGTACCAATAGGGGCAGTGATTGTTAAAGAGCATCAAATTATCGCGCGTGCACATAATCTTAGAGAAACAACCCAACTTCCTATGGCTCATGCTGAACATATTGCGATTGAACGAGCAGCTGAAAAACTTGGGACGTGGCGTTTAGAAGGATGTACACTTTATGTGACGTTAGAGCCTTGTGTGATGTGTTCTGGGACTATTGTGATGAGTCGAATTGATACAGTCGTGTACGGTGCAACAGACCCTAAAGGGGGATGTAGTGGCAGTTTAATGAATTTAATTCAAGACCGGCGAATGAATCACCGTGCACAGTTGATTACAGGGGTCTTGGCCTATTCTTGTGGACAGCTGTTAAAACAATTTTTTCAAGCGTTAAGGTTAAAACGGAAAAATAAAATGTGAAGAATTTCAAAAGTGTATGCGTGAACAAAATGAAATACTTTTGATTTTAATTTTGTTAAAATGAATCTATCGTAATAGAATTATCAAGATTGTGTTTGAAATAAGGACATCAATTGAAAAGTGAGGAAATAACATGGTGAAATTAATAGCAACTGATATGGACGGAACATTATTAAATGCTGCTCATGAAGTGTCTGATGAAAATATTAAAGCGATTCAATATGCACAATCTCAAGGCGTAACGGTAGTCATTGCGACAGGGCGTGCATTTTATGAGGCACAAGACCCCATTGCACCAACCGGGTTAAAAGTCCCTTATATTTGTTTGAATGGGGCAGAAGTACGTGATGAGAGCTTCGATATTGTTCATACGTCGAGCTTAAATCATGAATTATATCAACGTATTCGTCAAGAACTGGATCGACATCATATTTATTATCAAGTGTATACCAATATGGGGATTTATACAGAAGATCCAGAGCGTGATTTAGCAATATACATTGATATTGCAGAACGTTCAGGTCAAAAAGCAGATATCGAAAAAATTCGAAAGCACATTCAGCATCGCATTGACATTGGAACGTTAAAAATCGTTGAAAATTATGACCATCTAGAAGATATCCCTGGGGAACTCATTATGAAAGTACTCGCGTTTGACACAGATTTGGAAAAAATTGAGCGTGTTAAAGCGCGGTTGTCAGAAAAAAGTAATTTAGAGGTTTCATCATCATCAAGAGGCAATATTGAAATTACCCATGCTGATGCCCAAAAAGGAACTGCAGTTGCATCTATTGCGGAAAAGTTAGGGATTAGTTTGGAAGATACGATGGCTATAGGTGATAACTTAAACGACAAATCAATGCTCGAGCGGGTAGGTTATCCAGTTGCTATGGCGAATGCGATTCCAGAATTAAAGGAACATGCAAAATTTGTAACAGACACAAATGAAAATAGTGGTGTTGCGAAAGCGATTTATAAAGTATTAGAAAATAATGAATAAATCAAGAGGTGACATAATAGAATGAAAGGTTTAATTATTATTGGAAGTGCTAAGAGAGGCTCACACACACATGCTCTTGCACAGTATTTAAAAGGTCAAATAGAAGAGAAAAATCAAGAGGTTAACGTTTTTGATTTAGCAGAGCGTCCATTGCATACACTTGATTTTACAGGTCAAAATCCAACCATCGATGCATTTAACCAAAATGCAGAAGAATTAAAGAAACTTGCGGATGAAGCGGATTTCATTATATTAGGAACGCCCAATTATCATGGATCGTACTCTGGTATTTTGAAGAATGCGCTGGACCACTTAACAATGGATCAATTTAAAATGAAGCCGGTCGGTTTGGTCAATAACAGTGGTGGCATTGTAAGTGCTGAACCATTATCACATTTACGGATTATTGTACGTTCATTACTTGGTATTGCCGTACCTACACAAATTGCGACACACGATTCAGACTACAAACAATTAGAAGACGGCACATATTATTTGTCAGATGACGAGTTCCAATTACGTGCACGATTATTTGTCGACCAAATTTTATCATTTGCAGAAAATAGCCCATATGAACATTTGAAATAAGGATGAAAATGGGGCTGGGATATAATATCTTGGTAATTGAAAAACTTCGAGGTTTTCGTAAGCATTTACGAAAAATCTCGAAGTTTTTCTTTTAATTAAGCGAAGCCATCTCATACAAAGTTTTATTATAAAAGAAAGCGCTAAGACGGATTATCTGTTAAAAATCATCTTAGCGCTATTTATTTTGGGGTTGATGTTCCTAGCCCCTCAATTATTTTCGATATTTGAGTTTAGCAAATGCATCGTGTTGATGAATGGATTCTTCATTACGACATTCAATATCGAAGCCATCTAGCCAGTCTAATTCTACTAAATCAGCTGCGATTAGGCGAATTAAATCTTCTACAAAACGTGGATTTTCATAAGCACGCTCTGTGACACGCTTTTCGTCTGGTCGTTTAAGAATTGGATATAACATTGAGCTTGCATTAGCTTCCATAGCATCAAGTAGGATGTCTTTGTAGTCTTCAGGTAATGTTGCTTGTGCATTAATTAGGGCTTTAACAGTGATGATACCACGTTGATTATGTGCAGAATACTCACTAATTTCTTTCGAACAAGGGCAGAGCGTCGTTACTGCTGCTGTAAGTGTCAACTCTTTACGAGTAATGGTATCGCCTTCAATCGCTAAGCCATAAGTCACATCGGCTGAACCGATTGCTTTAATATGAGTGATAGGACTGATGCGGTCAAAAAACCATTTACCTGAGACATCGACTCCTGCACTATGCTGTTTCATATTTGTTTTTAAGCGATTTAAAAGTTGTGTCAGTGCATCGTACTCTAATCGAATCCCGTTATCGTATTCAGCTTCTACAGATTCTAAAATACGGCTCATGTTAATACCTTTTTCATCTTGATTTAAACTTGTTGAAAAACTAAAAGTTCCTGCTGTTTGATATTGGTCAATCAAGACAGGGTAAGTAAGGTTTTTAATCCCAACTTCTTCTATTTCAAATAAAAAGTTTTTATGTGTACTTTGAAGGTCTGTCATTTCAGCTTTTGTTGTTGGTTTTGTCCCTTGAATAGGGTCTACCGAACCGAAATGTTTCCAGCGACCTTCACGTGTTGATAAATCAAATTCAGTCATCTTTTTTCCTCCACTATAAAAGTCACAGGTTTAATACTGTATCTGTGTTAATCATTAAATTGATACGTCCAAAATGTTTCAGTCGTTAAAAATGCTTCAGCTTCTTTTGGAGCGCCTGAAGCATTCGCTTTTGGATTTGCCAACTGCTCTAAGAATGGGCCTGTTTGTGATTGATGTGCTTTGAAAGCATGGTATTTACGCGTTTTGTATGCGGAAATATCATTCACAATATCAGGTTCGCCAAGCGCCTCAACAGCATCATTACTAAAAGCAACGAGATGTAATTTTGGACGTTTATGCGTATCTATACGTTCAACTGTGCGCACAACTGATTCTGCAGTTGCTTCATGGTCAGGATGCACAGCATATCCTGGATAAAACGAAATGATTGTTGACGGGTTCGTCTCATCTATAAGGTTTTGAATCATTTGATCCATTTCATCATGGGGTTCAAACTCTACAGTTTTATCACGTAATCCCATTTTACGTAAGTCCGTAATTCCAATAGCATGCGCAGCCTTTTCGAGTTCTTTTTCCCGAATATGCGGCAAAGATTCTCGTGTTGCTATTGGAGGATTACCTAAATTACGCCCCATTTGTCCAAGCGTTAAGCAAGCATAGGTAATAGGCACACCTTGATCACTATATTGTGCAAGTGTGCCCGCTGAAGAAAAAGTTTCATCATCAGGATGTGGAAAAATTACAAGAATATGCGTCTCTTCTGTCATCGGTATTGAAATCTCCTTTCTATGCTTGAAATGGCTTTCGGCTTATTTGAAGTGCGGCTGCAAGTTGTCCTTCATAATTAAAGCCAGCAAGTAAAAACTCTTCATTTTCATTAATTTCATAATGTGTTAATCCTTGCACATAAACCCAACCATTTTGATTGAGTTTGAGTCCAACTCTAAAAGGGTCTTTAACGCCACCTTTAAGTTGCGCGTGTGTATAAGTGATTTGTATATTTCGTAAAAATGTTCCTGCATTAAAAACACGTTGATCGAAGTGATTGGCGTAAGCTCCGTTTGTAGTTTCAACATGGATATAGACAGGTTCATTTGTATATTGATCAAGTAATGATTGCACTACGTCTTTTATAATCGGTTGCAAAACATTCACTGCCTTCCTGATATGATTATCTCTTCATTTTACTAAAAAAAGCAATAAATTAATATAGGTCTGCTCATATTATTGAGGGATAAATGCTAGCGCTATTTAAAGGGTTTTGCCTCATTATCCCGTAAAGCAATGATTTCTTCACAACTTTGAGTATAATGCTGGTACAACGAAGTGTTTTGCAACAAATGATAGCTAATTAAATCAATAATAAAATATGTCGATAATTGTGAATTGACGAACTGGGAATCATGAGCACGGTTTTTATCGACGGTCATGATAATACGACTACAATATTTTTCGAGTGATGCCGTCCGAAAATGCGAGATAGCAATCACTTCTGCGCCACTATGAAAGCCATGAGCAATACTTTGCACAATTTCTTTTGTTTGCCCGCTATTTGACAAAACCACAATGGTTGTATGTTTATCGCACATGTGACCTACAACTGTCATCAGATGGGCATCTGTGATAGCAATCGTATTTAAGCCCATTCTTGAAGTTCGAAAGTATAACTCTTGTGCACTGAGTCCTGAGCTGCCAATACCGATAAAGATGACCTTTGAACTTTGTTGTATCGCATCAACAAGATACATCAAATCATCTTCTACGATAAACTCACCTGTATGATTTAAAATAGACATATAGTGACGGTGCATGATTTGGATGGAAGGACTATTGTCGATATGTTGTGTTTGTAATTCTTGTTGAAGCGCAAAGCGAAAGGATTGAAAATTGGCGTACCCTAGCTTATGTACAAAACGAGATACACTTGAAGGTGAAACATCCATTGTGTCAGCAAGTGACTGAATAGACCCTAAGTCAGTATCAGGTGGCAATGATAAAATATAATTTTTAATATGATGATCAATTTTAGTGAAATCATGCAAATGATGTTGAATACGGTTTTCAAATTTCATAAATATACTCCTTTATATGAAGTATATTTGAAAAAACTTTTCAAAACAAGTTTTTATATTGACGTAAATTTTCAAGGTGTTATATTTAAATTGAATGTTGTTAAAGGAGCGATGTTATGAATTTACCACAAGGATTAATTGTATCGTGTCAAGCACTACCAGATGAGCCACTACATTCATCTTTTATTATGAGCAAGATGGCGTTAGCTGCAAAAGAAGGTGGCGCTGTAGGGATTAGAGCTAATACAAAAGAAGATATTATAGCAATCAAAAAAGAAGTCGATTTACCTGTTATTGGAATTGTGAAAAGAGACTATCCGAATTCGTCTGTATTCATTACAGCCACACGAAAAGAAATTGATGAGCTTATCGAAAGTGGATGTGAAGTGATTGCATTAGATGCAACGTTACGTAAGCGTCCAGATGAAGATTTGAAAACACTCGTCAAATATATTCGTCAAAAGGCACCCAAAGTTGAGATTATGGCAGACATTGCAACCATTGAAGAGGCTCAAAATGCAGATGATTTAGGTTTTGATTACATTGGCACAACGTTATATGGATATACAGAAGAGACGAAAGGGCATCTTTTGTATGAAAATAATTTTCAATTTTTGACAGATGTCTTAAATAGCGTCAATCGGAAAGTGATTGCAGAGGGGAATGTCATCACACCTGACATGTTGAAAGCAGTATTTGACAAAGGCGTTTATGCATCTGTTGTAGGTGGTGCAATCACGCGTCCTCGTGATATTACAAAACGATTTGTCAATATGATAAAGGAGAATTGATGGAACATGAGAATTACAAATTTGGGATCAAGTCAAAATGCATCTTTTTATGTAGCATGTGAACTTTACCACCAAATGTTAAAGCATCCACATAGTGTCTTAGGATTGGCGACAGGTGGAACAATGGTGGATATGTATGGTGATTTGGTGCGTTTACTTAGAAAAAATAAGCTAGACGTGTCGCACATTGAAACATTTAATTTAGATGAATATAAAGGTGTGCCAGCTGATCACCCTGAAAGCTACAATTATTATATGCATCATATATTATTTGATCGTTATCCTCACTTTTCTGAATCTCAATTGCATTTGCCAAACGGAATGGCAACAGATGTTGTGGCGGAGTCTAAGCGTTATGAAAATCTCTTAGATGAGAAAGGGCCAGTAGACATTCAAATTTTAGGAATTGGTGAAAATGGCCACATTGGATTTAACGAGCCGGGGACACCTTTTGAGAGTACAACACACTGTGTTAATTTAACTGAAAGTACCATTCAAGCAAATAGTCGCTTTTTTGAAAATGAAGAAGACGTTCCAAGACAAGCTATATCAATGGGGCTTCAGTCTATTATGAAGGCTAAGCGTATTATTTTATTAGCTTTTGGCCAACAAAAAAAAGATGCGATAACTCACCTGGCAAAGGGTGAAATCACACCAGATATGCCTGCGTCTATTTTACGTTCGCATCCTCATGTTGATATTTATGTTGATGACGAAGCAATGCCAGACTGTATGCGTTAAAGGGGTTCCGAGCGTTTGATGATATGAATCCAGGGTATATGTGTTACTGTATGGATACAGATTATTATAACGGAGGATTGATTTTAAAAATGGAACTACAATTAGCAATTGATTTATTAAATAAAGAAGAAGCGGCGCAACTTGCCAAACAAGTAACGGATTATGTAGACATCGTAGAAATCGGAACACCTATCGTTATCAATGAAGGATTACCAGCAGTACAACATTTAAAAGACAACGTAAAAGATGACGACGTTAAAGTGCTAGCAGACTTAAAAATTATGGATGCTGCAGACTATGAAGTAAGCCAAGCTGTTAAATTTGGTGCTGATGTCGTTACAATTTTAGGAGCTGCAGAAGATGCTTCAATTAAAGCTGCTGTTGAAGAAGCACATAAACACGGCAAACAATTACTTGTTGACTTAATTGCCGTTCAAGATATTGAAAAGCGTGCGAAAGAATTAGATGATATGGGCGCTGACTATATTGCTGTACACACTGGCTATGATCTTCAAGCACAAGGTCAATCACCATTAGAAAGCTTAAGAAAAGTAAAAGCAGTCATTCAAAATTCAAAAGTAGCAGTAGCGGGTGGTATTAAGCCAGATACAATCAAAGAAGTTGTGGCTGAGAATCCTGACTTAGTGATTGTTGGTGGGGGTATTGCAAATGCCGATGACCCACGTGAAGCAGCGAAACTTTGCCGTGAAGCGATTGAAGGTAAATAATATGGCATCACTTCATTATCAATTGATTTTAGATGAACTCCAAAATACATTGAGTCATATACAAGATGAACAAGTACAGTCGTTGCAAGAACAAATTATGGATGCAAAAGCAGTATTTGTCTCTGGAAAAGGCCGTTCAGGATTTGTAGCGAACAGCTTTGCGATGCGTTTGAATCAGCTTGGCCAACGTGCATATGTTGTAGGAGAGTCGACAACACCCGCCATTCAAAAAGGGGATGTGTTTGTCATTATCTCTGGTTCTGGCTCGACTACACATCTAAAATTGCTCGCTGAAAAAGCAAAAGAAGTTGATGCAAAAGTTGTGTTAGTAACGACAAAACTGGACTCTCCTATAGGTCAATTAGCAGATTTAGCGATTGAATTGCCGGCAGGAACTAAGCATGATGCGAAAGGGTCTCAACAGCCATTAGGAAGTTTGTTTGAGCAGAGTGCGTTAATCATGTTAGATAGTTTAGTCTTAAACATGCAAGAAGCGCTTCATGTTGATGAAAGTACGATGCAACAAAACCATGCCAATTTAGAATAGATTAAAAGAACGAAGCTGGGAGATAAATTCCAAATTAAACAGCACTAAGATGATTTTTAATAAAAATACGTCTTAGTGCTTCCTTTTATGATAAAACTTTGTATGATATGATTTCGCTTTCCGAGGGGGACAGTCTCAGGAGTCTCGTCATCAATACTTCATTTATGCATGTCATTAAAGAAAAAACTTCAAGATTTTTCGTAAATGCTTACGAAACCCTCGAAGTTTTTCGATTACTGAGATATTTATGTCTCAGCTCCGTTCACTATCATTAAATTTCAGTAACTGCTACTTCAATTTTTTCGATGCGATTGGCCGCACCGTGATCAACTGGGCCAACGAAGTCATTCATTTTCCAACCATTTTTAATGGCAGATGCTACAAATGCTTTTGCATTAATGACAGCGTCTTTAGCACTTTGGCCATTTGCAAGGTTAGCTGTTGTTGCTGCTGCAAATGTACATCCAGCGCCATGGTTATAGCTTTGTTGAAACATGTCAGTTGTTAATTGATAGAAGTGTTCACCATCATAGTATAAGTCGTATGATTTATCTTGATCTAAAGCTTTACCACCTTTGATAACAACATGCTTAGCACCTTGTTTGTGGATGATTTCAGCAGCTTTTTTCATATCATCTATCGATTTTAAAGTACCTAATCCAGCCAGTTGCCCTGCCTCGAAAAGGTTTGGCGTGACTACAGTTGCTTTAGGTAATAAATGCTCAATCATTGCATCCGTATTACCTGGATTTAAAACTTCATCTTCGCCTTTACATACCATCACTGGGTCTACAACGAAATGTTTTGCACCTGATTCAATGAAAGCTTCACCGGCACGTTTAATCACTTCTTGAGTCCCAAGCATTCCTGTTTTCACTGCATCAGGACCAATGCTAATGACCGTTTCAAGCTGTTTGTTAAAGACGTCAAAAGGAATAGGTGTCACGTCATGTGACCACGTCTTTTTATCCATTGTAACGATGGCTGCTAGCGCGACCATACCGTATGTGTCGTGCTCTTGAAATGTTTTTAAATCGGCTTGCATCCCTGCTCCGGCACTCGTATCAGAACCAGCGATTGTTAGTACTTTTTTTAATCCCATTATTTGTACACTCCTTTGTCCGTCTGTTTATGCTATAGATTGACTTGCTCACCACATGATGTGTTTGAGTTATCAGTGACAGACTTCATTTCTACTTAATTATTATAATATCATGATAAAGATTCAGATAGAAATGGTTTAATTTTACAGTGCTAAAAAACAAGTTATGTTAAAATATGAGCTGAGGTGAAGTGGATGGAATGGTCGACAATATTTCATAACATAAAGTCAAAACACGATTTTAAAGAAATGCATGATTTTTTAGAAAAGGAATATGCGACAGAGATTGTGTATCCTGAACGAAAAAATATTTATCAAGCTTTTGATTTAACGCCTTTTGAAAATATTAAAGTGGTCATTTTAGGTCAAGATCCATACCATGGCCCTAATCAAGCACACGGTTTAGCGTTTTCAGTACAGCCTAACGCGAAATTCCCACCTTCATTGCGTAATATGTATCAGGAATTGGCAGATGATATAGGGTGTATACGCCGATCTCCACATTTACAAGATTGGGCGAGAGAAGGTGTATTATTATTAAATACAGTATTGACTGTACGAAAAGGAGAAGCACATTCTCATCGCGGGATTGGTTGGGAAGTATTTACCAATGAAATCATTCAAGCTGTTTCTGAATACAAAGAAGGGGTTGTGTTTATTTTATGGGGAAAACCAGCCCAAGAAAAAGAACGCTTAATTGATCGCTCAAAACATTTTATTATCAAATCGCCGCACCCTAGTCCATTATCAGCATTTCGAGGCTTTTTTGGCTCGAAACCATATTCTAGAGCGAATCAATATCTAGTGGAGCAAGGGAAGACACCGATTCAGTGGTGTGAACGAAAGGAAGAAAGCAATGAATAAAGAACGACTCATTCAATTATTAGAAGAGGAACTTGTTCAAGCAGATGCAGCCAAGACAGATGCTGCATTTGACAAACATATTTATGCGATATATAAATTAACATCTTTATATTCCGAGTCTGAAAGGTCATTGAGCCAAAATACTAAAGTTACGGAAATGCCCCCCAGTGCAATGCAAAATCAATCGATATCAAAATCAAAAGTAACACAAGAAGAAATAAGACGTATGGGAGGCAAAACACCACCATCAACAAACAGCGCTCAATCGAATAACCAAAGAATGGTAACAGATGACGAAATAGGAAACGGTGAATCCATATTTGACTTTTAAGGAGGTATGATGATGAAGGTCTTTATTATATTAGGTGCGCTGAATGCACTTATAGCAGTTGGAACGGGAGCGTTTGGTGCACATGCATTAGACGGTAAGCTCTCTGAACATTATTTATCAGTATGGGAAAAAGCGACAACGTATCAAATGTATCATGGTTTAGGTTTGATTTTGATTGGTATCATAGGAAGTACGCTTCACATTAATGTAGGATGGGCTGGATGGCTCATGTTTTTAGGTATAGTCTTCTTTAGTGGTTCGCTTTATATCTTATCGCTTACACAAGTAAGTGTATTAGGTGCTATTACACCGATAGGCGGCGTGTTGTTTGTTGTAGGCTGGCTCATGCTTGCAATTGCCGCATTCAAAATTTAATAAACCAATGATACTTACGAGTAGAAAAAGAACTTCAAAATCTTTTCTACTCGTTTTTTAAAAGCATATAGTTGAGAAAGTATCGGAAAATAAATGTATTTAAAAGACTAACTATTGACAGATGAATGATATTTGAATAACCTTTATACCTCTATAAGTATTTATATTGAACTTAAAAGTATTTGAGAATTAAAAATAGGGTATATAATCACTCAGGGGTGAAGAAAATAATGCAAAAAGAAAATAAAAAGCCAGATCGCGGGGATTTACAACAAAATCTGTCTGAAAAATTTGTATGGGCTATTGCGTATGGCTCTTGTATTGGATGGGGATCTTTTATACTCCCTGGTGACTGGATTCAAGCATCTGGACCTATTGCAGCATCGATAGGTATATTTATTGGTGCACTATTGATGATTATTATTGCTGTTAGTTATGGGGCACTAGTCGAACGTTTCCCAGTTTCGGGTGGAGGATTTGCTTTTAGTTTTTTAGGGTTTGGACGCTATGTGAGTTTCTTCTCATCATGGTTTCTAACTTTCGGTTATATTTGTGTCGTTGCATTGAATGCGACAGCGTTTAGTCTGTTGATTAAGTTTTTAATTCCAGATTTTATTGAGTTTGGGAAATTATATACTATTGCGGGTTGGGATGTCTATATCACCGAAATACTAATTGCGTCATTTTTATTGTTAATATTTATGTTTATTGCTATTAAAGGCGCAAGTGTTTCAGGAACGTTGCAATATTATTTTTGCATCGCGATGGTTATTGTAGTAGTTCTTATGTTTATAGGGTCATTTTTTGGTACAAATTTTGATTTAGAGAATTTAAAGCCATATAATGGGCCACAATATGGATGGTTTCAAGCGATTATTATGATAGTAGCGGTGGCACCATGGGCGTATGTAGGTTTTGATAATATTCCTCAAACAGCTGAAGAATTTGACTTTTCGCCTAATAAAACATTTAAACTCATTGTATACAGTTTGGTTGCTGCGGGGGCGACTTATGTATTGATGATTTTATATACAGGTTGGTTAAGTAGTGGTGGTAGCGATCTATGGTTGACAGGTTCTGTTACGCGTGAAGCGTTTGGTTCAATAGGATTAGGTGTGCTCGCAATTGCGATTATTATGGGTATTTTTACAGGACTTAACGGTTTCTTATTAAGTTCGAGCCGTTTACTCTTTTCTATGGGTCGCTCTGGTATCATGCCGACTGTATTTAGTAAATTACATCCTAAATATAAAACGCCGTACGTCGCGATTATTTTCTTAGTCGCATTAACATTGATTGCACCGTGGTTAGGACGAACTGCGCTGACATGGATTGTGGACATGTCTTCAACAGGTGTATCGATTGCATACTTTGTTACATGTTTAGCAGCTGCACGATTATTTAGTTTTGACAAAAATAGTAAAACATATGGACCGGTTTATAAAGTGTTTGCAATCATCGGTTCAATCATTGCATTTATCTTCTTAATGTTATTGTTATTACCAATTTCACCGGCAGCACTTTCACTTCCATCGCACATTGCACTTGCAGGATGGACGATTTTAGGACTTATTTTCTTCTTTATACGTTTGCCAAAATTAAGAAAGATGGATAAAGAGGAACTCACACAATTAATATTGGATACAAATAAAAAAGAAGTCGATCGTATGATAGACGAATAGTACTGTTATCGAGTGATATAAAGAGATGAAGTTAGGACAACGAGGTTCGAGTCCTGACCTCATCTCTTTTATTGAATATATCGTATGTTGACAAAAAGGATGGTTTCATCTAAAATAATCAGAAAATTTAGATATGGGAGTGGTGAGATGCATCAGTTTAAACTTCATCTATATGATGATGTGAGCTTAGTGGCTCCAACAATACAACATGCAAACGAAATGTTTGAAGCTGTGGATTGCAATAGAGCGCATTTAAGACAATTTCTAGATTGGGTCGATATGACGACATCTGTAGAAGATGAACAGAAATTTCTAAAAACAATATTATCTTTACAGGCAGAAGGAAAGGCAAAATTATATTTTATTTATAAAGCAAATGAGTTGATAGGGACAGTAGACTTACATCAATTTAATGAAGAGGGACGATTTGCTGAAATAGGGTATTGGCTCGTTGAGAAATATACAGGCCAAGGTATTATGACAAAAGTGGTCAAGGCAATCTGTAAAATTGCGTTTCAAGATTTAGCTTTAAACAAAGTAACTTTGAGAGCGGAAGCCGATAATCATGCAAGTCAACAAGTCGCTATGAAATGCGGCTTTAGATATGTCGGCACTATGGAACAGCACATATATCGTAAAAGTAAAGAAGCGTACGTCGATTTGAAGTATTATGAATTGCTCAAAGAAAAATTGACTTAAGTGCTAAATGTGAACAAATTGTGACAGAAAAAATGAATGGTGTTTCATTTTAATAAAAAATCAACAAAAATTAAATATTCCTATCCCCAAATGAATGAAAACATGATACATTAGAGTTAAGCAAAAGATATGTTGAGTAGATACATATTATTTTGTGTTTTTCATTTTCAAAAAGTTCTCCAATAAAAGGGCCTGATCGTCTTTATAGCGTAGCGACTATAAAAGAGGATACAGGCCCGTTTGCATAGGCTAACATCACTTTAGTCCATACATAGTTACTTGTTTATACAGAAACGATTTTGCCTTTAATATGCCCCTGTGTTAATATGCTTCTCTAACGATATATTTATGTATATTATAGGAACTTGTTTGTTGCAGACCATGATAAAAGCTTTATTTCTTTTGAAATAAGCAAATCACTTTTAAAAAATTTGGAAAACGTAATTTGATTTTAGAAATGTTTTTGAAGATAATTGGATTCGCTATGAAGAATTAATTGCTCGTCTTGGTATATTGTTAGGGATTTTATATTCAATACACTCTTCTTCTTTTAGCAATAAAAAAATCGGCATTCTTTTTTATTGCTTTGCAACAAAATTTTCTAACTTATTAGAGTTTGTTTATAATATATTGATAATACTTTTTGTATACATTCAAAATATTATATACAAAGTAAAGATATAGATTTATAATTAAATTGATGTTATAGTAAAAAAACTGAAAAGGAGATATTGCTATGAAATTATCATGGATACTTTGGTGGATACTGAATGCTTTTTGGTTAGTTATATTTATTGCTAGTACAATCTTTATTTGGACAAGGAGCGTTGATGCTGCAGGCATAACACAAATCCACGATGCTAAATTAGCTGCTTTTATTGTGTTAGTAGTAGCTTTTCTATTTCCATTCATTGTTCAAATTATTTGGATGATTATTAATATTATTGTAAGTAAAAATAAACAACCTAGAAAATATGTTAATCATTAATTTTATAATGAATGATAAGAATAGAATAATGTTGATAAACACTATTTCAATCCTTATCATAAAATATCCTTCTTTTTCGTTTCTAGCATCCATTCTTTTATGGATTATATTGCTAGATTTTTCTCTGTTTATTAACTGATTTGTAAACAAACAAAAATATAGACTTATATTACTGCGACCATAATATCCAATGATATTAGATTTATTTTCTTCTTATATAGATTATAAATACATTTAATATCTTTGAGAGTATTCTTTGTCATATTGATACTTTGTCCTTCTCACCTTAATATAATAGCGGTCTTGTTTAATGAGGTTAATAATATATTTAGATGAATGATAGTAACTGGATTTAATTTTGAAAACTTTCTTTAATTTAGACATGATTACTTCGTTGAAAGTGCTTGATCTGTAGAGGTTTGCCAAAGCGATTATCTCGTTTTTACATAACCAAATCTCTAATGTATGACTAGCTGTATCAATCACGCGACACAAATAACACCATTTTTCCTTTTGACTTTGATATATTTCGTCAATACACCACTTATAATACGCTTTTTTATTCTTTTTCTTACAAAGTTGATACAAAATAGGAGCATATTCTTAAACCAACTTACCCACGATAGGCTGTTGAATGATGAGCATTAACACCACGTTTTCTTAATATTTCAGATATCTCACTATATCTTAAGTAGTAGCGAAGGCTACAGTGATAATATCCTTATAGAATTGCTTATATCTAAAATAGCTCATATAACAGATTCCTTTGTTGTTAAAATTACACTTATAAAATCAACTTTGCAATAGCCCGATATTTATACGACCTTGTTTAAGAGGATTACATAGTTTTTTAAACTTCGTATATACTTCAGTAGTTCGCATATGCTTGGATTTATTATCATATTTAAATAAGTACCAGTTGATTGTATATTAGTAACAATAAATTGTATAAATGATGGAGAGGAATTCCATGTGTTTTGCAAAGTCTATTTAAATGCTTGCATTTTATTGGCTGTATTTGCATAGATACTGGTACTTCTTTCGCCATTTTCTTTGTAATCCTGTTTAGACTTTAACTAAGAATTCAAGCGCGTTGAAATAAACCTCATGTATATGGTCACTATATAAAAAATTTTCAAATTTATCGATCTGTTTTCAAAATATTTGTATATAAGATTCGTGCCATTCTTCGTGTAGGCTCCTTGCAGTCATCCGCAAGCCAGGCGTAAATAAGTGAAAGCTGTCCACCAATAGTATATTGAATAAAATGATCGGCATCATTTAGGTTAGGTAAATCATTAAGCATCTTTTTGTAGGCATCCTTAGTTAGTTTGATATACGCTTGAATCAAATGAACTTGAGGATGTGTCACAATGACTGCAGTAAAAAAGGCTTGATAGCGTTTAATATAACGGAACATCAGTTGAAAGGTTTTTAACACTTTATATTTCACTTCATCTAATTCACAGTTTTGAACGGTTTGTGAAAGATAGTCCATTAATTTTTTGTATTTCGACATATGAAAAGCTGTCATCGTATCAAATAATTGGTATTTATCTTCAAAATGTGCATAAAAAGTAGAGCGGTGAACACCACTTTCAGCACAGAGTTGTTTAATTGTAATGGATTCAAATGTTTCGGTCTCTAACAGTTTGACCATGGCTTTAAATATTTTAATACGCGCTTTAGCTCGATTCATAGTATCACCCACTTGAGTATAATATAAAATAAAATCCGACACATTTAAAAAGATTGTTTGTATAAATATAGAGGGGATTCGTCATATAATAGTGAATGTTAATTTTTAATGAAAGGAAGTCATTTATGAAAAAAATAATCATGATTAATATTATATCGATAGTACTATTAGTCATTATCGGGATAGTGGGTTTTTACTTTTACAATCAATCAGTGAACTATATCAAAACGGATAATGCACAAGTTGATGGACAACAAATTAAAATAGCAAGTCCAGCATCAGGCCAAATCTCGAAATTAGATGTCAAAGAAGGAGACAAATTAAATAAAGGTGATACAGTCGCTCAAGTACAATCACAATCTGGAGAAGGTGGATCACAATCTATGACTATTGAGATGCCTTCGAATGGAACGATTGCCAAATTAGATGCTCAATCAGAAGGGGTTGCACAAGCAGGTCAACCGATAGCATACGCATACAATATGGATGATTTATATATTACGGCTAATATTGACGAAACAGCAATTCAAGATGTAAAAAAAGGTCAGGCCGTTGACGTTTCAATTGATGGTCAAGACGCTAAAATTAAAGGTGAAGTTGATCAGATTGGTAAAGCTACGGCATCTAGTTTTTCACTCATGCCATCATCGAATAGCGATGGCAACTATACAAAAGTGACACAGGTTGTTCCGGTCACTATCAAATTAGATAATCAGCCTTCAAATGGCGTAGTTCCAGGAATGAATGCAGAAGTCAGTATACACAAAAACTAAGGAGGGGACACCATATGTTTGTAGTCATATATAGTGTGATTGCCCTTAGTATAGTTGTATTGTTAAACATTATTTTGATAAAGCGTAGTCGTAAACGTAAAATGACAAAGCGCAATATACAATCGAATATCGAAGCAAAGACACATGATGATAATAAAATGTTGGAAGAAACGAATGAGGTTGAGCGTGATTCCAGCGGTCAAGCGACAAGTCAAAGCCAAGTGAAAGATGCGGCGCAAGACTATATATTTAAAAAAGGGGTTACACGAAATAAAATTTTGTTAGCGATGATTTTTGGGATGTTCATTGCCATTTTGAATCAAACATTGCTCAATACAGCACTTCCGAAAATCAATACGGATTTTAATATTACGGCATCAACTGGTCAATGGTTAATGACTGGTTTTATGTTAGTGAATGGAATTTTAATTCCAATTAGTGCGTTTCTATTTAATAAATATTCATATCGACGACTCTTTTTATTTTCAATGTTTGTTTTTACAATAGGTTCTTTAATATGTGGCTTTGCTTGGAATTTCCCTGTAATGATGACAGGGCGTATATTTCAAGCCATTGGGGCAGGTATTCTGATGCCGCTAGGGACAAATGTGTTTATGACCATTTTCCCGCCACATAAACGAGGTATGGCAATGGGGACGCTTGGTATTGCGATGATATTAGCACCAGCTATCGGGCCAACGCTGTCAGGTTATATAGTCGAAAACTATGATTGGCATACGATGTTTTTCGGAATGTTTGTCGTCGGAATCATTTCTTTTGTGATTGCGTACGGTTGGTTTGGTATTTATCAAAAAACAACAAATCCTAAAGCGGATGTAGCTGGTATTATTTTGAGTACAATAGGCTTCGGTGCGTTATTGTATGGATTTAGTGAAGCGGGGAACGATGGTTGGACATCTACTAAAATAATTGTGATGTTCATTATCGGTATCATATTTACGGCAGCATTTGTAATACGAGAAGTCACAATGAAAGTGCCTATGCTTAATTTTGAAGTATTAAAGTATTCAGGTTATACATTGACAGCTGTGATTAATATGATTGTGACGATGAGTTTATTTGGGGGTATGATTTTGTTGCCGCTATATTTACAAAACTTGCGAGGGTTCTCTGCTTTAGATTCTGGGTTGTTACTTCTCCCAGGCGCATTAATTATGGGTGTTATGGGACCTATTGCTGGTAAGTTGCTTGATACAATTGGTATTAAACCTTTGGCAATTATCGGTTTGGCCATCACAACTTACGGAACGTGGGAGCTTACGCAACTCACAATGGACACACCATATTCTAGTATTTTGATGATTTATATTGTCCGATCATTTGGAATGAGCTTTATTATGATGCCTATTATGACTGCAGGGATGAATGCGTTACCTTCTCGTTTAATTTCTCACGGTAATGCACTGGTCAATACAATGCGTCAATTAGCAGGATCAATCGGTACGGCTATTCTAGTAACGGTAATGACACAGCAAACAGAATCACATTTAGCAACATTCCAACAAGATTTAGATCGTACGGATCCATTTATCAAAGATCAATTACAAGCTATGGCGCAACAAATGGGAGGAGAATCCCAAGCCACGTCTGCAATAATCCGTTTTATCAATCAACTTGCATCAGTTGATGGCGTTAACAGTGCATTTTGGGTAGCCACTGCACTCAGTGGACTTGCACTTATTTTGAGCTTTTTCTTACGAGGTAAATCTCATTATATATCAGGAGAATAGTGCGGAAGAAGTCATTTAATTCAATTTGATAAGCTCCCTATAAAGTAAACACTTCAAAAGTGAAAGCTTTGTAGGGAGCTTGTCTATTATCATACACCATATCTCTTTTTTAGGATGAACATTAGCTGAATTTCACTTTGATGATAAATAGTCCTAGTTCTCTGTTTCTTTATTTTGATTAAACCATTCCTCAAGTTTTGTTTTTAACGCTTCAAGCTTATTGCCAACTTTGTCTAATTCTTCTTGCATTTTTTCAGTATTACCATTTTCTTTCGCGTCTTTCGCATTTTCTAAATTGTCAATGCTATCTTCATATTGGTTTGCTGCTTGTTGAGATTCACTTTGGTTGAAATTTTCTTTTAATTTGGCTACTTCATCTTTGAGTTTAGCTATTTCAGATTCGGCTTTACTGGTTTCATTTTCATTTTGGATAGTGTCTTGTGTTTGTTTGATTTGGTCTTGAATATCTTGATTTTGCTCTTCTAATCTGTCATATTGATGATTTTGCTGGTTAACTTGTTGGTCAGATTGATTTTCTTCAATATCATTAGTGGGGTTAGCACAAGATTTAACAGCGAGTATAACAGCGATAATAAGCACGATGAAAAATCCTAACATAAACCATTTCTTTTTGCTTTTTTCTTTTCTATGTGCTTCTTCTAGTGCTCTTTCGCGTCTATAATCACGTTCATTGTATTCGCTATGACGTTTAGGCTGTATTAATAGCCCTCCAAATACTTGATACTGTTGTTCATCGGTTAATGAATTGATGTTCAGATCTGTATTTAATTGATTGTATTTATCATATGCTATAATCGTTCCATCATCTAAAATTTTCTCAATTCTAGGATAATTTTGACGTTTCATGAGCATTCCTCCTTAAAACAGTACGCTAACATTGAAAATATGATGCTACTATTCATGTTATATTATACGTTTTTCATTGTTACCTATAAATTGATTATAACGTATATCAAATGTAACATATTTCAACTATACTCAAGAAATACTATTGTAAGATTTTTAATGTGACTTTAATCTACAGAATCAAAAAACTGTCGACAAAGTATAAGCCTTATCGACAGTTAAAATGGTATGTTTATTCAATTTGAGCATTCATTTTAGCGTTGCGCTCAACAATGCGTTCATAGTATTTGTCATACAATATCATTTCATCAGTCGTAATAGGATCCATATTCAACTGCCCACCTAAGTCTTTAATAGCATAGAGCAACTTGAACATGACATCTTGAACTGTGATTTCACGGCCTAATAGTGTTTCGAGTGATGCCATGCAGTCTGGGTGAATATCAGGATAGGCGAACTTTGTTTGAGCCCCTTTTAAAGCATGTTGATAAAAGTCATGCATCAGTTGTGCGCGTTCACTACCGGATCCTTCAACACATAGATAAATTTGTACAGCAATACCTCCACGAACACGACGCTGTGAAATACCGGCAAATTTTTGATTATTTATACTTAAGTCATATTTACCCGGACAATATGAATGTACAATTTCATGCGTATCTATTTCGACATCTTCATCTTCAAACATTTTAGAAATCAGCAGATACATCACAGTAAATGCTTCGTCAATAGAAACTTCAGTTTTACCTTTGAAAATTAAAGATACGTTTAGGATGCCTTGGTCCAATACAACACCTAATCCCCCAGAATTACGAACGATAGCATTATACCCTCGTTCATCTGTGAGATAGTGTATGCCGTCTTTTAAAAAAGGAAGACGAGAATCATGAATGCCAAGAATGACTGTATGTTGATGTACCCATGTACGAACGATGTTAGGAGATAAATCATTGCCTACGCGTTCGGAAAACGTATCGTCAAAAGCAAATGACTGCATGGGCTCAAGACCTGTTGAATGATCAATATAGCGCCAAGCAACATCGTTAAAGTATTTAGATGACAAATCCATTATTGTAAACTTTGTGCTGCTGTAATAATAGATAAGTTGTATACGTCTTCAGTTGAGCAACCACGTGATAAGTCATTAACAGGTGAGTTAAGTCCTTGTAAAACAGGTCCTACTGCATCAAAGCCACCTAAACGTTGAGCAATTTTATAGCCGATGTTACCAGCTTCTAGGCTTGGGAAGATAAATACGTTAGCATCGCCTTGAATTTGAGCACCAGGTGCTTTCTTTTGAGCTACTTCAGGTACCATAGCAGCATCAAATTGGAATTCACCGTCGATGACAACGTTTGATAATTGTTCAGTTTCAATTTTATCTTGTGCTAGTTTAACAGCTTCTGATACTTTTTCAGTGTCGTCAGATTTTGCTGAACCTTTTGTTGAAAAGCTAAGCATTGCAACGCGTGGGTCCATGCCGAAGCTTTGAGCTGTTTTAGCACTTTCGATAGCGATTTCAGCTAAGTCTTGTGCGGCAAGCTCTGGGTTGATTGCACAATCGCCGAAGATATATTGTTTGTCATCTTTAATCATAAAGAAGACACCTGATGTTTTAGATACACCTGGTTTTGTTTTGATGATTTGTAAAGCAGGTCTTACAGTGTCAGCTGTTGAATGTGCTGCACCGCTTACTAATCCGTCAGCTTGACCTGTATAAACGAGCATTGTACCAAAATAGTTAACGTTATTAAGTAATTCTTGAGCTTGCTCTTCAGTTGCTTTCCCTTTACGACGTTCAACAAATTTAGCAACTAAATCTGCTTTTAAATCACTTGTGTCAGGTTGAATCACTTCGATACCTTCAATATTTAACCCCTTTTCAGATGCTAATGATTGAATGTTAGCTTCATTGCCTAAAACAATAGGTTGAACATAGTCAGAAGCTTGTAATTCAACAGCAGCTGATAATACACGTTCATCTTCACCTTCTGGTAGTACGATACGTACATTTTTTCCTGAAAGTTTGTCTTTTAATACATCTAATAAACTAGACATAATGGTCCTCCTCTACTTTCCTTCATCATAAATTTCCATATATTATTATACGCTATTTAATGTTTGATTTCCAAGACTAGAATTGTTGGAATGCAGGCAGATTTATATAGGAAAGTGTTAATATTTTGAAGGGAATAGGATAGTGACATTTGATTGATAAATAGTGAGGGAGGTGTTAAGAAAATACAAAGGGTTTATACAGCTTCAAGTCCTCATTATATGTTAATATTTAACTTGAAATGAATAATAAGAGTTAAGGAGTGTTTTTCATGAGTCATGCAGCAGAAACCTTAGATGGTTGGTATAGCTTACATTTATTTTATGCAATAGATTGGGCATCATGGAGATTAGTACCTGAAGCAGATCGTCAAGAAATGGTAGAACAACTGGAGTCTTTATTAACACGATTCAAAGGTGCAAAAGCAAATGGTGAAGGGGATCATGTTCTATATAATGTGACCGGTCAAAAAGCTGACTTATTGTTATGGTTCTTACGCCCTGAAATGAAAAATCTTACTGATATTGAAACAGAAATCAATAAATTACCAATTGCAGACCACTTTATTCCAACGTATTCGTATGTATCAGTCGTTGAATTGAGTAATTATCTTGCAGGCGATTCTAATGAAGATCCTTACCAAAATCCTCATGTAAGAGCAAGATTATATCCGGAATTGCCTGAAAAAGAATATATTTGTTTCTACCCGATGAACAAGCGTCGTAATGAAACTTACAACTGGTATATGCTTTCTATGGAAGAACGTAAAAAGTTAATGTATGACCACGGCATGATTGGTCGTAAGTATGCCGGTAAAATTAAACAATTCATCACTGGATCAGTTGGTTTTGACGACTATGAATGGGGTGTTACGCTATTCGCAGATGATGTACTTCAATTTAAGAAGATTGTTTATGAGATGCGTTTTGATGAAACAACAGCGCGCTACGGTGAGTTCGGAAGCTTCTTCATTGGCCACCGAGTAGAGCGATTGGCAACATTATTTGAAATGAACACACAATAAAATGAGCTGTAGTTATTGAAGCTAGATTCAATCATAGCGAAGATATAGTATCTGGGCGAGAAGTGATTTTTTGAAATTTGACTTTCTCGCCTTTTTTGATATTGATATATTCAAAATGATAAGACAGACTCGAAATGGGTGAAGCGATACACTTGAGGGGCTAGCATAGAGAATAGTGTAATGGATGTTCTTGTTATATGTGTATTCTGGGATTTGAAGGCGGTGCACGGACATGGGGAGGGAGAAGCCGATTAAGAAGGTTTTAATCGGTTTATCAAAGATGTGCAAAATCTTTTCTTTAAAAAACAGATTTCTGCCCTGTACTCATGTTATAGTTATATCATTAAAACTAACACGATAAGGGGAGTCACAAATGAATTCGGAGCAACAAAAGTTAAAGCCGACGATTGGATTGTTCACAGCAGTAACGATTATTGTGGGAACGATTATAGGATCAGGCGTTTTCGTTAAGCCGAGTTCTGTACTTGAATATGCGGGTACGAACAATATGGCGCTATGGGCTTGGCTCATAGGTGGATTTTTAACTTTAGCATCCGGCCTGACGATTGCTGAGGTAGGTGCACAAATTACACGTACAGGCGGGCTATATGCATACATAAAAGATATATATGGTTCTTTTTGGGGGTTTTTGACAGGCTATGCATTGACTGTTTTATACGGTCCAGCCATTATCGTATCGCTTATACTGTTTTTAGGCATTTTGATTACGAGCTTTTTTTCGATTAGTGCGACATGGACGATTCCAATAGGAGCTGGTATTTTTATCGCTCTACTTTTAATTAATATGGTAGGGACATATTATGCCAATAGTGTGCAAAATATTACAACACTTGCGAAGTTGATCCCTATTTTTGCCATTGTCGTATTTGGCTTGATTTTTGGGAGTGAAGGGGTTTTTGGTCATGATGTGACCCAAATCATTCTCGATAATGATGGGACAGTCAACTTTGGACGTGCGGTGCTTGCGACGTTATTTGCATATGATGGATGGATTATGCTAACGACAATGTCAGGTGAGATGAAGCGCCCTCAAAAAGATTTACCACTTGCGATGTTAATCGGGATTTTGGTTGTGACATTGGTTTATGTACTTATCAATGTCGCGATATTTAAAATACTACCAGCTTCAGAAGTGTATTTATTAGGTAATAGTGTGAGCTTTGAAGCGGCGACTGTGATTTTTGGAAGTTTAGGAGCCAAAATTGTTAACATTGGTTTAATCGTTTCTATTATCGGAACATTAAATGGGAAGGTCATGACATTTCCGCGGATTCCTTTTGCAATGGCACAAGATAATTTGTTGCCGGGTTCAAGATATGTACAATATATTAGTAAAAAGTTTGAAACACCAATTGGCGCACATCTTGTCATGACAGTATTGACAGTGATGATCTTAATATTAAGCATCGTATTTCCTAAGATTTTTGATGCGGATTATTTATCTGAGATTACTATTTTCGTCATTTACTTTTTCTATCTTGCTTCATTTGTAGGCTTGTTTGTTTTACGTCGTAGGTATAAGGATAGAAAACGTTCATACTCTGTTCCGCTTTATCCAGTTTTACCAATTTTAGCGATGTTAGGCGGCTTGTTTATTATTATCAACACTTTTATATCAGATCCATTAGGTGCAGGTATTGCAATAGTTGGACTTTTAGCAGGTATTCCCATTTATTTATTAAAGGTTCGACGTCAACAACGTTCTCTAAAGTAGGTGACAAGATTGAAAGATCATCAACGCACAGATGTAGAGGTAACCAATATTGTGATTTTAGCAGGCCGTATTTTACTTGAATGTGGAGCTGAGGCGTCACGTGTAGAAGATACAATGAACCGTATCGCTAGCAGTTATGGTTATCATGACACACAAGGTTATGCATTGAATATTTTTATTAACTTTTCATTATCTCCAGATCATGATACACGGATGGTTAAAATTAAAAAAAATGATACGAATTTGCGCAACGTCTATTTAGTCAATGAAATTTCGAGGCAGATTTCGAAGCGGCAGTTGACATATGAAAAGGCTTATCAAATGTTAAAGCGGATTGATCAACAGTCAGAGCGTCATAAGCTATGGCATAAAATGTTGTTTGCCGGTATGATTTCGATGGGGTTCTTATATTTACAAGATGCCAGTTGGATTGACCTTTTTCCTGCTGTGTTAGCCGGAGCATTAGGGTATTTTGTGACAGAATGGATGAAGGAGAAGCACTTGACGCTATTTATTCCCGATTTGTTGGGTGCGATTGTGATTGGTATAGTCGCAATACTGTTAAATCGTTGGCTCGGCAATCCTAACTTAGGCGCAACTATTACTGCTGCAGTCATGCCGATCGTTCCTGGTGTGCTCATTACGACAGCTATTCAAGATTTGTTTGAACGTCACATGCTGATGTTTACTGCCAAGTTTTTAGAAGCGATTGTGACTTCATTTGGAATAGGGGCTGGTATCACAACTGCATTTATTCTTTTATAGGAGGTTAAAAAATGACGTTATTCTTAATATTTATATTTAGTTTTTTAACCTCATTTGGCTTTGCATTTATATATGATGCACCTCAACGCTTATTTTTACCGGCTGGATTGTGCGGAGGACTAGGTTATTTAATGTTTTTTATAACGAGCGATACATTTGCGATTGATAGTATTTATGCAAGTTTGTGCGGTAGTTTTGTAGTTGGCTTAATGAGTCATATGATGGCAAGAGTATGTAAAGCCCCTGTGATTTTATTTATGGTCCCCGGGATTATTCCGCTAGTACCAGGAAGTATATTCTTCAAAGGGGCACAAAAGGTATTAACACTTGAGTTTAATGAAGCTAATGATATTTTTGTTCGCGCGACGCTGATAGCAGGTGCAATAGCAGTGGGGCTATTATTTTCAAATCAATTAGCCAAATCATTTTTCAAAAGCCCTACAGCACGCATTAAGCAAAGTTTTAGCAAAAACCATTTAAAATAGCATTTTGAGCAGAATACATGAAGCCTATAAAGGTGAAAGGTATTCTGTTTTTTTAGGTTAGAAGAGCAAAAAAATAATTTGGAATATTGAGAATCATAAGAAAAATGAATTCAAATGTGATATACTATTTAAAAAAAGTATAACAAAATGGGGATGATGAGAAGGGGGAATACATATGGTACATCCAAAAGAACCACGTGTACTAACATTTTACAACCAGAAGAAAAAGGATCCTTCCTATACGCTGAGTCAGTTGGTAGGATTAATACTTGGGCCATTATTGTTTTTGATAATTGTACTTTGGGTTAGGCCCGATGATTTATCATTTAAAGGGGTCTATGTTTTAGGTATCGCTGTTTGGATTGCTTTATGGTGGATTACAGAAGCGATTCCAATTCCAGCTACAAGTTTACTGCCGCTTATTTTGTTGCCACTGGGTCATGTTATGGATAGTGCAACGGTTTCTGCACAATATGGGAATGATATTATTTATCTATTTTTAGGTGGCTTTATATTAGCGATTGCTATGGAGAGATGGGATTTGCATACGCGAATAGCTTTAAATATTATAAAGAATATTGGAACAAGTACCGGACGGATTTTACTCGGCTTTATGGTGGCAACAGCAGGTCTATCGATGTTTGTTTCGAATACAGCTGCTGTTATGATTATGATTCCTATTGGTATCGCTATTATTAAAGAGGCGCACGACCTGAAAAAAGATCATTCAGAGGATCGTGCATTAAGTAAGTTTGAACGAGCATTAGTGCTTGGGATTGGGTATGCTGGAACAATTGGTGGGTTAGGAACACTGATCGGAACGCCTCCCTTAATCATTTTAAAAGGACAATACGCGGCGCATTTTGGAGCAGAATTAAGCTTTGCAAAATGGATGATTGTGGGTATTCCAACTGTATTTTTGCTGATTGTTTTAGCGTGGCTTTATTTTAAATATGTTGCTTTTCGTCATGATATGAAAACTTTGCCCGGTGGCCGTCAAGTGATTGAAACTAAATTAGCATCACTTGGAAAAGTAAAATACGAAGAAAAAGTGGTCTTTCTTATATTTTTATTAGCCAGTTTTTTATGGATTTCGAGAGAATTTTTATTATCAAAATGGCAATATACAGAGCTTGTTGCAGATGGGACAATCGCAATGTTTGTCGCGATACTTTTGTTTTTAATACCCGCTAAACATCAGTACAAACGTATACTCGACTGGTCTGTTGCAAAAGAATTACCATGGGGTGTTTTAATTCTATTCGGTGGGGGCCTTGCGTTAGCTAAAGGAATACAAGAAAGTGGCCTTGCGACTTGGTTAGGAAAGCAACTTACGTTATTAAATGGTGTGAGCCCAATCATTATTGTAGTAGTGATTACAGCGTTTATTTTATTCTTAACTGAAATCACGTCAAACACTGCGACAGCAACAATGATTTTGCCTATATTAGCAACTTTATCTGTAGCCATTAATGTGCATCCATTGTTGCTTATGGCACCAGCAGCGATGGCAGCCAATTGTGCCTACATGTTACCTGTTGGAACGCCACCAAATGCGATTGTATTTGGTACCGGTAAAATTCAAATTAAAGAAATGGCGTTAAAAGGATTTGTGATGAATGTGATTAGTATTGTTGTCATTATTTTAGTCGTGTATTTTGTACTCCCAACAGTATTAGGCATTGATATAACACAAAGTATACCAACTCAAAAATAACCTCTCTTGCTCGGTATATTCACACTCGATACTTATTTTCAAACTGTACAACTTGAAAATATCCTAAAAAAGAGTAAAATAAGTAGAGTTAAAATCTATGAGAGGTGGGAAGTTAGGTGAAAAATAAATTTTTGGTTTGCGATGATTGCCAGGCTGTTAATGTCAAAAGCGTCACACAAAAATTAAAAAAATTAGATCCAGATGCTGACATTGAAATTGGCTGCCAATCCTATTGTGGGCCTGGTCGACGTAAAACATTTGCATTTGTAAACAACCGTCCACTTGCTGCACTCACTGAAGAGGAACTGATGGAAAAGGTCGAAAAACAATTGCAAAAACCACGTGATCCTGAAGAAGAAGAACGCCTCAGAAAGCGCAATGAAGAACGAAAACGTCGAAAAGAAGAACAAGATCGTAAACTTAAAGAAAAGCTTTCCAAACGTAAACAATCACAATAATTCAGATGATATAGATAACAAAAGAGTGAGATTAAAGCAAGATGCCATGAATCGGTATCTAATAAATGCTAAAGGTCTCATTCTTTTTTAATTTCATTAGTATATCCATTTACTAAACAGATCTATTTTCATGAATAAAAAGTAAAATGCCTGTGAACAGCGTGTAATCATATAAAGCGTTCAGATCCAATGAAGTGTATCATTGGATAGCAGCGTTTTGAAAATTAAGGCGTCAGTCATCTATGTTTAGATGGCTTTATGGTATAATTAAAGGTATTCCAATAATTCCATTTAACTTGATATTTAAAGTATTTGAGTATCATTTTAATAATAAAAAATAACAGACATATAAAAGGAAAAATAGATGAACCTTAAATCTACTGTTTTATCTAAATAGCAAGATGGAAGGGCGTATATTGAGCTTCACCCTGTAATAGAAGTGTTTAAGATATTGACTTCTCTAAGTGAACATGAGATGTTTGTCCTGTTATAAGTCGATAAGGAGCGGTTTTATTATGTATGAAGTAAGAAGAGCTACACCAGAAGATGTTATAGGTATTCGAGATGTAGCGACCAAAGCATGGTACAATACGTATTTGAATATTTATGCTGCAACAACTGTGAATGAATTACTTGCAGCTTCATATAATGAAGAACACTTATTAAAACGTTTAAATGAACAGTTATTTTTAGTAGCTGTTGAAGATGAAGAGGTCGTCGGATTTGCGAATTTTATACAAGGCAAAGATGTCTTTTTATCAGCGCATTATGTCCGCCCTTATTCTCAAAACAAAGGTTATGGACGTTTGTTATTAGAAAAAGGACTAACGTATCTAGAAGAAAAGTATGATGCGCTGTACCTCGAGGTAGATCAATATAATCAAAAAGCTATAGCGTTTTATGAGCAAGAAGGCTTTAGTATTGCACGTACATACGAGCATGTGATGTATGGCGAAACAATGAATTTAGCATTGATGAAAAAACAATTAAGATAATGTGTAGATAAGGAGGATTTTATCATTGAAAGATCCAGCCTATGTTCATTGCAAGTTATCAGAGGAAAAAGTTTTTAAAGATCCAATACATCGATATATACACGTTCAAGATCGACTGATATGGGACTTAATCAAAACTAAGGAATTTCAAAGGTTGCGTCGAATTAAGCAACTAGGGACGTTAAATTTAGCATTTCATACAGCAGAGCACAGCCGCTTTGGACATTCATTAGGCGTGTACGAGATTGTGAGGCGGATGATTGACGAAACATTTAAAGACCACAAAGATTGGGATCCGAACGATCGACCACTAGCCATGTGTGCGGCACTCCTTCACGATTTAGGTCATGGGCCTTTCTCACACTGTTTCGAAAAGATTTTTGATACGGATCACGAAGCATATACACAGGCTATTATTATGGGGGATACTGAGGTGAATGCCGTTTTGCGACGCGTCAGTGATGATTTTCCAAAGCAAGTGGCTGAAGTTATCAATAAATCGCATCATAACAAATTAGTTATTTCAATGATATCGTCTCAAATTGATGCAGACCGCATGGATTATTTACAAAGAGATGCCTACTTTACAGGTGTATCTTACGGCATGTTTGATATGGAACGGATTTTGAGATTGATGCGTCCTTCCAAGGATGAAGTGCTTATTAAAGAAAGTGGCATGCATGCAGTTGAAAACTTTATTATGAGTCGCTATCAAATGTATTGGCAAATTTACTTCCACCCGGTAAGTCGTGGTGGAGAGGTTTTACTTAACAACTGTTTCAAACGTGCTAAATATCTTTACGAAAGTGGTTACCAATTTAAAGTATCACCACGTGACTTTGTGCCATTTTTTGAAAAACGGGCTACTGTTGATGAGTATATTAAGTTAGATGAAACAGACGTTACCTTTTACATCAAAGAATGGATGAACGAGGACGATTCCATATTAAGAGACTTATCGCGTCGATTTATTAATAGAGACTTGTTCAAATATTTGCCGTTTGATGGCTCGATTATTACAATTACTGAGCTTGAAGATTTATTTAGAAAAGCTAATATTGATCCTGAATATTATTTTGTCAGTGATTCTTTTTCTGATTTGCCTTATGATTACGATCGACCAGGTTCAAATCGTCAACCTATTCACTTGTTACAAAGCAGCGGTAATATTAGAGAGATTAGTAGTCAGTCGCTCATTATTTCAAGTATTACTGGGATTAAACGTGAAGACTATAAGTTATATTATCCTAAAGAATTGATTTTAAATATCAAAAATCCTGAAGTAAAAGGTTCAATCATAAACTTATTGAACGAATTAGATTAGCGACATATCATTATTATCAATACTTACAAAAAAGGAGGCACATCAATGACTCAAAAAAAAGGATTTAATTTCAATATTATCAAAAAAGACCCATTGGATGGACATAAAGGCACGAATATTGGGTCGATAAGTCTAGATAATATCGCGCCTGTTTTTATTGATATACATGAACAAGAAGCGTTTATAGATATTGGTGCTATGCATGCACGTGCCGAAGTAGAGCGACGTGTTAAATGGATTAATGAGATTGAAACTGTAGACGTTGAAGGCGCAAAACCTTATTGGTTATGCTGGGTTACAACTGAAAGAGGTGAAAAAGGACCATATTATGCTGGTCTTACAGCCGCTTATTTACTAGTCAATAAGTCGATTAAACGAGGGTATAAAAGCATGCCTGAACATGTCAATATGATGGACAAATCATTAAAACATAAAATCGTGATCGACCAAATTGGTGCAGAAAACCGTAAAGTGTTAGCAGACTTTTTAAAATCACATAATGAAGACATGTGGAAAAATTCAAGCGACGAATTACGTGATGCATTAACAAGATAGCTCGCATTGACAAACGGGGATGGAGTGTAAAGCGTAAAAGAACAGCTCTTACATTTCTCCCTTTTTATATTGCGTAACAAATAGGTGCTGACATTTCTAAATATCAATTGTCTTGAGATTGCTATATTTTAAACTGTGACATTCCTTCAATGTATGACGGAATCTTATACTAACATAATTGAATAAGAGAGCGTCAAATATCTATGGGTGATTAGTAATCTATCGCAAGTAAATAAAGTAATCATTTCAAAGAATCATGTTCTGGTATGAGCGTATTGTATGATTATGTGTGACTTTACTAGAAAGAAATACAATAATGACATTATAGGCATACTAAAATTTTATAGAATGAATGGTATGTTTTCATTAGTAATGACTGAGGCATAATAATATACTCGGATGTAGAGGAGGTACAGAATGAAAAGTTTAGCAATTTTGATGACGACTGTTGTATTAACAGTGGTAACGATAGCGAACATTTTAAATATTGTATACATACCTGTATCCAGTGCAGTTCTGATTATGTTTTGGATAGCAAGTCTTTTAATTTTAATCATAACGATTTTACTGAAACAATTCTATAAAAGTAAGTATAAAAAAGAAAATCTAGAGAACGAAAAAAGTCCAACATTAAAGGAAAATGAATACTTCTACCAAGCTCCTGTATATTTGTTTGATGATATGTACATAAAACTTCATGGATTTACAGATACATTTTGGAGTTTATACTTTCATAATCAATTTCATAAAATGCTCAACGCTTGCGGAATGGTTTGGATGCATGGCTTACGTGTCAAATCACCTGAAAACGATATCTTGATAAGACGCATTAAGATTTGGTCATTACGACCTTATTATGCGGTCTTTATTAATAATCACAAAATAGGCATATTAACTATGAAGTCTATTTTTAAAGGTGGCATCAAACAACAAGCTCCATATATTTTTAAAAGTTCACACGATGAATATAGTTTCCATAATGCGTATCTATCCAAGCAAACCACAATTCAAAAAGATCAACATAATATATTAGTTGGAAATCGCTCTTTCTTGGATTTAAAGACAAATGCCATAACAAAACGTAGGGGTGAAGTACACGACATAAAGGTGTTCGAGTGTTTTGAATACCCAAAATTACTATGGATTGCGCTTTATATTCAAATTATGAATAATCATCAAACAAAGGGAAATTAGTTAAAATATTGTAGATATTCTTCTCCAAATAGAGGCGGACAATGGCACTGTAACAGTTTTCTTACGACTATGATCTCTTATGATTGTGATGATAATAAGGTATATACGTGATAGAATTAGTGATTCGGTAGCCTTAACCTACTAGAGTATGTATCGACAATAAATAAAATGAAAAACAGCAATCTCATAGATAAGCGTTGGGATGGTATTCAATTGAAGAGTTTATGTTCAGGCTGGGACATAAATATCTCGAAGTTTTCTTATAATGAGATGATTCATTCAATGATACGAAAGCGTCTTATTTTTAAAGTATTTAATGTAAAATTACATGCATATCACGTCATATTGTTGGCGAGACGCCTGAGGGAATAGGATAAGCGTCGAGACCGCGGCTCGACCCATCTCCTAGGAAATGCGAGCCAAACAATACGCTTTTCTTTTGGGATTTATATCCTATACTTATAATCAAACTTTAAGTAAATATATCAAGCGATGCATACGCTTAAAAATATATTTATGTTATAATAATGTGTATTATTTTAAGGAGTAAGGTGAGTGGACCTGTGGAAAAACATGTTAACATTACGACACAGCAAATTGTGAAACAAAATGACCAAAAAGACAAGTTTGTCCATAAAACACAAGGTTTTTGGATAAAGAGAAAATCTGAATACATTCGCTATGAAGAACAGATTGAAGACACGAAAGTGAATGTTACAATTAAGTTTGTTGATGATGGTGTCAAAATCATTCGTAAAGGCGACATTCATATGACATTACATTTTGTGGAAGGACAAGACACAATGACGTACTATCATATACCAGAAGGGAAGATGGTATTATCGGTACATACGTTAAGCATCCTTCATTTTGTTACAGATCAAGGTGGCAAGCTTAAAGTCCATTACGAGTTATATCAAGGTGATGAAAAGATGGGCATTTATCAATATGAAATGAACTATCAAGCATAGTGAAAGGAGCAATATGATGAATATTGTTGAACAAGTGAAACAAACACTCATTCAAGAAATTGAGAAAAGCATTAAAAGTGCACAACTCGCTGACGAGATTCCAAATATTAAAATCGAGATTCCAAAAGATAGTAAAAATGGGGATTACTCTACGAATATTGCAATGGTACTAACAAAAATTGCTAAGCGTAATCCTAGAGAAATTGCTCAAGCGATTGTTGATCATTTTGATCAAGACGCAGCGCATGTCAAATCTATTGATATAGCAGGACCTGGTTTTATCAATTTTTATTTAGATGCGAGTTATTTAAATGACACAATTGATGATGTATTACGTAAGGGTGAACAGTTTGGTCGAGTTGAGACACCTAAAAATACAAAAACATTAATAGAATATGTGTCAGCTAATCCAACAGGTGACTTACATATCGGTCATGCTCGCAATGCAGCAGTGGGTGATACATTAAGTAATATTTTGGATGCAGCTGGTTATGACGTGACACGCGAATATTATATTAATGATGCCGGGAACCAAATTACAAACTTAGCATTGTCTATCGAAGCGCGCTATTTACAAAGTTTAGGTCAAGATGCGGAGATGCCTAAAGATGGCTATTATGGTCAAGATATTAAAGATATCGGTCAAGACCTTGCTCAAACGCGCTCTGACTTACAAACATTATCAGACGAAGAACGCCTTAAAACGTTTAGACAACTTGGTGTTGAGTATGAAATGAAAAAATTGAAGCAAGACCTTTCAGATTTCAATACACATTTTGATACATGGTTTAGTGAGACAAGTTTGTACGAAAATCATGAAATCAAAGCAGTATTAGATAAAATGACTGCGCTTGGTTACACATACGAAGAAGATGGTGCAACGTGGTTACGCACAACAGATTTTAAGGACGATAAAGATCGTGTGCTTATTAAAAAAGATGGCACATATACGTATTTCTTGCCAGACATCGCTTATCACTATGATAAGATTCAACGCGGCAATGATCAACTTATCAACTTGTTTGGTGCAGATCATCATGGTTATATCAATCGATTAAAAGCATCTCTTGAAACGTTTGGTGTAGATAGTCAACGTTTAGAGATTCAAATCATGCAAATGGTACGATTGATGCAGAATGGTGAAGAAGTAAAAATGAGTAAACGTACAGGCAATGCGATTACGTTACGTGAAATTATGGACGAAGTGGGCGTTGATGCAGCGCGTTACTTCTTAACAATGCGTAGTCCAGACACACATTTTGATTTTGATATGGAATTGGCTAAAACACAATCTCAAGATAATCCCGTATATTATGCGCAATATGCTCATGCGCGTATTTGTTCTATATTACGTCAGGCAAAAGAGCAAGGTTATCAAGTACAACAAGGCGCGAATTATCGTCTGATTACGAATGATAAAGCAATTGAATTATTGAAAAAAATAGCTGAGTTTGAGCCTATGATTGAAAGTGCAGCAGAAGCAAGAGCACCTCATCGTGTAACGAACTATATTCAAGATTTAGCTGCTCACTTTCATAAGTTCTACAATGCGGAAAAAGTATTGACGGAAGATCAAGAGAAAACAAAAGCACATTTGGCATTGGTTGAAGCTGTGCGTATCACTTTAAGAAATGCATTACGTTTAGTAGGTGTGACAGCGCCAGAGTCGATGTAAAAAATAATGATTTTTTAATAAGGATGTAGAGTCTGAGACATAAATATCTCAGTAATCGAAAAACTTCGAGGTTTTTGTAAGTATTTACGAAAACTCTCGAAGTTTTCTTATAATGAGATGATTCATTCAATGATACGAAAGGGTCTTTTTTTAAAGCATTTTAATGTAAAATTACATGTATATCACGTCGTATTGTTGGCGAGACGCCTGAGGGAATAGGGTGAGCGTCGAGACCGGGGCTCGACCTATCCCCCTAGGAAATGCGAGCCAAACAATACGCTTTTCTTTTGGGATTGATGTCCCAGCCCCATTCCTACGATTAGTCAAGTACTTGGGCGCTAAAATTAACATCATTGAACTAAACCGTTCAATTTCTATTTTTTGAATAAGGTGTTATGATGTATATGATTATATGGTTACATTAGTGTGGTGCTTTTTGATAATCATATAATTGATTGTTAGTAATAAGATAATGAATGGTTTTTAACAAACGATTCACACTAGCTATGACTGCAGTCTTATGAGGTTTCTCATTTGGCTGCTTTCTTAATTTGTAGTAATAGTCTGCAACATGATTTTTATAACGATTTCGTCCTCTAATGATATTCATAATAATTAGAAACAATAAGCGTCTAGCTTTCTTATTACCTCTTTTATTAATTGTATCTCTGCTCATAGAATTACCTGATTGATAACGTTTTATATCAATTCCGACATACGCATTGAGTTGTTTGTTTGTTTCAAAATGTGTAATATCTCCAAGCTCTCCAATCAGTAAAGCAGTGGTTAATTCTCCTAACCCAGGAATAGAAACGATATTTTCAAACGCATCAGTTGTCTTAGCTCATTTAATCATCTCTTTATCAAACAAATCTTTTTCATGCATAGATTTAAGTAATTTATCACATAGATGTCTTAATTTCTTTCACAGCTAATCTTAGTATGTTTTTAGAGATAGCATGGAAGCGTCATAATCATAAAAAAGTCTACGTCTCTACATACAAAAATGTTATGATAGAATCGAAATCTGAAGTGAGGAGTCAAAAGCAATGAAGATAAGGCAATTTGGAATTATCGTGTTAATGACTATGATAATATTAGCTGGTTGTAATTTTAAAGGGGAGCAACCTGGAGATACAAAAGAGTCTTCAGATAAAGATCCACAACGTATTATCTCACTGATGCCGAGTAATACAGAAATTTTATATGAGCTAGGCTTAGGTGATGCGGTTATAGGTGTTTCTACGGTGGATGATTATCCAAAAGAAGTTAAAGATAAAATGCAATTTGATGCGATGAACTTAGATAAAGAAGCGTTAATTAAAGCACAACCGGATTTGATTTTGGCACATGAAACACAAAAGGCTTCACAAGGGAAGGTGCTCGAGAGCCTTGAGAAAAGTGGTATACATGTAGAATATGTGAAAGATGCACAGTCTATCCATGAGATGTATGACACATTTGAAGATATTGGTCAATTAACAGGCAAAGAAAAAGAAGCGGATGCTTTAGTGAAAGAGACACAAAATCATATTAAAGCTGTTGTTGAAGAAATACCTCAAGCTCAAACAAAGCCCTCTGTCTTTATAGAAGTATCATCTGAACCAGAAATATACACAGTTGGGAATCATACGTTCTTAAATGACATGTTAAAACAACTTAAATCTAAAAATGTATTCAGTGATGTAGATAACTGGCCGAAAGTGAGTAAAGAACAAGTGATTCAGAAAAATCCGGATGTTATGGTTTCTATATCTGGCACGTCAAATAAAGAGTATCAAAAGGAAGTTGAAGGGCGTAGTGGATTTGAAGTAGTCAATGCTGTGAAAAATCAGCGTGTAGTCGCAGTCAATGACGACTTATTATCACGTCCGGGTCCACGCTTGGACGATGGACTTAAAAAATTGAGAGATGCGATTTATGAAAAATAAACAAAACAAAGGCTTCATAACTGTGGTGGTATGGAGTCTTCTTTTGATTGCAAGTGTCGTTTATAGTTTATTCAGTTATCTCGATTGGTCAGCGTCTATTACGTATACATTAGTCGTGAATGTGAGGCTTCCGAGAGTTTTACTTGCATTATTAGCAGGTATGGGATTGACGCTAGCGGGTCAAATGTTTCAAATTATTTTAAATAACACTTTAGCGGATAGCTTTACTCTAGGACTTGCGAGCGGTGCGACTGTGGGAGCTGCTATTGCTACATTTTTAGGATTGTCGTTTGTGTGGATAGCGCCATTTGCGATGGTAGTGGGTTTTAGTACATTAGTAATCGTTATAATGATGACAAAGTTGATAGCAAACGGTGGTTTCAAACGCTCTTTAATATTGTCAGGTATCATGATTGGTTCATTATTTAATGCAATTATATTTTTGATGGTTCAGATGAATCCTAAGCGACTGCAGAGCGTCATGAATTACATGTTTGGTGGTTTTTCATCTGCTGAATATCGAGAAGTTGTATATATAGCAATAGCTTTTGTGATTATTGTTATCTGCTTGTTTTTGCAAGTGTCTCAAATAAAGTTGCTACAAGTTGATGCATATTCGAGCATGGCTTTAGGCATTGATGTCCAAAGGCTTTCTGTAATGGTTTTAATACTTGCAACCATCTTGTCAACGATTATTATAGGTTTTACTGGCGTAATAGGCTTTATTGGTATTGTCATACCTCAGTTTGTCCAACGTATTACAGAGCATACCTTGTCATATAAAATGATATTAAATATCATTATTGGTGGTACAATAATGGTACTTGCGGATACAGTTGGAGCGCAACTTTTAGCACCTATACAATTACCGGCGAGTATTATTTTAGCTTTAATTGGTATACCTATGATGTTTTATTTAATGATAGTTGAACGTGAGAGAAGGATTGACTAATATAGTAATAAGTCAAAATTAAAGAGAATATAATGAGGTTAAAAAAATGGACTTAACAGAGATTAAAGCGATTATTTTTGATTTAGAAGGAACATTGTTAGACCGCCAAAAATCACGTGAAAAATTTATAGAAGAGCAGTATGAGCGTTTTCATGATTATTTAGTACGTGTACAAGCGCCAGACTTCAAGGCTAAATTTATTGAATTAGATGATGATGAAGATCATGACAAGCCGGATGTATATAAAGAAATTATTAAACAGTTTAATATTGATCGATTAAGTTGGAAAGATTTATTTCATGACTTCGAAATGCATTTTTATCGCTATGTTTTTCCGTTTTATGATACAAATTATACGTTAAAAACTTTAAAGAAAGCAGGATACAAGATCGGAGTTATAGCGAACGGTAAAACTAAAATCAAACAGTACCGTATCTATGCTTTAGGTATTGAAGATTATATTAATCATATTTCAACTTCTGAAACAGTGGGTTATCGAAAGCCACATCCTCGAATTTATGAAGATATTATTGAAAAGTTGGATGTTAAACCAGAAGAAATTATCTATGTGGGTGATGATCCTTTAAATGATGTTGCACCAGCAAGAGCAATGGGAATGGTGAGTGTTTGGTATTGTCATCACAATCAAGATGAAGATTTAAGACCATTTGATTCGGAAATGGATTTTGAAATTCAGACGTTGGAAGAGTTGCTGGATATTTTAAATTTGACAAAGGAGGCTGAAAATTAATGCAATTATTTCGTACAACAGATGGGACAGCGCTTAATTATCGATCAATGGGAAAGGGCTATCCTATCGTAATGTTACATTCTATTTATATGAACCATACAGTGTTTGAAAAGGTTGCGAAACGTCTAGCACGTTATTTTCAAGTGATTTTAATTGATATGAGAGGACATGGTTATTCTGATAAACCACTAAGTATTGATTTTCATCAATATGCACAAGATGTTTATGAACTCATGGACTTTTTGTATATTGATTCGGCTACAATTATTGCAAATGAGTTGGGGGGATCAATTGCATTAGATTTAAGTTTACGCTATCCGCAGAAAGTATCTGAACTCATACTGATTAACCCCACTGCTATGGATGATTTATTACCACATGAACGATTATTTAGAAAATATGCTGAAAAAATAAGAACATGGGATGAAAGTGATCAAGAAAAGTTTTTAGAAAAGCATTTATATTACTCCAACCATAAAGTGCGTAAATTTTTGAAAAGTGTTAATGATTCAGCAGCGCTTCTGACTGATTATGAGAAGAATGCAGTAGATCAATCGTTTTTAAATACAAATATTAAATCATTTTTGCAAGATATTAGCGTACGAACACTTGTTATCGGAGGTCAAGCAAATGAGCGCGTTTCTCGTATTGAGTCAGAATACGTAGCTGAACAATTACCGAACGCGGAATATCAACTTTTTAAAAAATCTGGTGTCTATCCATTTGTAGAAGAAACAGATAGATTTTTAAAAGCTGTTAAAACATTTATGCACAAAACAACTAAAAACATGGATTTGTAATCATAATGTAATGTTATTGTTATTTTATTGAAATTTAGGGTATAATAATCATGAATCTTCTAAGACAAATATCGAAGGAGTGCCATTATTATGAAAAAACTCGTAAGTGCTATTTTAATCATAACGATGATGTTTTTTGGAATAAGTGCGAGTAGTGTTCATGCGGCTGAAGGAAATACACTAAAATCTGTTCAAGAATTACAAAATGGTTCAAAAAGTATCCAGAATGTTAAAATTGGTGATTCATTGTACCATGTAGAAAAGCAATATGGAAAAGGAATTCATACACAATCAGCCTATAGTCACGAGCATTATTATGAATATCACTTACATGAAGGTCTATTAGTGATTACTACAGAGAGTAACCATAGAAATGCTAAAGTTAAACGTATTGCGATGAGCTATAATGATATCAAAGGTGCGACTTACAAAGATGTGAAATCGTTAGTAGGACATCAAGCAACAACACGTGAACATTACAACAATATCACTGGAAATCATGGTTACATTCAAGACGATAAAGTTTCATACCAATTTACAACTCAGAACCCAGCAGATAAAGTGTTAAAATTATATCGAGTTGATATTGAAGCATAAATCTTAAGACTTCATGTATGGACATAAGGTAAATATAGGACTGAGCTAAACTTTTATGAATGAGGGGTTAGCTTGGTCCTTCGCTGTAAGACAGGCAATAAGCAAGTCTTGTTAGCTTTGTGCCAAATTGATAAATGATATCATTCAACACGTGATAGATTGTATACATAACGCTAAATGAACCTAAGCATTTAAGCTCAGAAGAATGGAGGACTTTATGAGAGCAAATGACAGAGTACTACTTGATAATGTTGAAGATTACCTTACATATAAAGGCATTTCTCCAAACTTGATAGATGATGTTAAAGAAAGTCTTCGTAAAGATATACAAAAATCAGAAAAAGAGAACATTGATTATATTGAATATCGACAAAAATCTCCTGCTGAAATTATACTAACCATTCAAAAAAATATTTTTACCTTACAATTTAATCCTGTTGTATTTTTTATTATTAACTTTATTTTAATGTCCTATTTATATGATAAACAGCTTGTTTCATTTGGGGCAGCAACAGGTCTCTCGATTGTTTATATGGTTGTAATCTTACCAATATCCGTTCTGATTTATTCAAGAATTATGAAGAAAAACTATTTATATCGTAATAAGATGGAAAGTTATACAGGTGTTATTTTAGCGATTATGGCGATAATTGTGATACTGATGAATGCTTATGATTTAGATTTAGGCATCTATGTTATTACACGATATGCTCATATATTAGTATTCATAATTGGGTTTTGTATCGCATTTTATGGTTTGTATGCTAAGCGTTTAGAATATACAGGTATGGGACTAATATTTTTACAAAAAACAGTGGATGCAGTCATATGGGATGGACAGATAGCGCAACTGGTTTCAATTGCGATATGGATTATGATATTAATATTTATCATTTTTTATACGATTGAGCTTTCATCTCGAAAACAAGCCTAGTAATAGCTAGACCTCCTATAGTGCAATGCTAAGGTACAGCGTTTAAAGAAGCATATATACAATTTTTACAGCAATACCATCTTTTATCAACAAATAATAAATAAGCGAGTAAAGGGTGGGAACTGTTTATTGTTTTCCATAAGAATAAGACACTAGTCACAATTTTATTTTAATAATCGAATGATGATGAAAACCTCGAGTACTATAAGTACATGTTATGAATTGATAGGTGAATATCATTGTTCGATTTTTTTGATCAAATTAGAATTGTAGGGAAAAATGAACGAAAATATAGAAGAGAACTTTGTTAGAAAAGAAATTAAAAAGCAAAGATTGGGAAAGGGGAAGATGAAAGAAGTACTTATAATTAAATAGTTGACTCATACCCTAGAAAGCAGAGTTGCCGACAGAACTTCATGATGATTTAAATTATTTGAGTCTGCTTAAACGCTAACCGCTTTTGTCCCAATCTATATGAACTTAAAAATAGGAAGGGGTAGAGTTTATATTGCGATAAATATGACCCCTTTTAATATAGAAGTTAAATTAGAATATTTTTATTTTAACCAATCATTATTGTGGTTTTACATCTGTAGATTTAATTGTTTCGTTCACACGTGATAACAATTCATCTATTTTTTTTCTTTGTTGATCATTAATAAGAATTAAAACAGTACGCTCATCTTGCTCATTACGACGCTTATCAAAATAACCTTCTTGTGATAAGTTTTTAACAGCTTTAACAACTTGAGGTTGTTTATAGTTTAAATTATTGATGATATCTTTTAAAAAGTATTCGTCTTCAACCTTATAACTTAAATGTGTTAAAACAGCGAATTCTTCAAAACTAATTTGGAATTCCTTCTTAATCACACTTTTTAATCTATCTGCGTAAGTAACCATAGATAGTAATTCAAAACAATCTTTCACACGAGTTACAGCCATACACTTAAACCTCCCATTATAATTACCCTTATAAATTCACTAATATTTAATGATAATTATGGCATGTCATTAAACAATAAAATATATTTGTTTATAGCTAGTATTATAGCAAAACTTTAATGCTTTATACTATAAAAACATATAGTTAAACACTTAATAATTTAAAAAGTACAAATTGCATTCACATCTCATCACTTAGCTTGTGAAAAATTTTTAGATATAATCATAAAAAGTTAAGTGAAAAATTTATATTATGAATTGAATTACAAGATATACCATATTGAAGCGTAGTGTTTTAACTATTAAATATACCTAAAGAATAATTTATATAACTAAGAAAATCAATTAAAATGTAAAATTTAAACGGCAAAATCAGAAATCAATTTCTGTATTACAGAACCATTTTAGGGTTTCGAACAATATTTTCACCGTCAAATATACCTGTTTTAATTATAATTTTCTCATTTATTTTATCATAGTTAACCTTACGTTTAATAAATCTATGCTTCTTATATAGAACAACTGTATTTTCATCTAAAAGCACATCAGCAGGGAGTATGATGTGAGCGGGCTCTATTATTACGTTGAAATGCGTGCCTAGAGGGTATGTTTTTTTGGTTTTTATAGTCATTATATATGACGAAAGTTTTGAAGAAGGAGTAGGTTGGATGGGTTGGAGATCAATATGATTAATAGTTCCTTTAATATGTTCTTGAGTGACTCTATTTGTCAGTTGAATGGACTGTTTAAGCTTAAATTGGGGTAATAAATTTTCGGGGATTCTCGTTTGAATATGTTGAGTTTGGGATACAATATCTAGTATTTTATAACCTTTTTGCAAATGACTATTTTTATGCAAATGCACGATTCCTGAGATAGGACTTTTAATAGTTTTATAGAGTTGAGATTGAAGCTCTGTCATTTTAATTGCGAGGTCATATGATTGTTCAGTCGGCAGATTTTTTTCGGATAGCTTATGCAAAGCATTGATAAGATTGACTTTTGAGTAATCATAGTAGGTTACTAATGGAGTGCCTTTTACAATTGTATTGGTGTTTTTAACGTGTATTTCATGTAAGTTTCCGTCACTTGCAGCGTACTGAAGTGAAAAAACATGATCAGGTTGCACAATGCCATCTAAATGTTGTGGGGCACTAAGTTCGGCATGAATTGTTTGAAATGCAGGCGTATGTTTATGTTTAAGCCAAAAGTATATGAAGAAAGAAGAAATAAGAAGAAGTATAAAAAGAGGGAGAATGATATAAAACTTTTTGAACATAGGTAGCTCCTTCAGATAGAATTACATTTATTATACATAATTCAGATTGTTCTGACAATAAAAAATACTGAAGTCTTGTGATAAATAATCAAAGGGTTTAAAAAATATCCATTCATAACATATAGCATGATTATAAAGTATTCGCATGAGTGAGTGCGACACAATAGGTCAAAATTTGACGTAATGATTCTAAAGTCAGCGTGATATATGTGATTTAAAAGAACCACTTCAACATGTAACTGGAAATGCTACATATCGAAGTGGTTTTTGACTATATATCGTTTTGAGTGGTTTGCAATATCATCGTACGTCAGCTAAGTTGAATCATGATAATCGCTACGATAATTAAGGCAAATCCCAGTAAGCGCTGATGACTAATCTTAATAGAAGGCAATCCTAATAATCCGAAATGGTCAATGATCAGTCCCATAATGATTTGGCCAATCATGACAATGATAATCGTGTATGCAACGCCTAAATGAGGTGTCAGTATAATATTAGCAGTTACAAAAATAACGCCTAACATTCCACCGATAAAATGCCACCAACGTATGGGACCGTGTATATCATGATACACATAGATACGGAAATTTCGATGAATTATAGATGTAATGATAATGAGTACAAGCGTTCCTACTAAGAAAGAGATAAACGATGCAAATAAAGGTGAATGGATATTTTGACTCAGTTGTGTATTAATAGCTGTTTGAATTGGAGGAGCACATCCTAAAATGACACCAATACATAACCAAAACGTCGTGCGTGATGATCGCTGTTTGTCTAATAAGGATTGTCGATTGAGATTCATTAATACGACACCTAAAAATAAAAGTAACAAACCAATACCCTTCAAGGTAGAAAAGGGTTGATATGAGACATTGAACAAACCTAAAGTATCTATCACAACGCTCATAGCAATTTGTCCTGATACGGTTGTTACAACTGTTAATGATGCTCCAATGCGGGGGAGAAGTAATAGGTTACCTGATAAAAAGATTACACCCATCATCCCGCCTAAAAACCAAGTGTACTGGATTTGAGAAGAAAAAATGACATTAAACAGTTGCGGATAAAAGACAATATTTATTAATAATAGCCCAATCGTACCTGTACCAAACGAAATAGTGGCAGCATAAAACGGTGACCGGGTATATAAGCTGAGTTTTGAATTGATAGCGGTTTGTATAGGCACAGCAAATCCCGCACATAATCCAAGCCCTAATAATAAAAGCAACATGACCCATCATCCTTATTTCTTTATACAATATAGTATACATAAAATAACTACTATGAAATACTCAAATGTTTAACTGTGAATAAGTCAAAAGATGGATGACATAAAGCGTACAAGTATTGAATGTTGTTTGCATTTATCAAAATTAAGGGGTTAATTCAAGAACGGTAATTGCTTTATCAATCATTTTTGCAGATTTAGCTTGTTTGATGACACGACCTGATACGGATAGGACACGAGTGTTGATAATGTGTTGAGCTTGTGTAGCGACTAATTCTTTTGTAATTGCAGTTGATAGATTTGGAATAGTCAGTTTGAATGGCTTTTGTGTTTCAGTTTCGAAAGTGATTTCTAATGTTTTAGTATTCATTTTAATGGTCTCCTTTATTATCCAATAAGTTCAGTTTTTACAACTTCAATTGAATCGTATTGTTCCCCAGTCAAAATTTCAATGGCTTTAGCAAAGCGTATGAGGGATTCATTCGAAGCGTTAGGGTTAAGTTGACTAAAGCGTCTTGATGTTTTTGTTTTTTTACCTCCAGATGTAATTGTAGTTTGCGTCAGAATAAGTGATAAATTTGTTGTAGTCATAGTTCTGACCTCCTTTCACTATATATATCGAAAATAATATAGAAAAAGGACACCTTAATTTGAAAAAAGTACAAAAAGATATGTTTATGTTACATAAATATATTATAATGGTGTATATGAAACTTTTGAATGAGGTGTGAATCATGAATTATGTCGAACCTATTCGATATATTGAAGATATTTATAAAATGTATGATTATCTATCAAAACGTTCGGAAAGAGATTATTTATTTTTTAAATTCGCAATTCATACAGGCATTAAATTAAACGATTTACTATCGCTATTTGTGAGAGATATTGTAGATGATTCATTTGAGGTGATACATTTTTGGGATAAACATCCAGAACAACATATTCGCGTCATGATTCCGGAAACTTTACGCCAAGAGTTAAAAGATTACGTGACAAGCGAAAATCTGGATTGTGATGATTTATTGTTTCAATCTAAGCGGACGCATAATAGCTTGAGCCGACAGCAAGCGTATCGCATTATTAATCGTGCTGCAAATGATTCAAGTATTGAGCATGTTGGACTTACTACACTAAGAAAAACATTTGCATATCACGCGTATAAGGCTGGAATTTCTATTTCGATTATTCAAAAATATCTTGGGCATCAGACATCTTATGAAACGATGAAGTTTATTGGTATTTCCAAACAAGAGGTCAATACGACTATCGCTTTGAACTTATAAAAAAGGAGTTATTCGATGATAATAGGTTTATTTACTGTATTATTCATTATTTTATTAATGCTCTTAATGATGATGAAGTGGAAGATTCAGCGTTTTGTTGGGGGAGTTGCATTACTTGCGCCTGTGAGTGCTGTAGTTGTATTTATGTTGCTTCTTCCTACTGTATTAAATGGACAGCCTGTTATAGAAACGTTGGAATGGTTGCCTGCTTATGATATTAACCTTGCATTTAGGTTGGATGGTTTAGGGCTATTTTTTGCCTTACTCATTTCTTTAATAGGTGTAGTAGTATTCTATTATGCAACGCAATATCTATCATCTCAGACTGATGCATTACCACGATTTTACTGTTATTTGGTTTTATTTATGATGAGCATGCTTGGGATTGTGTTATCTAATAATACCATTCTTTTATATGTTTTTTGGGAGCTTACAAGTGTTTCTTCATTTTTATTAATCAGTTATTGGTATGATAAAAAAGAAAGTCAAAAAGGGGCTATAACTTCTTTGGTTGTAACTGTCCTCGGTGGTTTAGCAATGCTCGTAGGCTTTTTGATGCTTTACCTTGTCACGGGAACTAATACGATTACATTGCAATTTGAGAAATATGAAGCGATTATTGAAAGTCCTTTGTGGATTCCTATTGTTTTAACGTTGCTACTTGGCGCATTCACTAAATCTGCACAATGGCCATTCCATTTTTGGTTACCTATGGCGATGGCTGCTCCAACGCCAGTGAGTGCGTACCTACATTCTGCAACGATGGTGAAGGCGGGTATCTTTTTATTGCTCCGTTATACGCCGATATTAGGACATAGTGAGATGTATATTAATATCGTGACAATGGTTGGTCTGTTGACCATGTTATATGGTGCTATTACAGCGGTACGACAATATGATTTAAAAGGTATTTTAGCATATTCGACAATCAGTCAATTAGGCATGATCATGTCGATGGTTGGTCTAGGAGGCGGGATTGTACAAGCAAACAGTCACGTCATGATAGAAATGTATGCGGCTATATTATTGACGAGTTTGTTTCATTTATGTAATCACGCGCTTTTTAAAGGCATGTTGTTTATGGGAGTGGGTTTGATTGACCATGAAACCCAAACACGTGATATACGTCAATTAGGTGGGTTAATCCGTGTATTTCCTATTACAATGATTGTGATGACCTTAGCTGCTTTAGCAATGGCAGGATTTCCTTTTTTAAATGGCTTTATCAGTAAAGAGATGTTTTTTGAAGGTTTAATTCATGTCCATCGATTCGAACTATTCCCTCTTGCAATGGGCATAGTGATTGTTAGTGTTGGTTTTATCGCAAGTCTCTTTACGTGTATCTATTCGCTCAATATGATAAAAGTTTCTTTTTTAGGTGATGATTCATTCGAAAATAAAATACAGGAACCTAAGCGATTGATAGCTCCTGCGGTATTGATGTCACTTTTATTACCTACTATTTTTATATTTCCGCAATGGATAGGTCATTATCTGATTGAACCTGCATTTTTAAGTGTGACTGGATCCAATCAGTTAATATCATTTGTACCGACGTTAAAGCAATGGCACGGTATCAATGGGGCGTTTATCATGAGTATAGTGATTATGATAGTGGGATTTATCAGTGTTTACTTTATAGATTGGACGAAATGGGGGACGTCAGGAAGAGAGAAATGGGCTTTACACATATTTTTGGAGAGGGCGTATCGCTCGATTGAGTTCACATCTAGTGTCGGATTGAAATCTGTGATGAATAATCGTTTGAATACGTATCTTATGATAACATTGATCATTTATATTGCGTTGAATATTTATGCTTTGGCTATAGTCGGAATTCCAGAGCTCTATCAAATTGATGTATATGAATACCATATTTTTCATATTATTTTGTTACTGACAGTTATGATTATTGGAATTGCGCTTATATTCATACGTCAACGATTGACAATGGTTATATTAACGGGAGGTATAGGTTATACTGTTGCACTGTTCTTTATTCTAATGCGTGCTCCAGACTTAGCTTTAACACAGCTTGTGACAGAGACCATTACGACAGTATTATTTATTGTTAGTTTTTCCAGATTGCCGAATATTCCAAGAGGGCAATTTAAACCTAAAGTAGAGTTCATTAAGATAAGTGTGTCACTCATAATGGCATTAACAGTCGTTGGATTTATTTTTATGGTTCAGCAGACAAACAGCTATGAAACTATTTCTATTTTTTATCATGATGCATATGAAAAATCAGGTGGTAAAAATATTGTGAATGCGATTTTAGGTGATTTTCGAGCACTTGATACACTGTCAGAAGGTATTGTTTTAATCATTGCAGGGTTAGGAATATTTACATTATTAAATTATAGAGATAGGAGAGGTCAAGATGAAAGAGAATGATTTAGTTTTAAAAACAATCACACGAGTCGTCGTTTTTATAATATTAACATTTGGCTTCTATCTCTTTTTTGCGGGACATCATAATCCAGGTGGTGGATTCATTGCAGGACTAATTCTAAGTTCGGCATTTATATTAATGTTTTTAGCATTTGATGTTGTACAAGTTCTAGAAGCATTACCTATTGATTTTCGTAAAATAATGATTATAGGTGCAATGATATCGATTGTTACTGCGGTTGTGCCAGTCTTTTTCGGTAAAAACATACTGTATCAATCGGATTGGTATGTACATTTACCTTATTTTGGAGAGGTACATGTCTCATCTATTACGCTGTTTGAAGCGGGGATTATGATTACAGTTGTGGGTGTTGTAGTCACAACCATTCTTTCGTTGAGTGGAGGGCGAACATGAATATTATCTTATTAATTGCAATTGGTTTTTTAGTGTTTATTGGAACCTATATGATTTTATCTAAAAACCTCATTCGAATTGTGATTGGGATTGCGATATATACACATGCTGGAAACTTAGTTGTGATGAGTATGGGGAATTATGCTTCAAATAAGCATGAACCACTCATCGTTAATGGCCAGGAGAATTTTGTTGATCCCCTTTTGCAAGCAATTGTACTGACGGCGATTGTGATAGGTTTTGCGATAACAGCTTTTTTACTTGTACTTGTTTATCGTACCTATAAAGTAACTCAAGAAGATGAAATTGATGTGTTGACAGGGGATGATCAAGATGAATAGTAATTTGCTAGCGGTTCCATTATTATTACCACTTGTAGGTGCTTTAATAATGGTGATGTTAAATAAACAAGTACGGCTTTCTCGAAATATCGCTCTATTTGTCTTAATATCATCATTTACGATATCACTATTAATGCTCATTTATGTTGTAAAAAATCGTCCTATTATACTTAACTTTGGTGGATGGGAAGCGCCATTTGGTATTCAATACGTAGGGGATGCCCTAAGCTTATTATTAGTAACAACTACATTTTTTGTTGTATTTATGATTGTATTATTTGGATTCGGACGTGGGGAAAGGCGGGCTAATCGCTACTATTTATTATCCTTTATATTATTTTTAAAGACAGGGGTAATAGGTTCGTTTTTAACAGCGGATTTATTTAATTTATATGTTATGTTTGAAATCATGTTGCTTGCATCTTTTGTTCTTGTTACTTTAGGACAATCCGTTGAGCAATTACGGGCAAGTATTATTTATGTTGTTTTGAATATTGTGGCTTCATGGGTGTTCTTAGTAGGAATTGCAATGTTATATCGGAGAATTGGAAGTTTAAATTTTTCTCATATTGCAATGCGCATCCATGAAATGGACGATCCCACTGCGATTCACATGATTGCAACGTCTTTTGTTGTGGCATTTGGTGCCAAAGCGTCACTTGTATTATTTATGTGGCTTCCTAAAGCTTATGCTGTTTTGAATACAGAGCTCGCGGCATTATTTGCTTCTCTTATGACTAAAGTTGGCGCTTATGCACTGATTCGATTTTTCACATTAATCTTTAATCAAAGTGGAATGGTAATAGAACCATTATTAGTTGTCATGTCGTGCATAACGATGGTGATTGGTGCTATCGGAACAATCAGTTTTAGAGACATCAAAAAAATAGCAGCATATCAAGTGATATTATCAATTGGATTTATTATTTTTGGATTAAGTACAAATACGTTGAATGGTGTGAATGGGGCTATATTTTATTTGTTTAATGATATGATTGTCAAAGCGTTACTCTTTTTTGTGATAGGTATTATTGTTTATATCACAGGATATCGAAACTATAGACAATTAAAAGGACTAGCAAAGCGAGAGCCCTGGTTAGGGGTGGCATTTATTGTTGTGACATTAGCAATTGGAGGCGTTCCACCACTAAGTGGATTTCCTGGGAAATTATTAATCTTTTTAGGCGCATTAGAACATCAACATTACATTGGACTCACATTGATGATTTTAACGAGTCTAATCGCTATGTATAGCTTATTTCGTGTATTCTTTTATATGTATGCAGGTGATTCGTTATGCGGGGCAGAGATAGCTTATCAATCTGTTAAGCCAGTAAGAAAGCACGTAGTCATGTTGATGTCAATCGTAGTTCTCGTTATTGGATTAGCAACACCTATTATTATAAATGCAACAAATCTTGCTGCAAAGATGAATTTAGATGCTGAAACATATGTGAAAAGTGTTAACCCTGATTTGAGGGGTGATAATTAATGAGACAAATTGCTTTAAATATAATGATTGCTATTTTATGGGTGCTTTTTCAAGATGAAGATGCCTTTCATTTTCAAACGTTTATTGTAGGGTATGTAATTGGGATTATGATTATTTATTTGCTGCATAAGTTTTTTAATCAAGAATTTTATCCTAAAAAGGTGTGGGTTTCTTTTAAATTTTTAGTTGTCTATCTTTATCAATTATTGACATCGACTGTATCTATCATGAATTATGTATTATTTAAAGCACCTAAAATGAATCCAGGGCTCATACGTTACGAAACAAAATTAAACACCGATTGGCAAGTAGCTTTTTTGACGATTTTGATTATTATTACACCAGGATCCACTGTTATTCACGTTAATCGAAATCCGAATTTATTTTTAATCCATGCAATTGATATTACAGAAAAGGAAAAGAAAAGCTTACTTAAAAGTATTAAACAATATGAGGAACTCATTATGGAGGTGACAAAATGATGACAGTCGTAACGCATTATTTATTGTCAGCGGCATTGATTATATTTGCAATATCGTTAGTCGTCGTATTATTTCGTTTGATTAAAGGGCCTACTACTGCTGATCGTGTTGTCGCTTTTGATGCAATGAGTGCTATATTGATGTGTACGGTAGGGGCATTGAGTTTAGTTTTTGAAACATTTTCATTTCTAGATTCTGTTTTGCTGATTGCTATTATTTCATTTTTAAGTTCTGTCACGATATCGCGTTTTATTGAGGGAGGCCGTGTCTTTTATGAAGATGATTAATGAGGTTCTTTTATTAATTGCGGCGCTTTTAGTATTTGTTGGAAGTATTGTTTCATTAATAAGTGCGATTGGATTGGTGCGATTTAAGGATGTATTTTTGCGGATACATGCTGCGACAAAATCATCGACAGCAGCAGTACTGTTAACACTTGTCGGTGTCTTTATCTATTTTGTGATAGCTCAAGGGTATGTCAGTGTTAGAACATTACTTGCTTTGGTGTTTATTAATATTACAGCACCGGTAGGAGGGCATTTGATTTCAAGAGCGGCCTATCGAACGGGCGCGTATATGTATCAAAAAGAAATGCACCTTGAGAATACAGATTTAAATAAAGAACATATTGATGAAGAAACCAAAAGAAAAATACGTATCGAGAAAAGAAAGAAAAGACGTAAAAAGATATATTCACGTTTAGATCAAGATTAATCATAGTCAATAAGTCTGGGACATACATCTCAAAAGAAAAGCGGAGAGATGATTCATGATTGAATCACCTCTCCGCTCATCCTATTCCTTCAGGAGTCTCGTCATAAATTCTTCGTTTATGCATGTTATGATTCACTGTTATATTTCAAAAAATAAGCTTCTTTCAAATCCTTTAATGAATTATCTAAATTAAAAGAAAAACTTCGAGATTTTTCGTAAATTCTTACGAAAGTCTCGAAGTTTTTTCGATTACTGATATATACCAGACTTGTTTTGTTATTATTTCATGCTTCCATGAATCGTATCGATATTTGATTTCATCATATTATAGTATGAATCACCATCGCTACCTTTTTTACCAATCGAATCTGTATAAACATGACCATAAATAGAAGCGCCTGTTTCTTCTCCAAGACTCTTCATACTCTTATCACTAACACTCGTTTCGAGTAAAAGATTTTTGATATGGTGCTGATTAACGAAGTCGATAGCTTGTTTCATTTGTTCAGGTGTACCTTGGTTTTCAGTGTTGATTTCCCAAATATATCCAGGAGTTACATCATATTGTTTTGCAAAGTATTTGAAAGCACCTTCACTTGTAATCATAGCGCGTTGAGATTTTGGTATATCATTGAAGCGGTCTTTACTATCTTTGTTTAATTCTTCAAGCTTGCTTAAGTATTTTTGTCCGTTGTTCTCATAATCTTTTCGGTGTGCATCATCTTTTGACTCAACAGCTGTTTTGATGTTTTTAACATATTGAATACCATTGTCTAAACTTAACCAAGCGTGTGGGTCAATGTTTTTAGATGATTTTTCACTATTTTTTAAGTATATAGGTGTCACATCTTTAGAAGCTTGGATAACAGATTTATCATCTAAAGATTTGCCAGCTTGCTCTAATGCTTTATTAAACCAACCGTTTCCTGTTTCTAAGTTGAAACCATTATATATGATTAAGTCTGCGTCTGTTAATGCTTTGACATCTTGAGGTTTAATTTCATATTCATGTGGATCTTGTCCGATTGGTACAATACTATGGACTTCAGCATGATCACCAGTAATATTTTTAGTCATATCATATAAAATAGAGTTCGTAGTTACAATTTTGAGTTTCTCATTTTTATCGTTGTTCGAATTAAGACCACAACCTGATAAAATAATTAAAATAGAAAGTATCGCTAAAATTCGTTTCATCATGATGATTAATAAGCTCCTTTACGAAAGATAAATTTAATTTGTGTAATAATAAATACAATTGCATAAATAAATGCGGCAATGAGTACAATTACAGCGCCACTTGGTAGATTGAATTTAAAGCTGATGTAAATACCAAGTGTAGAACTCACCATACTAAATACGCATGAAACAAGCATCATTGTCGAGAGCTTTCGCGTAATGAGGTATGCTGTGGAAGCAGGTGTAATTAAAAGCGCAACAACTAATATGACACCTACAGTTTGCACACTTGCGACAATAACGAGTGCAAGCAACAACATCACAAAATAATGAATGAATGTGGTATTGAGACCGCTCATTCGACTAAAGACTGGGTCGAATGTCGACATTTTTAAAGGACGGTATAAAATGAGTACTAATGCAACGACAATAATGCTTACAGTCAATGTAGTATAATAAGCAGTTTGTGTAATTGCTAAAATATTACCAAATAGAATATGATATAAATCAGTAGCTGAGTGAATTAAGCTAATTAATACGATACCCAGTGCTAAGAAAGTGGTAAAAGTGATGCCGATAGCCGCATCCTTCTTAGTCTTTGATGCATCGGAAATATAACCAATGATAGTACTGCTTAGCATTCCGGTGATTAGTGCGCCAATAAACATAGGAATGTTAAGGAAAAAAGATATCGCTACACCTGGTAATACAGCATGACTCATTGCATCTCCCATAAGAGATAAGCCTCTTAAAATGATTAAACATCCCATTACACCGCAAACAATACCTACTAACATAGCTGTCAATAAAGCTCTAGACAAAAATTGATACTCAAACAGATGTTGAATGAATGACATGAGATGTGGACTCCTTTCTTTGGGTTGATAACGATGGCATCTGAGACGTTTGGTTCAAGAAAACACGTTCAATATTTTCAGTTTTCAAAGCTTCTTGAGCATCCCCTAAAAACATAACTGTCTGGTTTAAGAGTAGTATGCGATCAAAGTAATCGGCTGCCGTTGATAGATCGTGATGTACGATTACAATAAGTTTTCCAGATTGTTTCAGTTGTTGAAGTTTTGCTAATATAATTTGCTCGCTTTTGAAATCAATACCTACGAATGGCTCATCAAGTAAATAAACCACACTGTCTGACATAAGTGCACGCGCGATAAACACACGTTGGAGTTGTCCGCCACTTAATGCGTTTAATTGTCTTTTACGTAAATCATATAATTCAAGCTCTTTTAGTAATGTGTCACGTTTGACCTTAATTGGTTTAGGAACACGCTTAAACCAACCTATTTCTTGATAACATCCCGAAAGTACTAAATCCTCTACACTTATTGGAAAATCTAAATCCAATACAGATTTTTGTGGAATATAAGTGATTTGGGTAAGTGACTGATGTGTAGGTTTTTGGTTTAATGTAACTTGACCTTTTGCTGGAATTTCGCCAATAATTGATTTAATAAGTGATGACTTACCACTACCGTTTGGTCCCATAATGCCTATTATTTCTCCATCAAGAGGCAATTTTAAAGTGATGTCTTTAAGGACGTGTTTATGACCTAAGAATAAATTCATATTATCTATAGATAACATATTCATACCGCCTTCTTTTATTTTTAGGTTGCCCTAATTAAAATATATTATATAATGAAAACTGTCAATGTCAAGTGGGTTCATGATACAATAAAGTGAATCTATTGAAGAGGTGAACTTATGCTAACTGAGGAAAAAGAAGATTATCTCAAAACAATACTGAGTCATAATGGTACACATTTCTATGTTTCAAATAAAACAATTTCACAATTTTTAAATATAAAGCCACCTTCTGTAAGTGAGATGTTAGGGCGATTAGAAAAAGAGGGATATGTTGAGACCAAACCATATAAAGGTGTTAAATTGACAAAAAAAGGTCTGACACACACATTAGATATTATTAAGCGACATCGTCTTATTGAACTCTTTTTAATTGAAGTACTAAATTACACATGGGAAGAAGTTCATGCTGAAGCAGAAGTATTAGAGCACCGTGTGTCAAGCTTGTTTGTTGAACGACTTGATCAATTGTTGGAACGTCCTAAGACATGTCCGCATGGGGGTGTTATTCCTCGAAATAATCAATATGAGGAAATTCATCGAACGCCAATACTAGAATTTGAGACAGGTACACGTGTAGTGATACGTCGTGTGCGTGATAAAACGGAATTACTCGTCTATTTATCTAGTAAATCTATCAAAATTGGTGACGAAGTGACTATCTCTAAAAAAGATGACATCAATCAAATGATCGAACTTAAAAATGATACAGATACGATTATTTTAAGTTATCAAAATGCAAATTATATTTTTGCTGAACGAATCGAGTAGGTTAAACATACTTAATATATCTCATTATTTTGGGCATTGTCTTTCAGTTTGTGAATATATTCCAATTGAAAGGCAATGCCCAATTATTTGGAGGAATAGTTGGCTCAAATCCATTTATATAATGAAATATTGATGTATTGCGTAGTATAAACTTAAACCATTAATTAAAATCCAAAAGCTAGAGAACAAAAAAGTCGGAAAACGAGTGAGATGGCTCAAAGCTGTTCCGTCCCAATTAGGTTTAGGAGATGAAAACGTTAATTTAAATATCGTCATACTAGACTGTATGATTTCACCTAATAGTGTTCCTAATAAAAAATGATAGACTAGCATATACATAAATGAATAGTTGCTTAGATTCTCAGAGTGAATTCCTAGATAACTAATGAAACATAAAAAAGCAATAATAGAAATAGGGATAAGCTTTCGGGAAGTGACTAACGTATAATATATAAAAATAAATATATAGATAATGATAAATACAGCACCTTGACCTTTATGTTGAAGCATAATACCAATCACTAACATAAGGGGAGGCATAATATAGCCGCCGATTGTTGTGAAAATTTGACTTAAGCGACTTTTACTTTGTGTTACTGCATACCCTTGTTGGCCAGTTGCATTGCGTTCTCTACGTGTAGCAACAATGACTAGATCAACAACACGACCACCGCTAATACGGTTAAAAAACACATGACCAAACTCATGCGTCAAGACGGGGATATAATTTAAAGCAATGTCTAAAACTGAAAATGGAAATTTATGTTGATAATAATGACAAACTAAATATATGAATGTAATCAAGCATAATAAATAAAGTGAAATTGGTAATGGTGATGCAATCCAATAATGCATAATTTTTAATTCGCGCCTTTCATAGAGTATTTTGTCTTCAAGTATAGCGAAATAAAGTGCTATAAACTATGGACTTAAGACGGAGTCAAATTAAAAATGTAACAAATAAGGCGCTCAAACTTTTGACTTAAATCATGTTAATATACTTGAATATCTTAGGAATTGTGTTAAAGTAACATAAAAATAATGTAAAATAAATGTAAAGAGATAAATTTAAGTGGAAAGAATGAAGGTGAGACTATGGCTAAGTTAATGCCTAGTTTAAATCGTGATAGCATCGTCACAACGAAAGATACGGATAATGAACAAGGATACATTGTATTGAGAGAAAAAGAACAAGTCAATGTTTTGAACGTTATGTTTGATAATGTAAGACTCAATGATATGTATCGTAATATCATTCAATATTTGAATACAGATACAAAACATAATTTGTTTGTTGTTACGGCCAATCCAGAAATTGTACACTATGCCTTTGAAAACCCACAATACCAAAAAATAATCAACAGTGCAGACTATGTTATTCCAGATGGGACAGGTATCATTAAAGCAGCGCGGATGTTGGATACGCCTTTACAAGAACGTTTACCTGGTATTGAATTGATGGATGCCTGTTTGGATATTGCCAATATTAAGCATAAAAAAGTATTTTTGCTTGGTGCTACTTCTCCAATAGTGGAAAAAGCAGCACGAAAAATTAAGCAAAAATATCCTAATTTAGAAATACAAACCCATCATGGATTTATAGAGATGAATGATGCAACTGTCACTGAGCAAATTCGTCGTTTCAACCCGGACTTTATTTTTGTGGGCATGGGTTATCCTAAGCAAGAACAATGGATTCAACATCATAGACATCACTTTGATCACACGATGATGATGGGTGTTGGGGGTTCGATAGATGTCTTTAGTGGCGAGGTTAAACGCGCACCTTATTTTTGGAGAACGTTGAACTTAGAGTGGGCTTATCGATGTATTAAAGATATGAAAAGGATACATCGAATTAAACGTATTCCTAAATTTTTATGGGAAGTTTATAAGCAAGCTTTAAGAGGGAGCTAGTGTTGAAAGAATCCAATTTTTGCTAGCATCATTTTAGGAGTCTGGGACATCAATCCCAAAATAATAGCGTAGAGATGATTCAATCATGAACCATCTTTACGCTTTCCTTTTATCAATAATCCGTATTGTTTGGTTCGCATTTTCTAGGGGATGGGTCGAGCCGCGGTCTCGACGCTCGTCCTATTCCCTCAGGAGTCTCGCCAACTCATTATAAGAAACCTTCGAGATATTTGTGTCCCAGTCTGTTTTTTGCGGTCGAAACGATTATTTTTGATTTTGGATAACATCATTTATGATGACGGCTTGAGTGAATATGCTTAGAGTTTGAGCATAACTCCAATGACTCCAAAAGGTCTTTTCAATTGATTTCGAATCTCGAAGTTATGCTTGAATACTCTGTTTTCGAAACATTGTTTATGACAAGGATGTTTTGACAATGTTTAGGATTTGATTTCGAATCTATTTTCGTCAAGCTTTCGACGGAAGGCTTTTTGTTCAGCTACAGATTTCTTTTTAAAATCTTTTAGAAATGTCTCATATTGAGGCAAGATGTCTTCAACAGAACCGAATGCTTTTAATCTTCCGGCTTCAATCCAAGCAATTTTAGTACAGAAATCTTTCACTTGTCTTAAGTTGTGGCTTACAAAAAAGATAGTTTTTTCAGCTTCTTTAAATTCATAAATCTTTTTCAAACTTTTTTGGGTAAAAGTTTGGTCACCTACAGAAAGGGCTTCATCGATGACTAAGATTTCAGGATCGATCGTAACGCTGATTGAAAAACCTAATTTTGAGCGCATACCGCTAGAATATTTTTTGACTGGTTGGTAAATAAACTCACCCAGTTCACTAAAATCTACAATTTGGGGAGTGAGTTCTTTGATTTGGTGTTTATTGAATCCCATGCATAACATTTTGAATTCAATATTTTCCATACCTGTTAGATTACCGTTCAAGCCTGCATTGATTGCGATAACACTCACATCACCTTTTCTCTCAATCAGGCCGCGGGTAGGAGACAATGAACCACCAATCATATTACTTAACGTTGACTTACCAGAACCATTAATCCCCACTAATCCAATGACATCACCTGCATATGCTTGAAGGGAGACGTCTTTGAGTGCATAAAAGGTTTTATTTTTATTTTTAGGGAATAAAGCATCTTTAATGCGTTCTTTATTGTTACGATAAATACGATATTCTTTAGTAACTTCATTGATATTAACTGTTGGATTCATATAAACATTCCTCGTACTTTAAGATTTATGTTATTTTTATGATTTTACTTTCATCATACTATACATATAGATTATAATATATTACTAAGAGGTTGTTAAACTTGTAAACCTATTGTAAAGTATTAGAGTGACAAAATGAGTTTGATAAGAGAGTATGTCGACACATTCAATTTCAAATGAAAAAGAGACAAAGCTTAGGTTGTTAGATGTTTTCAATCCAAGAATATGAGATGATAGGAGTGTAGTCAAACTAAAGTCGAAGTGGGGGCTTTGAATTGTAGTGAGACGACATTTTATTTTTCATCTTACATGTGAAAGCGTGGTAAGTTATGAAATCTATTATGACCGTGTTGACTGAACACGTCAAAAGTTTTTATTTAATTCAACGATTAGCACAGTTCCAATTAAAAATCACAAACCATAATAATTATTTAGGATTGGCATGGGAGATTATTAATCCGATTATTCAAATCATGGTTTATTGGTTTGTGTTTGGGTTTGGAATCCGTAGCAATACACCGGTTGAGGGTATACCTTTTATTTATTGGTTACTAGTAGGTATAAGCATGTGGTTCTTTATTAACCAAGGTATTTTAGAAGGTACAAAGTCGATTACAATGAAATACGGACAAGTGGCTAAGATGAATTTTCCACTTTCAATTATTCCGACATACATTGTTACGAGTAAACTCTATGGGCATCTCGTACTTGTAGGAGCAATCATTTTACTATGTACCCTCTTTGGGATTATGCCATCTGTTCATATTATACAATTAGTTTTATATGTTCCATTTGCATTTATATTTACAGCATCAGTGACTTTACTGACGTCCACATTAGGTGTGTTAGTTAGAGATACGCAAATGGCTATGCAAGCTTTATTAAGGGTTCTTTTCTACATGTCGCCTATTCTTTGGAATCCTCCAGAAGGGTCACTTGCAGAAAAGGTTTTAATGTTTAATCCTATTTACTTTATTGCAGAAAGTTATCGGGCAGCAATATTATTTAAAGAATGGTATTTTATAGAGCATTGGGAACTTGCGCTATATAACGTAGCAGTTGTTATTCTATTTTTTGTGGTTGGATCGATGTTGCATATGCGCTACAGAGATCACTTTGCAGATTTTATGTAATTTTTTACATGCCTTCAATACAGTGATTTGTGTTGGAGGTTTTTTTACAACCAATTTAAAGGGGGATACAACACCGTGATCCAATATCTTATTAAAGCGATATACATTGAAACCATTCGATTGATTAATATATTATTCAAAAAAAGGCGTATAGATGCGAATCACATCGTTGCGTTAATGACTTTTAAAGAAGATATACTTCCTATTGTGTATGAATTGAGCCAAAAAGGTTATCAAGTGACTGTATTTGCACGACCTAAAGACTTTGAATACTTGAAGAACAGGAAAAATATTAAGTATTACTCATTATCATATAAGAACATGTTCAGAAAAATAGACGAACTATCTATGGCAAAAATTATTTTTATAGATACGTATTATTTATTAATGGCAGGTTTTGAGAAGAAAGAAGGGCAAACGGTAATACAAACATGGCATGCCGCGGGAGCTTTAAAAAAATTCGGACTTGAAGATCATGCGCTTCATCTGAAAAATAAAAAGGCTGTTGACCAATATAAAGCGGTTTACAGTGCAACAGACAAATATCTTGTCGGCGGTTATAATATGTCAACGTGTTTTGAACGATCGTTTGGTGCGGAATACAACCAATTACTATGTTTTGGTAACCCTAGACTAACAACGTATTTGAAGCTTGATTTGAAAGAGCACAAGCAAAAAATCAAAAAGCAACTTGGAATAAAAAACAAAATTGCAGTTTATTTACCTACCTATCGTGAACAACGTCAAAACAATCGAATTCTTGATAAGGCTGCTTTTGAAACGGCACTGCCTGAATATACATTATTAAGTAAGTACCATCCAACTGTAGCGCCAGTAGAACAAAATATCAAAATGTGTACTTTGGATTTGCTAGTAGTAGCAGATTTGATTATTACTGATTACAGTTCGCTTGCAATTGAGGCAAGCCTTATTGATACACCAGCGTTATTTTATGTCTATGATGAGGTTGAATACGATAAGGTTCGAGGTTTGAATCAGTTTTATTATCAAGAAATTCCTCAAAATTATAAAGTGTATGATGAACGCGCTTTATATCAACGCATTCAGCAAGGGCATATAGAACCGCTTTTCAAAGAATGGCATCAATTTAATACGCCTGAAAGTTTAAATCAGGTAGTTAATTATGTCCAAAAGCTTGTGCGAATTTAGTAACGTATTAGGGTTTCAGTGTTAATCTCTTAAGAGTTATGCTATACTGCTTAACAAATGTGAATTTTATATTAATATTGTTAAGGAGGTGTAAAGATGAAGCGTGTCATTACATATGGAACGTATGATCTTTTACACTATGGCCATATTGAATTGTTGCGACGTGCACGAGAAATGGGCGATTATTTAGTTGTTGCACTCTCAAGTGATGAGTTTAATCAAATCAAAAATAAAAAATCATATTATAATTTCGAACAACGAAAAATGATGTTAGAATCCATCCGATATGTCGATTTAGTTATTCCTGAAAATGATTGGGGACAAAAAGAAAGAGACGTTGAGAAATACGAAATAGATACTTTTGTGATGGGACATGACTGGGAAGGTGAATTCGATTTTCTTAAAGATAAATGTGAAGTAATTTACCTTAAACGCACAGAAGGTATTTCGACGACGCAAATTAAGCGCGAATTATATGGAAATGACGTTAAGTAAGAGTCATTCATTTTCAAGTAACTATCCAAATACAACCTCTAAGAAGTTGGGCTATAAAACTCAAAATAAATAGCGCTAAGATGCTTTTTAATAAAAATGCGTCTTAGCGCTTCCTTATTATGATATGACTTCGCTTTCCGAGGAGAACAGCCTCATCTTGTAACAGGAGTTTCGTCATCAATTCTTCGTTTATGCATGTCATGACTCACTGTTATACTTTAAAAACAAGACACTTTCGTATCATTTAATGAATATCTAAATTGAAAGAAAAACTTCGAGATTTTTCGTAAATTCTTACGAAAACCTCGAAGTTTTTTCGATTACTGAGATATATGTCTAAGACTCTTAAAGCGTGTTAATATTTAAACAGCATTTGCAATGATAATGTTAATGCCTTCTCGATGAATTCAACAATGAATAGAATAGCATTGAAAAAATAACTACAATTAAACCAAGGCCAATTGTTGTAAGAACGGGGTGTTCCTTCCAGCTTGTGATAACTACTGATTTAGTATCATGAATGAATGGACGTTCAATTTTAACAGAAGGTGGGCCGTAATGGTCATTGATAAATTGTCTATCGTAGTCTATATGAACATGTCCTCTTTCAATCGTAAAATGGTAATCTTTGAATCCTTTAGGGACAACATCATAGAGATCATCGTTAATATAATATTTTTTACCATTAATTGTTTGAACGCCTTTAGATAATACTTTTTTGTACTCGTAATATTGAAATACATTATTGATTGTACTAGCACTCATCATATTTCTTTGCTTTTCGCCACCTAAATTGACATAGTCACCAGCACCCATGATAATATGGATGATACGAAACTTCCCTCGCTTTGTGGTTAAACTGTTATTGTAATCTGCTAAGTCGCTCGAGCCTGTTTTTAAACCATCAGTACCTTCTAGGCTCATATTGCCCCCTTCTAATAAATCATTGAAAGTATAATATGTAACGCCGTGTTGTGTCGGTGCGATTTGTTTTGTGAAATGTAAAATCTTTGGTGTATCTTGAACAGCATGTTGGGCTAAAATAGCATAATCATGTGGTGTCGTGACTGCAGCGGATTCATTTTGATATCGTTTAGGTACGAAATCTTGAAGGAGACGGTTTTCAGCGCCGGTAGGATTCACATAATGTGTATCTTTCATATTGAGTTCTTTTGCAGTTTGATTCATTAGATCAACAAAGTCAGACGTATTACCTGATACTTCCTTGGCTAAGATAAGTGCTGCAGAATTGCTTGATGCAGATACAGCGATTTGTAATAGTTCAGCAACAGTATAAGTTTCACCAGGATAAAGTTTAGTATCGCTCAGTTCCGGTAAGGTCGACATACGATAATGTTCTTGTGTAATAGGTATTTGGTCATCGAGTGATAGGTCACCAGATTTAACAGCTTTTAACGTTAAATACATGGTCATTAATTTAGTCATAGATGCAGGATCCCATTTTGTATGACTCTTATAATCATATAAAATTTGTCCAGTTTCACTCATATTAATTAATCCTTCTGGTTGATAGCGCTCATCAACGGGATATCCATATTGTTGTGCAATTTGAACCGGTGTCAGTGTGTATGCTTTAGCAAAAGGTGTTATAATTGCTGTAGCGAAGAATACTACAACAATAGCTAATAATACTTTTTTCATATATATTCCCTCAATCTAAAACTTTAGTGTGCTAAAATAACAGACGTATTTTACCATATTATATAACTAACATAAATCATTTCACACTTAATTGATGAGGGGAATAGAGGTTGAGTCACTGTCAATAGGTTGTATAGAATCATGTTCTACAACCCCCTTAACCTCATAAAGTAAGACTAACTGGGAACTGACTTCAGAGTGCGTGGAGGCTTTTAGCTTCAATATTGTGATTGAAAACTTTTTTAAAGAGGTATCCAACTATGAAAGAAAGTAATCCATTGTTTTTCTTGTTAAAGAAAATATCTTGGCCAACAAAGTTGATCATTATAGCGGTTGTTATAGCTTCATTAGGAAGTGTTAGTGGCCTGTTGGTTCCGCTTTTTACGGGTCAGATGGTTGATAAATTTACATTGGATTCTATTAATCCAACCTTTATCATTCTATTAATTGCTGTTTTTTTATTTAATGCGGTTTTAGGGGGTATCGGTTACTATTTACTCAATAAAATTGGGGAAAAAGTGATTTATGCTATTCGTTCAGTATTGTGGCATCATATCATACATTTAAAAATGCCTTTCTTTGATCAAAATGAAAGTGGACAATTAATGAGCCGTCTTACAGATGATACTAAAGTTATTAATAATTTTATTTCTCAAAAATTACCTAATTTTTTTCCATCTGTTATTACGTTAGTTGGGTCATTAATTATGCTTTTTATTTTAGATTGGCAAATGACACTGCTCACTTTTATAACTATTCCAATCTTTGCGCTCATTATGATTCCTTTAGGCAAATTAATGCAAAAAATTTCTTCAAATACACAATCTGAAATAGCTAATTTTAGCGGTTTATTAGGTCGTGTTTTGACGGAGATGCGTCTAGTGAAAGTGGCAAATACTGAAAAACTTGAACTTGAAAAAGCGCATCATAACCTCTCAGCAATCTATCGTTTAGGTTTAAAACAAGCTAAAATCGCAGCAGTTGTGCAACCTATTTCAGGAATTATTATGCTGATAACAATTGGGATTATTTTAGGATTTGGTGGATTACGAATTGCGTCAGGTGCTATATCTGCAGGTACTTTAGTAGCTATGATTTTTTATGTGCTGAATTTATCTATGCCGCTGATTAATTTGTCAACTTTAGTGACTGATTATAAAAAAGCAGTGGGTGCAAGCAGTCGAATTTATGAGATATTGCAAGAGCCTTTAGAAGAGATTGATGCACCTAAGCAGAGTGAAACAATTCCAAATGGCGACTTAACTTTCGACCATGTTCATTTTAGTTATGACGTTAAGCCTATTTTGCAAGATGTTTCATTTAATATTGCTAGAGGAGAAGTTACAGCATTTGTAGGTCCTTCTGGTTCAGGTAAAAGTACAATTTTCAGCCTAATCGAACGCATGTATGAGATCAGTAGTGGCGATATTACGTTTAACCAAAAATCAATTTACCATTTACCGCTAACAGATTGGCGACGTAAGATAGGATATGTGATGCAAAGCAATGCAATGATGAATGGTACAATTCGTGATAATATCTTGTATGGTATTGAACGACGTGTGTCTGATGATGAGCTGATGCATTATGCCAAACTAGCAAATTGTCATGATTTTATTATGGAATTTGAACAGGGCTATGATACGCTTGTCGGAGAACGTGGCTTAAAGTTATCTGGAGGACAACGCCAAAGAATTGATATTGCACGTAGCTTTGTTAAAAACCCTGATATCTTATTGTTAGATGAAGCGACTGCGAATTTAGACAGTGAAAGTGAACAGAAAATTCAAGACGCACTCAATGCACTTATGGAAAATCGTACAACTATAGTCATTGCGCATCGATTGTCAACAATCAAAAAAGCAGGTCAAATTATATTTCTGGATCAAGGTCATGTTACAGGACGAGGACGTCACGAAACATTAATGAAAGAGCACGTTAAATATCAACAATTTGTGAACACTCAAAATTTAACACAAAGCCATTAAAAAATGGATTACAGATATAAATGAAAATGAGGAGGTTAAAATGCCAGCATCGGCTTTTAACCTCCTCATTCTCTTGTATGAATTGGTGTGACTAACGCGCTATGTTGCTTCCTTTATTGCAAATGTTTCGGTAATTGATCTGTTGGGCAAGAATGGTTTGAGCCACATGAACTGCATTTACCTTGCTTTGACTTTTGAATATAACGTTTTATGACGAAAGTGGAATAGCCAATAATGAGTACAATAAGAGCTAAGTTGATAAATAGAACCATAAAAATCTCCCCTTAAACAAATAATGAACCAATCTGATATACTGCTAACGCAAGGACGTACGCTGTTGCTAAAGGATATGTTGCAGCAAGTATCGTCCATTTCCAAGATGATGTTTCTTTACGAATGGCAGCTACTGTAGCTAGACATGGAATGTAAAGCAATATAAAAATCATAAATGCATATGCGGACAATGCTGAGAATTGAGAAGAAATCATGTTAACTAAGGCATCATCATTGACTGCATAGATGATAGCCATTGCACTAACAACGACTTCCTTCGCTAAAAATCCGGGTATTAAAGTAGCACCGGCTTGCCAAGTACCAAACCCAAGCGGAGCAAGTATCGGAGCAATTAATGCACCTATACCGTGTAAAAAGCTTTTTTCGATTGGAACATTAAACCCTGTTGGTCCAGCATAATTAAGAAGCCATATTATAACGGAACCTGCAAAAATAAAAGTACCCGCTTTCTTAACAAATCCTTTGCTTTTTTCCCAAGTGCTTCGCCAAAGTGTTTTTAGAGATGGCAAACGGTAGGGTGGTAACTCTATCACAAACACAGAGTTGTCTTTTTTTAATAGTGTTTTTGATAAAATAAAACTAATCAATAATGCAACAATAATTCCAATTACGTACAGGCTTAGGACAATGATGGCTTGATGTTTTTTAAAAAAGACACTGACAAATAAAGCATATACTGTAAGTCGAGCTGAACATGACATAAATGGTGCGACGAGTATAGTTGTAAGGCGCTCCTTATTCTCTTCAATGCTACGTGCAGCCATAATACCGGGCACATTGCATCCAAACCCAATAATCATAGGGATGAAAGATTTTCCGTTAAGTCCAAAATATTCCATAATACGATCCATAATGACTGCAATTCTGGCCATATATCCCGAATCTTCAAGAAGGGAAATAAAAAAGAATAGCACTAGGATCTGAGGGACAAACACTAAGACGCCTCCAACTCCAGCTATAATCCCGTCAGTCACTAAATCTTGTAGCGCGGGATAAATGCTCATTTGATTCATAACTTGTTTAATGAAATCAGTCAAAGGCCCTCCGATGAATGCGTCTAATTGATCAGACAACGGTGTGCCAATCCAAGTGAATGTAACTTGAAAAATAAGCCACATAATCCCTAAAAAGATAGGAATACCTAGATATTTATGCGTTAATAATGTGTCAATTTTTTCTGATACAAACTGTTCGTGTTGAAGCGGATAACGTACTGTATCTTCAAGTAGTTTATCTATATATGCTTGTCTGTATTGCAAAATATCATGCTCTATATCGATAGCATGCATTTCTAGGAATTCTGATTTAATATGATTTAATTGATTAATAATATCTTGATCTAAATAGCGATGAACAGAAGGATTGTCAAGTAAATACTGAATAATCAAGAATCGATAATGTTTCTGCTGTAAACTTAGATGATTAGGTAAATGCATCGTTAAAAGTTGTATTAATTTCTCAAGTTGGGCATCGTAATTAATTTTAAGAGGGCTACGTGCTGATATATTACGGTCTGATAAAGCTTTGAGTACATCATCACTCCCTTTTCCAGTACGTGCTATAACAGGAATAATTGGAACGCGGAGATGATGCATTAATTTTTGATGATCGATTTTGATACCGCGTTTATGAGCAACATCAATCATGTTCAATCCAATCAAAAGAGGGGCACCAAATTCTAGTAATTGGATAGTTAAATTTAAATTTCTCTCGATTTGAGCAGCATCAATAATATTAACCATGCCGTCAAACTTTTCGTTGAGCAAATAATCAGTCACAACTGTCTCATCCCTTGAAATAGGAACTAAGTCATAAATACCGGGTAAGTCTACAAGTTGACCGGCATGTTGTCTCAGTTGGCCGACTTTCTTTTCTACAGTGACGCCGCTCCAGTTACCAACATATTCATATGAACCAGTTAACGCATTAAACAATGAGGTCTTACCTACATTAGGGTTACCTAAAATACAATATGCATTACTCATAAGCGTTCTCCAAATGTATATCACAGGCATCACAATTTCTAATGCAGATGTGCTGACCTTTAATGTTAATAGTGCAAGGCCCTTTAAACAACCCTTTTTGATGGATAGAAAGCTCAGAACCTTCTCGACATCCTAATGCTCTTAGACGATGCTTTAAGTAATAATTATTAGTTTTCAATGAGACAATACGATAAGTGACACCGATTTCGGCGTTAGCGATATTAACCATAAAAACACCCACTTTTACAATCATTAATGATAATCATTTTCATTAATAATCATACTGCTAAAAAACATTTTGCACAATAGTTAGATGGCATAAATTGTGTGAAAAGAGTGAATCTTTGATGTACAAGGACAAAAGCCTTTCTAATTGATAGATAAAAGCCATTTTGAATAAACATTATTTAAAAAATAATAAACAGAATATATCTTTAAAAAAATGTTCTCTCTCACATAGGCACATGGTATACTTGGAATGAAAAAACGAATGAAGATAAGAGGGAGAAAATATGTATTTAATAATCAACATCATTGGCCTACTTGTATTTTTAGGAATCGCCTTTCTGTTTTCGCGAGATCGTAAAAATATCCAATGGGGATCAATTGGCGTTTTAGTCGTATTAAATTTGATTTTAGCGTGGTTTTTTGTCTATTTTCCGGCAGGCACAAAGGTCGTAAAATTAGCTGCTGACGGTATTTCCTGGGTTATAGATGCGGCTTTTGAAGGGATTGGCTTTGCCTTCAAAAGCTGGACAGCATCTGGCAATTTAGATATGGCTGTTGCTGCCTTATTTCCGATACTATTAGTGGTACCACTCTTTGATATCTTAATGTATTTACGCATTTTACCGTGGATTATGCGTGGAATTGGTTGGGTGCTTGCTAAAATTACGCGACAACCTAAATTTGAAGCGTTTTTTGGCATTGAGATGATGTTTTTAGGTAATACTGAAGCATTAGCTGTTTCAAGCGAACAGCTTAAACGTATGAACGATGCACGTGTACTAACTATTGCGATGATGTCTATGAGTTCTGTATCAGGGGCAATCGTTGGTGCATACGTTACGATGATACCGGGAGAGTTAGTTTTAACTGCTATTCCGCTCAATATTATTAATGCGATGATTGTGTCATCTATTTTAAATCCAGTACGAATTGATGCAAGTGAAGATGTGATTTATGACTTAAGAGCAAATGGAGCACGTCAACCGTTTTTCTCGTTTTTGGGAGATTCAGTGTTAAATGCTGGTAAGTTAGTACTTATTATTATTGCATTTGTGATTAGCTTTGTAGCGCTAGCTGAATTAGCAGATCGTCTAATCAACTTAATTACAGGAGGATTTGCGCATTTATTAGGTATTAAAGGTAGCTTTGGACTTGATCAAATTTTAGGAGCAGTGATGTGGCCGTTTGCATTCCTGCTTGGATTGCCACTTGATCAAGTGTGGGATGTTGCTAAGCACATGGCGAAGAAAATAGTCACGAATGAATTTGTAGTAATGGGTGAAATTGCTGGAGAGGTGAATAGTTATGAACCGCACCGCAGAGCAATTATTTCAACATTCTTGATTTCATTTGCGAACTTTTCGACGATTGGTATGATTATTGGTACATTAAAAGGGATTGTTCAAGAGAAAACGTCCGACTTTATTTCAAAATACGTGCCAATGATGTTATTAGCTGGAGTACTTGTGTCATTGCTTACTGCTGCTTTTGTCGGATTATTTGCATGGTAAATGGATTCGAAAATAAAAAGGTATTAGGTTTCTAGGAAAAAGCACCTAGAAACCTAATTGCTTTTTCTAGAGTGAAAATATTAAAAATGATGAGGTTTTGTTTTCACTCTGAGACGGGAAATGAATCACTGATTGATATGCGAGCAAACATATCAATCTTTGAGCAAAAATTATAAACAACACAAAGGAGATTAGGGTTGAGATATCATAGCTTAATGTATAAACGATGATAGTTATCTCAACCTTAATCAACATTATACAGTGTGAATTAAGTTAAGTAAACTAAAAATTCAGAAATTTTAAAATGGTAAATCTGTCATAAGCAATAGAACAAATTAGAGGGTACGTTTTGTGTCCAATTTGTGATAACATGACAGATGATGCTGAATAAAATTTATGGACAGAAAGGAATGGTTGGGTGAAAAGAACGGTTAGGGATTTAATATTAGTTATTATAGGTTCATTTATATTCTCTGCAGGTGTAAATACTTTTATTATTGCAGGTGACTTAGGTGAAGGTGGGGTAACAGGTTTATCACTTATATTGTATTATGCATTTCATATTTCACCAGCTATTACTAACTTTGCTATTAACGCTGTATTAATCTTAGTTGGATATAAATTTTTAAGCAAAAGAAGCATGTATTTAACGATAGTTGCAACAGTGCTGATTTCTGTCTTTCTGAGTCTTACTGAAACGTGGCAGATTCATACAGATAACATCATTATTAATTCTGTTTTTGGTGGATTTAGTGTTGGTTTAGGTATCGGTGTTATTGTATTAGCAGGTGGTACAACAGCGGGTACAACGATATTAGCGCGTATTGCGAATAAATACCTAGATGTGAGTACACCGTATGCGTTGCTTTTTTTTGATTTGATCATCGTTTTAGCTTCGTTAACAGTTATTTCAGTGGATCGGGTGTTAGTCACAATTATAAGTTTATATATTGGTACTAAAGTCATGGATTTTGTAATTGAAGGTTTAAATCCTAAAAAAGCAGTTACAATTATATCGAAAGATCCTGATCGTATTGCCAAGATGATAGATGAAGATATTGGTCGTGGTGTTACTATTTTAAACGGTCGTGGTTATTTCTCGAAAAAAGAAACAGATATATTGTACGCTGTAATTAGTAAAACACAAGTCTCACGTACAAAACGCTTAATACGAAAAATTGATGAAAATGCATTTGTTGTTGTTCATGATGTTCGAGATGTCTATGGAAACGGATTTTTAGTAGAGGATTAAAGAGTAGTTTTTAAATTTAGAAACATAAAAGTTGGAATTGGAGTGCTAACGGTTAACCAAACCTTTATATTCTAACTTTTATGTTTTTATTTTTATCATTTTTTCAATTGTATCATTGATATGAAGATCAGAATGGACTGTATTCATTCATAAGATGCTTTTTAGATTTATAATCAAAAATCATCTGTTAAACTTAAACCAGAAAAAGTGATTGATGTGTTAGAAATTGTACATAAAAGATGATATAATGCTTAAGTATGATAATGATTCTCAATCGCATGTAATATAATGTCAATATAAATTAAGCGTTTTATAAAGCGTATGAGATATAGGAAAGAAGGATGACGATGAGTAGATTAACAGGAAAAGAAGTTACAATTGGATATGGGGATCGCGTAATAGTTGATAAGTTAAATGTGGAAATCCCTGATGGTCAAATCACGTCAATTATTGGTCCGAATGGCTGTGGTAAATCAACATTACTCAAAGCACTTTCAAGGTTGTTAAGCACAAAAAAAGGCGAAATTTGTTTAGATGGTAAAAATATTCATACACAATCTACAAAGGAAGTTGCTAAGAAGATAGCTATTTTACCTCAATCTCCTGAGGTGGCTGATGGTTTAACTGTTGGAGAGCTTGTATCGTATGGTCGATTTCCACATCAAAAAGGGTTTGGACGTTTAAGTGAAAAAGATAAGCAAGAAATTGAATGGGCCTTACGTGTTACGGGGACTATTGAATTTAAATATCGTGCAGTAAATGATTTGAGTGGGGGTCAACGTCAACGTGTATGGATTGCGATGGCACTTGCTCAAAAAACGGATATTATCTTTTTAGATGAACCAACAACATATTTAGATATATCGCACCAACTTGAGATTTTAGAATTAGTACAAGAGTTAAATCAAGAACATGGTACAACTATTGTCATGGTACTTCATGATATTAATCAGGCTATTCGCTTTTCAGATCATTTAATTACGATGAAGAAAGGCAATATTGTCAAACAAGGTGAAACGCATGAAGTTTTAACAAACCAAATTTTAGAGGAAGTCTTTAATATTGATGCTGAACTCAGTACAGATCCTCGTACTGGCAAACCAATGTTAGTCACATACAATCTGTTATGTAAGCATTATGAAAAAATTTAACTGTGAAAGATGAATGGACAAATGAATGACAAAAAAATAGGCCACATTCGATATGGATTTCAGTTGATATTGTCACTTATGTTATTACTGATTGTAGTGATATTATCAATTTTATTAGGGGATGCTCAGGTTGATTTGAAAACGATTATTGAAGCGATATTACACTACGATGCTTCAAATCAAGCGCATAACGTCATTGTGGAAATACGTATTCCACGTGATGTTGGTGCGATGTTGGTAGGGATGGCGCTTGCAACTGGTGGTGCTGTCATACAAGGTGTTACAAAAAATGGGTTAGCAGATCCAAGCTTAATTGGATTAAATGCTGGTGCAGCATTCACTTTGGCATTGACCTACGCTTTATTTCCTGGAATATCATTTATTTTACTGATTTTAGCAAGTTTTATCGGTGCTATTTTAGGTGGCACAATGGTGATGATTATTGGTTCGTCAAGACGTGATGGATTTAATCCAATGCGTTTAATTTTAGCTGGTGCTGCTGTTAGTGCTTTGTTAACTGCTCTGAGTCAAGGTGTAGCTCTTGCTTTTCGACTTAATCAATCTATTTATTTTTGGATAGCTGGTGGTGTGTCAGGTACGAGTTGGCAACACGTTTTGATTAGTGGACCAATGATTATTGTCTCAATCGTGATATTGCTAGTGATGAGCAAGCATTTAACAATACTGAGTTTAGGGGACGCTCTTGCAACAGGATTAGGCCAAAACATTAAAGTGATTCGTGGATTTAGTTTACTTATTACGATGCTATTGGCGGGCATATCCGTTGCAATCGTTGGACAAATTGCTTTTGTAGGGCTAATTGTACCGCATATCGTGCGTTATTTAGTCGGAACAGATTATATAAAAGTGATTCCAATGTCACTTGTTTTAGGTGCGACGTTTGTTTTAATGGCTGATACTATAGCAAGACTACTTGGTGAAGCGCCGATGAGTGCGATTATCTCATTTATTGGTGTGCCTTTCTTTTTATATTTGATACGTAAAGGGGGCCGTACCATATGATTAATCCTCAATTAAAATGGAAACAGCGTCTTATATTTTTAGTGGCATTGGGCGTATTGATTTTAGCAGTAATATGGAATTTAACGACTGGTGAGTATCCTATGTCTTATAGTCAAATACTCAAAACACTAATGGGTCAAGGTGAAGGGGCAGATCAGTTAATTTTGATTGATTTCCGTGCACCAAGAGTAGTCATTACCTTGCTTGCTGGTGTTGCCTTAAGTGTAAGTGGTGCTATTTTGCAAAGTGTCACTAAAAACCCTCTTGCAGAACCAGGCATATTAGGTATTAATGCAGGCAGCGGTTTTGCGATTGCATTGTTTATTTCAATTGGTCAAATTAATGCTGATCAATTCATTTATATTTTACCATTAATCAGCTTACTCGGCGGTTTAGCAACTGCATTATTTATATTCGTGTTTAGTTACAGTGGACAAAAAGGACTATCTCCAGCAAGTATGGTACTTGTAGGTGTCGGTCTTTCAGCAGCATTATCGGGCGGTGCATTAACCTTAATGTCAACATTTGATCGAGATCAGTCTGAATTTATCGCGACTTGGTTGGCTGGTAATATTTGGGGAGATAGTTGGCCATTTGTTTGGGTATTTTTGCCGTGGGTAGTACTTTTAATTCCTTTTTTAATTTATCGTTCAGACGTTTTGAATATCCTTAATACAGATGAATTAAGTTCAATTAGTTTAGGGGTTAACTTGAATCGAGAGCGTTTTATACTTGTGATTGTATCAGTAGCATTGTCATCAGCAGCGGTGTCGGTGGCTGGTGCAATAGGATTTATTGGTTTGATGGGCCCTCATATCGCAAAATCTCTTATTGGTCCAAGACATCAAATGTTTTTGCCTATTGCGATTTTAATCGGAGCAATATTAATGGTTATTTCTGATACGATAGGTCAAATGATTTTACAACCGAGCGGTGTACCTACAGGCATTGTGGTTGCTGTGATTGGAGCACCTTATTTCTTATATTTAATGTATCGTACGCGTTCAGTGTAGTATATTATCATGCTTAAGCCTGATGGGAGACTTTAAATAATATGGTATTATCATTTCTATAATTCTATGATGAATTTTTACATATAGAAAATTTATTTATTATGAATTTGAGCAAAATAATCCATAATATGATAAAATGATTTTATCGAACTTGACGGAGTACGTTTAGGAGGACTGGCTATGCAAGATTTAATAAAAAAACATGTCTTAAACGGCGAATTTGAGTCAGTGAAAAATTTAATGTCTGCTACAGATTTTCTTGATTTTGAAGAGGCTTATATTTCAAGTGCGCACGAAGAAGAAAGTGTTCTTTATTACACTTGTTTGTTAGATATGATTAAAGGTAAAGAGACGCCAGAGATTCACGACTTAGCTTTTTTGTTATTAGTGTATCCATTGAGTGATGTGCCAGGCGCTTTAGATGCAGCATATTATCATGCTCAATCATCAATCGAACTAACAGATGGAAAAGTGGTTAAAAGTTTATTACAGATGCTTTTATTACATGCTATCCCTAATCCTGTTATTTCAGATAAAAAAGCATTTGATATATCAAAACAAATCTTAAAGCTTGACCCGAATAACAAGGTGGCACGAAATGCATTAAAAGAGACTGCCAAGCGCATGGATCAAGTAGTTGTTGACTTTGAAGAGTTAAATCGTTATAAAGATGTGAATTAAACTTAATCAATAAGCGAAAAAGGCTGGGACATCAATCCCAAAATAATAGCGTAGAGATGATTTATGATTGAACCATCTCTACGCATTTCTGTGCGCCCGGCATGGGTAACATCTTGACGGTGAAAGTCCGTTACAGGCTTGGTAGTAGGAACTGTTAGCGAAAGACAAGGGTGTCCATTGCGAAGTGGAATCTGAAGGAAGTCGGACGCAAACACTCGCACTGACGAACAGAAACATCATACAAGGCTATGTAGAATGGATGAATCTGCAGAACAAGATAAAGTCCAATACTACCCGAGTTCTATATAGTAAATGATGCGGTGGCATGAGTGGAAAGAGGTTACATCTTACCCGGGGAGGTCTCATCAGCGGTACTCTACCGTAGTAACAACGAATGATGAGAAGTCAGCAGAAGTCATAGTAGGGAAAATGTACCGAAGGACTGAACAATATTCAATACAAAGTAAAGATTGGAGGTTATAGATTTACGACGTACAGAATACGGTTTAATCGGCAGCTTATGGAAGGATAAGTAGTGGAACGAAAAAAGAATACATAAGTGTGTACAGTAAATCTTAGGTGAAATGAAAGAAATGTATCGTAAGTCTCCATCATTGATGGAGCTTGTTGTAAGACCAGACAACATAGAAAAAGCTATCAAGAAAGTTAAGAAAAACAAAGGTGCTCCTGGAATTGACGGCATGAAAGTCAGTGAACTTCGTGCTCACTTTGCGCAGTACTTTTCACAGATAACGAAAAAACTGCTTGAAGGCACATACCAACCTCAAGCAGTTCGAAAAGTGCAAATTCCCAAACCAAATGGGAAAATGCGTGTGCTTGGTATCCCTGTCGCTAGAGACAGGGTAATACAACAAGCGATTAAACAAGTGATTGAACCCAGCATCGACCGAACATTTTCGAATCATAGCCATGGTTTCAGACCTAATCGTAGCACAGGAACAGCACTTAAGCAATGCGCTATTTACTACGAAGAGGGCTATAAAATAGCCGTGGATTGTGATTTGAAACAGTGCTTTGACATGTTAAATCATGATAAGCTGATGTATTTGTTCGAACGCCATGTTCAAGATAAGTCAATTTCAACATTTATCCGTAGAAGTTTACAAGTAGGTGCCATTGACCTATCTGGCGAAGTCGCAGAAAGAAAGATAGGTGCACCACAAGGGGGCGTTATCTCTCCTTTACTATGTAATATCTATCTACATGAACTGGATAAAGAACTCGAAAAGCGTGGACACCGGTTTGTACGCTATGCAGATGACTTTGTCATCTTTGTACGGACAAAACGTGCAGGTGAACGCGTAATGATGAGTGTAACGAAATTCATTGAAAAGCAACTGAAGTTGGCTGTCAATGAAGATAAAAGCAGAATAGGAGCAGTCACACGTTTAAAGTTCTTGAGTTGTCTAATAACCAAGGTAAATGGGGTTTGTCGTTTCAGACCGACTACGGAAGCAAAAAGAAATTTAATACGCGTCTTAAGGAAAATAACGAAACGAAATAGACCCGGTACCTTTAAAGACATTATCACTGAAATTAACCAAGTGACGAGAGGCTGGATAAATTACTTTGGTAGAGGTTTTATCAGAGAATTTATTGAAACCACGCAATCTTGGTTAAACCGCCGACTTAGACAACTCATACTTAAACGGTGGAAAAGAGTAAGAACTAAGTATAAGATGTTGCGCCAATATGGTCTTGACCATAGAAGTGCGATGAAAATCGCACAGTCTCGAAAAAAGTACTGGCGACTATCAAACACGCACGAGGTTCATCGTGCACTTACAACAAAACAACTCTACAAGTGGGGACTGATACCATTAACCCAGCTTGCAGAGTTGGCTTACGCAAGATATTGAACCGCCGAGTACGGAACCGTACGCTCGGTGGTGTGAGAGGACGAGTAGTCAATTAATGGCTACTCTCCTACTCGATTTTATCAATCATTCGTATTGTTTGGGCTCTCAGTCAAATTGGACTGGTCGCATTAAATTAAGGCGTTATGCAATAATGGATTGCTTAACGCCTTTTTCGTTGTGTGATCATAAAGTTTTGAACATTAATGCCTCTTTTAATACAACATAAATCAGTAAAATTGAGTCGGTAAAACATACTTTATAACTTAGGGGTGTGAATAAATATAGCAAATTTGATTGTTTCCTAAGCCGAAACTTCTGAGGCATCTTGCCGTAACCGAAAATCCATTTTAAGATTGGGTAAGTTCAATCTTAAAATGAGTTGAGGTGAGGCGCCTAGAAAAGCGAAGCTTTATGGAACAATCAAATAAATGAAATTATTTATACACCAGTCCGATTTACTATAGAACCATTGTTTGGCTCGCATTTCCTAGGGGATGGGTCGATCCTCGGTCTCGACGCTCATCCTATTCCCTCAGGCGTCTCGCCAACAATACGACGTGATATGAATGTAGTTTTACACTAAAATACTTTAAATAAAAGATACTTTCGTATCATTTAATCATCACAACAAAACTAAATTAACGAGATGCCTTATATAGAATGATAGGGTTGAAATTAATACTTGAAAATGAATTCAAACACCATCGTGGTGCGGCTAAACATATCGTTAAAGAAAAACTTCGAAATTTTTTCGTAAATTCTTACGAAAGGTTCGAAGTTTTTCGATTGCTAAGATATTTATCTGTCAACCCCATTTTTTGCGTAGAGTGCAAATGAATAAGTTTTTTAGTCATTTTAATGCTGTATTAAAATTTAATTAATACATATTCAGTAAGATATGTGTATAATAGGTATGATTTGATATGAAGGAGATGGAATAAGTGAGTGTTCAACACAATTATAATAAAATGATTATGACCGTTTTTATGATTGGTGCATTTTTTATGATATTGAATGAGACTTTACTCAATATTGCTTTGCAAGAACTAATGCGTTATTTTGATTTATCTAGAACGACGGTTCAATGGATGGCGAGTGGCTTTATGATGATGATGGGAATTGTGTCACCATTGTCAGCTTTAGTCATTCAATGGTTTACTACGCGACGACTGTTTCTGAGTTTAATCGTTATTTTTACAGTAGGATCACTGATTTCAGGTTTCGCTGTTAATTTTCCTATGTTGCTAACAGGGCGTATGATTCAAGCTATAGGAACAGGGCTAATGATTCCTTTGATTATGAATACAATGTTACTATTATTTGACGAAACCGTTCGTGGTAAGGTCATGGGGACATTTGGTCTTGTCATTATGTTTGCTCCGGCTTTAGGGCCAACGTTATCTGGCGTAATTGTAGATGAATTAGGATGGCGTTGGTTATTTTTTATTGTCGTGCCATTTATGATATTCACATTTACCTTTGCAGCATTGTTTTTGAAAAATGTTGGTGAAGTCACACGACCAAAAGTGGATATCACTTCAATTGTTTTCTCAACGATAGGTATTACAAGTTTGATTTATAGTATATCAAGTGTAAGCCAAAGTAATGGTATAGCAATAACGCCGTTGCTTGGTGCTGTGTTTATGATTGGTATTATCTTTATCTATCTATTTATTCGTAGGCAGTTCAAATTGGAAGATCCGATATTAGACTTCGGTGTATTATCGTATCATAACTATCGTAAAGGTATTATTATTTTTGTGATTGTATTAATGAGTATGTTTGCTTCAGAAATTGTCATGCCAATGTATCTTCAAGGACCAATGGGATTTTCAGCAAAATTAGCTGGTTTCATTTTGTTGCCAGGCGCATTGTTAAACGGATTTTTATCACCTTTTATGGGAGGGCTTTTTGACAAGTTTGGACCTAGAAAATTGGTGATACCAGGTTTATTATTGTTATTAATGGTTGCTATATTCTATACGACGATTCATCCGGGGGTTCCAGTAGCACTCTTTATTTTAGCGTATATCATTTTAATGATCGGTATATCAGCGATTATGATGCCTGTCAGTACAAATGGTTTAAATGCATTACCTCAAGAAAGTTACCCGCATGGTAGTGCGATATTTAATATGTTGCAACCTATTGCAGGTGCGATGGGAGTAGCAATATTTATTGCGATTGTAACGGGGGTACAAAATGCCAAATTAAAAAACATCGGTCATGTCACTCAAAATGATGTGGATCATGCTATGACTTCTGGTATGCATGCGGCTTATGTTTTTGCAATAGTTCTCATTATATTTGCGATTATAACTGCTTTTACAGTGACAAATGCGACGAAAGAAAAACAAAATAAGAATTGAAATCAACTAGAAAGTGAGGACAATATGTGTCTCGAATAGTTGCTGATTAAAATGATAAAATGCAAATTGTATCAAAGTTTTTAAACTGATTTTCACAATTAATGTTGTTAATGTTTTCTAAAGATTTGTTGTTATTTTAAAATGAATGGACTTAAAGCTTATGTTTATACAGTATTTATGTGCCAATGTGAATTTTAATGCATTTTAAAGTATAAATAATATGATTAAAATAAGGCTAATTCCCCATTAAACCTTTGTGTAACAAGGGGTTTGTCGCTTCTAGAACTCCGGTGAAATTTGAAATAAATCGCATATTATGGTTTAATGTGTAACGTGTTTGCAAATGAGGAGGTCAACACAGTATGAAAAATTTAAATGAAGCTATTAAAATAGCTTTCGCCTACGTGGGTGTTGTAGTAGGGGCCGGATTTTCAACTGGACAAGAAGTTAAACAATTCTTTAGTACTTTTGGTATTTGGTCATACGTAGGTGTCATTATTTCAGGATTAATACTTACATTTATTGGTCGTCAAGTTGCTAAAATAGGAACAGCATTCGACGCGGCCAATCACGGTTCAACATTAGAGTATTTATTTGGTAAAAAGTTAGGAATTATCATTGATTATGTTTTGATATTATCACTTTATGCGGTAACTATTACTATGATTGCCGGAGCAGGCTCAACATTTAATGAAAGTTTTGGCGTGCCCGTATGGTTAGGCGCATTGATTATGTGTATCATTGTGTACATCACATTATTGATGGATTTCAATAAAATTGTGAGAGCATTAGGGATGGTAACCCCAGTGCTTATTGTATTGGTTATTATTGTAGCAGCCGTATTTTTATTTAAGGGAAACGTTTCTTTCTTCCAAATTGATAGTGTTGTTGAACAGCCAAGCCTTGGTTTAGCGATATGGAATGGGTTTAACTATGGTGGTTTAGCATTTGCTGTTGGATTTAGTACACTGGTTGCAATTGGTGGAGATGCTTCTAAACGATTAGTGTCTGGCCTAGGAGGATTAATTGGTGGAGTTGTCTATTTAGTTTTATTAGGTTTAATTAACTTTGCGCTTCATTCAGAATATCCAACAATAAAAGATTCAGATATCCCTACATTAGCACTTGCGAATATGATTCATCCAATTTTAGCATTCGTATTTTCGATTGTGATGTTAGCGGTAATGTATAATACGATATTAGGGTTAAGTTATTCTTTCGCAGCGCGTTTTACAACACCGTATGCTAAAAAATATTATATTCTCATTTCAATTATTGTGCCTTTAGGCTACGGATTAAGCTTTATTGGATTTGAAGGTTTAATCAAATACGTATATCCAGCAATGGGAGTTATTGGATTAATGATTGTCGTTGCTGTAATCGTTAAATATTTATATCGAAAATCTCAAGATAAGAAGTTTATTGCTTAATTAACAAGATGTGTTACAATTTTTTCGAAAGGAAAGATTGCTATAATGACTAAACATAAAAAAAGATGGGTTGTTATCACACTTGTAATTTTGCTTGTTATAGTCGGTCTGATAGCCGGCTATTTTTTTGAACCACATGTTTCAAGGCAAGAAGATAAAAAAGTTGCAATCCAAAATAACAATGTTACAGCGTTTACAGATATTACATATATGGAAGGTTTACCGAGTAGTCAGTTAGACATTCTAATGCCAAAAAATATAAAACAAGGTGAACAGTTACCGGTTATTTTTTGGGCACATGGCGGAGGATTTATTGCAGGAGATAAGCAATATAAAAATCCGTTGTTATCACAAATTGTTGAAAGAGGTTATGTTGTCGTTAATGTTAACTACGCATTAGCACCGGCTTATAAGTATCCGACGCCATTGATTCAGATGAATCATGCTATTTCATTCATAAAAGAAAATGAAGAAGCATTACCTATTGATATGAATCAAGTGATTATAGGTGGTGATTCAGCTGGAGCACAAATTAATAGTCAATTTGTTGCAATCCAAACAAATCAAAAATTAAGAGAGCAAATGAATTTTGAGCAGCAATTTACACCGGATCAATTAAAAGGAGCCGTGTTTTTTGGTGGATTTTATGATATGAAAACTGTGCGTGCGACGGAATTTCCGCGTATTGACTTATTTATGAAGAGTTATACAGGGGTTTCAAAATGGGAAAAAAACTTTAAAAATATTACGGAGATGTCAACGGCAAATCAAGTTACATCTCAGTATCCGCCTACGTATTTATCAGTAGGTGATAAGGATCCATTTATGAGTCAAAATGAGACATTTGCAAGAAAGCTTGAGGCAAAAGAGGTTCCCGTAGATACATTCTTTTTCGATGGTTCGCACGGGTTAAAACATCAATATCAATTTCATTTGGAAAAGCCTGAATCCAAAGAAAATATTAAACAAGTCTTAAGTTTTCTGAGTAGAAATACGTCGACAACTCGAATTAATACAGAAATTAGTGATACACCTCATACAGAGATTAATTTAAATCCTTATGAAAATAATTAAATCAAATGGACTCCCTTATTTTAAAAATTAAGACGATGACACGTTTTAGTCTTAATGCGTATCATAAGGGAGTTTTTATAGTGTAAAATAACTTTTATTGTGCGATTTGATGATGAGAAATGGTACACTATGAGTGTTAAAAGCATTTATTCTAAAAGATATGCCATGATATACTCATTAAAGTAATGATCATTAATTTTGATAGAATGGCGTATTTCACCTTCTACTGTAAAGTTAGCTTTTTTATAAAATTGATAGGCTGCGGTGTTTTGAGTCACGACATTGAGTTCTATACGTGATATGTCATGAGCTTTGCACCATTTTTTACAAAAATTGAGCAATTCAAAACCAATTCCACGCTTTTGAAAAGCTTGCAATACGCCCATTGAAATTTTGGCTGTATGTTTAATTCTCTTAAGCGGTGTGGTCTTAATTGTTAAATAACCAACAAGTTGGTCGTTGTCTTCAGCAACAAGTATCGCCAAGTGAGGGGATGTAATCACTTTTTCTATTTTAGACGTTGCACGTTCTAATGAAGGAATATATTCACCGGGATCATATAACATGTATTCTGAGGCTTCAAAAACTTGTTGCATTAATGATATTAGTGCTTGAACATCTTTGATTCGAATTTCTCTTATTGTTATAACCATATCGTCATCTCCGATCGTGTGATTTACATTTTACACGTGTAATGATAGATAATCAATCTAATTGTATCGCACATGATGGAAGATGGGAAATGCATAAAGAAGGTTTGGTAATACTTCATTGAATATAAAAGGAGTTATGTTATGAATGTAAAGGTTTTATTAGCAGGTGTAACGGGATATATTGGTCAATCTTTAGTTGCTTCACTAGCCTCTGATTATACGTTATATACCATTTCAAAGTATCCGAAGCGGCAAAAACAACCAGATGTCAATTGGATTAGGGGCGATATTTACAACTATAGTGATGTTTTAAACGCAATGAATGGTATAGATGTTGCTGTGTTTTATATTGATCCTACAAAGCACTCTGCTAAAATGACACGTGCGTTAGCAAGAGAATTAAATTTAATTGCTGCAGATAATTTTGCCCGAGCAGCGTTTGCGCAAAATGTAAAAGAAATACTGTATATAAGTGGTAGTAAGTTTGATCATGAAACAGTGAGTCAACTTAGGGCATATGGTACCCCGGTTCGCACGACTTCTCAAAAAATGAACCGACCTCATATATCCGTCGAATTTCAAGTTGCCAAGCATAATGATATACGTATCGTACACCATATTCCTAAACCATTAGATTGGGGACTAGAACAAGTTATCGATCAATTTGTGAAATGGTTGACCCAAACTAAAGGAACGCGTTTAGTCGCTTATAAAAAAGGAAATGAGATTAAAGTTTATCAAAAGAAAAAAGGAAAGCTACTTGCGATATTTCGCATCGAGTCTATTGATGAAAAGTTATATCGGCTTGTGATGGTTAAAGGGCGATTATCACGTAGTGTGGCTGGAAAAAATACCATTATAGAGTTTCGTCATATTCCTCAAACGAATTGGGTTATGATACATCTATTTGATTATGTCCCGCGTGTGATTTGGCCTATTGCATACTTTATACAAGTGCCTTATTTGATTATGCTCATTCGTGGATTTGATACGAAATGTCGCATTCAAACGTATCAAGAGCGGTTACAAAAAGGAGAGAACTTACATTATACAAAGGACTGAGGCTCATGAATATATTATTAGTTGAAGACGATGAAAGCTTATGTCATGAAATCAAATCGGTATTATCAAAATGGGATATGGATGTACAAACTGTAGAAAATTTTGATAATGTGATTCAAACTTTTGATACAGATAAACATGATATTATATTGATGGATATTACGCTTCCTAAATATGATGGGTTCTATTGGACTCGTGCGATACGTCGTTTTTCTAATGTACCAATTATATTTTTATCTTCAAGAGATAACCCAATGGATCAAGTGATGAGTATGGAACTCGGTGCAGACGACTATATCCAAAAGCCTTTTCACATGCCTATACTTATTGCTAAAATACAAGCTATATATAGGCGTGTTCACCAATATACGAATCAAGCTAGTCGTACATTATTGTGGCATCATTGTACAGTTGATTTAACGAAAGATTGTATTTATAACAATCATACAACAGTATATCTCTCTAAAACGGAGATGCTGATTTTAGAAGTTTTACTTAATCATCGAAATCAAATTGTTTCTAGAGATGCGTTAATGACTGCACTTTGGGATGATGAAGCATTTGTAAGTGATAATACATTAACCGTCAATGTAAATCGATTAAGAAAAAAACTAAGTGACCTCCAATTAGAACTAGCTATTGAAACCAAAGTAGGGAGAGGTTATATTGCACATGACTAATCTAATGTGGATTTTAGCATTTTTAAGAGAAAGAAAGCTATGGCTCATTTTACTGTTTGTTGTGACGTTCATGACACTGGGATTTGGTTGGTTAGACGATGATTTGAGTTTGAATAGTGTGTTATATGTATGTTTAGTACAATGGATTATAATAGCTATTTTTTTGATTAGCATTTTTTTGAAGGAAACGAGATTTTTTAAAAAATTAGATGAAAAAATAGAAATTGAGGCACTGAAACATCACGCTTTTGCAGAAACACCTTTCGAGAAAAAGGTGGTTACATATTTGGATTTTAAGCTTTCTGTACAAAAACAAACACTAATGGAACAACAAGAGTGGTTGAATTTAAATCAGCATAGTTTGACAGAATTCATACATAATATCAAAACGCCTGTTACTGCTTTAAAGCTATTAATAGAGAAGGAAAAAGACAATGTGAGACGTCAACAATTAATGTATGAATGGAGTCGTATTGATTATATGCTTGACCAACAATTATACCTCTCAAGAATTAATCAAAAATCAAGAGATTTATATTTTGAAAAAACAGCCCTAAAACCACTTGTCATAGAAGAAGTAAGTAAAACGAGACATATTAGCATGAATAAAGGAATTGGCTTTGAAATTGACATACCAGAAGATGTTACGATTGATACTGATAAACGATGGTTTCGTATGGTGATTCGGCAGTTTATTTCAAATGCAATTAAATATTCGAAAAATGACATTATTACGATACAAAGTATGTGCCAAAATGAGCATGTTGCACTTTATATTGAAGACCGTGGATGTGGTATTCCAAAACATGATTTACCACGGATTTTTCAACATGGGTTTACAACAACAAGGGAAAAATATGAAGCCACTGCATCAGGTATGGGCCTTTACCTTGTTGACCAAGTACGAGATGAATTGGGACTGCAAATTGATGTGCAATCGCAAGTAAATGTAGGGACGATAGTGACCATTACATTTTCTAAACCTAACGACATGATAGCGCGCATGTCCAAGTGACAACATTGTCACATTGGATGTGCGTTTTGTCATGTCATTCAAACGATAAATGGTAATGAATCCTCTAAAATATAATTAACATATTAAAGAAGGAGTGACACGATGTCAGTATTAAAAGTGCGTCATTTAACAAAAGTTTACGGCAATGCTAAACAATCGTTTGAAGTATTAAAAGACATTAATTTCGAAGTGTCTAAAGGAGAATTTGTGTCTATTATGGGACCATCTGGATCGGGGAAGACAACTTTGCTTAATGTTTTAAGCTCTATCGATTACGCTTCAAGTGGTAAAATAGAAATCAATCAACAAGACATAACGCGGATGTCAAATCGTCAGCTAGCCAATCTTAGAAAAGAAGAAGTAGGCTTTATATTTCAAGATTATAACGTTTTGAATACATTGACAGTACGTGAAAATATCATGTTGCCATTGTCTATTCAAAAATTAAGTACTAAAGAGCAAGAAGAAAGATACAAAGCTGTGACAGAAGCGCTCGGTATAACAGAGTTGAGTGGAAAATATCCAAGTGATATTTCTGGAGGACAAAAGCAAAGAACAGCAGCAGCACGTGCAATCATCTCAAATCCTGCTATTATTTTTGCCGACGAACCAACAGGAGCACTTGATTCTAAAAGTGCAAGAGATCTTTTGAAGCGTTTAGAAGATATTAATCAAAAGATGAATACGACAATTGTAATGGTTACACACGATCCTGTTGCTGCTAGTTATTCAAATAGAGTGATTATGTTAAAAGATGGTCAAATTCACACAGAGCTCTACCAAGGTGATAAGGATATTTCACATTTTTACGAAGAAATTATTCAAAACCAAAGTGTACTTGGTGGTGTTAAATATGAGTTTTAATCATATTGTCTTAAAAAACCTAAGTCAAAATTTACGACATTATAGTATCTATTTACTCTCTCTAATCATTAGTGTAGGTATGTTTTTTAGTTTTGATACACTGAAATATTCTGAAAGTGTATCAAAAGGAACAGATACGGAAATGATTGTGACAGCAGCGGGGATTGGTGAAAAATTTCTTTTTGTTATTATCGTTATTTTCTTAATGTATGCGAATCGCTTGTTCTTAAAGCGTCGTACGCGAAGCTTTGCTTTATTCCAACTCATAGGTCTAACACGACGGGATATTTGGAGAATGCTATTTTTAGAACAAGTTGCTATATTTATTGCGACGTTGTGTATAGGGAGTTTGCTAGGAACATTAGGTTCGCGTTTTTTATTGCTTATACTAAAGCAAGTCCTTTCATTACCGGTAAATGTCAGTTTTACTTTTCAACCGATGTCATTTTGGATGACTTTAATATTAATGATAGTTGCTTTGATTTTAATAATGTATCAAAGTGCGCTATTCTTGCGTAAACATTCAATTGTGCAAATGTTAAACGTTCAACATAAATCAGAAGCAACACATTCTAAAGTGTCTAAAATGGAGGTTGTTTTAGGAGTATTAGGTATAACGATGATGGTAGCGGGTTACTACCTATCGACTGTTATGTTTAATAGAGGAGTGATTCAATTATTATTCATTCTTATATTTGTGATATTATTTTTAACGGTATTAGGCGCATACTTTTTCTTTAGAAGCACAGTTTCAATTATATTTAAAACATTAAAACTTTCTAAGGATGGAAGAGTTAACATTACTGATGTTATATTTACATCTTCTGTAATGTATCGTATGAAGAAAAATGCGTTATCACTGACGATTATTGCGATTATCTCTGCTGTTACAATGTCGATACTTGCCTTTGCTACCCTTACTAAAGCGAGCATTGAAAATAATACAAATGCATTAGCACCGCATGAATTTACGTATTACGATGATCATGTCGCAAATCAGTTCGAAAAGAAATTGACTCAAAAAGGAATCGCATTTGATAAAATTAGAAATGAACTTATTACGGTACCAGAGCTTAAGCACAAACATTCTGATCAAAATATTGGATCAATCAAAATCGTAAGTGACCAAGGTATGCCACATGAATCGATGAACGCCAATCAGATTAAATTAGTTAATGTATCACAGATTGAGTTGATGTATAGCAAATTAAAAAAAGGTGAAGACTTAGAAATAGGCACTAAAGATATGACTAAACATGTAAATGTCAGTGATGTTTCACAAGAGTTTAACTTTTCGTACGAAGCGTCTTATGGCATGTTAGTAGGAATCGTTAATGATGATACTTACCAAGCGCTTAAGTCAAAAATACCAAATGACAGTGAACATGTGAATGTCCAAGTCGGTTATGAACTTAAAAACCACAACCAATTAGCTGAAGCGCAGCAAATCAATGCATCATTAGGTAAACATCAAGCACAATCAAGAACAGAGTTAATGCATACACAAAACCAAAGTGCGAATATCTTTTTATTCATTACTAGTTTCCTAGGAGTTGTATTCTTAATTGCAGCAGGATGTATTATTTATATCAAACAAATGGATGAAATTGAAGATGAAATTGATCATTTTAGAATTCTTCGCAAGTTAGGTTATACAGACCAAGATATGACAAAAGGATTTGTGTTAAAAACGACTTTTAATTTTGGGTTACCTCTTCTTGTAGGTATCGGCCACGCTTATTTTGCAGCGCGAGCATTTAGTACATTAACTTTTACGCCTACGTTGAACTTAGTATATATAGCGATAGGCATATATTCAGCTATCTATTTTATCTTTGCACTTATAGCCTATGTGCATACTAAAAGAACTGTTAAATTTCGTGTTTAATGTATGACTTTGAAGTCTAAGTAAAATTTAATAATTGTTAGAGCAGGATTACAAAATCGAATTTGATTTTCAGTCCTGCTTTTATTTTTCATATTGTTCAGTGGACAAACGATAATATTAACTTATCACGCTTTAAACAGTTAAAAATATAAAAAACTCAAAATAAGTGTAATTTAAAAATATGCTTTAAATAGTATATAAATATTTAAATAGCTTGATATATAAGACATGAAGATTTAACAATTATTATAATAAATATACGAAATGATGAAAATAGTCATCTTAAATTAGAGAATTTATATGTTAAGAAAACAAAATGTTAATTTTTTGTAAATATAATTGTAGATAAAGAAAAATTGTGATATTTTCAAATAGGTATTAAGACAGCGCATTTGTTATTAATATATAGGCGTTTATGGGACATCTATAAAGAAAGTAGCAATGTATAAGTTAACAAAAATTTAATATTGAATTATAATTAAAGAAACAGTCTATTTACAAATAGTGGTCTTTGAATCACTGAACGGAGGATTTCGAATGATTAGGAAAAAAAAGGATAAGTTCATGGAGCGCCTTGAGGATATGATTTTTAATCTAGATCGAGCGGCAATAGAGTTTGGAAAAATGGATTTCAATACTCATCTTGATTTAAGAGCTTATGCTGATAATATTAAAACCTATGAATCACATGGCGATGATTTAATGCATCAAGTGATTACAGATTTAAACCAAACGTTTATCACACCAATTGAACGCGAAGATATTATGTCTTTATGCAATGCAATTGATGATGTCTTAGATGCTATGGAAGAAACATCAGCTATGTTTGAAATGTACTCAATAGAATATACAGATGAGTATATGGCTGAATTTGTTGACAATATACAAAAGGCAATCGGTGAAATGAAACTTGCCATTGGGTTATTGACTGAGAAAAAATTATCTCATATGCGTGTGCACTCTATTAATATTAAAGAATATGAAACAAATTGTGATGGCATATTACGTCAATCTATTAAACATATTTTTAATAGTGAAACAGATCCAATGACGCTAATCAAAATCAAAGATATATATGAGAGCTTAGAGAATGTTGCAGATCGTTGTCAAGCTGTTGCAAATAACTTTGAAACAATCATAATGAAAAATAGCTAAGGAGTCCTTATACATGGAGTTTTTAATGCTTATAACTGTAGCGATTATCATATTCTCGTTAGTATTTGATTTTATCAATGGGTTTCATGATACGGCAAATGCGGTGGCTACTGCGGTGTCCACTCGTGCATTATCACCGAGGCATGCGATTCTTTTAGCAGCTGTCATGAATTTTATTGGTGCATTGACATTTACAGGTGTTGCCTCAACCATTACAAAAGAAATAGTCGACCCGTTTACTTTAGATAATGGATTAGTAGTTGTGTTAGCGGCTATATTAGCGGCCATTGTTTGGAATTTATTGACTTGGTATTATGGCATACCAAGCTCATCATCGCATGCGCTTATCGGTGCTATCGCAGGTGCTGCAATCGCTTCAGCGGGATCATTTAATATTTTGCACTATCAAGGATTTACAAAAATAGTGTTAGTGCTCATATTATCACCTGTTATCGCTTTTATTGTAGGATTTATTATTTACACAATTGTCAAAAAGGTATTTAAAAACGCAAACCTAACACGTGCCAATCGTAATTTTCGTTTTTTCCAAATCTTTACTGCATCATTGCAATCATTTTCACATGGTACGAACGATGCCCAAAAATCAATGGGGATTATCACTATGGCATTAATTGTTGCAAATATGCAAACGAGTGTAGAGCCGGCGCTATGGGTTAAAGTTTCTTGTGCAGCTGCAATGGGGCTCGGTACAGCAATTGGAGGATGGAAAATTATTAAAACAGTGGGTGGCAATATTATGAAGATTCGTCCCGCTAATGGCGCATCAGCTGATTTAGCATCAGCATTGACAATCTTCACAGCATCTTGGTTGCATTTTCCACTTTCTACAACACACGTTGTTTCATCATCAATTTTAGGTGTAGGTTCATCTAATCGTATTAAAGGTGTGCATTGGAATACAGCTAAACGCATGATTGTTACTTGGGTCATTACTTTACCGATTACTGCTATTATTGCAGGTATTTTTTATTTGATTTTAAATGTATTTTTATAAAATTAAACATATTAAGAATAAGGAAAAACTTCGAGATTTTTCGTAAATGCTTACGAAAATCTCGAAGTTTTTCGATTACTGGGATATTTATGTCCCAGCTCCTAAATCAAGCTGACATTAATTGACGTGCAGGTGTGTCAATGGCTTCAATTTGTTTGATATTATCCATGAGACTATGATAGAACTTTTCTAATTCAGCACCTGTGCGACGAATGTCAAAAAAGTCTAATCCAACAAAGTCAGCATGATCCCAGCCTTTCATTACATCATGGACTTGCCACACGCCTTTTTGAATCGTACTACCAGCTTTCACAAAAGGTTGTGTGAATGGCGCTAATGCAGAAATAACTGGAACAATTCCGTCATTTTCGCGCCATTTTGGGTCTTTATCGTTACCTATGAGGAAACTTACCGCATGTAGTAATCCAAACATATAAGGTGTAGCGCGATGGTGATGTGTAATAGGTGATTCTTTACTTGCTGATCCTGTGTACGTATTGTAGACAATATTGGGGTTAATTGATGTTTGATTATTAAATCGGTTTACAGTATCTTCTACTGTTAAATCATGAAAGGCATTATCGTCTGAATCCCATAAGTTGCTATTCTCAATGCGTTTAAGATAATCAATTAAAGACTCTGATTCTTTTTGCGAAAGCCCCCATTGCCCTAAACCAATGTCAAACGTGTTATGTTTTGTCCCTACAAGGCTACTTAGTCTGAATACGAGGGAGCGAATGAAGTCCTTATTGCCTAATTTATCGGCAACTTGGGAACCGTTGTGAGGTGTAGCTAGTGTCGTAATAGATGCAATCATATTATCATGTCCGCCTTGGAAGAGTTCGGACACTTCAGAGTTGTTTGTTTTTCCGTAGTCTTTTTCAGGGTCATAGCCATTACGTAAAAGTTCTTCAAGCATACGTATTGTTGTTCCCCCCATACTATGGCCAATCAAATGGACTTTATGGCCTGGCTTCCAGTCTTTATAGACCCCTTCATATGTCTTACCATAGCGTTCATGTCCTTTTTCTTGACTATGTGCAGCACCGTAATCTACCGTACCACCTTTAATGTAGTAGTATAATTCGACAGCGCGATCGAAATTACTACCAAACGCACTAACGCTGGCCTCATGCACGTCATAACCTTCTTCGCGTAAACGTTTAATCACTTGATATTTCGAACCACCCCAATAACTTGGATAACCGAGTGGGCGATTGTCAGAAGAGAAGCCTGCTAGCCCATGAACAAAAATAATCGGATATTTGTTTTGATGTTGTTGTACCTTATTCTCTTCTACTTTTTCTTCTTTATTCTCATCGGTTGTGTTGTTTTGAGTTGCAGTTCTTAAATTTGATTCGACAGTCTTTTTGACTTGTGAAGTATCATTGTTAGCGGGTTTTTGATTGTCTTCAATATTTGATAGTTCCTTATCATGATCTTTAACATCGGACTCAGCATCATGATTAGGAGAATTATTTTGATTATCAACAGATGCATCAGAAGACTCATCATCATGGTTAGGAGAATCATTTTGATTTTCAACAGATGTATCAGAAGAATTGTCATTGCTAGGAGTGTCATTTGGATTTTCAACAGGTGTATCAGTAGAAGAATCATCATTGCTAGGAGTGTCATTTGGGTTATCAACAGATGTATCAGCAGAAGAATCATCATTGCTAGGAGTGTCATTTTGGTTTTCAACAGGTGTATCAGAAGACTCATCATTGCTAGGAGTGTCGTTTTGATTTTCAACAGAAGCATCAGCAGAAGAATTGTCAGTATCATTTTGATTTTCAACAGGTGTATCAGAAGACGATTCACTCTGTTCAGAAGTGTTATCAACAGATGTTGACGCCTCTCGCAATTGAGAATCATCTAGGTTTTTCGTTGTATCGTTTTGGGGGTTTTCAACTGTAGATTCTGAATCAGTAGTTTGATTGAAAACCGTATTTTCATGAGTGCTATTATTTTCTAAAGACTTTGAATTTTGCTCTGTGTTTGTCATGATAGGATCAGTAGTTTGTGCGGAAGCATTAGCAGGCGAAACAAATAAGAAAAGTTGAGTAGCTATGATACAAGAACCTAAGCCCCAAGCACACTTTCGTAACGCGTAACGCTTTCGTGTTAAATGATCATTTTGCCTCTTCGTAAACATAGATTGCATCATCCTTATCTTTTGTTTATTTTTTGCTGGGACAAAAACATGTAGAATTTGAACAGCAAATAAAGCTATTGAACACCTATTGACTGAAAACAACATGTTAGTTTTTGAGATATAACGAGCCATGTCCCAGTATCATAAGAATACTAATAATAAAAAAGATTTTCAATATATTTTTTATTATTTCTGTAATTTTTATAAAAATTAATATTAAAAATATGATGATGATTAAAGAAAATATATATAGGGATTGATATTAGGTTAATACTCGATAAAACTATAAACTTTGTAAAAAATAGGTGTTTATTAAAAGAGGATTAATATTGTAATAATTTTGAAGTATAAAAAATGGCAACACAACGATGAAGGTCGTTCTGTTACCATTTTTATAATGATTAATGAATATAATTATAAGAAGAAGCTACAGATGCTGGGATTGTACGATAATCCATTGTACCTGGCGGTGTATTATAATTCATTTCTGATATTAAAATACTGCCATCGCTGTTTACGCGTTCAACGTATGCGACATGACCCACTGGACCTTCGTAATTTTGCATAATAGAACCTACTGTTGGATTATGATCAACACTGTAACCATCTTTAGCAGCGTTATTTGCCCAATGATCGGCGTTCCACCAATAAGTGCTAATAGGTTGTCCTGTTTCAGCACGACGATTGAATACATGCCATGTACATTGACCCCAATCATAAAGGTTTTGATCATTGAATGTCGGTGTTGTATACCCTCCAGGTGACGGAACTGTTTCGTTAGAAGGGCCATTTGAAATAGAAGGTGAGGCCCCACCTGATCCACCTGGAATGGTTAATGTTTGATTAGGGTGAATTAAATAATTGCTAAGTTGGTTAGCGTTCATGATATCTTGGACAGTGACACCATATTTTGAAGCAATCACATTTAAAGATTCGCCAGGTGAAACAACATGTGTACCGTTGGAATTAAGTGATGCTTCGTTTGACCCTTGTCCTTCGCCTCCGATTGTTAAGACTTGTCCAGGGAATACAAGGTTGTTTGATAAATCATTTGATTGTTTAATGTGATCAACTGATGTATTGTACTTTTGAGCAATGCTCCATAAAGACTCACCCGATTGTACGGTATGTTGCGTGGATGCTTCAGCGTCGTGCTGCGTAAGTAATGCTGCAGCACCAGAAGTAGCTGTAAGTGCGAATGCTAATTTTTTCAATGTATTGCCTCCTTAAAAGTTGTTTTGCAATTACGTTGATTCGTTAAAATATTCTTTTTCATCATAACAAAGAATTTTATATTTGTGGGAGTTGTTACAAATATGTAATATTGTAATAAATATTTTTTGTAATTGAATCTCTAACTTAAATTGATTTTATAAGTGTTTTGGTAATGAATGATAGATAACCCATAACAGAACATTAAACAGTTTGTAATATTGTATGAAGGGTATTATTTTAAAGGAAGGTGACATGTTATGCGCAATGAGAATCAAAAAAAGAAGTATAGTCAGGTTTGGCTTTATTTTATGTATTATTGGATGATTTTTGGTGTTTTTGTTTATTTAGGGCAGTTTTTACCTATAGAATGGCGGAAGCCGTTATCTATAGGATTATTGGTTTTGATTTTGGTCACAATGGTAGTTCAACGTGCGAGATTTAGTGGTATTATTATGTCTCATATTTATACAATTATTTCAGGTTTATTATCATATGCTACATTGATGTATACTATAGAAGATTTAGGATCTAATCTATTGATTCAAAATGTCATTATAGCTGTTTTAGGATTTATCGTATTTGGTTTCATCGGTTATTTTTTCATTAAAGATGCTTCTAATATGGGAAAATATTTGTTTGTAACATTCATCGTATTGATTGTCATGAGTATAATCAGTTGGTTTATACATAATCCAATGTTGCATACTGTGATAGCGATAGTAGGTGTGTTACTCTTCTTGTTATATACATTATATGATTTTAATCGTCTAAAAAGAGGGCAATTCTCTCCTCGCGAAATGGGATTTAATTTGTTCTTAAACCTTTTCCGTATTATACGATACGTGTTAAAATTAGCTCGTATGGTCAAAAGGTAAATTTTATAAACATATATTAAACCACTGGAAGTGCCATTATTAATGGCTGAGATCGAAATGTGTTATTTCGAAATTCCTGAACCTGATCCAGTTCGCACTGGCGTAGGAAAGTGGCATTTCGTCGTGCTTTCAGCTACTTTTCTATTTATTTAGAGAAGTAGCTTTTTTATTTGTATTCAAGGAGGTGTCAAAGTGATGATAGCAGTCACACCTTTTCAAACATTAAGACAAATACATCAATATCGTCTCAAGGAGGTCGAGCCATTCATTGATGGCGTCATATTAAGAACGCCAATGGAACAAGATGATCTTTTAAGTTGGGTACGAGGCCTTATGCAACAAGGGTTTCCTAAAGAAAAAATCATCATCCACTCTAATCTCTTACTAGCATTAAAATTAGGTGTGAGACGTATTCATTTTAGAGAAATGGATCCAGCTGCTTTTGAAACCAAAAAACGACATCCCGATTTTTCCGTTAGTATGTCTGTGCATCGAGTTGAATCTATACAACAAGCGATGCAACATCATATTGATTTTGGCATGTTTGGTCATTTATTCCATTCAGCTTCCAAACCAAATCAACAACCGAGGACGTTAATAGAAGTAGAACAAGCGCTTAAAGTAGGTTTGCCACTGGTTGCGATTGGTGGGATTAATTGCCAAACAGTGCAACGATTATCGGAAGGATTTAGAGGTATTGCTTGCATCGGGAGTATTTTTAACGAGAATTTTGAAAATGTGCAAAAATTATCGAAATTATGGAATGAGAGAGGGGGATGAAGGTGGAAGTCATTGTCAACGGAGAAGTACAAACATTTCAAGAACATACAACGATACAAGATATATTAAATCATTTTGAAATCGAAGCGAAACGTATGGCTGTTGAGCTGAATGCGAAGGTTGTTAAGCGTTCAGAATGGTCAACTACAAAAGTAAGACCAAATGATAGATTAGAACTTTTAGAATTTGTTGGAGGCGGATAAGATGTTTAAAATTGCAGATTTAGAGTTTAATTCAAGATTGTTTTTAGGTACTGGAAAGTTTGATAATGAGACAGTTCAGGAAGAAGCGATAAAAGCTTCGGAAACAGAAGTGCTGACATTTGCGGTTAGACGTATGAGTTTATATGACAAAAGTTTACCGAATCCTTTAGCTAATGTTGACCTTGACAAATTTATTACATTTCCAAATACAGCCGGAGCAAAAACAGCAGAAGAAGCGGTACGTATAGCTGAATTAGCGAAAGAAGCTGGGATTTGTGACATGATAAAAGTTGAAGTCATTGGAGATGATGATACTTTATTACCTGATCCTATTGAAACATATAAAGCCTGTGAAATTTTATTAGAAAAAGGATATATTGTTTGTCCTTATATTTCAGATGATGTTGTCTTGGCGAAACGTTTAGAAGAACTAGGTGTACATGCGATTATGCCGTTAGCTTCTCCGATTGGGACAGGACGAGGAATTTCTAATCCGCTTAACTTACGATATATTGTTGAAAAAAGCCAAGTTCCGGTTATTGTTGATGCAGGGATTGGCTCTGCTAAAGACTGTGCTGAAGCGATGGAGTTAGGTGCAGATGCTATTTTATTAAATTCTGCAGTGTCGCGTGCTAAAGATCCAGCTAAAATGGCTGAGGCAATGAAAAAGGGGATTGAAGCGGGACGTTTAAGTTATGAAGCAGGACGAATTCCTATCAAATATAATGCAGTACAATCTAGTCCTTCTGAGGGGTTAGGGTTTCTTTAATGGATAGATACGATAGACAAGTTAAATTTCCGCCATTTGGTCAGCAAGGACAACAAAAACTTCAAAAACTACATGCCTTTATTATAGGAGTTGGAGCATTGGGAAGCGGTATAGCTGAACAACTTGTGCGTAGTGGAATTAAAAAGCTGACAATTGTTGATAAAGATATTGTATCTTTAACCAACCTGCATCGACAAAGCGGCTATACTGAAGCTGATGTAGAGGAGATGATGCCGAAAGTTTTCGCATTAAAGAAGCGATTAGTTGCGATGAATCATGAAGTAGAAATCGATCCTTTAAATGAAGAAATCACAGCCCGAAATATTATTGGGATACTAGAAGAAGTAAAGCCAGATATTGTGCTTGATGGGCTCGATCAATTCGAAACACGTTATTTAATCAATGAAGCAACACGCCAATTAAATATTCCCTATATATATGGGGCTGTGATTGGAAGTCAGGTCAGTGTATTTCCGATTGATCAAGATGGTCCGTGTCTACATTGCGTGATGCCAGATGTTCCAGAAACGATGGAAAGTTGTGATGTATATGGCGTACTGCCACCTGCTGTACATTTGGCAAGTAGTTTTGTTGTGTCTGAGTTATTTTATTATCTCATGCATGACACATTCTCATATACAATGGTTACAACTGATATATTTAAAGGAACAATGCGCAGAACTTCGATACAATCACTTAAAGAGGAAGACTGTGCAGTGTGTGGCCAACATATTTATCAACGACTTGCACAAACGAAATTAGATGAGATGCGTCTGTTATGCGGCGGTGTGTATCAAATTCGATTAAAGGCTGACTATTTTGAAGCCCCTCTGCAAGAAGAGGTATCTACGTTAATCCAAAATCCTTTTATCAAACGATTAAGATATAAAGATTACGATATGACATTATATCAAGATGGACGATTATTGATATACAATGTTGACAATAGTGAATATGCGAAAGAGATGATTCCTTATATTTTTAAAAGCGTACATCATTGAGACTGTTGATTAAATGAAAAAAAACAATGTATAATAAAGCATATTGAAAAAAGTATGCGAAAGCGAGATGGAATCATGGGACGTAAATGGAATAACATCAAGGAGAAAAAAGCTCAAAAAGATAAAAACACGAGTCGAATTTATGCGAAATTTGGTAAAGAAATCTATGTAGCAGCTAAGTCGGGTGAACCAGATCCAGAATCAAATCAATCATTAAGACTCGTTTTAGAACGTGCAAAAACATATAATGTACCAAATCATATTATTGATAGAGCCATTGAAAAGGCAAAAGGTGGCGGAGAAGAGAATTATGATCAACTTCGATATGAAGGATTTGGCCCAAGTGGTTCGATGGTAATTGTTGATGCGCTCACAAATAATGTAAACCGTACTGCGTCAGACGTACGTGCCGCATTTGGTAAAAATGGTGGAAACATGGGTGTGTCTGGATCCGTAGCATATATGTTCGATCATACAGCTACGTTTGCATTTGAAGCGTTTGATGCAGATACAGTTTTAGAACATTTGATGGAACAAGATATTGATGTACGTGACGTTCTAGATGATGAGCATTTAACAATTGTCTATGCAGCTCCTGATCAATTCGCCACAGTCCAACAAGCATTAAGAACATTAGGTGTTCAAGATTTTGAAGTTGCTGAATTCGAAATGTTACCACAGACGGAAGTACAATTATCACAAGAAGATCAAGAAACATTCGAAAAGTTAGTAGATGTACTTGAAGACTTAGAAGATGTACAGCATGTCTTTCATAATGTAGAATTATCATAAATAGTATTGAGAAGTTTGATGCCCCTTCAAGGTGACACGTATATGTGATAACTTTGAAGGGCTTTTTGTGAAAAAGGATAGCTAAACAAAGAAGGATATTAAGCATATTGAAAAGTATGGCGTGCTATAGTCGTCATAAAAGAGTCGTCATTGAATAGATGAAGTGACATTAAACTTCTATTTTTATATAATAAAATAAAAGGGGGGATCGTGACTGTGAAAATTAAATATTTAGATAAACGTCACTGGCGTCGCCTCTTAGATCATGATTATATTGAAGTGAAGGTCAATAATAACAAGTTCAAAGGTATTATCGGTTTAATTACAATGCATAAAGTAAGAGAACCTTTAGAGGTGACTGTTGTAGGAGAACGGATGATTGTTGCGGATGATCATTATCAATGGTTACAGATTTTGCCAGAAAAGAAACGTTACAGTATGACTGTGATGTTTAATGATCGAGGCCAGCCATTGCAATATTATTTTGATATTAATCTTAAAAATATTACACAAAAGGGTAAAGCGCGTACGGTAGACTTATGTTTGGATGTGCTTGTTTTACCTAATGGTCAATATGAGCTAGTCGATGAAGACGATTTAAAACGTGCACTTAGAACGAAACAAATTACACAAAAACAATATCACGAAGCTTATATCATTGCGCATCAATTAATGGTTCAAATTTTTGAAGATTTTAATAGTATTCAGGAAAAGGCACTATATTGCTACAAAAAAATCAATCGCAAGCACATAAAAAAGGATAAATAATTTGCCATTTGATAATGCATCAAACTGATGTGGGTCAATCAGCGTGTAAAATAGAGGTCAAAACTGCACACTGGACAAAAGTCTAGTGTTTCTTTGTGTAGAGGAGGATAAGCTTTGAAAATTGATGATTACCGTTTGCTTACTACTTTGGACGAAACGAGAACATTAAGAAAAGCGGCAGAGCGCTTGTATATTTCACAACCTGCCGTGACACAACGTTTAAAGTCAATCGAGCGCCATTTTGGTGTGGATATTTTTATACGAACGAAAAAGCAACTCATTACAACAACTGAGGGTGCAATGGTTATTGAACATGCAAGAACAATGTTAAAACAAGAGCGTTTATTTCAAGATAAAATTAAAGCGCATGTAGGTGCGATTAATGGAACACTGTCAATTGGATGTTCTTCTTTAATTGGACAAACTGTGATGCCTGAAGTTTTGAGTCGCTATACTGAAGAATACCCGAATGTTGAAATTCAACTACAAGTAGGGTCTAGTGAGCACATTAAAGCGCATCATAACGATTACCATATGATGATAGTGCGAGGCAATCAATTATTGAATATGCATAATGATCATTTGATGGATGATAAGCATTACTTTATTTATCCTAAAAATAAAGAAAATGTGTTACATAAGTTGCCTTTTATTGAATTTCAAGCGGATCCAGTTTATATCAATCAAATTAAGACATGGTATCGCCACCATATGTCACAAGATTATCATGCGCGTATTAAAGTGGATCAAGTTGCGACTTGTAAAGCGTTGTTACTTACAGGGGTAGGTGTGACTATTCTACCTGAAATTATGGTTAAGGATTTGGATTCGGAGCAGTTTACAATGTTAAAGGTTGATATTGAGGAACAGTCGCTCATTCGTTCAACATATTTAAGTTATGATATGAGTATGTTGCAATTACCACAGGTAAGCTCATTTATTAGTATTCTTAAAGCATTCGTTCAATCTAATGACCATAATTATGGTTTATAAACAGATGTCAAAAAGTGAAGGAGAAATACATGTTTCGTGAATTACTAACGATTAAAAACTACAAATTGTTTGTTGTAAATATGATGTTTATTGGGATGGGGATAGCTGTAACGGTCCCGTTTTTTATTTTGTTTGCTACGAATGCTTTAGGCATGAGTACGAATCAATTTGGTTTATTATTAGCTTTGGCAGCATTAAGTCAATTTACGATGAATACAATTGTAGCACGCTTCTCAGATACGCATCCTATTAATCGAAAAGTGATTATCATTTTCTCACTATTCATGGGCGCTTTAAGTTTTAGTTTGCCATTTTTTATTGATTCAATTACGTTATTTATTATTTTATATGCCGTGTTCCAAGGCTTATTCGCTCCAGCTATGCCGCAATTATACGCATCGGCTCGAGAATCTATTAATCAGTCTACATCAAGTGATCGTGCCATATTTGCGAACTCAGTGCTTCGTTCGATGTTTTCTTTTGGCTTTTTATTTGGACCGCTTGTTGGAAACTTACTCAATCAAAGTTGGGGATATAACGGGTTGTTCGGGGGGACGATTGCGATTATATTGACGACACTGATTTTGCAAGTGTTCTTTTTTAAAGATGTTAAAACAACAGCACATGTCAGAGGTAACGCAGCAACAGAAGATAACGCACCTTCAATGTTGCGTCAAACGTATCTGATTGTACCATTTATTGCTTTTATCTTATTGCATATTGGCCAATGGATGTACACGTTAAATATGCCACTTTATGTTACAAGATATTTAGGTGAAGATGAGAAGTATGTCGGACATCTTGCGAGTTTATGTGCGGGCTTAGAGGTGCCATTTATGATTATATTAGGTATGATTGCAAGCAAAGTACAAACGCGAACACTTTTAGCTTATGCTGCAATATCAGGTAGTCTTTTCTTTTTAAGTATAGGCATTTTTGAAAGTGTTGCGATGATGTTGCTAGGACAGATATTCTTGGCGGCCTTTTTAGCTGTTTTATTAGGGATAGGTATTAGTTATTTTCAGGACATTTTACCGCGTTTTCCAGGTTATGCATCCACATTATTTGCCAATGCAATGGTAGTGGGCCAATTATTAGGTAATTTACTTGGTGGAGCAATGAGTCACTGGATAGGTTTAGGTAATGTGTTTTATGCTTCTGCACTATCACTTATATGCGGTTTTGTATTAATTTTATTTACGCGAAAACGTGTTCAAACATAGGAAAGGAGAGTTACAGTATTGAACTTCATTTATAGCGTACTGATCATCATTTCATTTGTAATAGCGTTTATAGGCCTAATTAAGCCTGTTATTCCTTCTGTTTTATTTGTATGGATAGGATTTTTAATATATGACTTAGGCATCAATCACGGTACGCTCTCTTGGATATTTTGGATTGCGATGATTTTGTTGACTGCGTTTATATTTATATCTGATTTAATGATGAATCGCTTTTTTGTTCAGAGATTTGGTGGAAGTAAACAAGGAGAATGGGCGGCTTTATTAGGAGTGATTATCGGCTCTTTTGTTATTCCACCCTTTGGTGTTATCGTCATTCCTTTTATACTTGTTTTTGTGATAGAGATGATTCAAAAACAAGATATACCCTTTGCACTTAAAGCGAGTGTAGGGTCATTAGTAGCCTTTTTTTCAAGCGTATTCGCACAAGGCTTAGTAATGTTATTAATGATCATATGGTTTGTAATAGATGCATTCATGATTAATTAGAATGATGAGATGGCTGAATTGAAGGGGATAACATAGTCTTCAATTCAGCCGTCTGTTAGTATAAAGGCATACAAACTATTTCCAAGAGGCGCCAGGATCGTTTTGAATATGACTTTCTTGAATCATTGCTAAAGGAATAATCAAAATGGAGACAATTATAAAAATCCAATGATGAATATGGATGTATGGTCCAAATTGTAGATATGTTTGTGGAAAGAAAAAGATGTTAAAAATAAATATCACCATCATAATTAAAATGATATATCCCGCCCACCAAGACCATCTTGTATAACTAAAGGCTTGGAGTTGAACCATTTTAAAGCAACCCCATATAAATAGAAATGTTGCAAAAAGCCCCATTAAAAAAGTGATAGGGAAAGTATATACAAAGATGCGGGTATCTTGTATGAAAAAGCCTAAAAATCCTTTCAAGAAACAAAAAATAGCGAAAAGAAAGAGAATATGCTTATAAATATAGCGAAAAATATTAATAAATGTTTGGTTAGGTAGTGCTTTGATTGTTTCTATTGCATGTTTTTTGGGATTGTGGTTAAAAAAGTCCATCGCATGCATCCCTTTATCCTCAGCCTCTAATAAATGACTTAAAATACGTTGTAAAACAATTTCTGAATCATGGGCATTGACGCGCATGTCCGCTCGAACATAAGTCATATAACTTTCAAAAATTTGTCGGTCTGTATTATTTAAACGCAATGATTTGACGTTGTTTTCTTTCGTTAATTCGTTTGTTGTTTTCATAGTAAGCACCCCCACTTCATAAATGATACGATTAAAGATGTATCTATTATGACGGCTATTTTACGATAAATCAACAAGGGAGGTGATAGAATGATTACCCTTCAATCAAGTGACAGACATATCATCCATGAAATAGCACAAAAACACGCTGCTTTATTACATGATGACCCCACAACAGCCGTGAAATCATCACGCTTAACAGTGAAGTTGTATGAAGAAATGATGATTCATCGACTTAAATACGCCACCGATTTAATTCAAGTAAAATTAGACGAAAATCATCAGATGATAGCCTACATTTGGTCCCATTTTGATTCCCCAATGCAACAAGTAATCATTGAATCGCTCTATGTCCATCCAAAGCATCGCCAAAAAGGTATAGCATATCAGTTGAAGCGGAAAATAGAATCATGGGCGCAATCATTATGTGCAAAACAGATTATGAGTACGGTGCGTGTAGATAATGAGGAAATGCGCCAATTAAATCAAAAGCTAGGATACACTGCTCAAAAGGTGATTATGACTAAGATTATTGAAGATTAATATCGTTATGCGAAGACAATTGAAACATGCTAAAATGAAAAGTAACTGAGTGAAATAATGGAGAGAAAATATGCAGAAAATATGGATAATTTGTATACTAACTGTATTTGTTTTAGCTGGCTGTGGCAACAATGAAAAAGATAAACTACAAGAAGAAATCAAATCTTTAGAAAAAGAACAAAAAGAGCTGCAAGAAGAAAATAAACAGCTTAAAGAAAAAAGTGAAAAGTTAGATTCAGAAATCAAAAATACAGAAGAGGCCATAGAACACGGTCAATCTTCAAAGTCAAAAACAGACAAAGAAAAAAGTGATGATAAAGAAAATCAGCATGAAGATTCGGATTCATCAAAAGAATCTAGTCAAGATGAACATCAAAATAGCAATTCAAAAACGGATGACAAAAAAGATGTATCAACAGAATAATAGAAGCAATCTTGAACGAAATGATTGCGTTTGATTATTTAAAAGATAGGGTAAAAAAACACATATATGAACGTAGAGAAAAGAGGGACACAAGTATGCATGAAAAAAGTTTTGAAAAGTTAGAAGGTCGTGAGATGAATTTAGTTGAGTTAGGCCGTGAATTTGAAAATATTACAGGTTACACGATGATTGATTCAACAAGTGAAGTCAATCGATCTATCGCGTTAAAGCCTAACTTTGAACATGACTGGGAAACATACGTTGCGACATATCGTTTGAATCATAAACGCGATTTGATTGATGTAGTGTTTACAACGAAAAAAGGTCAAAATTTGGATCGTATCAAAGAAATCCCAGTTAAAGTGCAATTAATTAGCTATATTTCAAGAGCATAATTGTTTAAGCTTTGAAAGAAATATAAATATCAGTACGATGAAAATTAAACTGATGTACTATGAGGTGATAGGGGTGGGAAGTAAAATCTGTTTGTAAAACGGAATTTTAACCTACTCCTATTTATTATATTAGTTTTGTTTTGGGAGGGATGAGGCTGTGACAGTCTACATCGAAACAGAACGCTTAAATTTGCGTGACTGGGAAATGAATGACTTGCTATGGTTACAACAATTAAATGCTAATAAAAAAGCACGGCAATATTTTCCTAGTTTATTAAGTTATCGGAAATCAGAATTGGATTTTCATGCTATGAAACAAGCGTTGGAACAACATCAAATAGGGTTATTTGCAGTCGAATTAAAGGCGACGCACAGTTGGATAGGGTTTATCGGTTTGAATTATATTCCAAAAGCGAGCGATTATGCTTTTAAAGAACTGCCTTTTTATGAAATTGGGTGGCGTTTAATCCCTGAAGTGTGGGAAAATGGGTTAGCTACAGAAGGCGCATTAGCAGTACTAGACTATGCGCAATCACAAGGAATCTCAGAAGTTTATGCGATAGCAGCACAATCAAACCGCGCGTCAATACGAGTGATGGAAAAAATTGGTATGTCAAAATATGATGAATTTGAAAAGCCTAAATTAAACGCTTACCATCCGCTAAAAAAACAAGTAAGGTATCAAAAAGTGTTATAAATGGTAGGGTGAGTCGGATTTTAGGAGCAAATAAGCGGACTTCAACACAATGTTTCGAAAGCAGTCAACAGAACTTTGCGATTCTTTGAGAATTGTGAAATATTATCTTGAATCGCTCAAGTTCTGCTCAAACGCTCATCGCTTTCGCAACAATATTAGCTTTTACTGAAAGTCATCAATGACATTGTCCCAAACGGCTTAATCATATGTGCGAGTCGTAAAAGGTTTAGCTTCTTTTAACCCTTCTAACAAGCTTGAAGGTGTGTCGTAAAGTTCGGCTAAATGTTCATATTTTTTATCAATAAACCCTTCTTCAATCATATGCTGAAGGAGTTGAGAGAGAGGGGTATAAAATTGATTGATATTATAAATTGCGATAGGCTTTTGGTGAAGTCCAATTTGAGCCCAACTATATACTTCAAAAAACTCCTCTAGAGATCCTGCCCCACCAGGTGCAATAACGAAAGCATCTGCAAGGTCAGCCATTTTTTGTTTACGTTCATGCATACTATCGACTAGTATGAGCTCAGTCACTTTTTGACTTGTAATTTCACGTTGATCTAATAGTTTTGGCATAACACCAATTGCAGTTCCACCGTTGTCTAATACACCATCTTGAATAGCGCCCATAATACCAATCGACCCAGCTCCAAATACGAGCTCGATGTTTTGTTCAGCGAAGTACTTCCCTAATTGATAAGCCTCTTCTACATAGTGTTTATTTTTACCTTTACTTGCACCACAATATACTGCTACGCGTTTGATCATATTCAAAAACCTCCTAAATAATTTAATCAGTCACTTCAAATCATAACATATCATCTATATATTGATACGTTAATGATTAATTTGCGTGGATTAATTTTAGAAATTGAGCTTCAAAATGACGTCGTTGTGAGTCATCAAATGCTTTTGGACCTTTACCATAACGCTTAGTTTTCCGGCGTTTTTGTTGGTTGTGGTAGCGTTGGGCTAATAATTGCTCGATATTGTCTTGAGTATATCGTCGCCCATTGTGATGCATGACATATTGAGCTCGATTTAAAATTAAACTGGCTAAACCATAGTCCTGTGTAATGACTATGTCTTGTGAGGTTACATATTGAATAAGGGTAAAGTCGACAGCATCGCGTCCACCATCGATATATTTCGTACGTACATGATCAGGATATATATGAAGTGAATAGTGATCGTAACTTCGGAAAAGATAAACTAAAATGCCCGTCCCTGAAGTCAATCTTACGACCGATTCAATGACAGGACAGGCATCTCCATCGATAAGAATACGCATTAGCGCTCTTGCTTTTTGACAGAGTTTTTAGATGTACGATTCAACGCTTCATCCTGATCTGTGTGCTGAGTTTCTGCTATATGTTGTGCCATATTTTGGTAATGTGTTTCAAATAATGAAGCATGATCAAGACCATCATCAGAAGTAGTGTGCTGATGATTGGATAGCTTTGATGTTGGCTGATTTGTTTTAGGTGAATGACTATACGGCTTTTCGCCGGATTGTGCTTCGATAGTCTTCAGTTCTGATAATGTTTTGATGCGGTGTGCACCTTCTTGAGTAGTGTGGTGATTTGAATCAAGAGTGCTATGATGACTGGATTTAGTATCGTGTTTATGGCTATTCTCCATATCTTTTTTGAGTTGCTTTTGGCGATCTTGAGCTGCTTTCTCTTCTGCTTTATGACGTTTTTTTATTGATTTTTGAAGTTTTTTATTCATTTTTTGAACTTCTTTTTTATTCTGTTTTTCAAGTTTTTCGCCAAGAATTTCTGTTTGTTGATCGAGCGAATGTGGGGTATAGCCGACTTTGCGTTCATATTTTTGCATTTTCTCCATATTTTTCTGAAGTTGCTTATGACGCTTATCAATGTCTTTTTGTTCCTCTTTATGGCGCTTGTCAATCGATTTTTGAAGTTTTTTATTCATTTTGCTGATTTCATTACGGTTTTCTTTTTGCAATTTTTGACCACGTTTGCGTACGTTTTCAGGGCGAAGTTCACGTTGACGGTCGGCTTCTTGTTTCATTGCTTTATTGTAATCGTGACGTCGTTTTCGCATCATCATGGTTTCTTTGATTTCGCTTGAGTTTGTCACAACTTTATCTTTAACATGAGATGTGAATGCACTAGTTTTATGAGCAACTGTTTTTGAAGTACGTATTGTGGCGTTTTTGACGTTTTGAACATCTGGATGCGCTTTAGCTTTTTGACGTTCTAATATTAAAGGGACTAAAAAAATAGGTATGACGTTAATTATAGTTTTGATTGTTTTATTCATAAACGTTGCCTCCAATTGTTGAGATACTTTAAATATTCTACCCATTTTGTAATGTCATCAAACGACTGGTGATTTTTGAATCTACATTTTTAGTAGAATGGCTATAAAAAAGAACTGATACATGTGATAAAGTGCATCAGTTCAAAAAATGGTCTAGTGATGACATACGTTATTGAAGTTATTTAATAATACCGTAATAAACAACGGCAATGACAACAACAAGAACGATACGATAAATCGCAAATGGTAATAATTTGACGTTTTGGATTAATTTTAAAAATGTTTTGATTGAGATAAAGCCAACGATAAATGCAGCGATAAAACCAAAAATGTAAAATAGAATATGAGATGGTTCAATATAATTGAAGTGTTTCACAATTGATAAGACACTTGCACCTAACATGACAGGAACTGCCATCATAAATGTAAAGTCAGAGGCAGATTTGTGATCTAATTTCATTAAAACCCCTGTTGAAATAGTCGAACCAGAACGAGAAAAACCTGGCCACATCGCAATCGCTTGAGACAAACCGATAACGAAAGCTTGGAAATATGTGATGTTATCAACTTTAATAGGTTTACGTACACTGCGACTGAATTTGTCAGCTATAATCATATAAACAGCACCTAAAAATAAGCCGATTAAGACAGTAGGGACACTGAATAAATATTTTTCGATTAAATCATCAAATAAAAAGCCCAATATCGCAGCAGGAAGCATCCCAACTAAAATATGTGTTAACTTCAAGCGACGAGGTTTAGAACGGAATCCCTCTTGTTTCTCAGGTGCATATTGTCCAATATGTAACATTTCAAAGTACTTGTGTCGAAACACCCAAGCAGCGGCAAACACAGACCCTAATTGTATGACAACTTTAAATGTAAAAGCGGACTCAGGCCCCAAAAACGATTTGGATTTTAGCCACATATCATCAACTAGAATCATGTGACCTGTTGATGAGACAGGAGCAAATTCTGTTAACCCTTCCACAATCCCTAATATAAGGGCTTTAATCAATTCAAAAAATAGCATAAAATTAACCTCTTTATATTTAAATTTTCAATTACAATATAGCATATCATAGCACAATTCCCCAAAAACTGTCTTAAAATAAATCATAATTTCGGTCAAAAGTCTGACAAAATTACATGCTTTTCTAGTGCTTATAGAGGTACATTTGAGTGAAACACTATCCTATAACATGTACAATAATGGTTATGACTACTTATAAAGAGGTGATATAACAAAATGAAACATCTTTATAAATGGATGGGTCAATTTTATATTTACCCAATATTTATGGCGGTAATATGTATCGCTCTAGCGTTATCAGTAATCACTCAAAATATTATGATTGGCACGATACTCGATCGCTTATTATTTGATCAACATTCAGATTGGATGGGGCTTATTTTAATCTTGTGTGTTGCGTTGTTGATGCGTGCAACATTTACATTTTTAAATGATTTGATGGGTGAAAGACTTAGTCATCGTGTTCGTACAAAAATAAGACATCTTTTATTAACACAAAAAAATAAGGAGCATGTGGCAGCAAGACTTACTACAGCGACACATACATTGTCTGAGATGCTTCCATTTTATAGGGTCTATTTACCACAAGTTTTTAAATCGATGATGATACCTTTAGCAATTATTGTAACGATGTGGTTTGTACATATTCAAACTGCATTAATTATGATGATTACAGCACCTTTTATTCCAATTTTTTATATTATATTTGGTCTTAAAACGCGTGATGATGCGAGAGATCAGATGACATTTTTAAATCAATTTAGTCAGCGTTTTTTAAATTTAACAAAAGGTTTAGTGACGCTCAAAATATTCAATCGTACACATGAAGCTGTAGAAACAGTACATCGTGAAAGTACGACATTTCGAGATAAAACGATGATTATTCTGAAGAGTGCCTTTTTATCGAGTTTGATGCTAGAGTTTATTAGTATGCTGGGTATTGGGATTGTCGCTTTGGAGGTCGGATTAAGCTTAATTGTTTTTAAATCAATTAATTTTAAGGTGGCTGCTATCGCTGTCATTATGGCGCCTGAATTTTACAATGCCATTAAAGATTTAGGACAAGCTTTTCATACGGGCAAAGAAAGTGAAGGCGCAAGTCAAGTTATTGATGAAGCTTTACAGTTGCCACGATATGACATTCAACGCCCAATGACTCAGACGAATCAACCGTCTTTGATACGTGTTAACGATGTTCGTTATAGTTATTCTGAAAGCCGTGATTGGCAACTTCAAGATATTCATTTAGATATTTATGAAGGTGATCATATCGCTTTAGTAGGACCAAGTGGTGCAGGGAAGTCAACACTAGTACAGTTAATCCTTGGAGAACTCACACCAAACTCAGGGACTGTCACCTATAGTACAGCGCATTTACGGACTGGCTATTTATCACAACATCCTTATATATTTAATGCGACAATAGCTGAAAATATAACAATGTTTCATGACATAGATGAGACTATTATTTATAAAGCTTTAGAAGAAGTACGGCTAATGCATTTGATTGACCAATTAAAAAACGGCATTGATACGTATATAGGAGAAGGTGGGGAAGCTTTATCAGGTGGTGAAATGAGACGACTTGAACTGGCTCGCCTACTGATTATGAATCCAGATTTTCTTGTATTAGATGAGCCTTTTACTGGTTTGGATATGGAAACTGAAATGGTGATTCAAGATACATTAACAACGCATTTTATAGACACGACACGATTAACGGTTGCGCATCGTCAACAAACAATTCAAAATGCCACCCGTCGAATCTATTTAAAAGAAGGCCGTATTGATGCTGACGATACAAAGATTAGCGTCGATTTAAGGCCAGAGTCATAGTGGAGGAAGGGAGGATTGTAATCATGAACGAAAAGAGCAATGAAAGAAAAATCAATGTCAAATGGGATAGAGATCTTTTGATAGCTATTGTGATAGGTGTTTTGAGTGGGATGGTTGTCTTAGGGATGTTCTTTTTAAGTGGCTATATGATTACTCAAAGTGCTTTAGGTGCGCCTTTATACGCTTTAATGGGACTCATTGTGACGGTTAAACTATTTGGGTTTTTAAGGGCGATAACACGTTATTTTGAACGTTTATATTCTCATCGGGCTACTTTTACAATGTTGAGAGATGTACGTGTCACTATGTATCAAGCACTCAGTCCAATTGTGCCGGATGTGTTTCGACATTTCAGAGCAAGTGATTTATTAGGCCGTATGGTGACAAGTGTGGAAACACTACAAAATATTTATTTGCGAGTGTATTATCCGCCTGTTGTAATTAGTATTATCTCACTGATGTCGATGATTGTTTTTTACTATATCAGTTGGGGACACAGTCTGATTATTGGTGTTACAATGTTACTGACATTGCTTATCATGCCGAAACTTGTTGCATATCAAGCACGATTGGTTAAGCAGGAAGTCAATCGCCAACAGCAACACCTTATGAGTCATTATTATAATCAAGTTCAAGGACAACATGACTTGCGTCGCTTTAATAGTGTAGCGCTTTTTCAGCAGCGTGTAGAAAAAGCCGAACAGCAATTGAATCAAGCAGAACACCGAGAGCGAAATTTTCATATCCTTTATAATTATATACTGAATTTAGTATCTATGATTGCACTTTTGATGAGCATTATTTTAGGTGTTTATCAAATTAAACATCAAGTTCTAGATCCGATATATATGACAAGTATCATCTTAATGGTTTTAACGTTATTAGAACAATTGGTCGCGATGTCACAAGTTCCATACTATAAGGGAGAAACAGATTTAGCGCAAAAACAAATTGAGGAAATTACGAAATATCGTCATAATAGGGGCGGTCAAACGTATTATCAAATGAGTCATATAACAATAGGTGACCCTTTGTTTACGCTAAAAGACGTTGCCTTATATTATACTTACCGTGAGCGACCAATTCTTAAAAATATAGACTTAACGATTAAAAAAGGTGAACATGTTGCACTTGTAGGAAGCTCAGGGTCTGGTAAGTCGACGCTATTACATGTTTTGATGGGCTTATATAACGTATCTGAAGGTACAATATACGCTGGTGAAAAGGAAGTTGATGAAATAGATGAAAGACATTATCTTCAACAAATGAATATCTTACTTCAAGATCCACACTACTTTGATGGAACAATTAAAGATAATTTGTTAACTGAAGTTGACGACGATACATGTCGGTGGGCATTAGATCAAGTCGGACTTTCTCATATTGGGTTGAATCGTCTTATCACGATGGACAAAACAGCATTATCAGGGGGAGAGTTTCAACGTCTAGCGATTGCACGGCTCCTCATTCGAAAAGCATCCGTTTGGTTAGTAGATGAACCAACGAATAGTCTTGATCACACACGTACACAAATGATAATAAACCTTTTGCATGAACGTGCTGAGACACTGGTTGTCGCAACGCATGACATTGAATATATAGATCGTTTTGATCGTATTATTGAGATAAAGGAAGGTCGTATCGTTCAAGACGTCACACCGTCAGAATTAAAAAAAAGAAAGAATGGTAAGATGGATATTAAATAGAGGGAGATGACCTTAAGTGCGATGAAACTGGGACAAAGTATTTATACTTTAAAACGCGTATTGATATGAAAGAGGGTTATTGAAAGCGTATTCGTAACTTAAGAATAAAAAAATCTTTTATTTATCATTTGAATGTTGCTCATGCCCTAAATAACTTTGTCCCAACTTCATTTTGAATCAATTAACACTGCCCTGTTAATGGAAATCTATAGTAAAGCTAATAGCATGCACTTCATTGATAAATGCTATTGAAATGCTTTAAGAATTACTTCGATTCACTAAAAGCAGTAATGATTTTTTCAAGTAAACGATTTAATTCTTTGATTTCATCAGGAGTTAACGATGATGCTTCTGCCACTTCTTGTGATGCATTGCTAAGTTTAGGTTGCATCTCTTTACTTTTATCCGTTAAGTGAACAAAAACTTCACGTTGGTCAATTTCAGAACGTTCCCTTTTGATTAGATTCATTTGTTCCATACGCTTTAGCAATGGCGAAACAGTACCAGTATCTAGTGCCAAATCCGTAACTACTTTTTTGACGTTAACGGGTGACTCATCCCATAATATTTCTAAAACAAGAAACTGAGGATACGTTAAGTTATACTTTTTGAAGATAGCATTTGAGTAATAACGGTTAACTTGACGTTGTGCGTTATATAAACTAAAGCATACTTGTTCTTTTAAGTTTAAATGGTCAGACATATTAGTTCTCCTCCAAACATTTGATCCGTATTTCTCTTTATCACGGATGGGGAATCCGTCCATAATTGAGTTGATTTAAGTCGCTCCCTCTTAAATCTATGCTATTTTAAAATTATAGCATGCAGTAATTTTAGAAGATTATGCAAAGTTAATCAAGCTAAAAGTCAGATTTACACATACATTATAACAAATTTGTAGATTATTTATGAAAGGTACAATAAAATGTTCAAAAAACAAATCGAAATTATTCTTATTAATGGGTTTTTAGGAAGCGGAAAAACCACATTCCTAAAACATTATATGACGTCATTATTAAAAAAAGATGAGAAAGTTGCCCTAATTGTAAATGAATTTGGAGATTTTGATGTAGATAGCCATATTTTAGACCAATATGATATCCAATTATCAATGACTCAAGGCTGTATATGTTGTGATTTACAACAAGACCTTGTTGCTCAAATTCATCAACTTGTTCAGCAAAATGTTGATCGAATCGTAATCGAAGCGACTGGAATTGCAAATCCAATCGATATTATAATGGCATGCCAAGATAATTCATTGGAAGGGATAGTACGTTATCCGGAAGCGATTTGTATTGTTGATAGTTTAAGATTTTTATCAAGACATACTCTAACGACACAAACAGAACAACTCATGGAAGACCAGATACGTGCAAGCCAACGTATTATGATTAATAAAGTGGATCAACTCGTAGACGATGCACAATGTCAAAAGGTCATTGAAGAAGTAAGAAAAATTTCACCAAACTGTGCTATTTCGCTCACACAATTTGGTGAAATACAACAATCAATTGATAATGGGGAGATGGGGCAGTTACAGAAAGTGACGTCGGATCATAGACATCATGCTCACGCTCAATATCAGTGTTTGAAGTATGCATTTGAGAATCCGATCAATCAAGATGAATTTGTGAAATTTATATTAAATTTACCAGACAATATCTTAAGACTTAAAGGCTTTGTGACATTTAGAAATATGCCAAATGAGACCATTTTAGTACAATTTGCGAACCAAGTACCTTTATTTGATACAGTTGGACAGACGGATAAGCCTCGCACAATTGTGATTATTGGTGAACATCTTGATACCGCTAAGTTAAGAAATCAACTAGATATGTTACAATTTAGCTAAAGATTGAATATAAAGGGGTGTATAGCTATGGAACGTATTCAAATTAACCAACATGTTGAATATTCTAGAATCATTCAAGGTTTTTTCCATGCAGAACAATGGAAAATGGCGAGCCAAGAAATGAATCGTTTTTTGAATCAACTGGTTGAAAATGGTGTTACAACGATGGATCATGCGGATATTTATGGTCATTACACTGTAGAAGGTATGTTTGGTGATGCATTAAAACATTCGCCTCATTTACGAGAAGAGATAGAAATTGTGACAAAGTGTGGGATTGTACAGCCTAATACGATTTTTAAAGATCAATCAAGCCACCGATATGATGTAAGTAAAAGTCACATAAAGCGCTCAGTTGAACGTTCGTTGAAACAATTGAATGTGGATTATATTGATAGTTTGCTCATACATAGACCGTCCCCACTCATGCAACCTTGTCAAATTACGGATGCGTTAAAAGATTTGGTTGAAGAAGGTAAAATTTTATCATTCGGGGTCTCTAATTTTCAGCGTTCACAGTATGAGTTATTAAATAACTGCCTCAAAGATGATAAGTTCCATATTGCGGTGAATCAAATTGAAATGTCACCTTATCATCTCGATGCATTCCAAAACGGATTGCTAGACGATATGTATAAAGAAAATGTGAAGATTATGGCGTGGGGACCTTTTGCAGGAGGAAAATTATTTGACAGCCAAGATAAGAAGTCAAAACGAGTTATGCCTGTGCTTAAAAGGATTGCTGAGGCACATAGTACATCGGTAGGTGCTATTATCAGTGCATGGTTCAAAAGACATCCTGCTCAAATAATGCCAATCTTAGGAACCAGTCAAATTGAACGTGTTGAACAAGCTATTGAAGGACTTGATATTGATTTGCATGATCAAGAGTGGTTTGATATTTATACAGCAGCACAAGGTTATGATATTCCGTAAATCACACTCGTAATAATCATATAGATCAATCATGCCAGTATATCAAAAGGAGAAATTTTAATGAATGACACTGAGAGATTAAAAAGAAGTCGGTTTGAGCGTAATTTAATAGCAATACCGTATATCATATTCGGCATCATTATTGCACTGGTTTTCATTTTTTCACCGATCCCAGTTGTGCTTGTTACCTTTTTTGCTATTTTTACAGTATACAATGTCATTGCAATGTTTATTGCCTTTTTATTTAAATATGGACGTACGACTTTGTATTTATTAGTAATGACATTATGCATGTCTTTAGCAGTTGCTTTTTTACTATATATGATGTTTAAAATGCCATAATAAAGACTAGGGAAACGCTTTCATTTTGAAGGCGTTTTCTTTACGTTTTAATGTTATAATAGAATTGATTAAATGATAGGGGGATTGAAACATATGAAACGTAAAAAGGTATCCATTATAGGTTCTGGGCATACGGGTGCAACGTTAGCATTTATTACGGCGATGAGAGGGATAGCTGATGTCGTTTTAGTAGATAGAGACAAAAATGAAAATGCTATGAAAGGTAAGGCGTTAGATATCTTACAAAGTAGTGCTATTTTAGGTTTTAAGACAGATGTTAAGGCGACGGTTGACTATAGTGACACATCTAATTCAGACATAGTTGTTATTACAGCAGGAGTACCGCGCCAACCTGGAATGAGTCGTGATGATTTAGTGCAAACGAATGAGCAAGTAATGAAAGAGGTAACAGAAAAGATTGTTCAATATTCGCCGCATTGTACGATTATCGTATTAACTAATCCAGTTGATGCTATGACATATGCAGTATATCGTGCATCAGGATTTCCGAGTCATCGTGTCATAGGACAATCAGGGGTCCTCGATACAGCGAGATTTAGAACTTTTGTTGCAAAAGATTTAAACATTGCAGTCACTGATGTAACAGCCATCGTCTTAGGAGGTCACGGTGATACAATGGTACCTCTAGTGAGACATAGTTATGTCAATGGAGTCCCGCTTCATGAGCTCATGTCGCAAGATAATATTGATCAGATTGTCAGCCGTACACGAAAAGGTGGTGCTGAAATTGTTCAACTACTTGGAGATGGCTCAGCTTATTATGCTCCGTCAGCAGCCATTTATGAAATGATTGAAGCTATATTAATGGATCAGAAGCGATTGATACCGACAATTGCTTATTGTGATGGGGAGTATGGATTAAACGGTCTATACATTGGCGTACCAACCATACTAGGCGCAAAAGGTGTAGAACGTATTATTGAATTAGAATTAAGCGCGTCAGAACAAAAACAATTCCAAGATTCAGCAAAAGCAGTGGAAAAAGTAAGAGCAACATTAAAAGGTGAATCAAAAGAAAGATAATAACTTAAATGAAGAGTAAGATGCAAAATTGTCGATTCAAAAGAGACGTTTTACGATCATACTCTTCATTTATTTAGCTATAGGATTGCACAACAAGGGCAATAAACGCTACCGTATTAACAAGCATATGTGAAGCAATTGAAACTGCAATGTTACGACCACTTTTGATATAAATCACCACAAACATTGTTGCCATTAATAAGTATGGTATAGCTTCAAATGGGGAAACTGCTAGAATGAGATGCATGCCAGCAAAAAAGATGATTGAAACAACTCCCATGACAATAAACCCTAATTTCTTACCTAATTCTCCGATGATAATATGTCTAAATAATAACTCTTCCATAATAGGTGTGAGAATAGCAATGTTAATGAAAACAACAGGCAAAATTTTAGGATCTTCAAATAAGATTTTGATTGCCTCTTGATTACCAGTGTTAGTGAATTGCCATTGTTCAGGTAAAAAGTTCATTAACGCTGTAGTGATTGCATTAGCAACCATATAAAGTATGTAAGCTAAAATAATCAGCTTAAAAGATCCTTTTAAATATCTTAAATGAACTTTGATCTGTTCACGTAGTTGATGTCTATGAGACCATGCCAAGTATGAAATCACAGCAAGTGCGGTCATAATCCCCATCATATTTAGAATGAGTGGACTCGAAAGACTTTGGCTAGAGGGTCTAAAGAGATGAAAAATGAATGGAATCAAAAAAACACTAACTATAACGTAAACTAAAAATGCCCATAAATCTCGCCAAGCGACCTTATCTGAATGAAAACGTTGCATAGTTGACCTCCTTTAAGTCAATAAACTTAATTTTTTAATACTGTATATTGTACAAGTATACTTTTAATTGTGTTAAGAACAAAGTATGATGTCGTATTTTATAACAAAAAATAATAGGTCTATGATAATTTAAAAAACAAATAGCATTAAATACAAGCCAACAAACTGAAAAAGTGTCAATATATACATGTATTTCAAAAGTATTTTTGTTTTGAAAGGGACTTTCCAATTTGGATAATAACGTTCGTAATAAAAGATTTGAATGAGAAACAATCCTATTCCAAAAGGTAAAAGAATTAACAACAAACACCACATTAAAGGCCAATCAATTTGATAAAGTAAAAAGCTTATACAAAGTTGTAATGCCATTATCATGCATATAAAAATGAATAGCGTATTCATGATTTCATACGTACTCCTTTCGCACATAATAAAAGAAAGGCTTGTAAAAGTGTTATCATCAAAATAAATAAGATAGCCTCTGCATGAATCGATTTTAAAGTAGACCATATTATTGAAAAGGGATTATTAATGATATGCACACTGTGAAAACGTAGAAAACGTCCGACATAGATGCCTAGACCATTTAAAAACAGAATCATAGTAACGATACTGATACGTGTCCTTTTTGAAAAGGGGAGTTGGTTTAATTCATTGATTGTTAGAACATAACAAAGCATTGCAAACATTACGGCAAGTAATAGGTATCGTAAAGTGAATCCATTCTGTTAAAACAAGCCCTGATAAAAAGGCGAAATTAAATTGATTTAAATGAATTAAATCGGTGAGCATGTAAAACGTATTCGGCAACATTAAAGTAAAAATACAAAGATAAATGATAAAGAGCGGCCATTCGAACCAACGTCGTGGCACAAAGAGTCTTAATAAAAAAGCGAGCTCTAATGGAATATAGGCAAGTGTCATATTTAACAATGTGAACTTGAAATAATTAGGTAAAATAAAAATAGTAGTTAATAGTATAATATACATGAGACGAACGATATGTCGTGCTCTCACGATTAACACCTCCTCAAGCGATGAGGCTTTTAGCATACAATGATAATTTATAAGTTTCAAATATTTTCATAGTTTGAAGTTAATCTATGTACCATATTCTATTTTATAGTTGTTTTTACATTTTTGAGTTGTGAACTTTATTAAATGTTTGAGATGTTATATAATGTTCTAATATTTTAATGTCTAATAGAGGAGGATGATTGTGTGAACAAACAATTTATTGTTTTATATTTAAACATCTTTTTAGTGTTCCTCGGTATTGGACTTGTCATTCCGGTATTGCCAGTCTATTTGAAAGATTTAGGATTAACGGGAACAGATTTGGGTGTGTTAGTCGCAGCATTTGCACTTGCACAAATGATTATTTCCCCATTTGGAGGTACACTTGCAGATAAACTTGGTAAGAAGTTAATTATTTGTATAGGACTGATTTTATTTAGTGTGTCGGAGTTTTTATTTGCTATAGCAGATACTTTTAATTTGCTTATCATTTCTCGTGTATTAGGCGGGATGAGTGCGGGAATGGTTATGCCTGGTGTAACGGGTTTGATTGCTGATTTATCGCCTGCAAAAGATAAAGCACGAAACTTTGGCTATATGTCTGCCATTATTTCAGCTGGCTTTATATTAGGTCCTGGTGCAGGAGGTTTTCTAGGCGAAATTTCACATCGTCTGCCCTTTTTATTTGCAGGGATTTTAGGGCTTTTAGCTTTTATTGGGACAGTTGCTTTTGTGCATAAATCAAAGCGTGAAACAACACAAGGGTTTCCACAATTTGATAGTCATCATCTTGAAAAGCTGAACATTAAAATGTTTATTACACCTGCCATATTAACGCTAATCTTAGCATTTGGATTATCTGCTTTTGAGACTTTATTTCCATTATATACTGCAGATAAAATGAATTTTCAACCTGCTGATATTTCAATTGCAATTACAGGAGGAGGTATAGTGGGGGCCATCTTTCAAATCTTCTTATTTGATAAGTTAATTCAATTTATGAGTGAGCTCACTTTCATTGTATATGCGCTTATTTATTCAGCGGTCATTTTACTTTTATTGATTTATGCACATGCGTATTGGCATGTCATGCTGATTTGTTTTATTGTTTTTATTGGGTTTGATTTAATAAGACCAGCGTTGACCAATTACTTTTCAAATATTGCGGGTCATAGACAAGGCTTTGCAGGAGGACTTAATTCAACTTTTACGAGTATGGGTAATTTTATTGGACCGCTCATTGCAGGCGGTTTATATGATGTGAATATTGAATATCCTTTAATGATGTCTATTCTATTTATGTTATTAGGTTGTGGTGTCATTTGGATAGAAAAAGGATTGAATCGAAATAAAACGACATAGACTAGACGGATACGTCATGACAAGATTGAGAGGCGGATAAAATATGCATATCAAAATATTAGGCTATCATATCTTCCAAAAAGGAGGGACGAGTCGCAGTAATCTCAATATGATGCGAGCATTGATAGAAGCAGGCCATGAAGTGACTTACATCAATTATGTTGGATTTCGACAAAGTCACCTTAATAAGTTTGTTTCGGAATCAGGCGCATTTCTAAAAAAAGTCAATATGATTACTTTCAAAGGCTTAAAATCTATTGTTGATGCAGATATGCTCATTTTAACGAGAGAAGATTTCTTTCATTTATCTCGAGAGGTGAAGTATTATCAAAATCATATAACGATTTTAGGGGAAATACACGGTCCGCTGAATATGATAGCGGAATCTGAAGATCTTGCTTTAGAGACAATCGATGCGGTACGTGTGAGTACACCTGAGATTGCTGAAGCATTTAAGGCGCGATTTGAATATCCATTTGTTTTTCCAATGTATGTCAATACCAATCACATTGAACTCAATCCTTTTCCAGTGGAACGCACTCAAAATTTAATGATTAAAGCTCGGTTTGAGGATCAAGTGAAGGACATATCTTATGCGCTTCGATTAATGAGGTATATCGTTCATATTAAGGGTGAGCATCAAGTGCATTTGTACTTGCAAGGTTATGGGCCGTCATTAGAGCTATATGAAACCTTAATTCAATATTATCAATTAGAAACCAATGTTCATATTAACACACCGATACCGAAAGACTATATTTATCTATCTACGTCTTTCTATGAAACGTTAGGGTATTCAATATTAGAAGCAATAGGAAGTGGCAATAGAGCGTGCATTTATCCTGGTGATGACGGCGTATTGGCATCTATTTATAAATCATTTTATGCTGTAAGTTTTATGAATAAAAACCTTGACGATGATTACCATATATTAAAAGAGATGTTTGAAAAAACATACAGTCAATCTGAACGTACAGCAGACGTTGAACAGTTTAAGCGTCAATTTTCAAAGGATAATAGTGTGGAAAATTTGATTCAACGTACCATGTCATTAGCTGAAGAGCACCATCAAGACGCTATAACAAAGCCTCAAAAGAGCGCTAACCGTTATTATTATTTAGGAGTGATTGGACGTACGATTAAACGTATGAAACGTTTAACGCCCCATATCCCGAAACCCCAAAACAATTTATTATTCAAAGGATATCAAAAAGGGAGAAGCGTTTTATTTAAAGTTGAATCAAACATCAAAACATATCGAAACCGTAAGCGACAGGTCTCGGCAAAGCATGTGTTTATTGAGTCTTTTCATGGGAAGAATTTTTCGGGAGACCCTAAGTATATTGCTTTAGCTGTACAACGTCTTTATCCTGATACTCATATCTACGTGAGCTCAGTTAACGCACTTGTAGATATGGAGATTAGATCATATCAAATGACACCAGTACGGTTCGGATCTAAAGCATATGTTAAAGCTTTTGAACAATGTCGATATATCGTAATCAATGGCAATTTATGGGATAGATTGACAAAACACCCAGATCAAAAAGTCATTCAAACATGGCATGGCTTTCCAATGAAACGAATGGTCAATGATTTAAATGATTCGACTGAACGTATGAACCAATCAAAAATGTTTCAACCTAGAATGCTAAAATGGGATGTCGTATTATCGTCATCGCAGTATTATGAATCACTGATTACATCAGCCTTTAACTTAAAGCAACATCCGCAATTAGTAATTTGGAATGATGGAGCACCTAGGAATAGTGTATTACTTCAAAATGATGAAGAAAAGCGTTCAAATATTCAAGAAAAATATTTATTGACCAAAGACACATCTAAACGCTATATTCTTTTCTGTCCAACTTGGCGTAAAGGGGAGAGACATACTGTTTCTGAACTAGATTTAAAGGCGCTAGTAGGTCTATTACCTGAAAATTATGATATCCTTGTTAAACTCCATCCGAATGAAGGACACATGCAAAAAGTCTACCAAAATATGCATCCGCGCATACACTGCTTTGACAATAGCCTTGTTGATATTCAAGAGCTATATATAATTTCTGATGCTTTAATTACCGATTATTCTTCTGCTATCTTTGATTATGCACACCTGAATTGTCCGATTATTGTGTTAACAGAAGATGTGGATGATTATAAACAAGAAGTTGGTTTTTACTTTGATATTGAATCACTTTCAAATATCGACCGGGTTGCTTCAAATGCAGAGACAGTTAGTGATGTCATTTTAAATAAAAAGCATGTGAATCATCAATCGATGACGCAACAATTAATGGGGTATGATCAGCCACAAACAGATGAACAAGTCGCTAAACGAATGATGACATTATAAGTGTAGAGAGGATGTAAATCGATGAAGACGAAAAAAACAAATGCGATGCGCCAACTCGACAAAGCTAAAATTAAATACGACATGCGCACGTTTGACGTTGATGCAGAGACTCACCTAGAAGGACTACAGGTAGCAGAGCGAATTCAAGTTGACGTAAATCATATCTTCAAAACATTAGTATTAGAAAATGATAAGCATGAACATTTTGTATTTGTCATTCCGATTTTAGCACATTTAGATATGAAAAAAGCTGCTGCAACAGTTAATGAGAAAAAATTGCAATTAATGCCTATGCACGATCTCAAAAAAGTGACGGGATACATTAGAGGTGGGTGTTCGCCTATTGGGATGAAAACACACTTTCCAACAGTTATTGATGAAACAATCGTTCAATTAGAAGAAGTGTTTGTTAGCGGTGGACATAGAGGTGTTCAGATGGGATTAGCGCCACAGAATTTAATTGAAATGAGCAAAGCAAAAGTAGCATCTGTGATAGTGCCAAATGAATATTAATGAAAAAAGAACGTTAGTGAAGGTTTAAACGAGACAATCTCGATACACCTTTTATCACTAACGTTTTTTGTATGAGGTTTATCTTAATCAAAAGGCATACACGTATATGATATTAGAATATTTGGATGAAAATGATTGAAATATAATATTTTTTAGTTAAATGAGAATGAAAATGATTGAAGTTGAGTGAAATTGATTGATTTTTGAAAACGCATTCATTATAATTGGGGTGAAATGAGGTGGATTTATGTTAACAGATAAACGGCATAAACTGATTTTGGATGCTTTATCACAGCATCAATTTTTAACATTACAACAACTAATGAATAACACACATAGTAGTGCTTCAACGATACGACGTGATTTAACAAAGCTTCAAAAGGAAGGAAAATTAACACGTGTTCATGGTGGGGCGAAATTAGTACATTATACAGAAGAGCCCGAATTAGGAGCAAAACGTACCCAAAATATAGAAGATAAGATTTTAATTGCACAACAAGCTGCTGAGTTAATTAATGATGGGGATTGTATCTATTTGGATGCAGGATCCACTACACTCGAAATGATTTCATACATTGATGCTCATGACATTACTGTTGTTACTAATGGATTGACACATATTGAAAAGCTATTATCAGAAAATATAAAGACGCTGATGATTGGTGGAGAGGTTAAACCTAATACGCTTGCAATAGTGGGTGTACGTGCGATTCATTTTCTTCAAAATTATCACTTTGACAAAGTATTTTTAGGTGTTAATGGCATTGATCCAGTTAGAGGCTTGACGACGCCTGATGAACGTGAAGCTTCTATTAAAGAAATGGCCATGAAGCAAGGTCAGCAAACGTATGTTTTAGCGGACAAATCAAAGTTTAATCAAGTTTACTTTGCATCAATTCATGAAACTGACGAGGCACCGATTATTATAACCAATCCAAGCACAATGGAATTAGAACAATTTCAAGCCTTTGAAGAGCGTTATGAATTTTTAGGAGGTCAAATATGATATATACCATTACATTAAATCCATCACTTGATTATGTCATGTACATGGAAGGGTTTGAAGAAGGGGAACTCAACCGTGCTCAAACGACGCAAAAATTTCCGGGCGGTAAAGGAATTAACGTCTCACGGGTTTTGCATGAGTTAGGTGTAGACGCAACTGCACTTGGTTTTATTGGGGGATATCCCGGTGCAATGATAGAAAAAGCGTTAGGCGAAGCAGGAATCAAGACGGATTTTATTCAAGTCAATGATGATACCCGAATGAACGTCAAATTAAAAGATCATTGTGAAACAGAGATTAATGCGCCGGGCCCTAAAGTAACGGACGAACAACGTAACCTTTTATTCAATCAAATTAAACAGACGCAAGCGGAAGATATAGTCACTATAGCTGGGAGCATTCCTTCGAGCTTATCTAGTGATATCTACGCGGAAATGGCAGAAATCGTTAAGCAAACAGGGGCACAGCTTGTAGTAGACGCAGAAAAACATTTAATGCAATCCATTTTGCCCTATAGACCTTTAATGATTAAGCCTAATTTAAAAGAGTTGGAAGAGATGTTTGGGGTTAAGATTGAGGCCCATCAAGATATTCTTCACTATGGGCAAAAGCTGATTGAACAAGGTGCCCAGTCTGTCCTTGTTTCATTGGGTGGAGATGGCGCAATATATGTTGACCAAGATAGCGCATATCACATTGTTGCACCAAAGGGAGAAGCTATAAACACAGTAGGAGCTGGTGACAGTACAGTAGCAGGGTTTCTCGCAGGATTGGCAACCCATCAAACACTAGAAGGTACTTTACAATTGGCGATAGCATCGGGCTCTGCGACAGCCTTTAAAGATGATTTGGCGAATAAAGAAGAAATTGATGTACTTAAGCGACGAGTAGAAGTAAAGGTATTAACAGAGGAGGGTGTTTAATGAGAATTACTGAATTATTAACTCAAGAAACAATAGCCATGGACTTATCAGCAACTACAAAGGATGGGGTTATTGAGGCGTTAGCACAACAATTGAATGAAGCTGGAAAGTTAAATGATATTGAAACATTTAAAGATGCTATTCATGAGCGGGAACGTCAAAGTTCAACAGGTGTTGGTGAAGGAATCGCTATTCCGCATGCTAAAAATGCAGCTGTTACCACACCAGTAATTGCATTTGGTAAGTCCAAAGAGGGCGTAGATTATGACAGTTTAGATATGCAACCTGCACACCTTTTCTTTATGATAGCAGCGCCTGAAACAGGTGCAAAAACACACTTAGATGCATTAGCAAAGTTGTCTAGTGTATTAATGGATGAGTCTGTGCGTTCGGCATTATTAAAAGCAAATACGCCTGAAGAGATTTTATCGATTATGAATCAAGCGGATGACGAAGCGACAGATGAAAGTGCTTTAGAAGTAAATGAAATCAGTGCGGATGATGCTTATGTATTAGCCGTTACAGCTTGTCCGACAGGAATTGCCCACACGTATATGGCGCGTGACGCACTCAAAAAACAAGCAGAACAAATGGGAGTACCAATTAAAGTCGAAACAAATGGTGCGAGTGGCGTCAAAAATAAGTTGACTGATGAAGATATTGCGCGTGCTACAGGTGTTATTGTTGCGGCCGATGTTCATGTTGAGATGAATCGATTTGATGGAAAGAATGTCATTCAAGTCCCAGTGGCAGATGGTATTAAGCGGCCGGAAGATTTAATAAACCAAGCGTTAGACACATCAAGACACCCCTTTAAAGCTGACAATCAGCACCAACAACAAGAGAGACAATCTGAGAAGCTGGGCATAGGCCAAACGATATACAAACATTTAATGAATGGTGTATCTAACATGTTGCCGCTTGTCATAGCTGGTGGTATTTTAATGGCCATCGTGTTTATGATACATCCTGATTCTATGAAACCTGAAAGTTCACATTTCAATGAATTTGCGGCAGTTTTGTGGCAAATTGGTAATACAAGTGCCTTTGCATTAATTGTACCTATTTTATCGGCGTATATTGCAAGAAGTATTGCGGACAAGCCAGGTTTTGCAGCAGGTCTTGTCGGTGGTATGTTAGCTGTATCTGGCGGATCCGGTTTTATTGGAGGCATTATTGCTGGTTTTTTAGCAGGATATCTTACACAAGGGATCAAAGCAATGACCCAAAATTTCCCGCAAATGTTGGAAGGCCTAAAACCGACGTTAATTTATCCAATTATTACTGTCACAGTGACTGGATTACTTATGGTATACGTATTTAATCCACCAGCTTCATGGCTCAATCATGCTTTAACAGCTAGTTTGAACAACTTATCCGGTGCAAATATTGTTGTTTTAGGTATTGTACTAGGTGCTATGATGGCCATCGATATGGGAGGCCCATTTAATAAAGCGGCATACGTGTTTGGGACAGCAGCACTCTCTGCTGGTAACTATGCACCAATCACAGCGGCAATGGTTGGAGGGATGGTACCTCCAATAGCGATAGCGATATCTATGATGATTTTTCGTTCTAAATATACAAAAGCGCAAAGAGCATCGATTGTACCAAACATTGTTATGGGCGCAAGTTTCATTACAGAAGGTGCAATTCCATTTGCTGCAGCAGACCCGTTGCGTGTGATTCCGTCTATGATGATAGGTTCAGGTATCGCAGGCGGTCTTGCAATGTTATTCGGTTCTCGCATTCAAGCGCCACACGGCGGCGTCTTTGTTATTTTTGGTATAGATCCGTCACATGCAGTTTTAACAATCATTGCTATTTTAATTGGAGCTGTAGTTGGAGCTATATTGTATGGATTACTTAAAAAGAAGGAACAATTGGTATAAAAAAATAAAATAATAACCAGACTGGAACTTAACCGATGTTTTTTGGCTCTCGGTCAAATTGGACTAGTCGCATTAAATTAAGGCGTTATGCAATAATGGATTGCTTAACGCCTTTTTCGTTGTGTGATCATAAAGTCTTGAACATTAATACCTCTTTTAATACAACATAAATCAGTAAAATTGAGTTGGTAAAACATATTTTATAACTTAGGGGTGTGAATAAATATAGCACATTTGATTGTTTCCTAAGCCGAGACTTCTGAGGCGCCTAGAAAAGCGAGGCTTTATGGAACAATCAAATAAATGAAATTATTTATACACCAGTCCGATTTACTATAGAACCTGTTTTTTAGGATACGATTGAGCGTTATCCTAGATTAGCTACTGTTGATGTTCCAGTTTTTTATTTTTTAAGGAATATTAAGAATGTATCATATTTATGAATTGTAATGTTAACAGTGCCATTTCACAAATGCATATGATATGATAGAATTAATATTTTTATGTCTGGAGGAAGCTCTAATGGGAAGGATTTAGCATTGAATTGTAAGTTTATATTATTAAAGTGCCGTCGCTTTCTATTTGAGCGATGTAAAATAACGGAGGTGAATCCCTATTTAATAGGGAACTAATTGGAGAGTACGACCATTATCTATTTAATTATATTTTTTGCATTAATTGCGTTGACGACAGTATTTGTAGGTTCAGAATTTGCACTTGTGAAGGTGCGAGCTTCTCGTATTGAACAGCTTATTTCTGAGCAAAATGGCAGTGCACGTGTCGTGAAAAAAATGATCAGCAATTTGGATTACTATTTATCGGCATGTCAACTGGGTATTACAGTCACGTCATTAGGATTAGGTTGGTTAGGAGAGCCTTTATTTGAGCGGATTTTACATCCTGTTATAGAGGTGTTAAATGTACCAGATCCTATTGTGACAACAGTATCAATGATTACAGCCTTTATCATTGTCACATATATCCATGTTGTTATAGGTGAGTTGGCACCTAAAAGTTTAGCCATTCAATATACTGAAAAGATTGCGCTACTTTATGCACGACCACTATATTACTTTGGGCTCATTATGAAACCGCTTATTTGGTTAATGAATGGTTCAGCTCGTTTGATTATTAGAATGTTTGGTGCAGATCCAAATGCAGGTAATGATGCGATGTCTGAAGAAGAATTAAAAATTATTATGAACAATAGCTATCATGGTGGAGAAATTAACCAAACTGAATTAGCATATATGCAAAATATTTTTTCATTTGATGAGCGACATGCTAAAGATATTATGGTACCACGAACGCAAATGATTACATTAAATGAACCGTTTAACATTGATGAGTTGCTTGAAACGATTAAGGAGCATCAATTTACACGTTATCCCATTACAGAAGATGGAGATAAAGACCATATCAAAGGGTTTATTAATGTTAAAGAGTTTTTAACAGAATATGCTTCAGGGGTTCCGATTAAAATTAGTAATTATATTCATGAGCTACCGATGATATCTGAATCGACGAGAATTAGTGACGCCCTTGTTAGAATGCAACGAGAACATGTTCATATGAGTTTAATCATTGACGAATATGGAGGCACGGCAGGTATTTTAACGATGGAAGATATTTTAGAAGAAATAGTTGGCGAGATTAGAGATGAATTTGATGACGATGAAATTAATGATATCGTTGAATTGGAAAACCAAACATTTCAAATTAATGGGCGAGTACTGTTGAGTGATCTTGAAGAGATGTTTCAAATTGAGTTTAAAGATTCTGAAGATATTGATACAATTGGAGGATGGTTACAAGCTCAGAATACGGATATCGAGCAAGATGACGTCGTTGATACAGCATACGATCGTTGGATTATCTCTGAAATAGAAAATCATCAAATTATACATGTCTTACTACGTTATGAATATCATGAAACACGTACACAAAACAGTGAAGATGATGAAGAAAAGTTAGACGATTAAGTGTGTAGTAAATGTATAAAAGTGCAAACATTTAAAAATATGAAGAAATAGTTGAGTTACATCAGTAAGGTTGGGGTATAAGCAATTGTACATTGAAGCACTATGTATAGGTTACATTTTTGTTGAAGAATGCGAGTTTGACAAATTTGAACAGTGCTAATCATTCGTGAGTCAATGTGGTATTAATGCTTGTAGCCTGACCTTTTAATGTATTTAAAGATAGATCAATAGATATGTAGTTTGAAGCGTTGAATAGTCTTTAAAATATATCCATGCAGTAGTGATATGGTTTGTGGGAGTTGTCCCAATTTTGTCGAATGAAAGAGAAAAAATAAAGAAGGTATATGTCATGAAATTAAGAGTTATAGTTCCGTGTTATAACGAAATGGAAGTATTGCATCAAACGATTGATAAATTGCAATCTATACTCAAAGAAAATGCTATTCATCATTCATACACTTATGATATCTTGTTTGTCGATGATGGAAGTCAAGATGAGACGCTACTTGTCCTACAAGAAGCGTCACAAAAGCATGAAGAGATTAAATATATTTCATTTAGTCGGAATTTTGGTAAGGAGTCTGCAATGATTGCTGGTTTTGAACATAGTGTAGATTGCGATGCAGTTGTCATGATTGATGCAGATTTACAACATCCGCCAGAAATGATTTTAAAAATGATTGATGCTTATCATGAGGGATATGATCAAGTTATCGCTAAACGAACACGAGATGGCGAAAACACGTCACGTAAGTGGGTGACACGAACATATTACAAAATGATTAATTATTTTGTTGAAGATATTGAACTGGAAGATGGTGTTGGAGATTTTAGATTGTTAAGTCAGCGTGCCGTTCAATCATTAGTGAGTATGGGAGAATATAATCGTTTTTCTAAAGGATTATTCGCATGGATTGGTTACAATACGAAAACGCTACACTATAAAAATGTTGAACGTGAATTAGGAGAATCAAAGTGGTCTTTTGGAAGTTTGTTTAATTATGCTATTGATGGGCTGATTTCGTTTAATAATAAACCATTACGAACGATGATTTATTTGGGAATGGCCATTTTTGGCGTCAGCATGATTTATATTATTTATTTACTCATTGATACAATTGTGCATGGGGTGTCTGTGCCTGGTTACTTTACGACAATAGCAGCCATCCTTTTTATAGGTGGTATTCAGTTAATGTCAATAGGGGTCGTTGGAGAATACATTGGTCGAATATACTATGAAGTCAAGCAAAGACCTAAATATATTATTCAAGAAGCCAATATTGCACCGCCATCAAAGGAAAGTGTATTAAAATAATCGGAATTTAAAGAAATTTAAATATTTTTTTAAATCGATAAAGCTAAATATAATCATATCCTTTTACTTAGATATAAACGGAATATAAAAAAATAAAAGTATATTAGTTTTATTTTGTTAAAACGGTGGTATAATAAATATATCTAAGGAAGGAGTGAAATGTTATGAGCAAGCTAACAAGAGTAATTGTAACAAGTATTATGACAGTAGGCTTTTTAACAGCAACGTTAGGCTTAACAGCTGGTAACGCTGATGCTAAGCTCGAAGGTAATGGTACGCTTTCTCAAAAACAGTATCAACGCCTTGCTTCACAACAAATTTAATATCTCATTAAATGGGTTTTGTGAAAACTTAGATTAGCGGATGGGCGAAAGAGGAAAAGGCTGAATGGCTTTTACCCCTTTCGCTCTTTTTATATGATAGAATGATAATGAAAAATAAAAGGCATCATTATGACATTTTGCCTCCTTTAAAGACAAGCCTATTTTGTATAGAGAAAGGTTTGTCTTTTTTACAAAGAAAATCGAAACAGTGAAATGGAACGATTAATTTTAATAATTTAATGATAAAAAGACTCAGGCTGGACATAAATCCTAAAATAATAGCGTAGAGATGATTCATGATTGAATCACCTCTATGCTTTTCGTATTGTTTGGCTCGGATAGTCGAACCGCGGTCTCGACGTTCATCCTATTCCCTCAGGAGTCTCGCCAACAATACGACGCGATATACATGTAATTTTACATTAAAATACTGGTTCTATAGTAAATCGGACTGGTATATAAATAATTTCATTTATTTGATTGTTCCATAAAGCCTCGCTTTTCTAGACGCCTCACCTCACCTCATTTTAAGATTGAACCTACCCAATCTTAAAATGGATTTTCGGTTACGGCAAGATGCCTCAGAAGTCTCGGCTTAGGAAACAATCAAATGTGTTATATTTATTCACACCCTTAAGTTATAAAATATGTTTTACCAACTCAATTTTACTGATTTATGTTGTATTAAAAGAGGCATTAATGTTCAAGACTTTATGATCACACAACGAAAAAAGAGTTAAGCAATCCATTATTGCATAACGCCTTAATTTAATGCGACCAGTCCAATTTGACTGAGAGCTAAAATACTTTAAAAAAAGACACTTTCGTATCATTGAATAAAAGAAAAAAACTTCGAGATTTTTCGTAAATTCTTACGAAAACCTCGAAGCTTTTCGATTACTGAGATAGTTATATTTTAAGCTTGTCTCAATTATTTCTTTTTACGTAATCCACCTAATACAAGTGATACTAATGCAATTAAGATAATTGAACCGATTAATGCTGGGAAGATATAAACGCCACCTAAAGATGGACCCCAGTGACCAAATAATGATGTACCTAACCAAGAACCAATAAGACCAGCAATAATGTTTCCGATGATACCACCTGGAATATCTTTACTTAATATTGCACCGGCAGCCCAACCAATGAGTCCGCCGACTATTAACATAATTATGAAACCCATAAGATTTCCTCCTTTTATCTTTATACTGATTGATATATACCACCAATTTATCGATGTTAATCATCTTTTTTTAAAATAAATATTTTTTCTAAAAGCAAATTAGTCAAAAATAATAAATTTACAACTAAAATAACATACCAAAAAGGTGTTAGTAGAGTCATCACAATAAATGAAAGAATAATAATCATTGTTCCAATCCAGAGCGTATGTCGAACTTTAAGTTTCTTATAGAGATTTGCAAGAAGTGGAAGTCCAATCATATTAGAACATAACGCAATACAACCTAATAGAAAAATGGCAGGCGCTAAATAAGGGACAGACATATAATAGGATTGGTCGCCTGTTTGATATATTATGACTAAAGAGATACTCATCATTATCGTTACTATACTTGAAAAAAACTTTTGATTTTGAATTAAAAAAGGCTGATAGTATCGGTCTAAAAGCATTTGTATCAATAGCCATATACAATACATCAACATTGTAAATATGGAAATAAAAGTCAGCTTACTTAATAAAATTTGATTAAATATACTATTTAATGTAATTGCGAGCAAAACTGAACTGAAACTTATAGAATGAAATTGATGACGATATAAATCTATTAATAATGTCACAATCACAATAATGATATTCAGTATTACAAAAAGCGCCATGATTTTCTCCTAACTTTATCGATTCATTTTATTATTATAGCAACCTATCACAAAGTTAGCATATGTTAAGGTTTTAATCTTTTAAAAAATAAAAGAATAAGTGGTTGTGTATAGTGAGAAAATCTAATGCGTACGTATTAAAGACACCACTTTCTCTATGGTTAAAATCATTTATACACCCTTTTGATTACTCCACACCAATGTATGAAGTTGAGGTAAAACAAAAACATCATTCATATCTGAGCTTTTCATCACTAATTGAATAAGCCATTCATATCTTGAAAGAAGCTTTGATGTGTGGTGTTCAACTTGATCATCAAGGTAAGGGTTACCAACTTGCAAATAAAATGGTAAATCCGGATAGCGGTGATGTATTATTTTAGCGAATTGATAGTCAGTTTCATCAAAAATAACGACTTTAAGGTTGATTTTGCTTTCATCGCATTGATCAATAACCCCATCTAGTATATTAAGGTCATGTGTCATACCTGAACTAGGCGGTTTAGGTGAAATTGTCAAATCATCTATTTGGCGCATCCAAGGTTTGAAGTGAGAGCCTTGAGTTTCTAATGCTGTTTTAATATTTTGGCTATGACATAAATCTACAAACGATTGAAGTCCTTTAATTAATGCGGGGTTTCCACCAGATATTGTGACATGATTAAAACAATCACCGCCAATAAGTTTGAGTGATTCAAATATTTCATCTGCGGTCATCATTTGGATTGCGTCTTTCATACTGCCATCCCAAGTGAATTTTGAGTCACACCAGCTACAACGAAAATCACAACCAGCTGTACGGACAAACATGGTTTTACGGCCGACGACACGGCCTTCACCTTGTATAGTAGGACCGAATATTTCAAGTACAGGTATTTTAGCCATTTGGATGCTCCTTATGCTTTGGGCGATAAACAACATAGCTTGTTGGTGTTTCTCTTAAAAAGACTTGTAAGCATTTTGGCGCATTAGGGAGTTTTGAGAGATGTGCTTCTATGATGTGATAGATTGTTTGGGCTACAACTTCAGTAGATGGACTTTTACCTTTAAATGCCGTTAAATCATTTAATAAATAGTGGTCGAATTGATCATGAATCATACTTTTTAATGTGCTAAAGTTAATTAAAAAACCGAGCTCATCCAATTGGTCTCCGGCGATTGTTAAATTGACAAAGTACGTATGTCCATGCACACGCTGACACTTTCCTGCGCGTTCATCTGGAATAAAGTGAGCTGCTGAAAAATTGAAATCTTTATTCAATTCGAACATATAATCGTGGTCAACTGAAGGATAAATTTGTTGCATCATTGATTTTGAGCTCCTTTCTCTTCTAAATAACTTTCGAGACCGCGTTGGCGTAAACGACAAGCAGGGCATGTGCCGCAACCTTCAGCGATAATACCGTTATAGCAAGTTAATGTATTGTAACGAACGTAATCGAGTACACCTAATTCATCACTTAACGCCCACGTTTCTTTTTTATTTAACCACATTAATGGTGTATGAATAACAAAATCTCTATCCATCGATAAGTTTAATGAAAGATTCATAGATTTAATAAAACTATCACGGCAGTCGGGATACCCAGAAAAGTCTGTTTCACATACGCCTGTTACGATATGTTTAGCGTTAATCTGGTAGGCGAGTGCACCTGCAAAAGACAAAAACAATAAGTTTCGCGCTGGAACGAAGGTGTTCGGGACACCATCATTATCAGAAATAGCAATATCTGATGATGTTAAGGCGTTAGGTGAAAGTTGTGAGAGTAAAGACATATCCAAAACATGGTGTTTCAAGTCTTGATCTTTTGCAATGTGACGTGCGACTTCAATTTCTTTTGCATGACGCTGGCCGTATTCAAAGGTCACTAGCTCAACTGATTCGAAATGTTTTAAAGCATAAAATAAGCAAGTCGTACTATCTTGGCCACCGCTAAAAACGACAAGTGCTTTTTCGTTGTGAAGCACTTCTGACATAATGATTCTCTCCTTTTAAAGGTTCTTTTAGGCATAAAAAAAGCCATCCCTATAAAAAGATAGACACGTTAGGATGGTCTAGTTTTTTATAGAGGGTTAGTCGCTAGGAACCTCTTTTTCTATTTAATATGTTGTATACTCTAATACAATTGTAATTATAAATCAAGTCGGTAAAATAGGAATCATTTTACATTTTTATGAATTCTGCTTTGTCAATTTGCGTAACATTTGTGATAATAGAATATAATATGAATTAAATGAGGCAATCAATAATGATAGTAATGATAGATAATAAAGATTCATTTACATATAATGTAGTGGATTATTTAGAGACGGAAAGTGGTCAACAGATTCACGTTGTTGATATAGAGGATGTGAATGTTCAACAATTACAGCAACTTAATCCGGAAGCAATTGTTATCTCGCCGGGTCCAGGTGCTCCTAACGACTATCCCATTTTATATGAGGTAATGCAGACATTCGAATCGACTGTCCCCATGCTTGGTGTATGTTTAGGTTTTCAGCTTATCGTCGCATATTACGGTGGTGATATTATTAAAGCACCATACCCTGTGCATGGTCATACGACAACAATAGAACACCATGAGTCTTGTTTGTTTAGTGGATTACCGACACGCTTTAATGTGATGCGCTATCATTCGTTAATAGCAGACATCAAAACCATCCGGTCACCGCTCAAAATAACAGCACAAAATGAGGAGGGGATGGTCATGGCAATAGAACATCAATATCGACCGATATATGGTGTGCAATATCATCCTGAATCCATACTATCGGAGTATGGGCATGCACAATTTCGAAACTTTTTGGTGAAGGCGGGGGTTGTTAATGGTTGTGAAGTTTAACTATGTTTATTATAACAGTCCAGATGATACAACCCGGTATGAATATACATTTCACAATCCGCTTCACTATGCGATTGCGACAAATTATACCGAGGTAGGGCGTGTTGTAGAGGAAGCGGAGTATTACCAACGTCAAGGCTATTACGTCGCTTTGTATTTAACGTATGAAGCTGCAACGTACTATAATCAAAGTTTTGAAGTTAATGTGCCAGAAGATCATATCTATGCAGCGTATTATGCATTTGAACATCCTGTTGATGAAGAGGGGGAATCTATGCCTCTGTCACAATTTCAAATGCCAAAATTTTCGTGTATTCATACGTCAGATGAAATACAAAAGCATATACGTACGATTCAACAAGAAATTATTTCAGGTTGGACGTATCAAGTGAACTATACAACACGTTTTGAAAGTGCAGAAAAGGTTTGTATATCAACGTTATACGCTTTTTTAACTCAAAAGGGGAATGGTCATTATACTGTTTTGATAGATACAGAGGATTTGAAAATAGCTTCAATTTCTCCAGAGCTCTTTTTCCAAGTAGGCCCGTTTGGTGAGGCAAATGAGAGAATGATTGTGAGTAAGCCGATGAAAGGCACTATACAAAGAGGAGCAACGGTTGAAGAAGATGAGAAAAATTTTCAAGAACTTCAACAATCTGCAAAAGACCGTGCTGAAAATGTGATGATAGTAGACCTACTTCGCAATGATATCGCAAGAATAGCACGTACAGGGACAGTTGAAGTAAAGCATCCATTCCTTATTGAAGCGTATAAGACTGTATTTCAAATGACAACGATGGTATTGGGACAAGTCGAGAATGTGTCATCATATAATGAAATGTTTGAAGCGCTTTTCCCTTGTGGGTCAATTACTGGAGCACCTAAAGTGAATACAATGAATATTATTAATCAATTAGAGTCCACACCACGACATGGATATTGTGGTACGATTGGTTTATTACATCCTGATGGCAAGGCTATATTCAATGTGCCCATTCGAACAGTGCAACAACTTCATAATCGATTAGTATATGGTGTTGGAGCAGGGATTACGATTGATTCAGATCCGCAAAAAGAATATAAAGAATTTTTAACTAAAACCAAAATATTAGAGGGATAATGATGTACTTATTCGAAACGATGCGACTAGAAAACGGTAAGATTTTGCGACAAAATTATCATTTTCAACGTATGCAACATGCGAGTCTTCAATTGAATATACCATTTAGTCCAACAAGATGGCTATCGTGTATAGATGACTTAACATCTATGTATCCTAGTGGTCTATATCGGACGAAGGTAATCTTGGATGAAAGTGGGCAAATGGATTACGAATGTCATGCTTTACCCCACACGAAAGAAATGACTGCACGACTTGTCAAGATGAGTGAAGATACCCCAGATTGGCACCGTCTATATAAAACATCTAATCGTGAATATTTGCATCACTCAAAGGAAAGCGATTTAATTTTATTGTACGATAAAGCTAATAAAATATTAGAATTTGATATTGGAAACATGGTTTTACAGTTTGGAGACGTATATTACACACCACCATTTAACCATGATTTTTTAAGTGGATGTATGCGTCAATTTTTGCTTGACCGAGGGCTGATTCAAACCAAATGCATTACGGTTGAAGAGCTTAAACATGTTTTGGCAAAAGGTGGTCAACTTTGGATGATAAATAGTTTGAGAGAATGGGTTCCAGTTATCCTTATAAAATGAATAAGTAGGTGTCTTTTTGATTATTCTATATCTAGTATTATTTGTTTTAGTGATGTGGATTGGCCAATATGTAGGAGAGAGGCTTGTACAAAATGTTCAAAAGTCTGTCATTTTGATATGGTTAAGTCTCATTTTTATTATAGAAGGACTATTGATTTATCAATTGATGAAGTTTTTCATAACTGCTGTCGTTTCAATATTAAAATTATTTTATCATGAGTAGTAGAGGTGTAGAAGATGAAAGTTTATAGTCAAGGTGATCAAGCAATTATTGTATCAGGGCGAGAACCAGTCACACCTGCATCGGTGCGTCAATTACTAGCCGTACGCCAGTACTTGCTTGAAAAAAATGAACCATTTATTACTGAAATCGTACCAACTGAAACTGATATGCTTATTTCGTATGATGCACGTATGATGATGAAGCATCTTGATATTCCGTCACCATTTTTATATTTAAAAGATATGATTGAACATATTAAGTTGGATGAATTAGTAGAAGGGAATCCTAAATTTGTCGAAGTACCTGTATATTATGACAATGAACACGGTCCACATCTGCCACAGTTGCTTGACGAATTGGATTTAGATTTAGAAACATTTATTCAATACCATACTGCTCCAAATTATTTTGTTTCGATGATGGGCTACTCACCAGGCTTTCCATATTTAACCGAGATGGATAAGCGCATCGTTGTCAATCATACAGCTTCCAAAAAGCGTATGATTCCTGCAGGTTCAATTATTGTTGAAAATCATAAGTGTGGTATTACAACGACAGATTTATATGAGGATTGGTTAGTCATAGGCTATACACCATTAAAGCTATTTGATTCAAGTCAAAAAGACTTCACACGTATCGCGTTGGGAGATACTGTGAAATTTTCTCCAATCCAAAGAGGAGGTCACACGTCATGACAATTATTGTCGAAGAAGGCGGTCTGTTTTCTACTTTTCAAGACTTCGGTCGCAAAGGCTATGAGCATTTAGGAGTGATTCGAAGTGGTGCACTGGATATGTTGGCACATGAAATTGCTAATCGTCTGGTAGGGAATGATCGTAATGAAGCTACTCTCGAAATGACTAATCAAATGGCGAGACTCCGTTTTACTGAGCCGACACTTATTGCATTATCAGGGGCTCAAGTCATAGCACATCAAGAAGAACGACAAATTAGATCTAATAAACTTTATTTAATGAATAAAGGTGACGTATTGACGTTTGATGCGTTGCGTCGTGGAACAAGAGTTTATTTGGCAGTTGCTGGTGGATTTGAGTTGGGTGAATGGTTGGGTTCTACTTCTACGGATACGAACTCAAAGTTGGGAGGCCATTATGGTCGAACGCTTAAAGCTGGAGATGAGCTTAGTATGAAGCGCTCTTATAATGCAAGGCATCACAAACTGTTTGCAAACCTAGAAGAGTTGAAGGAGACAGACTGGGGTGTTGATGGTTATGCATTATCATTCAACTATGTCTCTGACGTTGTACATGTGATTCCGGGCAAAGGCGCTGAAGACTTTGAATCTTCAGTATTACAAGGTTTTATTAAAGAAGAGTATAAAGTTTCAAGCAAAGCAAACCGTATGGGGATTATTTTAGAAGGAACACCTGTCAAGGCTTATTATGAAGATACGCCACCGCACCGTTCAGTTAAGCGAGGTACTATCCAAGTCAAAAAAGATGGAACGCCTATTGTCTTATTAAATGATCATTATACATTGGGAAGCTATCCTCAAATAGGCACAATAGCCTCTTACCATTTATCAAAAATTGCTCAAAAAAGACAAGGTTCAAAAATCAAATTTCAATTTATTGATATTATTCAAGCAGAACAAAACCTTGTGAAATACCATAAATGGCGCAAACAACTTTTTCAAGGTATTGAGTACCGCATGCAGGGTGAAATGTTAAAATCATAGCATTTTCAAAAAATAGATTAAATATACTTATGACATTATAACAGATGGGGCTAGGGATATTAAGACAGTGTCAAAATGTCCTAGGAGCGTTTTTAGGTAGAAGTTCACAATTTGCGAAAAAGTAGAGATAAGGAACGATTAATTTTTCGCAAAGGGTTTGGGTCGAGCCATAATCGCTTTTGTTAAAGCCCTATCTGTTTTTAATTGATTAAATAAAGAGTTAAGAAATTACAACTTTAGTTGGAGTTCAAATATAGCGGAATACGTTATACTCATTTTTATTCGAATATCAAAGTGTGTGAGTCATAATGTGTAACTTTTTTATTGCGATTTTGTGAATGTTAGGATGCTGCGATATTTTATCGTGTTGCACGACTTTACCTTTAAAAGGTAATGTATGACTTGAAATTTCACACTTTTTCATATATATTATTAAATTGAACTAACTTGTTTATATTACAAAATGATTACAAATTAAAACGAATGTTATGATTATATAGATGATATTAAGATTTAGTACTTGACTGAATGTATAACGGGGGAGCATATATGAAGAACGATAAAAAGAAAATAGGAATATTCACGTTTTTCCTTTTAATGGTGCTAACCATTGCTTTGAAAACGTATTTTGCCTACTACGTTGACTTGTCGCTCGGTGTAAAAGGACTGACTCAAAACTTAATCTTACTCTTAAATCCATATAGCTTAGTGGCACTTATTTTGAGCGTATTTTTATTTTTTAAAGGGCGCAAAGCATATTGGTTTATGTTCATAGGCGGTTTTTTAATTACATTTTTACTTTACGCTAATGTAGTGTATTTTAGATTCTTCTCTGACTTCATTACATTTAGTACGTTGAACCAAGTAGGGAATGTCGATTCAATGGGTGGTGCTGTAAGTGCATCATTTAAGTGGCATGACTTTGTGTATTTTATCGATACGATTGTTTACTTGTTCATTTTAATTTTCAAACAAAAGTGGCTCAGTAAAAATGTTTTTCATAAGAAGTTTATTCCAGTTGTCATGGCAACAGCAATTGCACTTTTCTTCTTGAATTTAGCTTTTGCGGAAACGGATAGACCAGAATTATTAACACGTACATTTGACCATAAATATTTAGTGAAATATTTAGGTCCATATAACTTCACTGTGTACGATGGTGTTAAAACCATTCAAAACAATCAACAAAAAGCATTAGCATCTGAAGACGATTTAACAGAAGTGTTGAACTACTCTAAACAGAAGAACACAGAGCCTAACGTTGAATACTTTGGTAAAGCGAAAGGCAAAAATGTGATTAAAATTCATTTAGAGAGTTTCCAAACTTTTTTAATCAACAAAAAGATTAACGGGGAAGAAGTGACACCATTTTTAAACCAATTATCATCTGGTCAAAATGATTTTAGATACTATCCTAATTTCTATCATCAAACTGGCCAAGGTAAAACATCTGATGCTGAATTTACAATGGATAATAGCTTATACGGATTGCCACAAGGTTCAGCGTTCTCGTTAAAAGGAGATAACACATATCAATCGTTGCCAGCTATTTTACATCAAAAACAAAACTATACAACGAGCGTGATGCACGGTGACTATAAAACATTCTGGAATCGTGATCAAGTGTATCGTCACTTTGGTATTGATAAGTTTTATGATGCAACGTATTATGATATGTCTCCTGAAAATCAAGAAAATTTAGGCCTTAAAGATAAAGAGTTCTTTGATGAATCTTTAGACTATTTATCTAAAGAGAAAGAACCATTCTATACACATTTAATTACGTTAACAAACCATTACCCATTTACGTTATCACCTGAAGATGCATCAATTCCTAAAACAGATACAGGTGACTCTACGGTGGACGGTTACATCCAAACAGCGCGTTATTTGGATGAGTCGTTAGAACAGTTTATTAACGGTTTAAAAGAACGTGGCTTATATGATGATTCTGTCATTATGATTTATGGTGACCACTATGGTATTTCAGAAAATCACAACAAAGCGATGGAACAACTTTTAGGTGAACCTATCACAGCGGCTAAATTTACAGATTTAAATGCTACGGGCTTTTGGTTAAAAGCACCAGGCGTTGAGCCAGAAGTTGATGAAACATATGCTGGTCAAGTAGATGTGATGCCAACGTTGTTACACCTGATGGGTATTGATACTAAGAATTATCTGATGCTAGGTACAGACATGTTGTCGAAAGACCATAACGATGTCATTCCATTTAGAAATGGTGATTTTGTAACGAGTGACTACAAGTTCGTAAATGGTAAAGCTTTTAGTAATAAAGACAATCAACCATTAGAACAACCACCGGCAGATTTAGAAAAAAACAAACGCCAAGTTGAAACAGACTTAGAGATGAGCGATAAAGTGCTTAACGGTGATTTGTTTAGATTTTATGATAATCCTGATTTCAAAAGAATAAATCCTACTGATTATCGATATGAAACAGGACCTCAAGGGAATCAAAAATAAATATATTAATAAGACCCTATGCTTCAAAGAAAGATGATGAAGCATAGGGTCTTTCGTATATTTTAAAGACTGGTAATTGATAAGAAAGTAAGAGAGGCTAAAAATCCAGGCAATGACGTGTGATATAAGACTAACCTAACGCGACATCCAAAATCATCATGATTGTAAATCCGAGCATCAGACTTAAAGTAGCAAGGTCAGTGTTTTGAGAAGATTGAGAATCAGGAATTAGTTCTTCTACTACTACAAAAATCATCGCACCCGCTGCGAATGCAAGTGCATACGGCAATATCGGTGTAACGACTAACACTGCAGCTGCACCTATTGTAGCGAAGACAGGTTCGACGAGTGCTGAAGCTTGACCATAATTAAATGATTTCCATTTAGATTGACCTGAAGCATGAATAGGCAATGACAATGCAGCCCCTTCAGGAATATTTTGAATCCCAATCCCAATAGCGAGACTGAGTGCACCGAGAAGTGTTGCTTGAGCATTCCCTGTTGCCACACCACCAAATGCGACTCCGATTGCCAACCCTTCCGGAATATTATGAAGGGTAATAGCCAGTAGAAGTAACGTATTTTTATTTAGGCTTGTTTTGACACCTTCTTTTTGTTGCGTGCGATCAGTTGCATTTTGATGAATATGCGGTATGACATAGTCAAGCCCACGTATAAAGACGCCACCTAATAAAAAGCCGATAGCAGCAGGTAGCCAAGGAAGTGTACTACTCGCACTACTTTCGATAGCGGGTTGTAATAATGACCAAAAACTAGCTGCAATCATAATGCCCGCCGCAAAACCTTGCATCGAACTTAAAACTTTATGATTAACATTTTTAAAAATAAAAACAGTGGCCGCTCCTAATGCAGTTAATAACCAAGTCACGATACCTGCGATCAAAGCTTGTAAAAAAGGGGGCGCACTTGCAATGTAATCTAGCATTTTTAATGACTCCTTAGTATCATTTGAAAAGAAAACAGTGTATAATATATAGAACTGATTTAAGGTTAACAGATATATCCAAGTAAATCTATAAGAAAAAGGATGTATGTTTTGTGGAAGCATTTAAAATTGAAAAGTTAAATAAATCTTATGCAGATAAAGTGATATTTAATGATTTGGAACTTTCTATATCTAACCGAGAGCGTATTGGATTAGTAGGCATTAACGGTACAGGTAAAAGCTCCTTACTTAAAGTTATAGCGGGATTAGACGATGACTATGAAGGGGAAATAACACATCCGAAAACATATCGAATACGTTACGCTTCTCAAAAGCACGAACTGAATCCGGATTCTACTGTTTATGATGCAGTTTTAAGTGCTGAAACTGAAACACTTAAAACAATTAAACGCTATGAACAAGCTGTTACGCGCTATACAAACACACAATTAGAACGTGATTTTGATGAAATGATGCATGCACAAGTCGCTATGGATTCAATGAATGCGTGGGATTATAGTGCTGAAATCAAAACAATATTGTCTAAATTAGGGATTCATGAAACGGCAAAACGGATTAAGGAACTGTCAGGTGGTCAGCAAAAACGTGTCATGCTAGCAAGAACGCTCATAGAAAGGCCTGATTTATTACTTTTAGATGAGCCAACGAACCATTTAGATTTTGAATCTATTCATTGGCTCATTCAATATATTAAAAATTATCCTAAGACGGTCGTTTTGATTACACATGATCGCTATTTCTTGAATGAAGTTGCTTCACGTATTATTGAACTTAAAAACGGTCGACTTCATTCATATCCGGGTAATTATGAAGACTATATTACAATGCGTGCTGAGCAAGAAGAGATTGCACAACGTCAGCAATCCAAACAGCAAGCATTGTACAAACAAGAGTTGGCATGGATGAGAGCAGGTGTTAAAGCGCGAACGACAAAGCAACAAGCACGTAAAGATCGCTTTGAAAAACTGGAGAACCAAGTTAAATCTCAGGTGACTAAACAAACAGCTCATTTAGATATGGCACATGCACGATTAGGTAAACAGGTATTTGAATTAGATCATATTTCAAAAGCGATTAACAACAAGCAATTATTCGCCCATCTAAAGACAATTATTCAAAAAGGGACACGTATTGGAATTGTAGGACCGAACGGCGCAGGTAAAACGTCGTTATTAAATATTTTAGCTGGTATCGACAATGATTATGAAGGGGTTCTTAAAGTAGGACAGACTGTTAAAGTTGCCTATTTCAAGCAGACTGATGAACGTTTAAATGAAGACGTTCGTGTCATTGACTTTTTGCGTGAACAAAGTGAACTTGCATATCAAAAAGACGGTACAGTTGTCTCGGTGACGCAGTTGTTAGAACGCTTTTTGTTCCCAAGTTCAACCCATGGTAAAAAAGTATATAAGTTATCCGGTGGTGAACAAAAGCGATTATATTTACTGCGTTTATTAGTCCATCAGCCGAATGTACTATTGTTAGATGAGCCGACTAATGATCTAGATACTGAAACATTGACAATTCTAGAAGACTATATCCAAACATTTGGTGGAACGGTGATTACAGTCAGTCACGATCGTTATTTTCTAAATAAGGTTGTAGATACTTATTGGTATATTCGAGAAGGAAAAATAGATACGATACTCGGACAATTTGAAGATTATTTAGCGTATAAGCAACAAGAGCAAGAAACAATTCAGAAAAAAGAAAGGTCTGTTGAAATACAACAATCTAAAAAGAAAAAAGGTTTATCTTATAAAGAGAAAAGAGAATACGACATGCTATTGAGTCGTATTGAAGAAACAGAAGAGCGCTTAAAACAAATAGAGGAAGAAATGATTGAAGCGCATTCGGATTATGCAAAAATAAAAGCGTTAAATGAAGAAAAGGAAACGCTCGAGTCGCAATATGAATCGGACATCACAAGGTGGAGTGAGCTTGAAGAAATATTAGAACAATAAGAGGGATTATATGGAACAGACATTGTCTCATTATTTTGGTTATAAGGCTTTTAGGCCTGGTCAAAAGGAAATTATTAGTCAAATTCTTAGTGGAAATCATACATTAGGCGTTTTACCGACTGGTGGAGGTAAGTCGGTTTGTTATCAGATTCCTGGTCTGATGCTTAAAGGTACAACAATTGTGATCAGTCCATTAATTTCGCTTATGAAAGATCAAGTCGATCAACTAAAAAGTATGGGCGTTTCTGCCGCATACTTGAATAGTAGTCAAAGCAGTCATGAACAGCGAGAGGTGGAAAAGTTACTTGCACAAGGTGAGTTGAAATTTTTATATGTTGCGCCTGAAAGGTTTGAAAATGGTTATTTCCAGCACTTGTTAACACGTGCAACGATTGCACTCGTCGCATTTGATGAGGCGCATTGTATCTCCAAATGGGGCCATGATTTTCGTCCGAGCTATCAAGCAGTTGTACATAAAGTATTTGCGATACCTCAAAATTTTGCGATGGTGGCACTGACGGCAACAGCAACAGCTGAGGTACAACAGGATATCATGTCACGTTTGAATATTCTAAAGCAACATGTTGTTAAAACTAGTGTTAAACGTCGTAACCTTGTTTTTAAAGTTAATCCTACTTATCAAAGACAAAAATTTGTATTAGATTATGTCAAAACACATGAAAAAGAGGCGGGTATTATTTATTGTTCGACTCGAAAGCAAGTTGAGTCTTTGTATGAAGCATTGGATGACGCTGATATACCAGCAACTTATTATCATGCAGGACTATCTGCCAAGTTACGTGATGAGGCTCAGAATGACTTTTTGTATGATCGTACAAGGGTCGTTGTTGCAACAAACGCATTTGGTATGGGCATTGATAAATCTAATGTGCGCTATGTAATTCACTATAATATGCCTGGAGACCTTGAATCCTATTATCAGGAAGCGGGTCGAGCTGGACGAGACGGCTTGCAGAGTGAATGTATTTTGCTATTTAGTGATAGGGACATCAGTTTACATGAATACTTTATTACGTCATCTAAAGCAGACGATGATTACAAGGAACGCATGGGTGAAAAGCTGACAAAGATGATTCAGTATACTAAAACGAATAAATGTCTAGAGGCGACGCTCGTGCATTATTTTGAGCCGAACGAGAATTTAGAAGAGTGTCAGCAATGTAGCAACTGTGTAGATAAACGTAAAACCTATAATATGACGAAAGAAGCCAAAATGATTATTAGTTGTGTGGCACGTTTAAAACAAAGTGAAGCCTATCAAGTGGTGATACAAGTTCTACGTGGCGAAAAGACGGATTATGTGAAACATCAAAACTACGAAGACTTATCTACTTATGGGATTATGCATGATTATACGACAAGTGAGTTGCACCATTTAATTGATGAATTACGATTTAAAGGTTTTTTAAATGAACAAGACGAAATATTGTTATGTGATGCATCTGTAGAAACTTTGTTAAATAGTAGTGAACAAATTTATACTGTCCCATTTCGTCAAAAGTCAAAAGAAACTGTACATATCAATACAGTTGAAGGCGTGGACCGTAAATTATTTGATCAGCTTGTCGAAGTGAGACTTAAAATAAGCGAAAAATTAAACGTACCGCCTATCAATATTTTTTCGGATTATACTTTGGAAGAATTTGCGAAACGTAAGCCGACGACCAAAGAAGAAATGATTCATATTGATGGTGTAGGAAGTTATAAGTTGAAGCATTATTGTCCTCAATTTTTAGAAGCAATCCAAAATTACAAGGCATATGTGTAAGTGATGTAGTATAGGATTATATAACAGTGAGTATTTTAAGGTGTTTTGGGTATAAAAAATAGAAATAATATAAACGAGGGAGCCTATGATACAATTCAAAAATGTCTCAAAAAGCTATGGTAATAAAGTTGTTGTTAATCAAGTCAATTTCGAAATAAATGAAGGAGAATTTTTCGTGTTAATCGGGCCATCCGGGTCTGGCAAAACAACGACAATGAAAATGATCAATCGCCTGATCCCTTTGACAGAAGGGTATATTTATTTCAAAGAACGTCCCGTTAGTGACTATTCTGTTTATGAGATGCGTTGGGACATGGGATATGTGCTACAACAAATCGCATTATTTCCACATATGACTATACGTGATAATATTGCGCAAGTACCAATGATGAAAGGTTGGAGCAAAGAGAAAATAGACCAACGTGTAGATGAGCTTTTAGATATGGTAGGGTTAGAGCCAAAACAATTTAGAAATCGCCGCCCTGATGAACTTTCAGGTGGACAACGCCAACGTGTAGGTGTTGTCCGTGCACTTGCAATCGATCCCCCTGTTATTCTAATGGATGAGCCTTTTAGCGCTTTGGATCCAATCACAAGAGAGAAGTTACAGGATGATTTATTAGATTTGCAGGCCAAAATAAAAAAGACCATTGTTTTTGTAACACATGATATCGAGGAAGCCTTTAAGCTAGGTGATCGTATATGTTTGCTTAATCAAGGGCATGTAGAACAAATAGGTACGCCGAATGATTTTATAAAAAATCCTAAAAATGATTTTGTACGCCAATTTTTAGGCGAAATGACGAGCGTAGTGATGAATCATTTCACATTAGGTAAAATAGCGGAACTTGTAGGGCAACCTTTAACAGCAGACAATCGTCCAAACTATCCTGTTGTAGATAAAGCGAATTCGATTAGTGATGTCTATCGAGAATTAGTTAAACATCAAGCGGTACTTGTTGAAGGTGAACAAAGGTGCTGGCTACTATCGAGGCAAGACATTTTCCAATTCTTATCTCAGAATAAGGCTGGTGAACTCGTATGATGACTTTCTTTAATACTTTAAGTGAACGTAAAGGCGAATTGCTAACGACTTTGATTGAACATATTCAGTTATCATTTATTGCATTACTTATTGCGGTCGTCATTGGTGTCCCAATTGGAATACTACTTACTAAAACGAGAAAGCTTTCAGAGATTGTCATTAATATTGCAGCAGTCTTACAAACAATTCCATCACTTGCATTATTGGGGCTCATGATTCCGCTATTTGGTATCGGCACAGTACCAGCCGTTATCGCATTAGTAGTTTATGCACTATTACCTATTTTGCGTAATACATATACGGGAATTGTTGGAGTAGACCCTTCGCTTGTAGAAGCGGCTAAAGGGATTGGAATGAAGCCATTACGTCGATTGTCTAAAGTAGAATTGCCATTAGCAATGCCGGTTATTATGGCAGGGATACGTACAGCTATGGTGTTAATCATTGGGACTGCAACGCTTGCTGCACTGATTGGAGCAGGTGGTCTTGGGAGTCTCATCTTATTAGGAATTGATCGTAATGATACGTCATTAATTTTAATTGGAGCAATTCCAGCGGCGTTATTAGCGATTTTATTTGATGTTGTTTTACGCATTTTAGGGACGATTTCATATCGTAAAATGATGATTACATTAGGTGTGATTTTATTAGCGATGTTCTTATTAACAGTTGCACCATTACTTGCACATAAAGGAGAACGTGTGACTTTAGCAGGTAAGTTGGGAACAGAACCCTCAATCGTCACAAATATGTATAAGATTTTAATTGAAGAGAATACAGATTATACAGTTGATGTTAAAGATGGAATGGGTAAAACATCGTTCTTATTTAATGCCTTAAAGGCCGATGAAATCGATGGATACTTAGAATTTACTGGTACAGTGATTGGTGAGTTGACGAAAGAAGAATTAAAGTCAAAAGATAAAAATCAAGTGTATCAACAAGCAAATAAAGGATTAGAATCAAAGTTTGACATGAAAATGTTGAAACCGATGAAATATAATAATACTTATGCATTAGCTGTAAAACGAGATTTTGCAGAGAAGCACAATATTAAAAAAATAAGTGATTTACGAAAAGTAGAAGATCAAATTAAACCGGGTTTTACATTAGAATTTAACGACCGTGAAGATGGATATAAAGCAATTAAAGGGGCGTATCATCTGGATTTTCAAAATGTCAAAACAATGGAACCAAAGTTAAGATATCAAGCAATTGAAAAGGGAGATATTAATTTAATTGATGCATACTCAACAGATGCAGAATTAAAGCAATACGATATGGTTGTCTTAGAAGATGACAAGACTGTATTTCCACCTTATCAAGGCGCACCATTGTTTAAGACAAAATTTATAGAGTCGCATCCAGATATTGTAAAAGCCTTGAATCAATTAGAAGGTCAAATTACTGACGAGGATATGCAAGAAATGAACTATGCCGTTGCAGAAAAAGGAGAAGATCCGTACGACGTCGCAAAAGCCTATCTAGAATCACATCAATTGATAAAAGAATAATGATTAATAGCTATCAAGTGAGTTGGTGTATCTTTTTGTATACATTAACTCACTTTTTGGTGTTCGAATCATTTTAAATGTTGCTCTAGAGTTTTATGGCATTTGGCTATATAATAGATAATGTATTCTAAATTTTCAGATTTGTAGGAGGGGAATGTATGAAGTCACAAATTAGTCAATTAAGTGCTTATCAACCAGGGCTATCTTCGGAGGCTTTGAAGAAGAAATATCATATAGAGGGCCAACTGTACAAGCATGCGTCGAATGAAAATGTATATGGCCCATCACCTAAAGTGAAAGAGGCTATCAACCAAGCAGCAGATGAATTATATTTATATCCGGAGCCAAACGCACCAGAATTACAAGAAGTGATTTCGAAGCATTATAATATTCAAAAAAATCAAATTCTCTTTGGTTCAGGACTTGATGAAATGATTTTAATTATTTCTCGTACATTATTAGCAAATGATGAAAAAGTCATTACGAGCGAAGGAACTTTTGGACAGTATAAACATAATGCTATTGTGGAAAATGCAAATTTTGTAGAAGTCCCCTTAAAAGAAGGCACGTTTGATTTAGATGGTATTGCTGCTGCTATAGATGACGAAACAGAGTTAGTATGGATTTGTAACCCGAATAATCCGACTGGAACATATCATAATCACAAAGCCATTGAAGCCTTCCTTCAAAAGGTACCGTCAAATGTTACTGTGATTTTAGATGAAGCGTATGCGGAGTACGTTACTGCTAATGATTATCCTGATACGTTAGCATTATTTCAAACGTATTCTAATATTGCAATGTTACGTACATTTTCAAAAGCATACGCGTTAGCAGGGTTACGAATAGGCTATTTAATAGGTCAACCAGAGCTTGTTGAAAAACTGAATATTTTACGTCCACCTTTTAATGTGACCCGTGTTTCAGAACAAGCAGCGATTGCAGCACTAAAAGATCAAGCGCATCTTGAAAAAGCTGTTAAAATCAATCATGACGAACGAGAAAAGTTCAAAAATCTGAATTCGACTTTGAAAATATATCCATCTCAAACAAATTTTGTATTTATTGAAACAGAACAATCACAAGCGTTAAACGATACATTATTAAAAAATGGAATTATTGCCCGAGCAATGCCAAATGGAGTGCGCGTGACTCTGGGCTTCCCAGAACAAAATGAAGTCATTCGGAACGTATTAGAGAATTTTTAATAATAGCCCGAAGCAGTAAGGTAAAAATGATTAAAACATCTCAATACGTCAAATGGTATTGAGTGATGTAGAAATCGTTATCCCCTTAGCTGCTTCATTTTTTCTATAATGTGACAAATGTCATATTAAATGAGTGACAGTATCAACTATCGGTGTGACGCTTAAACCCTTAAAATAAAGATAACTTATTTTAAGGATGTGAAGCATAATGATTGAAGTGAAAGAAGTGACTAAAACCTATCACTATCAAAAAGTGATCAATCAAGTATCCTTTAAGGTTTATCGAGGGACATGTACAGCAATCATCGGTCCGAATGGGTCTGGAAAAACAACGCTCATTGATTTATTAATTGGCGATAGAGACGCCAGTCAAGGTGAGGTAAGTGATACATCAAATATATTAGATAAGAAACATTTAGGTGTGATGTTTCAACATACGCATTTTCCTGAAAGAGTTAAAGTCAAAGAACTTTATAACTTATTTGCACATTTTTACCCTAATGCAATATCAATTGAACGGTTTAAAGAAATCACACGCTTTAGCAATGAACAATTGAATCAATATGCGACAGATTTATCAGGCGGTCAGCAACGTATTCTTGACTTTGCATTAACATTGATAGGACAACCTAAATGTTTGATATTAGACGAGCCAACGAGCGCGATGGATGTTCAAATGAGACAGCATTTTTGGAAAATAATACAGCGTTTAAAGAAGAAGCGAGTCACTATTTTATATACATCTCATTATATTGAAGAAGTCGAAAGAATGGCGAATCATGTTTTAGTATTAAATCAAGGGAAGTTGATTTTTAACGATACACCTCAGAATATCAAAAAACAACAAGAAACGGCCATTATTAAATTACCTAAGCATTTAGTGAAATTAAGAGATTGTTTAACCAATGTGAACGTGTCGCAACCTCATAACCAACTGCATATTGAGACGAGTGATATAAATCGAACATTAAAAGAGCTCATTTCAGCGAATGTGAGTTTGAAAGGTATAGAAGTACATCAAAAATCATTACTTGAAATTGTCTTTGATAACAAAGGAAAAGGAGAACAATGATTATGATTTGGAATTACTTGTTGATAGAGATCAAGTTGATGGTGCGATACAAAACGAGATTGGCTTTATCTATACTGTTACCTTTAGCTTTTTACTTACTATTTACTTCAATTATTGATGTACCACAACAGGAAAAGGCCGAGTTCAATAAAATGTATATGTACAGTATGACAACTTTTAGTTTAACGAGCTTTTGCCTTTTTTCATTTCCTCTTGAAATCATAGACGAGAGAAAAAGAGGATGGTACAAAAACCTAATTAGAACACCTTTAAAAAAGAGCTATTATATTACTGTGAAAATTTTAAAAGTAATGATTCAATTTGCGATTGCAATCATCATAATATTTACTGTTGCTGCACTATTTAAGAACGTCCATATGCCATATCTAGAATGGATTGTTTCTGGATTATTATTATGGATAGGAGCATCCCTCTTTTTAACAATGGGATCACTATTATCACAGTTAAATGACTTACAAAAAGCAAGCGGAATCGGTAATATATTATATATAGTATTAGCCGTTATGGGGGGATTGTGGATGCCTATAGATCAATTTCCAGTTTGGATGAGATCCATTTCTGATGTGATGCCAACGTATCATTTGAAAAGATTAGCGATAGAAGGAAGCGAAAATCTATTAGCTACAACAACTTCTTTGAGTATCTTAATGCTATACAGTATGGTCTTTTTATGTATCACATTATATATTCATAAAAGAAGAGATGTCGTGTCATGAAGAAATTAGACTTAAACCTTGGAAATTTAGCAAGTCTAGCTTATTTGCTATTTCCTATCATTTCATTAGTTTATTATGACAATAGAGGGTCAGTTCTCATTTTAACTATTATAACTGGGGTATTTTCTATCGCTTATACAATATTAATTATCGGCTCTAAAATGCTAAGTAATAGGTTACGATTCAATATACTTGTAATCCATTACATAGGTATTATTTATTTTGTATATGCAATCCATCCAACGACTTCACTATTTTTGTTTTATAGTGCATTTGCATTACCGTTTTCTTTCAAAGTATTATTATGGTCAAAAGAGTATGTTGCATTTTTGATAACGATGATTGCGTGTTTAAGCATCACTTATGTATTTTATTCACCTTCTATTTTTATGATGTTAGTAGTTTTTTATTTAATTATTAATTTGATGATGTTCTCAAATTTTAAAACGGTTGAGAAAGCAGAGTATAAAGAACGACTTGAAGAGAAAAATAAGTATATTAATGTTTTGATTGCGAATCAAGAGCGTAACAGAATAGGTCAAGATTTACACGATACATTAGGTCACGTTTTTGCCAGTTTAAGTTTAAAATCAGAGTTAGCTATTAAGTTAATAGATCAAAACAAGTATCAAGCTAAAGCGGAAATGATAGAAGTCAACAGATTATCGAAAGAAGCTCTCACAGAAATTAGAGCAATCGTTCATAATTTAAAAATACAATCATTTGAAGAAGAAGTGGCGTCTTTAGAGTATTTGTTAAAAACGGCTAATTTAAAATTTCATTTCGAAAATGTAGCGTTATCATATTCAATGAGTCCAACTAAGCAATCATTTCTAGCAATGATATTACGTGAAGCCATTAATAATGTTATTAAACATGCAGATGCGACTGAAGTGAGAGCGTCTTTATCTCAGGATTCACAAGGCATCATTCTAAAAATATGTGATAACGGTAAAGGGAGTGAGCAGCCGAATATTCATCTGCAAAGTATTCAAAATAGAGTAGATTTACTAGGCGGTGAGCTAGAAGTACGCAATCATAATGGGCTTCATATTTATATTTTAATACCTAGAGGTGTTCAGTCATGATTAATGTGGTTTTAGCAGAAGACCAAACGATGTTACGCCAAGCAATGGTACAACTCATGGAAATGCATGAGGAAATTAATATAATTGAAAATGTAGGAGATGGTTTAGAAGCATTTCGTGTCATTCAAGAAAATGAAGTTGATGTTGCGATATTAGATGTAGAAATGCCTGGGTTAACAGGTTTAGAGATATTGCAATTAATACGTGAAAAAGCTATTAATGTCAAAGTCATTATCGTAACCACTTTTAAAAGGCCAGGTTATTTTGAAAAAGCAGTCACATATGATGTAGATGCATATGTATTGAAAGAAAGATCTGTAGGAGAGTTAGTTCAAACGATTCATCGTGTCATGAGAGGTGAAAAGGAGTACAGTGAGGTTTTAATGTCTTCAATTTTTACGGAACGAAATCCACTTACTTTAAAAGAACAAACGGTGCTGAAAGGAATTGGTAATGGTCTTTCAAATCGTGAAATTGCGAAAGCGTTGTTTTTATCTAACGGTACTGTGCGTAATTATATCTCTACAATTATGGATAAATTGGAGGCAGACAATAGATTTGATGCATGGAAAACAGCTTACGATAAAGGATGGATATAGAACTACATAAGAACTTTTAGCAATTGAATATAACATGCAATCGGATTTATGGCAAAGTATGTGTGCTTTGATATAATTAAAATGAAAATATAAAAGTAGGAGAGATATAATGATGCGTGAGTCAATTGGGATTGATATGGATGAAGTTTTGGCAGATACACTTGGAGCAATCATTAAAGAGTTAAATCAACGGACACAACTGGGTATTAAAATTCAAGACCTAATTGGTGAAAAAATTTATGATATCATGCCAGAACATGAGGAAGAGATTCGAGATATTTTAGCATCAGATGGATTTTTTAGACGTCTAGATGTAATGAAAGATGCGCAAGAAGTAGTTCAAAAACTGGTACAGCACTACGATATTTATATTGTTACTGCTGCAATGGATGTCCCAACATCGTTTCGTGATAAATATGAATGGTTACTGGAACATTTCCCATTTTTAGATTCACAACAGTTTGTGTTCTGTGGGCGCAAAAACATTGTAGCTACTGACTATCTAATAGATGACAACCCTAGACAATTAGGCATCCATACAGGTAAACCGCTCATGTTTACAGCACCACACAACGAAAAGAACAATGATTTTGAACGTCTGAATAATTGGAAAGAAGTTGAACACTACTTCTTGAGTTCGAAATAAAAGAAGGGAAATCGGATAGGGAGAGTGTGAATTCAATGACCTTTTAAAAAGTGCGATAGGGCAAAATAAACCCATATCGCACTTTTGTTTTTAGGATTGGGGTAAAGCGGTTAAAATGCGAATTGCATTTGGAATAACTTCCATAGTAATAGGTGTTTGAATATCGATTTCACCGTCAATGTCGACACGCATTTGTGGTGTCGTTTTAAGTTGAATATGATGACTATGAATGTGTTGAATGTTCTCAGGGATTTCATTCCATGTCATACTGTCTCGCAAACTAAATAAATCTTTAAGAATGCTCATGCTACGTGTGTTAAATATAAAAGTATTAAGTTTGCCATCAGAAGGGGACATCTCAGTCATTGGAATTTTGCCCCCACCGATAAAGCGTCCATTAGCAAATAAGATCATCGAAGTCGTACCAGTATAAGTTTTACCGTCTATATTCAGTTCGTATTTGAATTCAATAGGGTCTGCCAATGTTTTAAGTGTTGAAGTAATATAACTCAATTTGCCAAAAAGATCTTTAGAGCGACCTTCAACATTTTCAGCATTTTGAACCATAAGTCCGAGACCAGCAAAGTTAAGTGCATAACGATTGCCTATTTTGATAACATCATAATATTCGGGAGTTGCATTTAATAAATCTTTACTTGCTTGACCTGCTTTTGGTGATAAATTTAAAGTTTTAGCAAAGTCATTAAATGTCCCTCCAGGTATGACAGCAATAGGAATGTCTAACTGATGTTGTAATACACCATTTACTAACTCATTGACTGTACCGTCTCCACCTAATATTAATAAAACATCAATACCCTCAGCATTATGATGTGCTTTAATTTCACTACAATATGCCTCAATATCACCTTCATTTTCACTCAACTGAATCGAAAAACGCTGACAGAGTTGAGTGAGCGCGGTAGTCACTTCGCCTAAGCCTTGATGAATTTTGTTTAATCCACTATATTGATGATAAAAGAGAAGGCCATGTTTAAAGCGGTGTGTCATGGAATCACCTTCCTTTGATGACTATAATTAAGTATATACCTCTATTCTCTTCTATATAATCGTAGGCATGAACATTTCTTTTCATAATTAAGAAGCACTTTAGAGTTTCATTGCCTTTAAGATAAAAGGTGATCCTAGAACAGTTAAGATAGCCACAATGATAGCTATGCCACCGATAATGCCAAAATAATTTTGATACCCTACGATAGGCAGTAATTTTACCAGTTGTGCATTAATTGCTTGAGCGGTTGCGTTAGTTAAGAGCCATAAACTCATCATTTGGGCGTTGAACACTTTAGGGGCTAGCTTAACTGCAGAGCTGCTACCAGTAGGTGATATACATAATTCACCAATCACACAAATAAAGTACGATAAGATAATCCATAAAAACCATATCTCTTTGTCACCATACGAAAAAATAACAGCCATCATTAATATAAATGAGAGGCCTGCTAAGAAAAGACCTAAAGCAAATTTGAGAGGCAAGTTTGGCTCAAATCGTCCTAATCGACGCCATAACCAAGAGATAACTGGCGCACATATAACGATAAATAATGGATTAATTGACTGGAACCACGTAATAGGGAAGTGACCACTTAATCCTAAGAAGTGAAATGCTAAGTTGGCTTTTTCATCTGCATAAACATTTAGAACATTGGCACCTTGTTCTTGAATAGCCCAAAAAATGACACCTACTATAAAAAGTGGGATGAAAGCAATCACGCGTGAACGTTCTGTTGGCGTTGTTTCTTTGCTTGCAATCATAATCACAAAATAGCTAATTGGTAAAACTAAACCTAAAATAAGAACAATCAAGCTAACTAAGTCAAATGATAATGTATGTGTCAAATACGCTATGATTAGAACAAGAAGGATGATGATAGTCAAACCTCCAAAAAGAATACGATATTTCTTTTTCTCATTAGAGCTTAATGGGTTAGGTGCTACCATACCAATTTGTCCTAAGTTTTTACGATGAAATAGAACATAAATGAGTAATGAAAAAGCCATTCCGATTGCAGCAATTAAGAAGCCACCATGAAATTGACCGCTCGCTCGGAAGTGATCTAAAATTAATGGAGATACAAAAGCTCCCATATTTACAGCCATATAGAAAATAACAAATCCAGAATCAATACGGTCATCACCTTCAGGATATAAACGTCCGACAATATTGGAAATATTTGGTTTCATTAGTCCAGATCCAATGATGATAAAAAACATTGAAAATAACAAGCCGCTTAGTGCGAAGGGTAAGCTTAGACAGATGTGACCAATAATAATAAGAATTGCCCCATATACCATCGAACGTCGAGTTCCTAATATTCGGTCTGCCACCCAGCCTCCTAATATGGAAGTCATAAATATGAGAGAGCCGTAAATCGAAATTAAAGATTGAGCAAATGTTTTTTCAAGGCCTAATCCTCCTTGCCCAATATTATAGTAAATATAATAAATAAGGAGTGCACGCATACCGTAATAACTAAAGCGTTCCCAAAATTCTACAGTATAAAGAACACCTAATCCCCGTGGGTGGCCAAAGAATCCTTTTTGAGGAATAGCTTGCACCGCTTTTTCATGTGATAAATGAGCCATTTTTAACAACCTTTCTCATGTCAAATAAAGTATAATAGCAAGTTTACGCCTAAAAAATCCTTATTTCAATATTTTATTTATAAATATAAACTTAATATTTTAGAAACTTTAAAAATGCAAATATCAAAAATGAAGGAGACCGGTAACGAGCGCGCAGTGGAGGAAGAGGTAGTCTGATATAACAAACAGGGTGGGACATAGATATCTCGAAGTTTTTCCATTAGTTATATGATTAATGAAAGTGTCTTGCTTTTAAAGTATAACAGTGAGTCATGACATGCATAAACGAAGTCATACCTATAATAATAGAAAGCGCTAAGACGTATTTTCATTAAAAATCATCTTAGCGCTGTTTATTTTGAGATTTATGTTCCAGCTTTTTTGAGTTCGAATTGTTTTATTGAAATAAGATATTTAATAGATGTTGGATAAATGAGTCCCAAGCGAATTTATCTAGTTAACACCAGACATTAACTTTTTAATAAATGGTGTAAGGATAAATAATAAAACACCAATACCGATAGCAATTAAGCCAGAAGATAAAAAGTAATGATTTGCACTGATGCTAGTATATATTTCAACCATTTGAGCGTTAATCCCTTGAGCCATTGCATTAGATAAGAACCAAACACTCATCATTTGAGATGTAAATGCTTCAGGTGCTAACTTTGTTGTCGTTGATAATCCAATTGGCGATAAACAGAGTTCCCCTAAAGTAACGAGTAAGAAACTCATCACTAACCAGAATGGATTAATTAATGAGAATTCACCAGAAAGGGGTACAACCATAATAAGATAAGACAGCCCCGCTAAAAATACACCGATAGCAAATTTCATTACAGTAGGTGGATTAAAACGGCCTAACTTAACCCATAGAATTGAAAACAATGGTGCTAGAATAATGATGAATAATGGATTGAGAGATTGGAACCAAGCAGGTGGAATATGAAAATCAATCAATCCGCCTGTCACTTTAGCTAAATTTAATTGTGTCTTTGTATCTGCAAATTGTGCAAGTACTGTTGAACCTTGTTCTTGAATCATCCAAAACGCTACAGAAGCAATGAACAACGGAATATATGCAAATACACGTTTGCGCTCATGTGATTCAGTCTTTTTACTAATGATGATTTTAACAAAGTAGAATAATGGTAAAAAGATTCCGAGAATTGTAATAAAGTCAGCAAATATCGAAATTGTCAATCGACCTGTTTGTGAAAGCGCAATACAAACGACTGCGATAATAACAACAACAGAAGCAACGATTTTAATTAATTTTGAGCGTTCTTCTGGTGTTAATGGATCTGGAACCTCTAATCCTGCTAAACCAAGATATTTTTTATTCGTAATAAAATAGATTAATAAACCTAAGAACATACCTACTGCAGCAATCGCAAATCCTGCATGGAAACCAACATGTACTTGAGTCCAACCAATAATCAATGGTGAAACTAATGCACCAAGGTTAATTGACATATAAAAAATAGTGAAAGCAGAATCCATACGAGGATCATTTTTTTCATATAATAATCCAACAGTTGTTGAAATATTTGGCTTTAATAATCCAGTACCGATAATTAGAAATAGTAAAGCAATCAGTAAAATAACAAAACTATTAGGTAATGCTAATAAAATATGCCCGATCATAATCAATATACCACCGTAGAACAATGCGTGGCGTGTGCCTGTAATACGGTCTGCAATCCAACCGCCTATCACACCACTCATGTATACGAGTGCACCGTATATTGAAACAATTTGAAGTGCCACACCTTGATCAATGCCGAAACCACCTTTAGCTACCGAATAGTAAATGTAATATGCTAAAATGGCTTTCATGCCGTAGTAACTAAATCGTTCCCAAAATTCAGTAAAGAACAAAGTGCTAAGCCCTTTTGGATGCCCAAAAAAACCTTTGTGAGGGATACTATCCAGTATTTCCGCTCTAGTATAATGCTTGCTCATGTTAAACGTCCCCCTAATATCATGAAGTTAAAACTATTTTATACTTATTATCACAATTAAACAAGAAAATTCTGAAAAAAGGATTACTTAAACGGAATGAAATAAAATAACAAAGAATATGAGGGAGTTTATATCATAAAGAAAAACTTTTCTAATATTCGTTATAGAAGATCTCACAGAAGTAATCGAAAAAGGGATAGTGCTAACTATGAAGGCTTGCCATGAAAGTAATAACAAAACTATTTTCATCAAACATTAGCAAGGCGAACACTTTAAAGTAATGAAGAGGGAGTTTTTAATATTTAAAGTTAATTCAGTAGCAGTATTTTAAGCAGAACCTAGATAGAACAATACATAAAAAACAATGTTTCATTTTGTTAAGTTCTGCTCAATTGCTAACTGCCTTTTTCACAACCTTATGATTAACGGTTGTCTATTTTTTCTGGATAGAGGTCATGATTCATTAAACGGTGCTCAGCTATTTTTTCATATTTCGTGTCTGGACGTCCATAATTGGTATATGGATCAATGGAAATCCCCCCACGTGGCGTGAACTTGCCCCATACTTCTATATAGTGTGGGTCCATAAGATCAATTAAATCATTCATAATAATGTTCATGCAATCTTCATGGAAATCACCATGATTTCGAAAACTGAATAAATAAAGTTTTAAAGATTTAGATTCAACCATTTTAATGTTAGGAATATAGGATATATAAATGGTTGCAAAATCAGGTTGTCCTGTAATAGGACAAAGTGATGTAAATTCAGGGCAATTAAATTTTACAAAGTAGTCGCGACCTTGATGTTTGTTATCAAATGTTTCAAGAACATCTGGACGGTAATCGAAGTTATAAGTATTATTTTGATTGCCTAATAATGTAATATCTTGTAATTCTTCTTTTGAACGACCTTCAGCCATTTCAAAAACCTCCTTCAGGGTATTAAATCAGTATTTATTTTGTTGTTGTGGTTGTCTTGCTTTTTGGAACATGTAGTAGCTAGCGCCCAAAATAATAATATAACCAATTGATGCATAAAAATCAGGAGATTCACCAAATAATATAAAGCCGATAATTGCGGTGAAAATGATAGATGCATACGTAAAAATTGAGATATCTTTAGCAGGGGCAAGACGGTATGCGATAGTAATGCCAATTTGACCGACAGCAGCAGACAATCCAGCTAGCACAAGATATAGCATTTGTAGTTTACTCATTGGCTGATACGTAAATATTACGAATGGTAGTAAAGCGACAACTGAGAAAAAGGAAAAATAAAATACAATTGTATAGGGTGCTTCTCTCGTACTTAAGGCGCGTACTGCAGTATATGCAGCAGCTGCAAAAACACCAGCTAATAATCCAACAACAGCAGGTACAACATCTGAAGAAAATTCAGGTTTAACGATAAACAACATCCCAACAATTGCAATTAGCATTGCTGTAATTTGATATTTTTTAATATACTCTTTTAAAAAAAATAAACTTAAAAGTATTGTCCAAAAAGGATTTAACTTCATCAAAATGTCAGCATCACTTAAAACCATATGATCGATAGCATAAATGTTAAGTAAAACACCTAGTAGACCCAGTGTCGAACGTAACATTAGTAAAGGTTGACTACTTAATTTTCCCAAAAAGGGTTGTTTATACTTTATGATAAAAAATAAGGGTATAAACATCGCTACTAAATTTCGCGCTAGCGACTTTTGGAAGACAGGTAAATCTCCAGCTAAACGAAAAAAAACTGCCATAAAACTAAAGCCAACAGCAGAAATTAAGATAGCGATAATGCCTTTCACTTTTGAATTCATTTACTCGCCTCTTATTTAATATGATTTTGATGCATACATAATAGCACAAAAATATATTTTTGCCTATTCTCTTGTAAATGACAAGGAAAAATGTACAATGATATAGAACGTATGTTCCTAACTGAACCTTTATCATTTTTTCTAAAAAAGTTCAAGTATTAAATTTATAAAAAAATATTATAACTGCTTGAGCGTATGTCACTATTGCTTTAGAAGAAATATTAAACGACATAAGGTGACATTTCTCCCTTTTTTATACTTTAAAAGTCAATACGTTTTAGTTATAATGAAACACATAATATAGTATGCGTGATTTAGGAGAAGCACAATATATTGTGTTTGGAACATTAAAATTCAAAAAAGAAAATACAAAATCTTTGCAGGATTACACAAATTAACACTTTCTATTCAGTCATATCTCAATTTTACATATCAAAAAATAGGTATGTGTCATTAAGTAAAATGGAATGTTTTTTTGTGTGTTGAGATACTTAGATGAGAGATAAATTAGAAATATATGTTCGTATTTTATCTTAATAAATAATAACTATATTAGATTTGGAATCTTATTATTTAACTCTATTTGTATTATAGCGTGTATCTATTTATGAAAGGCGGTTATTCTCATGAAAGTCGTTTTTTATTCTTTTACTGGTAACGTGAGACGATTTATTCAACGTACAAAATTAAAAGACACATTTGAAATTACAAACTCAACATTAACAGAAAAAATGAAAGAACCATTTATTTTAGTGACAAGTACAATTGGTTTTGGTGAAATACCACCTGTTGTTCAAGAATTTTTAAATCACAATCAAGAGTATATACAGGGAGTTGCTGCAAGTGGCAACAGAAATTGGGGACGAAATTTTGCAAAAGCAGGTCAATTAATTGCACAAGCTTATAACGTTCCTTTATTAATGAAATTTGAATTGCATGGCACACAAAAAGATACGATAGAATTTAGAGATAAGGTGGTAAATTTTCATGAAAACAATCGAGCAAAAATATTACAATCATATTGAACTTAACAATGAAGTGACAAAGCGTAAGGAAGATGGCTTTTTTAATTTAGAAAAAGACATAGAAGCGTTGAATGTCTATTTAGAAGAAATTAAAGAAAAAACAGTATATTTTAACAATGAAATTGAACGTCTACATTTTTTAGTTGATCATAATTTTTATTACAATGTTTTTAACGAATATAACGAAGAACAACTCCAAGAAATTATTAATTTTGCAAATCAAATTCCATTTAAATTTGCGAGTTACATGTCTGCAAGCAAGTTTTTCAAAGATTATGCTCTTAAAACAAATGACAAATCACAATTCCTCGAAAATTATCACCAGCACGTTGTCATAGTATCACTTTACTTAGCTAAAGGTAATATTGAACTGGCGAAACACTTTATTGAAGCCATGATTGAACAACGCTACCAACCTGCCACGCCAACATTTTTGAATGCAGGTCGCGCGCGTCGTGGAGAGCTTGTTTCATGTTTCTTATTAGAAGTCGATGATAGCTTAAATTCTATTAATTTTATCGATTCAACAGCGAAGCAATTAAGTAAAATTGGTGGCGGTGTTGCTATCAATTTATCAAAATTACGTGCACGAGGTGAGGCTATTAAAGGCATTAAAGGTGTAGCGAAAGGCGTATTACCTGTTGCGAAATCTTTAGAAGGTGGCTTTAGCTATGCAGATCAACTTGGTCAACGTCCAGGTGCTGGAGCAGTATATCTGAATATTTTCCATTATGATGTTGAGGAATTTTTAGATACTAAAAAAATTAACGCAGATGAAGACTTGCGATTAGTAACTATTTCAACAGGATTGATTGTACCGTCTAAATTTTTTGAACTTGCAAAAGAAGGTAAAGATTTCTTCATGTTTGCACCTCATACAGTAGAACAAGAGTATGGCATGACGTTAGATGACATGAATATAGACGAATATTATGATGAGCTTGTTAAAAATCCTAATATCATGAAGAAAAGTAAAGATGCACGTGAAATGCTCAATACAATCGCGCAAACACAATTGCAGTCAGGTTATCCATATTTAATGTTTAAAGACAACGCAAACCGTGTTCATGCGAACTCAAATATTGGCCAAATTAAAATGAGTAATTTATGTACTGAGATATTCCAACTTCAAGAAACATCTATCATCAATGATTACGGTCAAGAGGACGAGATTAAGAGAGATATTTCTTGTAATTTAGGATCATTAAATATCGTTAATGTAATGGAATCTCATAAATTTAAAGATTCGGTGCACACAGGCATGGATGCACTAACATTTGTTAGTGATGAGGCTAACATTCAAAATGCACCAGGTGTTAAAAAAGCAAATAGTGAATTACATTCAGTAGGACTTGGTGTCATGAACTTACATGGCTATTTAGCCAAAAATCAAATTGGCTATGAATCAGAAGAGGCAAAAGATTTTGCGAACGTATTTTTTATGATGATGAACTATTATTCAATTGAGCGTTCAATGCAAATTGCCAAAGAGCGTGGCGAAACGTTTGTAGATTTTAATAAGTCTGATTATGCCAATGGGCGTTATTTCGAACGCTATACAACACAAGACTTTTTACCAGAATATGATAAAGTCAAAGCGCTTTTTGAACACCACGATATACCGACACGTGAAGATTGGAAAAACTTACAAGAGCAAGTAGAGAAATATGGCTTATATCATGCTTATCGTCTAGCAATTGCACCTACACAAAGTATTTCGTATGTTCAAAATGCGACAAGCTCAGTAATGCCAATTGTGGATCAAATTGAGAGACGTACGTATGGTAACTCAGAAACATTCTACCCAATGCCATTCTTATCACCTCAGACGATGTGGTATTACAAATCAGCGTTTAATACTGACCAAATGAAACTCATCGATTTAATCGCAACAATTCAAACACATATTGATCAAGGGATTTCGACGATTTTGTACGTTAACTCGGAAATTTCAACACGTGAATTATCACGTCTCTATGTTTATGCACATTATAAAGGCTTAAAATCGTTATATTATACGCGTAATAAGTTATTAAGCGTCGAAGAATGTACAAGTTGTTCAGTATAAAAATATAACTATTTGAATGAATTCATAAGTTAAAAGCAAAGTTAAAAATTAGCATTAAAAGTATGGTACAAGTCAAAGGGACTTATCGACCAGCCTTGTGCCTGCTTTTTCACTTTGCTGTTTATGAAGAGATAAGCATATCGGGCTGGTTTGGTGTTGATTAATGATTAAGGACTCTTTCGAGGAATAAGGAGTCGTTTGAGGCGTTTGGTTATTTGAATTGTAAAATCTTTGAAATTGAATGGGGTGGCTCCCTTTTTGCCGAGTGCCAAAAAATCACCTTGTCATAGTCTATAATGATATATCTGCATACATCAGCCCCTTATCTCTCGTTTTAAAAATATGTACAAAAATGGATGTTCTATATCAATATTTAGAAGATAGGAGAAATAATATGTCAATGATAGCTGTAAATTGGAATACACAAGAAGATATGACAAATATGTTTTGGCGACAAAATATTGCTCAAATGTGGGTTGAAACGGAATTCAAAGTTTCAAAAGATATTGCAAGTTGGAAAACGTTAACTGATGAAGAGAAAAATGCTTTTAAAAAGGCATTAGCAGGTTTAACAGGACTAGATACACACCAAGCAGATGATGGCATGCCACTGATTATGCTACATACAACAGATTTACGTAAAAAAGCTGTATATTCATTCATGGGAATGATGGAGCAAATACATGCTAAAAGTTATTCTCATATTTTTACAACTTTATTACCATCAAGTGAAACGAATGATTTGTTGGATAGATGGGTGTTAGAAGAGCCACATTTAAAGTACAAATCAGAAAAAATTGTAGGGACATATCATAAGTTATGGACGAAAGATGCGTCTATTTATGATCAATACATGGCGCGCGTGGCAAGTGTATTTTTAGAAACATTTTTATTCTATTCTGGCTTTTATTATCCTTTATATCTTGCAGGCCAAGGTCGTATGACAACATCAGGTGAAATTATTCGTAAAATTTTATTGGATGAGTCTATTCACGGTGTCTTTACAGGACTAGATGCGCAAGATTTACGTAAAGAACTGTCAGAAAGTGAGAAGCAAAAAGCTGATCAACAAATGTATGCATTGTTGAAAGATTTATATGCGAATGAAGAATCTTATACACGTAAGTTATATGAGCCAATAGGCTTAGCTGAAGATGTATTGAATTATGTTCGATATAATGGTAATAAAGCATTGTCTAATTTAGGATTTGAACCTTATTTTGAAGAGCGTGAGTTCAATCCAATTATTGAGAATGCATTAGATACTTCGACTAAGAACCATGATTTCTTCTCTGTTAAAGGCGATGGCTATACAATTGCATTAAACGTTGAAGCATTGCAAGACGACGACTTCATATTTGATGAAAAATAATAAACAAGACGAGGCTGAACTAAAGTAGTATGACTTTAGGTTTTAGCCTCGTCTTTTTAGGTTCTATAGTAAATCGGACTGATTTTATTTATTTGATTGTTCCATAAAGCCTCGCTTTTCTAGGCGTCTCACCTCAACTCATTTTAAGATTGAACTTACCCAATCTTAAAATGGATTTTCGGTTACGGCAAGATGACTCAGAAGTCTCGGCTTAGGAATCAATCAAATGTGCTATATTTATTCACACCCCTAAGTTATAAAATATGTTTTACTAACGCAATTTTACTGATTTATGTTGTATTAAAAGAGGCATTAATGTTCAAGACTTTATGACCACACAACGAAAAAGGGGTTAAGCAATCCATTATTGCATAACGCCTTAAGTTAATGCGACCAGTCCAATTTGACTGAGAGCCTCTTTTTATAAGTTTCGGTATCAAATCGTAAAGTAGTGATGATAATGAAATTTACAACGATTATTAAAATGGGCACCACAATGTGGGCATGATTCAATCATCATATATTCATTAATAGTCATTTCATGCTTACAAACGCCACAAAGTATGGCCTTTTGATCAAATTCATCTGCATTCCAGCGTTGAATACGGTGGTGTTCCGCTTCATTGTGACATTTGAAGCAAGCGTAATATTTATTGCAACATTTGAATTTAATTGCGATGACATCAAGTGGGCTATGATAATGTTCGCATCTTCCCTCGTCATCAGTAGTAGCGCCATGAATTGTAACCATTTGCAAATTACTCCTTATTCATGTGATTTTAAAGGTTCTCCAATTATACGAACTTCGCGCTGTAATTCAATATCAAACTTATCTTTAACGACTTTTTGAACATGGTGTATTAAATCTTCATAGTCTGTTGCTGTGCCATTATCGACATTGACCATAAAGCCAGCATGCTTTTTGGATACTTCAACACCACCAATACGATGACCTTGAAGTTTTGCATCTTGAATTAACTTACCAGCGAAATAACCAGGTGGTCGACGAAATACACTGCCACAAGACGGATATTCTAGAGGTTGTTTTGACTCACGGCGTTCAGTAAGGTCATCCATAATTGACTGAATATCGGATTGCTGACCAGGTTTGAGTGTAAAAGCTGCTTCAAGTACGACGTAGTGTTCTTTTTGAATAATACTATTGCGATAGTCTAATTCTAATTCATTATGTGTTAATTGGAGCAACTCGCCTTGTTCATTAATGACAAGGGCATAGTCAATAACATCTTTAACCTCGCCACCATACGCGCCAGCGTTCATGTAGACAGCACCACCTACAGAGCCAGGAATACCGCACGCAAATTCTAATCCTGATAGTGAAAGGTCACGTGCTTTTCGAGAAACATCGATAATTGCTGCGCCACTCCCTGCAATAATTGTGGCATCAGAAGATTCGATGTGATCAAGGTTTAATAAGCTTAATACAATGCCACGTATACCGCCATCACGAATAATAATATTAGAACCATTTCCTAAATAGGTCAGTGGAATGTGATGGTTATATGCGTATTGAACGACTTTTTGGACGTCTTCATGTGTTGAAGGAGAAATATAAAAATCAGCATTTCCTCCAGTTTCTGTGTAGGTATAACGTTTCAGTGGTTCATTGACTTTAATAATCGATTTAGAAACTAATTGCTCTAAGTCTCTTAAGATGCTAGAAGATTTCACTATTAACATCCTTTCTATTGATTCATTATTACTATTTTAACTGTTTTAATCTTGTAAAGTCATGTAAAAACAATAAATGTTCATTAAAGATTTAAAGGTATTGTGAAATTTGAGAGAATATTTTAAGCTTTTGATTCTCATAATCACGTATTGTAGGATTGAGTTGAACTATTGATTGTTTTTGAGTTGAAAATCGTGTTTGAATTTCGATTTGAGTCGACAATAAGTGATCAACTTGTTGGTACTGTTGAAAAAGAGGTGTATTTCTTTGAAGAATATGTAAACGAACCTCTTGTTTAAGGTCAATCAGATTATTAAATTTAGCCATAATTACTTTTTTCTGATATTGATGATGTAGGCGATAAAATCCTTCATAATTTAAACGCTTTTCATCCAGTGATGTGATATCATGCAAGTTATCGACACCAACTAAAATGTCTAAAATAGGTTCAGTCGGATAGCTCAAATGGCGCGTGCCTCCGATATGTTGCGTTGATTTAACAGGTGAGTCAAGTAAGTCAAATAAGCATTGTTGGTAATACGCGTATAATTCGTGGAAGGGCACGGTGTTATTTTCGGTAATAAAAGGTTGTACATGCGAGTACATAACAATCCTCCATATTAATTGGTCTTCATTGTACATAAATATGCACTACTATAACACAAATATTTTTCAATATAAATATGTTTCGATATAATACAAAATGATAAGAGGTGCTATTAATGAATAAACCAATTTTAAAGTTCATCTTGATACTATCATTATCTGTCATTATATGTGCATGTGAAAATACAAATGAAGCTGAGCAAAAAGAATACACGATGCAAATGCAAAAAGTTCAAGCGAAAGAACAGACATTTCAACGTGTGTTTGATGGATCTAATTTAGCGCAATTAAAGCAAATGAGCGACGATAATATTACGGATATCAACAAACGTACACTTGAAGATTTAAATCAAAAGATGAATCAAAAAATATTGCCAGCGTTTAAAAAATATCAAAAAGAAGCAAAGAAATTACCAGAAACTAATCAAACTTTGAAAAGTCTTAAATTAACATATTTGCAAAGTTTAGAGGGAAAAGAAAAAGAAATAAAGAAGGTACAACAATTGATTCGCCTTTGTATGGATTCGGTTGAAGCGAATGAGAGTGTGCTCACTTATGCACAGCATTTTGAAACATATAGAGCAAATGTAGAATCCTATATGAATCAAGCGCGTTCAACAGAAGCAGGTTATAATGAAAGTCTGTCATTTGAAGCGGTGTTAAACGATAATTATCAAGAGGTACAAAAATTAGGCGAAAAATACAGCGACACGCAAAGTGATAAAGAACAACAAGCGATGATTAAAAACGAAATGCTCCCATTGATTCAAAAACAAATCAAAGTGATGAATCAAAAACGCATCCATCATACGGCAGTTAATCAAGCAAGGCAAAATGCGATTGAAATGTATTATAACCTTGAGCATTACTATCGTGAACGTGCAGAAACGATTCGTTTGCATGAGCAGCTATTAAAGATAAATTCGAACGATTTAGTGACATCTTCGAAAGAGTTAGAAAAATACGAACGTACTTATCAAATCAAAGCGAATCAAAAGTTAAAATAGCCACTTCAAAACCCAATATACATCAAATTGTATGATTTTGATGAGGGGATTTTATCATAAAAGTTAAAATTAAAGGTTAACAAGCTGGCATTAAATGTGTATAATGATAAACATTGAGAAAAAGCATGTAAAAATTGAAACTATGAATCATGTTGTTAAGAAATTTAAACTAGAGGTGAAGAGAATGGCGATAAAGCTAAGTTCGATTGACCAGTTTGAACAAGTTATTGAACAAAATCACGATGCATTTATATTAAAGCATAGTAATACTTGCCCTATTTCAGAAAGTGCGCTAGATCAATTTAATAAATTTTTATATGAACGTGATATGGACGGCTATTATGTTGTTGTACAAGAAGCGCGTGAACTTTCTGATTATATGGCTCAAAAAACTGGTATAAAACATGAATCTCCTCAAGCTTTTTATTTTGTAAATGGCGAGGCAAAGTGGCATGATAGCCACCAAAATATTAATGTCTCATCACTTGCTAAAGCAGAAGAATAAGTGATTCACTATCATTTGAGAATGCTGATAGTAGATGCATAACAATGCTACCATCAACATTCTCTTTATTTGTATTCAGTTTATTAACAGCGCTATAATATAGTGAAAGTGTCAAATGCTTACGGAAGCAACAAACTCCTAACCATGATTGAAGTGCAGTTGTTTTTAAAGGTTCAAAACCTATTCTAAATGATGAACGATTTCGAAACAACGAGATAGACAGAAAAAGTCTAGGGTTTGAGTGAGACACAAAGACGTTGAAATACGATGAATTGAATAAAGAGCACGATACATGTTGATGTGTAATCGGTAGCTCATGTTATGAAGATATCATTATGAGATCATTGGTAGAGGTGACATAAATGAAAGTACTAGTGGCTATGGACGAGTTTAACGGTATCATTTCAAGTTATGATGCCAATCGTTACGTAGAAGAGGCAATTGCAAGTGAAATTGAGAGAGCAGACATTGTACAGGTGCCATTATTTAATGGTCGCCATGAATTATTAAATTCTATTTTCTTATGGAAATCAGGCACGCAATATCATATTACAGCACACGATGCCGAAATGAATGAGGTTGAAGTGACTTATGGTCAAACTGATGATGGCATGACGATTATTGAGGCTGGACAGTTTTTAAAAGGGCAACAATTCCGTCCAAACCATACAAGTTACGGTCTAGGAGAAGTGATTCATCATGCGTTAGATAAAAAAACTGAGCATATTGTCATCTCATTAGGCGCAATTGATACAAGTGATGGCGGCGTAGGCATGTTACAAGCATTAGGTTGTCGCTTTTATGACGACGAAGGAAGACTATTGGATATGAAAAAAGGCGCAACTCAAATTAAATACATCCGTAAAATGGATACTAATGATATTCATGAAGGATTAAAAAAGTGCCAGATTCAATTGGTGTCGGATTTTAATAGTAAATTGTATGGTAAAAAGAGTGAGATCATGCAAACATATCAATTTATTGATATCTCTCGAGATACAGCTGTCGAAATTGACAATCTGTTATGGTACTTAGCAGAATTATTCAAAAGTCAATTGCAACTTGCGCTAGGTCCTATTGAACGTGGTGGTGCTGGTGGCGGTATTGCTAGTGCTATGCACGCATTGTTCGGTGCTGAAATTTTATCGAGTCATGAGCTTGTAGATCAAATTACAGAACTGGATGGACTCGTTAAAGAAGCGGATTTAGTGATATTTGGTGAAGGAGTCAATGAAAAAGAGCAGATTATTGAGACGTCATCGTTGAAGATAGCAGAATTATGTCAAAAACATCATAAAGTAGCGGTAGCTATTTGTGGCACGAGTGCAAAGTTTAACCAATACGAAACATTAGGTGTTACTGGCATGTTTAATACTTTTATTGAAATGCCTCAAACATACACAGATTTTAAGATGGGCATACAGTTACGTAGTTATGCACGCCAAGCTGTAAAATTACTGCAAGCTCAGCTACCTGCATAAAATAGAATAAGATGTGCGGTGAAGATTTCAATGATGGTAGATTTCTTCACCGCTATTTTTATATCAAGATAAGGGAGTGTGCGTATTACAAAATTCCTGGAAATTCTGCTTCTCGAAAAGCGCTTTAAAAGTTTTTATAGAAGAGAAAGTTGCATCAACGCCACAGTGCATTTTTGAAGCAGTAGACAAGCATGTATGATTTTGTTTTACAATTTACTTTACGTCATTGTCTAATGTGGTTACTTTTTCGACAATGCCAATGATGACCTGGACAGAAATCATCATAACATCGATGGATGCATATTCGTAAGGCCCGTGAAATTGATCACATCCTGTAAAAATATTAGGAGTAGGCAGACCCATGAATGATAGTTGAGAACCATCCGTACCACCACGTATAGGTGCTGTATTAGGTGAAATGCCTAACTCTTCAAAAACAGCTTTAGGAATATCAATAATATGTTGATGAGGTAGTATTTTCTCTGCCATATTAAAGTACTGGTCATTGATTTCTAATGTTATAGGATTATAATGATAATTTTGGTTTAACCGCTCTTGAATGGTTTTTAAAGTTGTTTTACGTGCTTCAAATTGTTGACGATTGTGGTCACGTATAATGTAATGTGCCCGTGCTTTTTCTACATCACCGTTCAGATGCATGAGGTGATAGAACCCTTCATAACCGTCTGTATGCTCAGGAACTTCTTGTTCAGGAAGTTCTGCATTAAATGAAGTAGCTAGTTGAAGGGCGTTGACCATTTTATCTTTAGCAGACCCAGGATGTACATTAACGCCTTCAAATGTCACAATGGCTTCTGCTGCATTAAAACTTTCAAATTGTAACTCACCTAATTGGCTACCATCCATTGTATAGGCAAAATCAGCGGCAAAACGTTCGACGTCAAATCGGTGAGGACCACGACCAATCTCTTCGTCTGGTGTAAAGCCAATGCGTATAGGACCATGTTTGATTTCAGGATGGTTGATTAAATACTGAATGGCTTCCATAATTTCAACAATGCCAGCTTTATCATCGGCACCAAGCAAAGAGGTTCCATCTGTTGTCATGAGGGTATGACCTGTCACTTTTTTCATATCCGGAAAAATATTTGGATCTAATTGGCGTCCAGATTGACCTAACTGAATCGTTTCACCATCATAATCTTCTATAATTTGAGGGTTAACATGGCTAGCATTGAAATCAGGAGAAGTATCCACATGGGCTAAAAACCCTACTGTAGGGACGTTTTTTTCAATATTTGACTCTAAAGTAGCAAATAAGTAACCATGTTGGTCTAAATCGGTTTGTAAACCCATGTCTTTTAATTCTGTTTCAAGTAAATTGATCAAATCCCATTGTTGAGAAGTGGATGGTGTTTCTGAACTATTTGGGTCAGATTGAGTATTTATCTTTACATAACGCGTAAGTCTTTCTATGATTTGTGATTTCATCTTTTAACACTCCTTTTTATAAACGATTATTCATATGATACCCTTTGCGATAGGTTTTGCCTTTTAGTTTACCATATTGATGTTTTAACCGAGTGTAAATATAATAAAATATTTCGGCACACAAAATACCAAATGCGATGGCGCCTGATGTTAACGTCACTTCAAGAAATTGGTTAACCGCTTTAGTGTAGGCATTTGTAACAAGTAAGCGGGTTGCTTCATACGCTGCACCACCAGGCACTAAGGGGATAATACCAGGGACGATAAATATAATAACGGGTCGCTTATAACGACGGCTCATCGTATGGCTCATCATACCAAGAATAAAACTTCCTAAAAAAGCAGCCATAACTATCCCGTAATTTAAATCAACGGTAATTCTATAAATAATCCATCCCATTGCACCAACGAACCCTGCAGCTAATAGTAATCGTTTCGGTGCATTAAACAGAATAGAAAAAAGCATTGTTGCAACAAAACTGATGACAAACTGTGCAATATAATATAGAACTGTTGTCATATTAACACACCTTTCTAGAATAGTAACAATACAATAGCAACACCAGCGCCGATTGCGAAGGAGGTAAGTGCTGCTTCAACACCTCGAGACATACCTGCCAACAATTCACCAGCTAATAAGTCTCTTATCGCATTTGTAATTAAAATACCAGGGACAAGAGGCATCACGCCTGCAATCGTAATAATATCTTGGTTAATGGCCCAACCGATTTTAGTGAAAAAAGCAGCGATACTAATGACGACCATCGAGCTAATGAATTCTGAAAAAAACTTAATCTGTATAACACGTTGAACAAGGTCAAAAGTTAGAAAAGCGCCAGCACCAGCAAGTACAGCATAAATGAAGTCATGGCGTACTCCGCCGAACATAAATAAGAAAAATCCTGATGCGATAGCAGCCGATAGAAATTTAATAATAAATGAATATTGTAAAGAGGCATGCTCTAGATGAATCAATTCGGCTTTTGCTTCATCAAGTGTTAATTCATCACGTGAAACTTTACGTGAAATATTATTAGTCAGCGCAATTTTCTCTAAATCTGTTGTTCTTTCACGTACACGTACTAAACGAGTATTGGTACGGTTGTTTAACGAGAATATAATGGCAGTTGATGTGACGAATGCATATGTATCATCTAAACCAAAGCTAGCAGCAATACGTCCCATTGTATCTTCAACACGATAAGTCTCGGCGCCACTTTCGAGTAAGACCTTTCCTGCTAATAAAACGACATCTATGACTTTATTTTCATCTATTATCGTTAGAGACTCTGTCATAATATACCTCCCCCAAAATGTTTGATTATTAGTCAGTCTACCTTGTTGTCTCAACGCTTGCAATTATACCAAACGAATCTTAAAGATAAGCGACTATTTGATTTTAATAATGTAAAAGTGAATAGATAAAATAATAGCACAAAGAGGTTGGGACATAGCGATTTTTCAGCAATCGTGTGATAAACGCTTTTGTCCAAACCTCTTAACATTTGATTATTTATTGCAATTTAATGATGGGGTTGAACATAACTTTGTCACGCCCTTCAGTTTTAGCAACATGTAACATATCATCTGCATCTTTAAATACTTTGCGTTGAGATTTGTAAGTATCGTGTGCTAAGTAGCCAACGCCAATCGAAACGGATAATTTGATAACGGTCTTGTCTGGTAAATGAAAACTTGATTTTTTAACAGCTTTACGAATATTTTCAGCTAATTTAACGCAATCATCTAATGAATAATCGCTTAATACAATGGAAAACTCTTCGCCGCCATTTCTAAAAACTTTTGTCTTTTTAGGCACATAATTCTGTAAAAGATGAGACATTTGTTTCAGGACAGCATCTCCTGAATGATGTGAATACTCATCATTTACTTTTTTAAATCCATCAATGTCAATGAGTAATAATGCTAAACTTTGTTGATTTTGTTCGGCTAAAGTTGTCATATTATTTAAGTGACGATCAAACTCCTTAACGTTGCCTAAGCCTGTTAAGTAGTCGATAGTGTCTTCATTTTCATAACGTGCAATTAATGAGAAAAATTGAAGCAAATCAACATAAAAAATGGTCGTCACTAAAGTGGCAATGATTGCTAAAGGAATTAAATATATGACTTCCATTATGTCAAATGATGGCATAAACATAGCAATCATAGCTAATATTAAAATACTGAGAGCGTTTAAGATTTGAATGGCAATTAAGTGACTTTGTTTTAGGAAAGGTCCAATGACACTAACGACACCTGCAATAATAATGAGAGAGATGGCGAAAGTTAGAGAAGTCATTAATACAAAATAGCCAACTAGTGCGATAATGATAGCAGCCAATAATGTATAAAATGAATTCGTATAACGACCTAAAAATAATAATGGTACAAATGACAATTGAATGGTATACGTATCGATTGGTACAGGGTGGAAGGCTAATAATAAGCCCACGATTATCATTAAAACTGTAATGTAACTTTTTGAGAATCTGAAATCATGTGATTCAGCGTACTGTAAGCGATGAAATAAGTATATTCCTGCAATTGTTACTGAGATATTATAAATAATTGATTCAATCATATATATGAAACCTCTTTTCTACGCAACTGTTATTGTAAGTGAAATGTTACATTTTGTCATTAATAATTTTTATATGATAAAGACTAAATATTGGCTTATAATGTTATTTAAAGCCATTAAATGTTAGAATATGGTAGAATATCAACAATATTTAGTTTTATTGTAAAGGCTACATTTAGTATTTAGGATGAAGTCTGGACAAAAGCAGTTAGGATAGAAGCAGACACGAATGATAGTGGATGACACGCTTAAATATAGATGCATCGTGAAGTTCTATAATGTTAGCTTGCTTTTTACCTTGTTTCAAACTAGATGTTCTATATATGCGATTATAGCTGTAACTATAAAATTTTTATTATTATGAATTAATGAAGGTGAACTGATGTACACATTAAAGCTCATTGTTATTTCAATGATAGTCAGTTTGATAATAACGCCCATTGTTATTGCCGTTTCGAAAAAGCTAGACATAGTCGATAAACCCAACTTTAGAAAGATACATACAAAACCTATATCGGTACTTGGTGGATCAGCGATTTTAATTTCTTTTTTTATAGGTATATGGTTAGGTCATCCTATTGAACGTGAAATTAAGCCATTATTATTAGGGGCTATTGTGATATATCTCATTGGTTTGATTGATGATATGTACGATTTAAAGCCAATTTTAAAGTTATTTGGACAAATCGTAGCGGCTTTAGTCGTTGTATATTATGGTGTGACAATTGATTTTATCTCAATTCCTATTGGGCCTACAATTTATTTTGGTTGGTTAAGTATCCCGATTACTATTTTTTGGATTGTGGCGATTACAAATGCAATCAATTTAATAGACGGTTTAGATGGCCTTGCTGCAGGAGTTTCTACTATAGCCCTTGTTACGATTGGGTTTATAGCGATTTTGCAAGGCAATATCTTTATCATGATGATATGTAGCGTGCTCATTGGATCACTGATAGGATTTTTAGTATTTAATTTCCATCCTGCTAAAATTTTCCTCGGAGATAGTGGGGCGTTATTACTAGGTTTTATTATTGGTTTTCTATCATTATTAGGTTTTAAAAATATCACTTTTATATCGTTGTTTTTCCCAATTGTAATTTTGGCTGTGCCATTTATTGATACGTTATTTGCAATGATACGCCGAGTGAAAAAAGGACAACATATCATGCAAGCTGATAAATCTCATTTACATCATAAGTTATTGGAGTTAGGGTACACACATAGGCAGACAGTGACACTTATTTATTCAATTGCTGTGATGTTTAGTGTCGTTAGTGTAATTCTTTATTTATCGCAACCATGGGGTGTTTTTTTAACAGTGATATTAATCATTGTTACAATTGAACTCATTGTTGAATTTACTGGACTGATTGATGATGATTACCGTCCGATGCTTAATTTTATTGCCAAAAAGAGAAGGCAAAATAAACCTTAAACAAGCACGCTTCAAGCCAAGTTGATTATCAATTGATCAATTTGGGCGTTGAAGCGTGAATTTTTGTAAGTGAGAAGATACTATTTTGAAAAGCTGAAAAGTAAGTTAGTGCGATATTAAGGTAGCGTATTTTTAAGGATTGATTCACATTAATTAATATCAAAGGGTAAACGCTTGACCTCATCTTCAGTAAGGTCATAGTTACCTTGTGTATATTGGTTTAAAAATTGAATGAAATCATTATATTCTTCTTGAATGACATCGATATAGTATGTGACTCGGTCGGTGTAGACAGTATCTCGTAAAAAGAATGTAGTTGATTGTAACTCGTATTCAAATTTACCAGTTAAATCATAATCAATTGTGACTTGCGTGGGAATGGCAGGTCGTAATTCGATTCTTCCAATATCTTGAATAGCATCTCTGACTGCGCCACCATAAGCTCTAATCAAACCACCTGTACCAAGTTTAATCCCCCCAAAGTAACGTGTCACAACGACTGCAACATTATGTACATCATGCTTCTTGAGCATTTCAAGCATGGGGACGCCTGCTGTACCACTCGGTTCACCGTCATCACTTGCTTTTTGAATATGCATCGTGTCTCCAATCGTATATGCAGAGCAATTATGTGTGGCTTCACGATGTTCTTTTTTCTTTTCGTCAATAAACGCTTTTGCTTCATCTTCAGTGAAGACAGGTTTGATATGAGCGATAAAACGAGATTTATTGATCACATTCTCAATAATGTGTTCTTTTTTTATTGTAATAATTGAAGATTCCATTGTTGTCCTCCTTTAAAAATAATAGAGCTGTTTAAAGTAAGAAGCTTGTAAACACATTTAGTGTTGTAATAGTTTTTTACGAGTTAATTTATTTTTAATTATACTATACTTAATTAATTGACAGTAATAGATTTGAATGCAAATATGGAAATGACTGAAATTAGAGCTATTCAAAAATAATAGCATTTATAAAGGAAATTTGATATAAAAGAATGTGAAGATACAGTAAAAAGTTTACGGTATAATTGAACTTCTAAAATAACGACATATGGCTTTACAATGGCGTTTTACATATCATTGAGGAGGAAATCGATATGAAAATAGCAGTAATGACAGATTCTACTAGCTATATCCCTCGCCCCATTCTAGAAAAATATAACATTCGTACAGTGCCGCTTAGCATTACACTGGAAAATGGTGAGAATTATAAAGAAAATGAGACAATCACTGCTGATGAGTTTTATGAAATTTTAAGAGGTGCTTCATCCATACCAACGACAAGTCAACCTGCTATTGGAGAAATGATTCGTGCCTACGAAGCATATCGAGATGAAGGTTATACAGATGTTATTGTTGTGCATCTTTCAGCAGGAATTAGTGGCACATACCAAACAGCCCTTCAAGCAGCACAAATGGTTGAAGGCATTAATATTCACCCAATAGATTCTAAAATTGCATGTCTTGTTGAAGGCGCATTTGTGTTCCGTGCGCTAGATATGATTGAAGAAGGTAAGCATATCGATGAAATATTAGATGACTTAGAAGACATGCGTCAAAATAATAGTGCATATTTAGTCGTGGATGATTTGAAGAATTTGCATAAGAGTGGACGAATTACGGGGGCACAAGCTTGGGTCGGTAATTTGTTGAGAATGAAACCGGTGCTGACCTTTGAAGAGGGTCTGATTGTCCCTTATGAAAAAGTACGTACGAAAAAACGTGCACTTAAATTGATTGAAGATAAAATACTAGAGGTGGCAGAGCAATATACAACACCGACTATCATCATAATAGGTGGAGACAACAAAGAAGAATCCCGCAATGTTTATAAAGAAATGATTGAGCAGTATCCTGATTATAATATTTTGTTTTCAGAATTTGGGCCTGTTATCTCTTCGCATTTAGGTTTAGGTGGATTTGGTATTGGAATAGTGGACCGTCATATTGAGATGCCTAAAGTAGATGAATAATGGCTCTCAGTCAAATTGGACTAGTCGCATTAAATTAAGGCGTTATGCAATAATGGATTGCTTAACGCCTTTTTCGTTGTGTGATCATAAAGTCTTGAACATTAATGCCTCTTTTAATACGACATAAATCAGTAAAATTGAGTTGGTAAAACATACTTTATAACTTAGGGGTGTGAATAAATATAGCAAATTTGATTGATTCCTAAGCCGAGACTTCTGAGGCATCTTGCCGTAACCGAAAATCCATTTTAAGATTGGGTAAGTTCAATCTTAAAATGAGTTGAGGTGAGGCGCCTAGAAAAGCGAGGCTTTATGGAACAATCAAATAAATGAAATTAATTTATACACCAGTCCGATTTACTATAGAACCTGAATAATTGAGTTCCCTTTTTGATTGAAGTATAAATAAAAAATGTATCAATAAGAGCAGAGCATGTCTTTTCATGTTTTGCTCTTATTTTTTAAAGTAAGCAAATATATTATAGCGTGTAAATGAGTGAAGGGGGGACGAGTATCAAATATTACGGACAAGTTATCAATGATGTTGATCAACGCACTGACGAAATAATTGCAACTGAATGTTTAGGTGTGACAGAGACGAGCTATGGATATCATTGTACGCGATGTGAAATAGATGCTAAGCGTGCATTTTATCGATACTATAGTCAGGTACTTCATCAAGATGTTGTGTATTGTCGGAATTGTATCAATATGGGGCGTATGGATAATATATCAAAGTGCATTGTGACTCAAAGTCATACCGTCATTTCTCAAGGCAATTACGAGCTGCCTTTTGTTCTTTCTGAGCAACAACAATATGCGTCAGATAAGATTGTACGTGCAGTTTTATCTCAGACTTCGTTGTTATTGCATGCTGTTACCGGCGCAGGCAAGACAGAAATGATGTTTGAAGCTATCTCTCAAGCACGTAAGCTAGGATATAATATTGCAGTCGTTTCACCTAGAGTAGATGTTGTTGTTGAAGTAAGTGAACGTATTATTTCAACATTTAAAGATGAAGCTATCGATGTTTTACATCAAGCGAGCTCGCAACGTTTTGATGGACATTTTGTTGTATCAACTGTACATCAATTATATCGTTTCAAAAATCATTTTCATGTCGTATTTATTGATGAAGTGGATGCTTTTCCACTTTCGATGGATCCACAACTAATGAATGCTATTTCTAAAGCATCACGAGATAAATCAAGTCATATTTATATGACAGCAACCCCTCCATCCCGCCTTAAAAGTCAATTCAGCGCTTCCAATACTGTGATATTGCCTGCCCGATTTCATCGTAATAAGTTAGTCGTTCCAAAGTTTAAATTTTATAAAGTGAAGCATCATCAAATTCAAAATCAACTGTTAAGACAATTGAAAAACCAACAAAGTCATCAACGGACAACTTTACTCTTCTTCAATCATATCCAACAAATGCTGATTTTTTATAAAACATATCAATCTGTTGTAAAAGGGATGTGTTGCATCTATAGCGAAGACCCGGATCGGTTAGAAAAAGTAGCGGCCTTACGTGAAAGGAAATATTCAATTGTACTTACAACAACTATATTGGAAAGAGGGTTTACTATGTCTCATTTAGATGTATGGGTTATGGATAGCCATACCTACACCTCTAGTGCACTAATCCAAATTGCTGGAAGGGTTGGACGTAAAGCGGAAGATCCAACTGGAACGGTGATATATTTCCATGAAGGTAGGACGGTTGCGATGTATCAAGCAAGACACGAAATTTTTAAAATGAACAACTTAGCTTTAAAAAGGGGATGGATAGATCATTAATTGTTTGATTTGTCATAGCAGAATAAGAGAACAGCTGAACATGCATAACGCCTTTACACCCCCTGAAATATTGTGTGAAAAATGTCTTAACTTATTAGAACGACTTAAATTTATAGAAGAAGGACGATGTACGTATTGTAAAGGGAGTCTAGAGCATAGTATTTGCAAAAACTGTAGTCAAAAACCTGAAAATACAAATATTTTTGAATGTATCACGCCCATTTTTCATTATGACGGCATAATCAAATCACTGATTCATCAATACAAATTTATGAAAGATGTCGCATTAGGACATATCTTTGCACGCTATATCTCTGTACCTAGACAAAATTATGACTATATTGTGCCCATCCCATCTGCAGAAGATAATGACTTCGAACGCACCTTTAATCCTGTTACGACGATTTTAGATTTGAAAAAAATAAATTATTTGAAATGTTTGGGTATGGTAAAACGACCTAAACAGTACCAACTTTCTCAATACGAAAGGCGTATATCTCAAAATCCGATGTATTTCAAAGGGGAAATAAATCTCCAAAACAAGCATATTTTACTGATAGATGACATATACACTACTGGTGAAACAGCCCATCACGCTGCGAGAATACTATTCAGTAAAAAAGTCAGAAAATTAAATATGTTAACGTTTGCACGATAGCGTAAACATGTTAAAATATAGTTAAGAAATAAATATAAGAGGTTGAAAGGAGAGAGCACTATGATTAACTTTGAAATTCATGGGGACAACCTCACAATCACAGATGCTATTAGAAATTATATTGAGGAGAAAATTGGTAAACTTGAACGTTACTTTACAAATGTGCCAAATGCAACAGCACATGTAAAAGTGAAAACATATCAAAATTCAAGTACTAAAATTGAAGTTACAATTCCTTTAAAAAATGTCACATTACGTGCAGAAGAACGTCATGACGATTTATATGCAGGTATCGACTTAATTAATAGTAAATTAGAGCGTCAAGTACGCAAATATAAAACAAGAGTCAATCGTAAAAATAGAGACCGTGGCTATGAAGAGGATATTTTTGTAGAAACTGTACCAAATGTATCTGAAAATGAAGAAGATACAAGTGAGTCAGATATCGAAATCATCCGCTCTAAAACATTTAGCTTAAAACCAATGGATTCTGAAGAAGCGGTTTTACAAATGAATTTATTAGGTCACGATTTCTTCGTATTTAACGATCGAGAAACGGATGGAACAAGTATTGTATACCGTCGTAAAGATGGTAAATATGGCTTAATTGAAACAGAATAGTTGATAGAACATCAGATAAATGAGACGTTAAATAATAACGTAAAGTATTGTTTATCAACGAAACTATTTCGATAATCAAGAGTCATTAACAAGATAAAGTCATAATTAATGAAACCTATGGTACATAATTGAGCCATAGGTTTCTTTTTGACTTGAAAAGGTATTAAAATAGAAGATAAAGAGAAATAACAACCTTAATAGACGGTGTTTCGATTGCTGACTTCTCAACAGAACTACACAGTTTCACAAAATTTGGGGAACAATTTTGTTCACTGCTAGGTTCTGCTCGAAGTCAAAGCGCAATCTCAACAACCTTTTTATAGACGGTGTTTCGCATGCAGAGTTTTCGGCATAACTTCGCAATTCTTCAAAATTTGAGAAACAATTTTTTGAATTGCTCGAGTTATGCTCAAACTCTAAGCGCTTTTGTCCCAACCTTGGCTTTGCTTGAATTTGAATGGTTTTTGTTCCAATCTCATAGTGTATGAGTATAAATTTATACTAAAAAATGGTATGATGAGTTGTTGTAAGCGATAGAGTTTTTTAAGCTAAAGGAGCGAACAGAATGAGTTTTTTAACTAAACTAATTGACGGTAATAAAAAAGAAGTCAAACGTTTAAGTAAATTAGCAGATAAAGTAATTGCATTAGAAGAAGATATGTCAATTTTGACTGACGATGAAATTAAAGAAAAAACAAAATCATTTCAAAATGAAGTACAAGAAATTGAAAATATAAAAAAGCAAGAAGAAAAATTAGAGAAAATATTACCCGAGGCTTTTGCGTTAGTCCGTGAGGCGGCAAAACGTGTATTTAACATGACACCATATAAAGTTCAAATTATGGGGGGTATCGCGATTCATAGAGGCGATATAGCCGAGATGAGAACAGGTGAAGGGAAAACATTAACAGCAACGATGCCAACATATTTAAATGCATTAACAGGTCGCGGTGTACATGTTATTACAGTCAACGAATATCTGTCTACTGTTCAAAGTGAAGAAATGGCAGAACTATATAATTTTCTAGGCCTGTCAGTTGGTTTGAATTTAAATAGCTTAAAAACAGAACAAAAGCGTGATGCCTATGCACGTGATATTACGTACAGTACTAACAATGAGCTTGGGTTCGATTATTTACGAGATAATATGGTGAACTTTAAAGAAGATCGTGTTATGAAGCCTCTTAATTTTGCAATTATTGATGAGGTTGACTCAATTTTAATTGATGAAGCACGTACACCATTGATTATTTCTGGTGAAGCTGAGAAATCAACATCACTCTACACACAAGCAAATGTATTTGCAAAAATGCTTAAAGCTGATGATGACTATAATTATGATGTTCAAACTAAAAGTATTCAATTAACAGAACAAGGTATCGATAAAGCAGAACGTATGTTTAAAATTGATAATCTTTACGATATTAAACATGTAGACATTATTCATCATATCAATTTAGCTTTACGTGCTCAATATTCGATGCAAAGAGATATCGATTACATGGTTTCTGATGGAGAAATACTGATTGTCGACCAATTTACAGGTCGTACAATGCCGGGACGTCGCTTTTCAGAAGGATTGCATCAAGCAATTGAAGCAAAAGAAGGTGTCAAAATTCAAAATGAGTCTAAAACAATGGCATCTATTACCTTCCAAAACTTTTTTAGAATGTACAATAAACTAGCAGGTATGACAGGTACAGCCAAAACCGAAGAAGAAGAGTTTCGTAACATTTATAATATGACTGTTACTCAAATTCCTACAAATAGACCGGTTCAACGTGTAGACCGTTCGGATTTAATTTATGTCAGTCAAAAAGGGAAATTTGATGCAGTAGTTGAAGAAGTAATCGAAAAACATCGCAAAGGCCAACCTGTACTATTAGGGACAGTAGCAGTGGAAACTTCTGAATATATTTCTAATTTACTCAAAAAACGCGGTATTAGACATAGTGTTTTAAATGCGAAAAACCATGAGAAAGAAGCTGAAATTGTATCAGGAGCAGGTCAAAAAGGTGCTGTAACCATTGCAACTAACATGGCAGGTCGAGGTACAGACATTAAGCTTGGAGAAGGTGTTGAAGAGCTAGGTGGATTAGCAGTTATTGGTACAGAACGTCATGAATCAAGACGTATTGATGATCAATTGCGTGGTCGTTCAGGTCGTCAAGGTGATAAAGGTGATAGTCGATTCTATTTATCATTACAAGATGATTTGATGGTTCGATTTGGCTCAGAACGAATGCAAGCTATGATGAATCGCTTAGGTATGGATGACTCCACACCCATTGAATCTAAAATGGTATCTCGTGCAGTTGAGTCAGCACAAAAACGTGTTGAAGGGAATAACTTTGATGCACGTAAGCGCATTTTAGAATATGACGAAGTATTGCGTAAGCAGCGTGAAATTATGTATGAAGAGCGTAATCGTATCATTGATGATGAAAATAGTTCGGATTTAGTGAAACAGATGATGCAATCCACGCTTGAACGAACGATTGACAATTATGTCAATGAAGATGATGATAATCCTGATTACGAACCACTTATTCATCAAGTTGAGGATATTTTCTTACATGAAGGTGAACTTGATATTTCTGATATTAAGGGCAAAGACCGTGAAGACATTTATGATGTCATCTGGACTAAAATAGAAGAAACGTATCAAAAACAACAAGCGCAACTTGAAGAGCGTATGCCTGAATTTGAACGAATGATTTTATTGCGTTCAATTGATGCACATTGGACATCTCATATCGATACAATGGATCAATTACGTCAGGGTATTCATTTACGTTCTTATGGTCAACAAAATCCACTACGCGATTATCAAAATGAAGGGCATCAATTATTTGATGTTATGATGCAAAGCATTGAAGAAGATGTAAGTAAGTATGTTTTAAAATCAGTAATCACAGTAGATGATACAATTGAACGAGAAAAAACAAAAGAATTAGAAGGCAAACATGTGTCAGCAAATGATGGCAAAGAAAAGGTCAAGCCACAGCCTATCGTTAAAGAGAATGAGGTAGGACGCAATGGCCAATGTCCGTGTGGCAGCGGCAAAAAATACAAGAACTGCCACGGCAAATAAATTGAATACGTAAAGGAGTTTACACAAATGATGGAACTATCTGAGATTAAACGATACATTGAACGTTACACTTTAAAACTTGAACAACTTAGGGGGTCTCTTTGACTTAGAAAATAAAGTGACAAACATTCAAGAATATGAAGAGATGATGGCGGAACCTACTTTTTGGGACAACCAAGAACGTGCACAATCTATCATTGATCAAAATAATGCACTTAAATCTATTGTGAATGCATATGAGGCATTAGAAGCTGATATTGAAGATATGGACGCAACTTATGAATTGCTTCAAGAAGAACGAGATGAAGCTGTCCAGGAAGATTTAAATGAAACAGTTCTCAATTTTGAAGTGCGTTTAGCTGATTTTGAATTACAATTATTATTAGATGGGGAGCACGATGCGAACAATGCTATTTTAGAACTGCATCCAGGAGCTGGAGGTACAGAGTCGCAAGATTGGACGAACATGTTATTGCGCATGTACCAACGTTATTGCGAAAAGAAAGGGTTTAAAGTTGAAATAGCAGATTATCAGGCCGGCGATGAAGCAGGGGTGAAAAGCGTGACAATTGTCATTAAAGGTCACAATGCTTATGGTTTCTTGAAAGCCGAAAAAGGTGTTCATCGTTTAGTACGTATTTCACCATTCGATTCATCAGGCCGACGTCATACTTCTTTTGCATCATGTGATGTGATTCCTGAGTTTAATAATGAAAAAATCGAAATTGAAATTAATCCAGATGATATTACAGTTGATACGTTCAGAGCATCTGGAGCTGGTGGTCAACATATTAACAAAACCGAATCAGCAATTCGTATTACCCATCATCCGACTGGTATTGTCGTGAACAATCAAAATGAACGTTCTCAAATTAAAAACCGTGAAGCAGCTATGAAAATGTTAAAAGCAAAGTTATATCAACTTGAAATAGAACAAAAAGAAAAAGAATTAGCAGAAATTCGCGGAGAACAAAAAGATATTGGATGGGGAAGTCAGATACGTTCTTATGTATTCCATCCGTATTCAATGGTAAAAGATCATCGAACAAACGAAGAGACAGGTAATGTGAATGCTGTTATGGACGGTGAGATTGAACCATTTATCGAAGCATATTTAAGAAGCTTGATGAAATAAAAATCTTGTGAAACACAATCATCGCAAGGTTGTTGAAATTGCGCTTTGACTTCGCATAGAACGTCACAGCGCGCAAAAATGACTCTATTTTAGCGTGATTTAAAACATAATTGACTAAAGTGGTGTATTGTCTTGAGTGAACTGGTAAAGATTATACACCACTTTTATTGAATTTAAAAAGGTGTGATGTGATGTACAAAATGAATTATGCTATGCTCTTTTTGGCTACTTTTCTTTCTCATACACAGTGGTATACATTGCCTAAAGATATCTCTTTAATCGAATTAGCGCATCAGTTTGCTACGACTACCCAACAACTCCAGCAATATAACACCTTCAAAACAGACCAATTAAAAGCACGTCAAAAGGTAAAAGTTCCAACTCAAGATATGATTGTTGTCCAACCTGGTGATACATTAGCATCAATATTGAAGCGGCATCATATTTCTAAGGCGCAATTAGCAGAGTGGAACGATCATATTGATACATTAGTGCCCCAACGGCTCCTCGCCAAAACTGATGTTGGATTAGCGCATATGATTAATCCATCATTAACTTTGCCACCTCAATCGAATGCTAATGGACTGTCTAGAGCACCTCATAATGCTACAAAACCAGTCATTAATGACAAAACATTCATCAATACTTACCATAATGATGATGCTAAGCTTACAGAACTACTCAAGCCTACAATACTTACCCCAGTATCAACTGTTAAAAGCCCCAATTTATACGTTAAAGGTCAGTGTACACATTTTGTCTTTGAAGAACGACAAAAACGCAATCGTCCTATTCCTAACTATTGGGGTGATGCCAAAAATTGGTTGAATCATGCAAAAAAAGAAGGATACAACGTCAATCATACACCAGAAGTGGGAGCGATATTAACGTCTCAAATTGGAGCACACGGACATGTAGCTATTGTGAAATCAATTGCACTTGACAATAGTTATATGATAGTAAAAGAAATGAATTGGATTGGAGAAGGGATTGTGAGCGAACGTAAAATGATTAACCCAGATCAATATTTATATATTCATGATTAAAATATGAAGCTTTTTCTAATTTTAGTTTATAAAGTGAATCGTATTCTTGAAATGTGTTATATTAATCAATAATTAAATGGTGTTATGTAGGAGGTTTAGGAATGGGTGTTCATCAGTATTTTAAGAGACTATCAGATTTAGAAAAGTTAATTCGACTTCCTGGAAAGTTTAAATATTTTGAGCATAATGTAGCTGCTCACTCCTTTAAGGTGACTAAAATTGCACAATATTTAGGTACAGTTGAAGAATATCATGGAAAAGAAATTGATTGGAAAAGCCTATATGAAAAAGCACTTAATCATGATTTTGCTGAAATATTTACAGGAGATATCAAGACGCCTGTAAAGTATGCAAGTAGTGAAATAAAAAAACTTTTTTCCCAAGTTGAAGAAGAGATGGTCGATACGTTTATTAAAGAAGATATTCCGAAGCAGTATCAAGATATTTATCGAAAACGTCTCCAAGAAGGAAAAGATGATTCAATAGAAGGACAAATCCTGTCAGTTGCCGATAAAATTGATTTATTATACGAAACATTTGGAGAAATTCAAAAAAGAAATCCGGAACCATTGTTTTTTGAAATATATGAAATGAGTTTAGAAACGATTATGCAATTTGATCACCTATATGCTGTACAAGATTTTATAGATTATGTGATTCCAGAAATGCTAACAGAACGATTTATTCCGCGTACAGAATTGAAAGAAACGACGATGCGTATATTACAAGATAGAAAGACGTGATTAGATGGTATTGATTTGGTATATCCTTGCTGCTTTTTTTCCGTGTGTTCTTGTTGTTATATTTAGCACTATTACACGAAACAAATGGATTGGAACAATAGTGACACTCATTTTAATAGGTGCATCGATCTACAAAGGTTTTTTTCATGACGAATGGATTATCTTTTTGGATGTCGTTTCAATATTGGCTGGGTATATAATTGTAGATCAACTTGAAATGCATAAAAACGAAAACTTTAGAGGGTAAGATAGCGTGATGGCTGTCTTATCCTCTTCGTATTGAGAAGAAGAAAAAGATTATATTCAGTATATGAAACGAACGGATGTTTGTATTTTTTGAATAGAATTTGTTAAAATAAACATATTACTGTTATTAGGGGGCGAACATAAATGGAGCATTATCCGTTTAAAATCAATTCAAATTTTGATCCTCAAGGGGACCAACCTAAGGCAATAGCAGAATTAGTCAAAGGTGTTAAAGCAGGCAAGCGTCACCAAACATTGTTAGGTGCAACAGGTACGGGTAAGACCTTTACAATGAGTAATGTGATTAAAGAAGTAGGAAAGCCTACACTCATTATCGCACATAATAAAACGCTAGCTGGACAATTGTACAGTGAGTTTAAAGAGTTTTTTCCAGACAATAGAGTTGAGTATTTTGTCAGTTATTATGATTACTATCAGCCAGAAGCATACGTCCCATCAACAGATACATTTATTGAAAAAGATGCTTCAATCAATGATGAGATTGACCAACTGAGACACTCTGCGACAAGTGCACTTTTTGAACGTGATGATGTCATTATTATTGCGAGTGTCAGCTGTATTTATGGTTTAGGGAATCCAGATGAATACCGAGATTTAGTTGTGAGTATTCGAGTGGGAATGGAAATGGATCGTAGTGAATTATTACGTAAACTTGTAGATGTTCAGTACACGCGTAATGATATTGATTTTAGTCGTGGTACATTTCGGGTACGTGGAGATGTTGTCGAGATATTTCCGGCTTCACGTGATGAATTATGTATACGTGTTGAGTTTTTTGGTGATGAAATTGATCGCATTAGTGAAATTAACTACCTCACAGGTGAAGTCATTAGAGAGCGAGAGCATTTTGCATTATTCCCTGCATCTCACTTCGTTACACGCGAAGAAAAAATGAAAGTAGCGATTGAACGTATTGAAAAAGAACTTGATACACAATTAGCAAAACTCAAAAGTGAGAATAAATTATTAGAAGCACAGCGTTTAGAGCAACGTACAAATTATGACCTTGAAATGATGAGAGAGATGGGCTTTTGTTCAGGTATTGAAAACTATTCTGTCCATTTAACGTTACGACCATTAGGCTCAACGCCGTACACATTATTAGACTATTTTGGAGACGATTGGCTCATTATGATTGATGAATCCCATGTTACATTACCACAAATTCGTGGTATGTATAATGGTGACCAAGCGCGTAAGAACGTTCTTGTTGAGCATGGTTTTCGATTGCCAAGTGCGTTGGATAATAGACCTTTAAAGTTTGAGGAATTTGAAGAGAAAGCACATCAGCTTGTCTATGTGTCTGCTACACCAGGTCCATACGAGTTAGAGCATACGGACGAAATGGTTGAACAAATTATTCGACCAACTGGATTATTAGATCCAAAAATTGAAGTTCGCCCAACGAAAAATCAAATTGATGACTTGTTAAGTGAAATACAAGAACGTGTTGACAAAAATGAGAGAGTCTTAATTACGACATTAACTAAAAAAATGAGTGAAGATTTAACAACATATCTTAAAGAAGCTGGCGTCAAAGTAAATTATCTACATTCTGAAATCAAGACACTTGAACGTATTGAAATCATTCGCGACTTAAGAATGGGAACATTTGATGTATTAATCGGTATCAATCTATTACGTGAAGGTATTGACATACCTGAAGTATCACTTGTTGTGATTTTAGATGCAGATAAAGAAGGGTTTTTACGTTCAGAGCGCTCACTCATTCAAACGATTGGTCGTGCTGCGCGTAATGATAAAGGTGAAGTGATTATGTATGCGGACAAAATCACAGACTCCATGCAACATGCTATTGATGAGACTGAAAGACGTCGCGATATTCAAATGGCGCATAACAAGAAGCACGGCATTACACCAAAAACAATTCAAAAACGGATACACGATGTGATTAGTGCAACTGTAGAAACAAATGAAACGAATGAAGATAACCGTAAAGAAGTACCGCAAAAAATGACGAAAAAAGAACGTCAAAAAACGATACAAAACATCGAAAAAGAAATGAAAGAAGCAGCAAAAGCGCTTGATTTTGAAAAAGCTACAGAGTTAAGGGACTTGTTATTTGAATTAAAAGCAGAAGGGTGAAAAACACATGAGAGAACCGTCTATTGTGGTAAAAGGGGCACGCGCCCATAATTTGAAAAATGTAGATATTGAATTGCCAAAAAACAAATTGATTGTGATGACTGGATTATCGGGTTCTGGTAAATCATCGCTAGCGTTTGATACGATTTATGCGGAAGGACAGCGCCGATACGTTGAGTCTCTCAGTGCATATGCACGTCAATTTTTAGGCCAAATGGATAAGCCTGATGTTGATACAATTGAAGGCCTTTCTCCTGCAATATCCATTGATCAAAAGACCACAAGTAAGAATCCGAGATCGACAGTGGCAACGGTGACAGAAATATATGATTATATTCGCTTGCTTTATGCACGTATCGGCAAACCATACTGTCCAAATCATGGCATTGAAATTCAATCACAAACAGTACAACAAATGTCAGATCGCATACTAGAATTAGAAGAACGTACTAAAATTCAATTGCTTGCCCCGGTTGTGAGTCATCGTAAAGGAACACATGAAAAACTATTGGATGATATGAGTAAAAAAGGGTATGTACGTGTACGTGTAGATGGCGATATTGTAGATATTACAGCGGTGCCTGAACTTGATAAAAATAAAAACCATACTATTGAAGTAGTGGTTGATCGTCTTGTTGTCAAACCAGGGATAGAATCGAGGTTAGCAGATTCAATTGAAACGGTTCTTGAATTATCTGAAGGACGCTTACTTGTCGATGTAATAGGTGGTGAGCCATTAGAGTTTTCTGAAAAGCATGCTTGTCCTATATGTGGTTTTTCGATAGGTGAGTTAGAACCGAGAATGTTCAGTTTCAATAGTCCTTTTGGTGCATGTCCGACATGTGACGGCTTAGGTCAAAAATTAACAGCTGACTTAGAATTAATTGTACCTGATAAACATAAAACATTGAATGAGGGGGCAATTGTACCATGGGAGCCGACAAGCTCTGATTTTTATCCGACATTATTAAAACGTGTATGTGAAGTGTATAAAATTAATATGGATAAACCTTTTAATAAGTTAACAGAACGACAAAGAAATATTATTTTATATGGTTCTGGTGATAAAGAAATCACATTTACGTTTGAGTCCAAAAATGGACAAAATCGAACACGTGCGATGCCGTTTGAGGGTGTCATCCCAAATATTGAACGTCGCTTTCATGAATCACCATCTGAATATGTCCGTGAAATGATGCAAAAATATATGGCTGAACAGCCATGTGAAACGTGTCATGGTAAACGATTAAGTAAAGAGGCGTTGTCGGTTTATATCGGTGATCAAAATATTGGTGACATTGTTGAAAAGTCGATTCATGAAGCATTGACTTATTATCAAAATCTAGAGTTGTCTGAACAAGATGCGCAAATTGCAGAATTGATTTTGCGAGAAATTATTGAAAGACTTTCATTTTTAAATAATGTAGGACTAGATTATTTAACATTAAACCGTTCATCTGGAACTTTATCAGGTGGTGAAGCGCAGCGCATTCGATTAGCGACACAAATTGGATCACGCTTGACCGGTGTTTTATATGTTTTGGATGAGCCATCGATAGGACTTCATCAAAGGGATAACGATCGTTTGATTCATACGATGAAAGAAATGCGCGATTTAGGAAATACACTCATTGTTGTTGAACATGATGAAGATACGATGATTGCAGCAGATTATTTAGTTGACGTTGGTCCAGGCGCTGGGGAGCATGGCGGTCAGATTGTAGCAAGCGGTACACCGAAACAAGTCATGCGTAAGAAAAAGTCTTTGACAGGACAGTATTTAAGTGGTCAAAAATTTATCGAAGTCCCTGAACATAGACGTGAATTGACTGACCGAAAAATTTCGATAAAAGGTGCGAGAAGCAATAATCTAAAAAACATAGATGTTGATATACCGTTATCTGTTATGAATGTTGTGACAGGGGTATCAGGCTCGGGTAAAAGTTCCCTTGTTAATGAAGTGTTGTTTAAGTCACTTGCGAAAAAGATCAATAAGTCTAAAGTCAAGCCAGGCGCTCATGATGCGATTGAAGGTGTTGAAGAAATCGATAAGATTATTGATATCGATCAGTCACCAATCGGTCGAACACCACGTTCCAATCCAGCAACATACACAGGTGTATTTGATGATATACGTGATGTATTTGCTTCTACAAACGAAGCAAAAGTTCGAGGGTATCAAAAAGGAAGATTTAGTTTTAATGTCAAAGGTGGACGTTGTGAAGCATGTAAAGGCGACGGTATTATCAAGATTGAGATGCATTTTTTACCAGATGTGTATGTTCCGTGTGAGGTATGTCACGGTAAACGCTATAATCGTGAAACGTTAGAAGTAACATATAAAGGAAAAAATATTGCAGATATACTTGAGATGACCGTTGAAGATGCAACTAGGTTTTTTGAAAACATTCCTAAAATTAAGCGTAAACTTCAAACCCTTGTTGATGTTGGATTAGGCTATATTACACTCGGACAGCCAGCTACAACGCTTTCAGGTGGTGAAGCACAACGTGTCAAACTCGCATCGGAATTGCATAAACGATCAACGGGTCGTTCGATTTATATTCTAGATGAGCCGACGACTGGACTGCATGTAGATGATATCAATAAACTCTTAAAAGTCATCAATAAGCTTGTTGATAATGGTGATACTGTCGTTATTATTGAGCATAATTTAGATGTGATCAAAACAGCAGACCATTTAATTGATTTAGGGCCTGAAGGTGGTGAAGGTGGTGGCACAATTATAGCCACGGGTACACCTGAAGCAATTGCACGTCATGAATCTTCTTACACAGGTCGTTATTTGAAAGCAATATTAGAGCGTGATCAAAAGCGAATGGAGGCGCAGAAATGAACCAAGGCAGTGTTAAAGTTTTAGAATTATTACAAGAAGGTAAGATTTCAGTAGAAGAAGCGGTTACGTTACTTGATGCAATGAATACGAATAGAGGGTCAAGTGAATCAGAAGGTACGGATCAGTTTCAACAAAAACAATCGAAACAAAGTAGTCAGCAACAAGGTCATCAATCTAACCAAGAACGTACGTCAGAAATTGAAGATGTTGTCTATCAAACATTGCGTGATGTCTCAGACAACTTGCGAAAAGGGTTCAAAATTGATGGAGTGAATGAGGATACACGTGAAAATAAAGATCCATTCACAGAAATTGAAAAGACAATTAGAGCGTTAAGAGATCAATTATACAAAAATATGAAATAGCTTAAATTTGAAACATTATGGATTTGAAAGAACCACTTCTCGTACATGCGTGAGTGGTTCTTTTATTATAGACTATTTAGTAACAACGTAAAGTGGCGATATAATGTGATGGAATGGTATAAAGGAATATGAGCTATAGCGAGTGATAAACTTTTTTATGAGGTCTGAAACGATTATAATGTATAATGTAGGACGGAATTCATTTCAAAACGATAGATGATTTGAAGTAAATAAGATACATGGTATGATCTTGTTAGAATTTATAAAGATAACTTTAGACATTGAGGTGAGTGCATGTTAACAACTAAAGACTTAGTAGAGCGATTTAATCTTGAAGTTATTTCAGGGAGTCAAGGGTTAAATCGACCGATACATAATACGGATATTTCCCGACCTGGATTAGAGATGGCGGGTTATTTCTCACACTATGCATCGAATCGAATACAATTGCTTGGTACAACGGAATTATCATTTTATAATTTATTGCCGGATGAAGAAAGGCATGGCCGTATGCGCAAATTATGCCGTCCAGACACCCCGGCTATTATCATTACAAGAGGGCATGAAGCACCGGAAGAATTGCTACAAGCTTCAAGAGAATCAGATACACCGCTGATTTATGTGGATGAAGCCACTACACGTGTTATGGGACGATTAACGACATATTTAGAACATGAACTTGCAAAGTCAACATCTTTACATGGTGTTTTGGTCGATGTTTATGGTATTGGCGTACTCATTACAGGTGATTCTGGTATCGGTAAAAGTGAAACAGCGCTAGAGCTTGTGAAAAGAGGACATCGCTTAGTTGCGGATGACAACGTCGAAATTAAAGAGATAACAAAAGATCAGTTAGTCGGAAAGCCACCTAAAATTATTGAACATCTTCTTGAAATACGTGGACTCGGTATTATAAACGTTATGACTTTATTTGGTGCTGGATCGATACTGACTCAAAAACGAATACGTTTAAATATTAATTTAGAAACATGGCGTGAAGATAAGCTTTATGACCGTGTTGGCTTATCGCAAGAAACTTTAAAAATTTTAGACACAGAAATTACGAAAAAGACGATTCCTGTTAGACCAGGGCGAAATGTTGCAGTTATCATTGAAGTTGCTGCGATGAACTATCGTTTGAATATTATGGGCATTAATACAGCGGAGGAATTTAATGAGCGTTTAAATGCTGAAATTATGAAAAATGGTAAAGGAGCATCATCATGAATTTAAGTTATATTGAACCAGTTGCCTTTACGCTAGGGCCACTAGAAATTAGATGGTACGGTATTATTATTGCAGCAGCGATATTAATTGCATATTGGATTGCTCAAAAAAGCGCACAAAAAGTAGGATTCAAAGAGGACGATTTGATTAATATCTTAATTGTCTGTGTTATTGTAGCGATTGTCTCTGCACGATTATACTTCGTCATATTTAATTTGGGATATTACCTGCAAAACCCTGTAGAAATTCCTATGATATGGCGTGGTGGTATTGCAATTCATGGAGGATTGATTGGCGCCTTTGCAATGGGGATATATTATGCGTATCAAAAAAATTGGCACCCCTTCCAGCTTGGTGATATTGTTGCGCCGAGCATTATCTTAGCGCAAGGTATAGGAAGATGGGGGAACTTTATGAATCATGAAGCACACGGTGGCCCAGTATCTCGTTCATTTTTAGAAAGTTTGCACTTACCTCAATTTATTATTGATAACATGTATATTAATGGAATATATTACCATCCAACCTTTTTATATGAGTCCATTTGGGATGTGTTAGGCTTTATTTTGCTTATTACAATACGTAAACATCTCAGAATAGGTGAAACATTCTTTATGTACTTAATTTGGTATTCCGTTGGGCGTTTCTTTGTTGAAGGATTGCGTACAGATAGTTTGATGCTTACAGAAACGATTCGAGTTGCACAATTGATGTCAATTTTACTACTTGTTATAGGAATCGTCATCATTGTATGGCGACGTACAAAAAACAATATCCCTTTATACAAAGATGCTAATGTATTATCATGGCCAAATCAGCAAAAAGGTAGACGTTAAATGAAAAGAAGACTAAAAATAATTCCCAAACATCGCTACAACACACTTTGGCAAATGTATCGTTATATTCAATTCACTAAAATTTTGAAGAATACAGTTATCATAGAAATAGCGCGCTACATTCCATTTGTTCGTTTGAAACGATGGGTATACCGACGCTTTCTTAAAATGTCGATTGGACCTCATACGGCATTAGCTTATAAAGTTGTGCCGGATTTGCTTTACCCTGAAAAAATCACAATTGGTAAAAATGTCATCATTGGTTATAATGCAACCATACTTACACATGAATTTTTAAATGATTCATTTCGTTATGGTGAAGTTGTGATTGGGGATCATACGATGGTAGGCGCTAATGTTACTGTACTGCCAGGTATCAAAATAGGACGTCACGTTGAAATTGGTGCGGGTAGTGTCGTGTCTAAAGATATTCCTGATTATGCATTAGCGTATGGCAATCCAATTCAAATTAAATATAAAAATTGAAAGTGAGGTGACAATAATGGCACAAAACAAAAATATAATACAATTAGGTTCAGATGTTTCAGTTTATGAACGCTTAGCTTTACAGAAATTTAGACAGCAAGATTATATGAGAGCGACGCGTTATTACGAAAAAGTGTTAGAATTGTCACCAGAAAACTTTGATGCCAAGCAAAACCTAGCCACTTGTTACACTAAGCGCAATATGCCTGAACGTGCAGAAGCCATTTTTTATGAAGAGATTAGCCAAGGAGAGAATCTTGAAGCAGCCTATTATGAATTAAGTCAACTTAATATGGATTTAAATGAACCGAATAAAGCTTATCTATTCGGTTTGAATTATGCATTGACAGCACAAGATGACGACTATCGAGATGAACTCGAGAAAATGTTTGAAGTGACTATCCATGCTGAACACCAGTTGGAAACGGAAAGTCAATTATTTGTTGTTCAAATTATATTTCAGTATTTATTTGGACAGGGACGTTTGTTAGATGCTCGTAAGTACATCTTAAAGCAAGATGAGTCAATTCAAGACAATAGGATAGTTAGGAATCTTTTAGCGATGTGTTACTTATATCTTAACGAAAACCAAATCGCTAAAGAAATGTTTGAGCGACTTCTTCAAGAGGATTCGTCAGATGTACATGCTTTATGTCATTATACTTTATTGCTATACAACATGAATGAGGTCGCGTCATTTAAACACTATTTGAAGGTGTTGAATAAAGTTGTGCCGATTAATGACGATGAATCGTTTAAGTTAGGTATTGTATTAAGTTACTTGAAACAATATGCCTCTTCTCAAAAATTACTAATGCCATTGTATAAAAAAGGAAAGTTTCAAACTTTTCAACTCTTCCATGCATTAGCGTTTAATTATTATTACTTGGGAAATCGTGCGCAAAGTCAGTATTTTTGGGAGCGTTTAGTTCAAGTTTCAAAAGTGCATCCAGGGCCCACACCATGGGACATTGAAGAAAGTTTTCAATATTTTAATGCACAGATTAAACCTTTATTAACGAGTGATGATCAACATCAACGTTTGTACGGCTTGTTTTTGCTTAAACAATTAAATGGAAACGAAGTACTCATGACAAAAGAGGTGTGGAGCATCCTTGAAGAATTAGGAGACTATGAAAAATTGTACTTATCCTATTTGATTCAAAATTTACAACTGACAAAGCTCCATTTTATTCACCTAGGTATGTTAGAACTTTATCAGCACGATACGACGAAGCAAGAATCAGCGTTATTTTTAAGTTGGATTAATTATGCTGAAAGTTTGTTAGCCAAACATGTGGATACAGACAAAGTAGTGGCATATGTTGCGGCAGTTACGTATCTTTATTTTAAGTCAACTGACCCAACATATTCTCAATTAGACGTTTCAGAAGTGTTCGATATCACTGTTAAGCAACTTGAAATGGCACTAGATGAGCTATTGAGCATATAAGTTTGCCCTTACTGATAAAATAGTATAAAATGCGAATGATAATATTAAGAGGAGGAACGATTCATGTCAGAAAATGTAAGATATGATGTTGCAATTATCGGTGCAGGACCGGCTGGTATGACGGCTTCTGTATACGCTTCTCGAGCTAACTTGAATACAGTTATGATTGAGCGAGGGATGCCAGGTGGTCAAATGGCAAATACTGAAGAGGTCGAAAATTTTCCAGGGTTTGAAATGATTTCTGGACCAGATTTGTCGAACAAAATGTTTGATCACGCTAAAAAGTTCGGTGCGGAATATAAATATGGTGATATCAAAGGTATTGAAGATAAAGGAGACTACAAATTAATTGACTTAGGAACAAGTCAAATTGAAGCGACAGCAGTAATCATTGCAACAGGTGCAGAGTATAAAAAAATCGGAGTTCCTGGTGAAGAAGCCCTTGGTGGCCGTGGGGTAAGCTACTGTGCAGTTTGTGACGGTGCCTTTTTCAAAAACAAAAATGTATATGTTGTAGGTGGCGGCGACTCAGCAGTTGAAGAAGGAACGTTCTTGACTAAGTTTGCTGATAAAGTCACAATTGTGCACCGACGCGATAAACTACGTGCACAAAAAATCCTGCAAGATCGTGCCTTTAAAAATGACAAAATTGACTTTATTTGGAATCATACACTTAAATCAGTCAATGAAAAAGATGGTAAAGTAGGTTCACTTACGTTAGTATCAACTGAAGACGGTACAGAACAAACAGTAGATGCAGATGGATTGTTTGTGTATATCGGTATGAAGCCATTAACTGAACCATTTAAAGATTTAGGCATTACGAATGAAGCAGGCTATATCGTCGCTAACCCTGATATGAGTACTGCAGTCAAAGGGATTTATGTCGCTGGTGATGTACGTGAAAAAGGATTACGTCAAATTGTCACAGCGACAAGTGATGGTAGTATTGCAGCACAAAGTGTTCAAGAATATATTGAAGCACTTAAAGATCAAACAGAGTAAACATCTAGAAATAATGATAAGGGCATTTGAGGTCAGCAATTATTGAATCAATGGGAGAAAAAATTGGATTCAGTATATATGTAACAAAAGACGTTCTTCCTGATCTCGAAGTCCTTTGTAGTGTGGTGTGACGAAATTTTTACGACCGAAGATTTCTCAACCACTCTTTTTTTATGCATAGATTTCTTTTCGTGTTAACGATAAAATGAACAAAAGTTAAAATTATAAAATATGGAATACGAGTCTACTACTTGAGACGGTTTTCATGTACACTAAAAGAGAATATATTGGATGGTGATAAACATGCAACATGAAGAAAAAAATGAAATCGTAAAAAGTGAACTCCTTATTGTGACAGGTCTTTCTGGTGCCGGAAAATCATTAGTGATTCAAAGTTTGGAAGATTTAGGATATTTTTGTGTAGATAATTTACCGCCTATCTTACTCCCTAAGTTTGTTGAATTAATGGAACAAGGCAACCCATCAATGCAAAAGGTCGCAGTGGGGATAGACTTACGAGGACGTGAATTTTTCAGATATCTCGTACGTGAAATCGATGCAATACAGAGCCGTAAAGACGTTATAGTTGATGTAATATTTGTAGATGCAAAAACGAGTAAACTCATTTCAAGATATAAAGAAACAAGACGTAAACATCCACTTCAAGAACAATCAGACTTAACATTAGTCGAAGCAATTCATGAAGAACGTAATTTGTTATCAGAAGTGCGTAGTTTGGCAAACTATACTATAGATACAACAGAATTAACACCTAAAGCATTGCGAAAACGTGTGAACGCCTATTTTAATACAGCGAATAAATCAACATTTACAATAAATGTATCTAGTTTTGGGTTTAAGCACGGGATACAAATCGATGCGGATCTCGTATTTGATGTGCGATTTTTACCTAACCCTTATTATGTGGAAGAGTTAAGGCCATTGACAGGTATGGATGAAGATGTTTATAAGTATGTCATGAAATGGAAGGAAACGAATACATTTTATGAAAAATTGTTGGATTTACTTTTATTTATGATTCCCGGTTATAAAAAAGAAGGAAAGTCTCAACTTGTGATTGCTATCGGATGTACGGGAGGACAACATCGCTCAGTTGCACTAGCACAACGTTTATCAGAAGAACTTAAACAAACATACGATTATAATATATATGTCCATCATCGCGATGCACATATTGAAAGTGGCGAGAAAAAATGAAACAACTCAAAATTGTACTGATAGGCGGTGGCACTGGTCTGTCTGTCTTGGCAAGAGGTTTAAAAAGTTACCCGATTGATATTACAGCTATCGTAACTGTTGCTGATGATGGCGGAAGTACAGGGAAGATTCGAGATGAAATGGATATGCCTGCGCCTGGAGATGTACGGAATGTTTTAGCAGCTCTAAGTGATATTGAACCTACTCTTGAAGCGTTATTTCAATATCGATTTGATGAAGACAAAATCAGTGGACATTCGCTAGGAAACCTATTGATTGCAGCGATGACAAATATAACACATGATTTTGGACATGCTATAAAAGAATTGAGTAGAATTTTAAATATAAAAGGACGTGTAATTCCGTCTACTATTTCAAGTGTATCATTAAATGCTGAAATGGAAGATGGAGAAATTGTGTCTGGTGAATCGAATATTCCGATGAAAAATAAAAAAATAAAACGGGTCTTTTTAGAGCCACCAAATGTTGAGCCTATGGATGAGGCGCTTGAAGCATTACTTGAAGCAGACCTAATTGTAATGGGACCAGGTTCATTATATACAAGTGTTATTTCTAATTTATGTGTGCAAGGTATCGCACAAGCTATCGTTCAAAGCGAGGCTAAAAAGTTGTATGTCTCAAATATTATGACCCAACCAGGAGAAACAGATGATTATACTGTAACCGATCATGTCAAAGCGATTCATTCTCAACTTGGTGATAAATCATTAGATTTTGTGATTGCGAATCAAATTGATTTTGATCAAAAGATTTTAAATCGATATCAAGCAAAAGGAGCTAAGCCTGTTTACTGTGATGAAGCTGAATTAAGTCGTGAAGGTGTTAAAGTGGTAACGGGCAAAAATCTTGCACTTATCTCTCAAGATGATTATGTGCGTCATGATACTGAGATGTTAGCGACATTAATATATGAAATTGCATTACAAGAGGTTAGTACTATCCAATTTAATCCGAAAAACAAAAAATAGATATATAGAAAGGAATCGGTGAATCATGAGCTTTGCATCTGACATGAAAAACGAGCTAACGCGAATTGAAATTGATAATGACAATGCCAAAGCAGAGCTCAGTGCATTGATACGAATGAATGGAGCGCTTAGTTTGTCTAATCAACAATTTGTCATTAACATTCAAACAGAAAATGCAACAACAGCAAGACGTATCTATTCATTAATCAAGCACGTTTTTCGCGTAGAAGTTGAAATATTAGTACGAAAGAAAATGAAATTGAAAAAGAATAATATTTACATTTGTCGTATTAAATCAAAAGCTCAGGCAATATTAGATGAGTTAGGAATTTTAAAAGACGGTATTTTTACACATGCGATTGACGAATCAATGGTCAAAGATGATGAGATGAGACGGAGTTATTTGCGTGGTGCATTTCTAGCAGGTGGATCAGTCAATAATCCAGAAACATCGTCGTATCATTTAGAGATTTTCTCATTATATGAGAGTCACTCTAAAGGCCTAACACAGTTGATGAATAGTTATGAACTAAATGCTAAAAATTTAGAGCGTAAAAAAGGTTGGATCACCTATCTTAAAGAGGCAGAACGTATTGCGGAATTTTTGAGTCTCATTGGTGGATATCAAGCTTTATTAAAATTTGAAGATGTCAGAATTGTAAGGGACATGCGCAATTCAGTCAATCGACTAGTTAATTGTGAAACAGCAAACCTTAACAAAACCGTAAGTGCTGCGATGAAGCAAGTCGAAAATATTCAAATCATTGATGATGAAATAGGTTTGGATCAATTGCCGGATCGTTTAAGAGAAGTGGCTAAGTTAAGAATTGAACACCAAGATGTATCATTAAAAGAACTAGGGGAAATGGTTAGTACAGGCACCATTTCGAAATCAGGCGTTAATCATCGACTGAGAAAGCTTAATGAAATTGCAACCAAAATTAAGAATGGTGAACAATTTGAGCTATAAAATAAGGCTGGGACATAAATATCTCGAAGTTTTCTTATAATGAGATGATTCATTCAATGATACGAAAGTGGCTTTTTTTAAAAGTATTTTAATGTAAAATGACATGTATATCACGTCGTATTGTTGGCGAGACGCCTGAGGGAATAGGATGAGCGTCGAGACCAAGGCTCGACCCATCCCCCTAGGAAATGCGAGCCAAACAATGGTTCTATAGTAAATCGGACTGGTATATAAATAATTTCATTTATTTGATTGTTCCATAAAGCCTCGCTTTTCTAGACGCCTCACCTCACCTCATTTTAAGATTGAACCTACCCAATCTTAAAATGGATTTTCGGTTACGGCAAGATGCCTCAGAAGTCTCGGCTTAGGAATCGATCAAATTTGCTATATTTATTTACACCCCTAAGTTATAAAGTATGTTTTACCAACTCAATTTTACTGATTTATGTTGTATTAAAAGAGGCATTTGGTATGTCAACAGATTTCTAGACAGTTTTTATAGAAACTATCTTTGTACGCTTTCGGCGTCAGATAATTTAATGCACTATGAGGTCGAATGTTGTTATACCAATTAACATAATCAAACAATTCGAGTTTTAAGTGATTAATAGATTTAAAATCATACTGTTTAATGAATTCAGTTTTTAACGCTTTAAATGTACTTTCAGCTACTGCGTTGTCATATGGACATCCTTTCATGCTTAAAGATCTTTTGATACCAAAGGTATCTAGTACATCATCAATCATGTGATTATCAAACTCTTTTCCTCTGTCAGTGTGAAACATTTGTACGTCTCTTAAATCGTGTCTAATGCTACTAAGTGCCTTGGATACAAGCGTGCTATCTTTCTTTGAGCCTGCGCTATGCCCAACAATCTCACGGTTAAAAAGATCAATAAATAAACATATGTAATGCCATTTTCCAGCCACTTTTACATATGTCAAATCACTGACAAGAACTTCCAATGGTTCTTTTCTATTGAAACTTTGATTTAATTCATTATTGATTTCGCGTTCACTTGAGCGAGAAGGAAATGATTTATACTTCGATGTCGTATAAGAAGATACTAATTTATTTGCTTTCATAATGCGTCCTATACGTCGTCTTGAGACATTTAAACCATTTTTGATAAGTTCATTTTTAATCCTTCTTGTTCCAAAACATTTGCGATTAGAATTGAAAATCTCGATAATTTTATCGCTAATTTCCTTATCTCGATCATCTTTTTCAACGTTGGGTGATTTGTTAATTTCGTAATAGTAACTACTTCTAGAGATTTGCAGGACTTTGCACATTGCTGATACTGAATATTTATTGGCATTCTTTCGAATGACATCTATTTTCGTCCCATGATCAGCGCTGCTTGCTTTAAAATATCATTTTCCATTTTCAATTGTTGATTTTCTTTACGTAATTTTCTTAGTTCTTTTTCTTCATTAGTTAAGTTATCTTGATGGTTAAATGAACCAGTATTTTGATGTTGCTTAATCCATTTCCCTAACGCCGAAGGTGTTAAATCATATTCACGAGCAATTTCATTTCTAGGCTTACCATTTTCATAAAGCTTTACCATTTGTAATTTAAATTCAGGACTAAAAGTTCTTCTTTCTCTTGTCATAAAAATCGCCTACTTTCTTAATTTAACAATATCTATTCTCATAGAATTTGTCCAACTAAGTGTAGACGATTCACTTTAATAAAATATTAGAAGAAGGTTTTCATAGAGGATATGATAATGCACAAAATGCAGCACTAGACTATGGATATCAAGTCTTATTAGCAATTCTTGCTAGGACAATAGTGAGCAAAGGCTACTTAACTGAATTAGGAATAAAGCATAAAAATGAATTTAACATGTATAACTTAGCATCCGACTTTATGGAGATTTTTAGACCACTTGTTGATTATTATGTTTTAAAAAATATTAAAGAAAAGTTTGAAACCAAAGAAAAAAGAGCCATACTTAATATATTAAATAAAAAATTAAAAATAGGACCTAAACAATACTATTTAGTAAATGCTATCGAAATTTATCTAGACAGTTTATTCAAATATTTATCAAGTGGAGATATTGAAGTGATTCGAATTCCAACTTGGACCTATTAAAGGAAGTGTGATGAGGTGAGATTTTTGAGGCTAATCATTATGTTCGATTTACCTGTAGAAACGTCACTTGAGAAACGCGCCTATCGACAGTTTGTTAAATTTTTAACGCATGAAGGTTACGTCAGAATGCAATACTCAATTTATAGTAAATTAATCTTCAATAGTAACACTTTAAAATATCAAATTGAAAAGCTTAAAGCGCATGTCCCATCAAGTGGTATGGTGCAAACGCTCGTAGTTACAGAAAACCAATTCTCAAATATGAACTATTTAGTAGGAGAACAACCTAAAGGACGTGTAGGATTAAGTTCAGAAAGAATGATTGAACTATGAAAATAGCTAGTGATGTCACAGAAGTTTTAGAGATTTATGAAGGTCAAACACATGTAATCAGTTTTTCTAATACGTCACTTTGTGAAACATTTATTGAAAGCTTTTTAAATTATCTTAACCGTAAACCATTAGTGGATCATCATTTTGCACATTTTATCACAGATCATTACGATACGATTAATGCGAAAAATTTCAAACCTATTATCTTGAATTGTGGGATCCTCAATATTTTAAGAGAAAAAGTAATTGAGGACCAAGTTTTCAAAAGGTTTGAAGATCAAATAATGTATGATGAACATACGCATATGGTTTTTCAAAAGTTTGAACAAAGTCTAAATACATTTAAGTATGCTTTAGAAATAAAAGATCCGTTTTATCAGATTGAAATACAAGACACATCATTTAAGTTAAAAAGATTGCTAAAGGTTTTTGGTCTTGAATTTCATCATAATTTAGAAAGTTTAAGTGAAATTAACAAAAGGAAATTATTTATCGATTTACTTAAAGACGATGATAAAGAAAATGTATTACTTATATTGTACCCAGAAGCATTGGTATGTCAACAGATTTCTAGACAGTTTTTATAGAAACTATCTTTGTACGCTTTCGGCGTCAGATAATTTAATGCACTATGAGGTCGAATGTTGTTATACCAATTAACATAATCAAACAATTCGAGTTTTAAGTGATTAATAGATTTAAAATCATACTGTTTAATGAATTCAGTTTTTAACGCTTTAAATGTACTTTCAGCTACTGCGTTGTCATATGGACATCCTTTCATGCTTAAAGATCTTTTGATACCAAAGGTATCTAGTACATCATCAATCATGTGATTATCAAACTCTTTTCCTCTGTCAGTGTGAAACATTTGTACGTCTCTTAAATCGTGTCTAATGCTACTAAGTGCCTTGGATACAAGCGTGCTATCTTTCTTTGAGCCTGCGCTATGCCCAACAATCTCACGGTTAAAAAGATCAATAAATAAACATATGTAATGCCATTTTCCAGCCACTTTTACATATGTCAAATCACTGACAAGAACTTCCAATGGTTCTTTTCTATTGAAACTTTGATTTAATTCATTATTGATTTCGCGTTCACTTGAGCGAGAAGGAAATGATTTATACTTCGATGTCGTATAAGAAGATACTAATTTATTTGCTTTCATAATGCGTCCTATACGTCGTCTTGAGACATTTAAACCATTTTTGATAAGTTCATTTTTAATCCTTCTTGTTCCAAAACATTTGCGATTAGAATTGAAAATCTCGATAATTTTATCGCTAATTTCCTTATCTCGATCATCTTTTTCAACGTTGGGTGATTTGTTAATTTCGTAATAGTAACTACTTCTAGAGATTTGCAGGACTTTGCACATTGCTGATACTGAATATTTATTGGCATTCTTTCGAATGACATCTATTTTCGTCCCATGATCAGCGCTGCTTGCTTTAAAATATCATTTTCCATTTTCAATTGTTGATTTTCTTTACGTAATTTTCTTAGTTCTTTTTCTTCATTAGTTAAGTTATCTTGATGGTTAAATGAACCAGTATTTTGATGTTGCTTAATCCATTTCCCTAACGCCGAAGGTGTTAAATCATATTCACGAGCAATTTCATTTCTAGGCTTACCATTTTCATAAAGCTTTACCATTTGTAATTTAAATTCAGGACTAAAAGTTCTTCTTTCTCTTGTCATAAAAATCGCCTACTTTCTTAATTTAACAATATCTATTCTCATAGAATTTGTCCAACTAAGTGTAGACGATTCACATTTTTGGGGCTCAAAGATATTCAAAGATTTCTACAATTGATTAAAAGTTATCAACTCACAACCATTATAATTACAAATCATCCATCTATTATCATTGAGGAAGAAAATGTTTATTTATGCAAAAGCAATAAAGAGTGTCACTCAATCAAAGATATAAGGGAAGATCTAGAAATTCTTATGCCACAAGAAACAATTAATGACAAAACGGTTAGAATGATTGCTTATCATGAATTCATAGGTACAGATTTAAAAGAACTAGCACGATACTTTGAGTTTATTAATGATTACAATTAAGATATAATTGAATTTACTATGATAAATTAAAAACAACAAGCTTTATTCAATGTTTAACTTCTTAACTAAAAAGCTAAAACCTCAAAAATGGTAAAAACTATAGTGTGTATTTTTGAATTGTTTTAGAACCGCGATTATATAGAAAGAAGTAAAACATAAGCATGTGACTAAGAAAAGAGGAATAATTTTAGAACTATGATTATTTAGAAGGAAGTAAAACAATGTGGAATGCACTACAACATTAGCGGGTTTTAGAGCTATGATTATTTAAAAAGAAGTAAAACATGCCGGACTAATTGCTGAAGATGTTGAATGTTTTAGAACTATGATTATTTAGAAGGAAGTAAAACATACGCGCTTATTAAAAGTATAGGGTTATTGTTTTAGAGCTATGATTATTTAGAAGGAAGTAAAACATTTGTACGTTCGAATACAACGGCTACGTCGTTTTAGAACTATGATTATTTAGAAAGAAGTAAAACTACAGCTGAATTTATGCCTGCAGAAGTTGAGTTTTAGAACTATGATTATTTAGAAAGAAGTAAAACTTATGCCCTTGTTTAAATGGTCGTCACAGGTTTTAGAACTATGATTATTTAGAAAGAAGTAAAACTTCGCTAAAAGCTGTTATAACTGATATGATGTTTTAGAACTATGATTATTTAGAAAGAAGTAAAACAAGAAATGACGTTACCAGAGTTGATTGAGGTTTTAGAACTATGATTATTTAGAAGGAAGTAAAACTATTTTGTATTAATTCTTTACTACTGTTGTGTTTTAGAACTATGATTATTTAGAAGGAAGTAAAACGTTGATACCAACCCAGACCACCCGGAACATGTTTTAGAACTATGATTATTTAGAAGGAAGTAAAACCGTTGTTTTTTAATAAGTGAGGTGTGTAAAGTTTTAGAACTATGATTATTTAGAAGGAAGTAAAACACAGGTGCTAATGCAACCGCTGTATTATAAAGTTTTAGAACTATGATTATTTAGAAGGAAGTAAAACGTGTCGAAGTTAAACAAACTAGAAGTTTAAGTTTTAGAACTATGATTATTTAGAAGGAAGTAAAACACGTTTCATAAAAGATAAATCTGAAACTTTGTTCTAGAACTGTGATTATATAGAAAGAAGTAAAACATAAGTATGTGACTAAGAAAAGAGGAATAATTTTAGAACTATGATTATTTAGAAAGAAGTAAAACTTAGAAGAAACATGTATCACGTTAGTTAAGTTTTAGAGCTATGATTATTTAGAAAGAAGTAAAACATTGAAGATTACAAAAAGAAATTAGGTGAGTTTTAGAACTATGATTATTTAGAAAGAAGTAAAACCGTTGAATTTGAAAAACCTGGTGAGTACATGTTTTAGAACTATGATTATTTAGAAAGAAGTAAAACATAAACATGTAACACAAAAAAAGGGTACGGTTTTAGAACTATGATTATTTAGAAAGAAGTAAAACTGATTTTTGGTTAGGTCAACTTATGACAAGTTTTAGAACTATGATTATTTAGAAAGAAGTAAAACTTTTTGTTTTTCCTTCTAATGCACCGCCTTGTTTTAGAACTATGGTTATTTAGAAGGAAGTAAAACATATGCAAATTGCATCTTAAAATGGGCGCGTTTTAGAACTACGATTATTTAGAAAGAAGTAAAACTACCTTACGAATTAAAAGAGTTAGATCGTGTTTTAGAACCACGATTATTTAGAAAGAAGTAAAACATTTTTATTCGATACTTATTCTCGAATTACGTTTTAGAGCTATGATTATTTAGAAGGAAGTAAAACATGAGCCAGTTTTGTTTGATGCGCCACTTAGTTTTAGAACTACGATTATTTAGAAAGAAGTAAAACAGTACGTGTCGATTCATTTTAGAACGTTTGTTTTAGAACTACGATTATTTAGAAAGAAGTAAAACGATATTACACGTACAGCTTATGACGAAAAGTTTTAGAACTATGATTATTTAGAAAGAAGTAAAACTTAACTACTTCTTGCTCAACTGGTCTTCCGTTTTAGAACTATGATTATTTAGAAAGCAGTAAAACTGACGACCCTATCACTGACAAATTAGTTGGGTTTTAGAGCTATGATTATTTAGAAGGAAGTAAAACGATAAAATTGGGCTAATGTGGAAAGTGTTGTTTTAGAGCTATGATTATTTAGAAAGAAGTAAAACAACTCTGCAAATTATGAAATTGTCGAGTATGTTTTAGAACTACGATTATATAGAAAGAAGTAAAACATAAGCATGTGACTAAGAAAAGAGGAATAATTTTAGAACTATGATTATTTAGAAAGAAGTAAAACGAATTTAGAAAAACTCAAGAAGCTACGCAGTTTTAGAACTATGTTTATTTAGAATGAAGTATACCATTTTTTTCTGAATTTTTAGATATAATGATAATACTGGAATGACCAATTGATAATCAATAATCGAGAAATCTTAATGATACATGTCTTTTCTTTTCATTGATATAATGAAATGATATAGTCAAATATTTTTTAGAGAAGATTGTTTTATTTTATTAAGAAAGGGGAAGTTCGATGAAGTCTATTATTGCAAAACACGCTTTTAAATTGTCAGATGGGAATTTATTTGAAAAAGTGACACGTGAAAAACCAATAGTGAATGCTCATGAAGTAGGAATAGCTGTTCATGCATCAGGTGTGAATCCGATTGATACAAAGACGCGTCAAACACCACTTCAGACTGAAGCACGTGTATTAGGATATGAAGGGGCAGGTGTTGTTGAAGCAGTAGGTGAAGATGTGACACGTTTTAAAGTAGGGGATTGTGTGATGTTTGTCGGTGCACCTAAATGGGAAGGGTCGAATCAAACTTATCAAGTATTAGATGAAGCGTATATGACGCATTTACCTGAACAATTGACATTTGAAGAAGGTGCTAGTTTACCTTTAACGGCGTTTACAGCATATGAGACGCTATTTGATGTTTTTGGTATTTCAGAAAATCCAGAGCAAAATAAAGGTAAGACATTGCTCATTATTAATGGTGCAGGCGGTGTGGGATCCATCGCAACGCAAATTGCGAAAGCGTATGGGTTACAAGTCATAACGACAGCTTCTAGAGATGAAACGATGACGTGGTCTCGAAAAATGGGAGCTGATATAGTGTTAAATCATCGTGAAGATTTAGTTTCACAATTTGATGCACAACACTTACCGCAACCAGATTATATTTTCTGTACGTATGATACAGATATGTATTACGATGTGATGATCGATTTGATTAAGCCACGCGGACATATTATGACACTTGTGACATTTAAAGAAAAACAAGATTTAAATGCGTTGAAACAAAAAAGTGTGACATTAACGCACGAATCTATGTTTACACGATTGACTTATGAGATTGAAACGCAATATTATCAAAAGTATCTTGATGATTTGGCTTTAAAATTACAGGATGGCACGTATCAAGCGACGCTAACAGAGGTCTTAGAAGGCTTAACAACTGAGAATGTATATCGAGCACATGAAAAGATGGAGCATCAATCGCACGTTGGTAAGTTAGTCATAAAATTTTAGGTTAGTGATCAGGATTTAGGGAAAAAGAAGGAAAACAAATACAGAGGTGTTTTAATTTATGAAAACAAGCCGAGTAGGTGCCGTTTTTTGGGTTTCTTTAATATTGTGTACCGTTTTTGTATTAAGTGGCGCACTTTTCCCTAATGATATGGAAAATATGACGCAGAAGGTGACGGCGTGGATTTCCAAATATTTTAGTTGGTATTATTTACTTTTAGTTTTGGCGCTCTTTTTAGTGTGTCTTTACTTATTATTTTCAAGATATAGTCAGATTACGCTAGGTAAAGAAGGAGAAGAACCGGAATTTTCTTTAAAATCTTGGTTTGCGATGTTATTTAGTGCTGGGATGGGGATTGGCTTAGTTTTTTGGACAACAGCTGAACCCATTTCGCACGCTTTTAAGTCAGCCCCTATCCATCCATTGGGGACGCAAGAAGCGATTAATGATAGTTTTCAATTTGCTTTTTTTCATTGGGGTATACATGCGTGGGCGGTATATGGGATAGTCGCTCTCGTGTTTGCTTATTTTAACTATCATAAAGGTTATCCTGGTTTAGTCAGTGCGACGTTGACACCTTTGTTTGGGTATAAGCGTATGGCTGGGACGTTTGGTTACGTGCTTGATATTCTGGCGATTATTGCGACGGTGACAGGTGTTGCTGCAACGTTAGGATTTGGGGCACTCCAAATTGGCGAAGGTTTGAATTTTTTATTCAATATGCCATCTAACTTTACGACACAAGTTGTGATTATCGTTGTTGCGACGATTCTTTTTACGTGGTCGACATGGTCAGGTATTAGTAAAGGAATTAAGATTTTAAGTAATCTCAATATGTTGATTGCATTTATCGTGTTAGTGACTGTATTTATCGTAGGACCAACATTATATATTTTAAATACATTTACGAATGGTCTCGGTAACTATATCGCAAACTTTTTTGATATGAGTTTACGTATGCCGATTGACAATGATGAAAAGTTGAATTGGATGAAAAGTTGGACAGTTTTCTACTGGGCGTGGTGGATCTCTTGGGCGCCATTTGTAGGAATATTTATTGCGCGTGTTTCAAAAGGACGTACGATTAAAGAGTTTATTGTGGGTGTATTATTTGTCCCAGCATTTGTATGCTTTATCTTTTTTGCGGTATTTGGTGCGTCAGCAATTTATCTACAAGCGAATGGTATTGCAGACATCGCGCATGAAGCAACAGAAACAGCGACATTTGCGATGTTGTCTCACTTCCCACTTGGCTACGTTATTAGTATATTAACATTGATTGTGGTCATGATATTTTTTGTCACTTCTGCTGATTCAGCAACATATGTACTTGGGATGTTGAGTACAAAAGGTGATCATTTCCCAAAAAGTATAGTTAAGGTGAGCTGGGGCATAATGCTTGCATTATTTGCATTAATTATGTTGCTCACTGGTGGGACACAAGCTATCCAAAACTTGCTGATTATAGCGGCGTTACCATTTTCTTTTGTGATTATATTGATGGTATGGTCGTTATTCAAAGCACTCGCGGTTGAAAGACCACGTCTTAAAAAAGATTCATAATACATGAGGATGAGATATAAAGATTGAGGTTTAAAACGCACTAGGTCATAAGTGAGATAAGCCTATATCTATGATGTCTCATCTTTTTTTATCAATTTGGCACAATACAAAAATATTGTTGTCATACAGAAAAATAATCTTTGATATGTTTTTATTTGATAAGATTGGGTATTTTTAAGTGTAACGTAGAATGTGAGGTGACAGAAAAGATGAAAAGACTTAAGAATTTTATTTTAGGCTTATTGATTGTTGTAATTGTGGGCTTCTTATTATTCATGTACATAGATTATAAGCCTATAACACAATATCAAGATTACTTTTATCAATTCAATTGGTTTGAACCACTGTTAATTGGATTAGCTGCTTTTTTAATCTTAATTGGCTTGATTTTATTTTTTAGTACATTTAAACCGACCCATCGTAAGCCGGGACTGTACAAAGTGTATAGTGATGGTCATATATATGTATCTCGTAAATCCATCGAAAATACTGTATATGATACGATCAAAAAATATGACGATATTCGTCAGCCTAATGTTGTTTCTAAATTATATAACAAGAAAAACAATAGTTTTATTGATGTAAAAGCGGATTATCTAGTACCAACGAGTACGACAAATATCCAAACATTAAATGAACAAGTACGTGCCGATATTAAAGAAAGTGTCGAACGTTTTGCTGAACTACCAGTAAGAAAGCTTGAAATTAATGTACGCGATCAGAAAAAAAATCCAAATGCACCACGCGTTGTGTAAAGGAGGGGTCTTATGGCTAATCATGAACATAATCAAACTAGTCAAGATGCTGTTGAACAATTTGCAGTTAAGTTCAATAACTATAAATGGCGTATCATCGGCTTCTTCTTTTTCTTGATTATTGCAATTTTGTTTTTAACACTTGGCTTTTGGAAAACCATTTTAATTATCGTATTATGTTTAATCGGCATTGGTGTAGGGTATATTAAAGACCGTACACAAGATTTTTTAAATTTTCTAAATCGATTGAGTTGACAGATTTGAAAATATATTAAGTTTTGCGATCTAAAATTATTTAAAAGGAGTTTTTGACTATGGCAACTGAAAACAATAACGTGAAAGAATCATACAACAATCAAACAGGTGTAAATGAGAAAGAACGTCAAGAACGTGAATCTCAACAACCTGAGTTCAAAAACAGCTTAACATTCTCTGATGAAGTCGTTGAAAAAATCGCAGGTATCGCAGCTCGCGAAGTTAAAGGTATTCTTGATATGAAAGGCGGCTTTGTAGATAGCATTAGCGGTTCATTCACTAGTGGTAACAATGTAACACAAGGTGTAAGCGCTGAAGTTGGTGAAAAACAAGCTGCAATCGACTTAAAAGTGATCTTAGAATATGGTGAATCAGCACCAAAAATCTTCCGTAAAGTCACTGAACTTATTAAAGAACAAGTGAAGCACATTACTGGTTTAGAAGTTGTTGAAGTGAACATGCAAGTTGATGACGTGATGACACTTAAAGAATGGCAACAAAAAAATCAAAAAAATAAAGACAATAACGAAAATAAAGGATTACAATAATTCTAAAAGAGTTTGGGATATCAATCCCAAAATATAGCGTAGAGATGGTTCATGATTGAATCACCTCTACGCTTTTCCGTGCGCCCGGCATGGGTAACATCTTGACGGTGAAAGTCCGTTACAGGCTTGGTAGTAGGAACTGTTAGCGAAAGACAAGGGTGTCCATTGCGAAGTGGAATCTGAAGGAAGTCGGACGCAAACACTCGCACTGACGAACAGAAACATCATACAAGGCTATGTAGAATGGATGAATCTGCAGAACAAGATAAAGTCCAATACTACCCGAGTTCTATATAGTAAATGATGCGGTGGCATGAGTGGAAAGAGGTTACATCTTACCCGGGGAGGTCTCATCAGCGGTACTCTACCGTAGTAACAACGAATGATGAGAAGTCAGCAGAAGTCATAGTAGGGAAAATGTACCGAAGGACTGAACAATATTCAATACAAAGTAAAGATTGGAGGTTATAGATTTACGACGTACAGAATACGGTTTAATCGGCAGCTTATGGAAGGATAAGTAGTGGAACGAAAAAAAAGAATACATAAGTGTGTACAGTAAATCTTAGGTGAAATGAAAGAAATGTATCGTAAGTCTCCATCATTGATGGAGCTTGTTGTAAGACCAGACAACATAGAAAAAGCTATCAAGAAAGTTAAGAAAAACAAAGGTGCTCCTGGAATTGACGGCATGAAAGTCAGTGAACTTCGTGCTCACTTTGCGCAGTACTTTTCACAGATAACGAAAAAACTGCTTGAAGGCACATACCAACCTCAAGCAGTTCGAAAAGTGCAAATTCCCAAACCAAATGGGAAAATGCGTGTGCTTGGTATCCCTGTCGCTAGAGACAGGGTAATACAACAAGCGATTAAACAAGTGATTGAACCCAGCATCGACCGAACATTTTCGAATCATAGCCATGGTTTCAGACCTAATCGTAGCACAGGAACAGCACTTAAGCAATGCGCTATTTACTACGAAGAGGGCTATAAAATAGCCGTGGATTGTGATTTGAAACAGTGCTTTGACATGTTAAATCATGATAAGCTGATGTATTTGTTCGAACGCCATGTTCAAGATAAGTCAATTTCAACATTTATCCGTAGAAGTTTACAAGTAGGTGCCATTGACCTATCTGGCGAAGTCGCAGAAAGAAAGATAGGTGCACCACAAGGGGGCGTTATCTCTCCTTTACTATGTAATATCTATCTACATGAACTGGATAAAGAACTCGAAAAGCGTGGACACCGGTTTGTACGCTATGCAGATGACTTTGTCATCTTTGTACGGACAAAACGTGCAGGTGAACGCGTAATGATGAGTGTAACGAAATTCATTGAAAAGCAACTGAAGTTGGCTGTCAATGAAGATAAAAGCAGAATAGGAGCAGTCACACGTTTAAAGTTCTTGAGTTGTCTAATAACCAAGGTAAATGGGGTTTGTCGTTTCAGACCGACTACGGAAGCAAAAAGAAATTTAATACGCGTCTTAAGGAAAATAACGAAACGAAATAGACCCGGTACCTTTAAAGACATTATCACTGAAATTAACCAAGTGACGAGAGGCTGGATAAATTACTTTGGTAGAGGTTTTATCAGAGAATTTATTGGTATGTCAACAGATTTCTAGACAGTTTTTATAGAAACTATCTTTGTACGCTTTCGGCGTCAGATAATTTAATGCACTATGAGGTCGAATGTTGTTATACCAATTAACATAATCAAACAATTCGAGTTTTAAGTGATTAATAGATTTAAAATCATACTGTTTAATGAATTCAGTTTTTAACGCTTTAAATGTACTTTCAGCTACTGCGTTGTCATATGGACATCCTTTCATGCTTAAAGATCTTTTGATACCAAAGGTATCTAGTACATCATCAATCATGTGATTATCAAACTCTTTTCCTCTGTCAGTGTGAAACATTTGTACGTCTCTTAAATCGTGTCTAATGCTACTAAGTGCCTTGGATACAAGCGTGCTATCTTTCTTTGAGCCTGCGCTATGCCCAACAATCTCACGGTTAAAAAGATCAATAAATAAACATATGTAATGCCATTTTCCAGCCACTTTTACATATGTCAAATCACTGACAAGAACTTCCAATGGTTCTTTTCTATTGAAACTTTGATTTAATTCATTATTGATTTCGCGTTCACTTGAGCGAGAAGGAAATGATTTATACTTCGATGTCGTATAAGAAGATACTAATTTATTTGCTTTCATAATGCGTCCTATACGTCGTCTTGAGACATTTAAACCATTTTTGATAAGTTCATTTTTAATCCTTCTTGTTCCAAAACATTTGCGATTAGAATTGAAAATCTCGATAATTTTATCGCTAATTTCCTTATCTCGATCATCTTTTTCAACGTTGGGTGATTTGTTAATTTCGTAATAGTAACTACTTCTAGAGATTTGCAGGACTTTGCACATTGCTGATACTGAATATTTATTGGCATTCTTTCGAATGACATCTATTTTCGTCCCATGATCAGCGCTGCTTGCTTTAAAATATCATTTTCCATTTTCAATTGTTGATTTTCTTTACGTAATTTTCTTAGTTCTTTTTCTTCATTAGTTAAGTTATCTTGATGGTTAAATGAACCAGTATTTTGATGTTGCTTAATCCATTTCCCTAACGCCGAAGGTGTTAAATCATATTCACGAGCAATTTCATTTCTAGGCTTACCATTTTCATAAAGCTTTACCATTTGTAATTTAAATTCAGGACTAAAAGTTCTTCTTTCTCTTGTCATAAAAATCGCCTACTTTCTTAATTTAACAATATCTATTCTCATAGAATTTGTCCAACTAAGTGTAGACGATTCAATTAATGTTCAAGACTTTATGATCACACAACGAAAAAGGCGTTAAGCAATCCATTATTGCATAACGCCTTAATTTAATGCGACCAGTCCAATTTGACTGAGAGCCCAAACAATACGAATGATTGATAAAAGAAAAGCGTAGAGATGATTGTACTGAACCCCAAAAGTTGTACTTTGGTTTAGTATACAATTTCAAAGGTTTGTTTCCTATATTGTGTAGGAGACAAGCCTTTTAATTTTGCTTTAATTCTTGTATTGTTATAAAAATTGATATATTTTTGAATTGATTGTTCTAATTCTTGGAATGTTTCAAATGATTGTCCATAATACATTTCTTGCTTTAATAACCCAAAGAAGTTTTCCATTGAGGCATTATCTAAGCAATTGCCTTTTCTAGACATACTTTGAAATACATCATGTTCTTTTAATGACTCAATATAGTTTCTATTTTGATAATGCCATCCTTGATCTGAATGAATTGTCATTCGATAAAAAAGTTGCGGTCTCATTGCTAGTAATTCAGTTAAAGGTTCAATAACAATATCTATAGTAGGACGCTTTGATATACGATAACTTAAGATTTCCAAGTTATATAAGTCCATAAAAGGTGATAAATAGGCCTTTGTTCCATCGCGTAATTTAAATTCTGTAATGTCTGTAACCACTTTTTGATAAGGTCGATCTGTATTAAAACGACGTTTTAATATATTTTTAGCTACTTTACCTATAGTTCCTCTATAAGAATTGTATTTTCTTGTTTTATGCTTAAATTTCGTACATGTTAAATGGTGTTCTTTCATAATTCGTCTTACTTTCTTATGATTGACTGTCATTCCTTTATTAGCCAATGCTTGAGTAACTCGACGATAACCATAAGTATAATCACTTTCTTTACAAATTTGCTTAATAGATTCAACTATATCTATATCTTTTTTAGGTTTTTTGAAACGTTCAAGCCAGTAGTAGTACACGGATTTAGCTATTTCTGTAACTTCAAACAGAAGGCTTAACCCAAATTGATACATTTCATGTAATTCTTTAATGACCTTTACTTTTTCGGATGTTTGCTTCCGTAATGTTGGGTCAAGCGTTGTAACTTTTTTTGATAAGCGATACCTGCTTTCAACATTTCATTTTCATTTCTAAGTCTTTCTAATTCTTCGCGTTCATCTTCTTTTAATGGTAAATGATTATCTGGTTTAACTTTTGTCTGCTTTCTTTTCATTTTAGAAGGACGTCCTCTCTGTTTATTGTCTAAACCGAGAATACCTTCTTCATTAAATTTACGCTGCCAAACGGCTAACATAGCTGGATTAGAAATTTTAAAGTGATTGGCTGTTTCTCGATAAGACAATTTATTTTCTTGTCTAAATCTTAAAACAGATACTTTAAAATCTCTAGTATATTCTTTATTCTGCAATTTTTTATCTAATCCTTTTGGTCCAAATTCCAAATACTGGTTAACCCATCTTTGAAGTATAGAATAATGAGATATACTATATTTTTTAGCTAATTTCTCATATCCTAAACTACTATTTAAATATTCCTGAACTATTTTTAACTTGATTTCAAATTTATAATGTTTACCCATAAAAATGCACCCCATAAAGTTAGATTTTTTAGTCCAACTTTTGGGGTGCACATCAGATTCAATCATGAATCATCTCTACGCTGTTATTTTGGGATTGATGTCCCAGACGCTTTATCTATCATTATGATAAATGTTCGGGTTCCATCACTTCATCGATTAAGCCATATTCTTTGGCTTCTTCTGCTGTTAAGAAGTTATCACGATCTGTGTCCTTTTCGATTTTTTCAATCGGTTGACCTGTACGTTCAGATAAAATTTTGTTTAATTTCGCACGTGTTTTTAGGATGTGGTTTGCAGCAATTTCAATTTCAGTTGCTTGCCCTTGAGCGCCACCAAGTGGTTGGTGAATCATAACTTCAGCATTTGGTAAAGCAAAACGTTTACCTTTAGTACCAGCAGCTAATAAGAATGATCCCATTGAAGCGGCCATTCCAATACAGATGGTTTGAACATCAGGTTTAATATGTTGAATCGTATCATAAATTGCAAAGCCTGCCGTGACACTGCCACCTGGTGAGTTAATGTAGAGATAGATGTCTTTCTCGGCATCTTGTGCTTGTAAAAATAAAAGTTGTGATACGATAGAATTTGCAACGTTGTCATCAATTGCAGAGCCTAACATAATAATACGGTCTTTTAATAAACGTGAATAAATATCATATGCGCGCTCTCCGCGATTAGTTGTTTCAATAACTGTAGGAATTAAATTCATATTAGATTTCCTCCTAAATATCTTTTGTATGAGTTTATTTTAACTTAAAAGTCAAAAATGGTCAAAAAATTATGCTTACAAATAAAGATTATTTCAATATTTGACCAATGATAAATTGCGCGATAAAATAAATGTTAGTTTTTAAATTCACCCCTCGTAGTGTAATGGATAACACGTAAGATTCCGGTTCTTATAATAGAGGTTCGATTCCTCTCGAGGGGGCTATTTAGTTTTTTAGTGTGTTTAAAAATGTTTCGAATTGATTAGAACTTTATTGTGTGATGTTTTTAATGGGACAACACGCAATTTTTTTTAGCAAAGATGAGGCAATAAATAAGTTGAATGTTTATAAACGACAGATTTTACTTTACAAAAGACCCATATGAGCGTATAGTGATGGTTATAGTATTTAAAGCTCGAGAATTAAATTGTAGTTTATTTTAAGAATAACTCCTTTTGATTAAAGCATTTATTTACAAATATAACGTGCAATTCGCACATGGAGGTATTCTTATGTATAGTGGAACAGTAAAATGGTTTAACGCAGAAAAAGGTTTTGGATTTATCGAGCGTCAAGATGGGGACGATGTATTCGTGCACTTCTCAGCTATCGTTGGCGATGGATACAAAACTTTAGAAGAAGGTCAAAACGTTGACTTTGACATCGTTCAAGGTGACCGTGGTGATCAAGCGTCTAACGTTGTTAAAATGTAATTTAAAAACGTACTGAATATATAACTATATAGATGAAGCTAGGACATAATGACTAGCTAAAACAAAGAATCGGTTAAGTAAAATCATTTTACTTAATCGATTCTTTTTATATATTATTTCAAAAAATGAAAACCCTCGCGTATAATAATAAAAATCACTTGCAAAATAATGCGAAGGAAGTTGATATATAAATATTAATATACTTCAATTGGAGAGAAATGGATCGTTTAGTATTGTTCGGAGCGATAGTTATTGTAGAATGGTAGGTGGTATTTACAAATATTTATGATATTAAACCCATTTAAAATAAACATTTTGATTTATTATAACGCTTTACTAATATAAAAGTTTTTTGAGGAGCTATAACGATGCACTATAAATTTGAGAAAAATGAGCTATATGCAATTCATCTAGACAAAATAGATCCATTAGGTAAATGGAGAGAGCATTTTTTTATAAATGAAGAAGAAATATATATGTGTGGCAACTCTCTAGGTCTTAAATCAAAGGAAGCTAGTGAAACTTTAGATGAAATACTTGAAATATGGAAAAAGGAATGTGTAGGGTTATGGAATATAAAAAATAATAAGTATTTCAACTATTCGAACAATCTAGCTGCAAAAATGGCTCCGCTAGTTGGTGCTATGCCTGAAGAGGTAGCGATAGTTGGAAGTACAACATCTAATATACATCAAGCCATTAGCACGCTGTATAAACCTACGCATTCTAAATATAAGATATTAATTGATGATCTTAATTTTCCAACAGATAAATATGCCATTGATAGTCAAGTTCAATTAAAAGGACTGGATCCTAAAGATGCAGTTAAATTAGTCAAAAGTCGTGATGGTCAATTTATTTATGAAGATGATATCATTGATGCCATGACAGATGATGTTGCACTTGTGTTTTTGCCATTGGTACTTTATAGTAATTCGCAAATTTTAGATATTAATAAGGTGACAAAAGAAGCTAAGAAAAGAAATATTTTAATAGGATGGGATCTTTGTCATGCTATAGGTGCGATACCAATCAATTTTGAATCCATATCTCCAGACTTTGCAGTATGGTGTACATATAAGTATTTAAATGGTGGCCCTGGATCGATAGCAGGACTATATATCAATCAACGACACTTTGATAAAACACCGGGATTGTCAGGTTGGTTTGGAAATAAAAATGAAACGCAATTTCAACTCAAAAATCAATTCGAGCATGAAAAAAATGCATCAGGTTGGCAAATAGGAACGCCTAGTCTACTCTCGATGGCTCCTTTAGAAGGGGCGTTAAGTATATTTGAAAAAGTTGGAATTGAAGAGATAAGAAAAAAATCCTTAAAAATGACTGATTATATGATGTATTTAACCGATGAAACACTATCAAAGTACGGGTTTACTATAGGCAATCCAAGAGAATCAGAAAATCGTGGAGGACACGTTTGTCTAATACATGAAGAGGCCTATAGAATTTCTCAAGTACTTAAGGACTCAAAAGTTACAGTAGATTTTAGAGAACCCAATATCATAAGAATGGCGCCAGTAGCCCTATACAACTCATATATAGATGTTTATAAGGTCATTCAAATATTGTTAGATAGTGTTAAAAATGAGAAATATAAAAATTACAGCAACCATCGAGGATTAGTGACTTAATTAAAGGACGTGACCACATAATTAGAACCAGACAGCTTATCTTTAAACATTGGATAAAGCTTGGAACAAAATATAAAATGTTCAATAATAGGCTACGATAGTGCAACGCGATGATTAGACTCGCAAGAAGTATCGTCATCATTCAAGAAGTTAAGAAAGAATGATAGCGTTATCGCAACAAAAAGACGCTACAAGTATGGACTACATTATGAATCCACCTTGTAGCGTTTGTTTTGTTTACGCATGGGCTCTCGTATAAGGAAGTGTAAGTATACCGAGTGATAGAATGGTCAAATAACGGTCATATATCTGCTCGATTATTATGACAGACGATTATGTTTAAAGGAAATTAAGACATAACATTATACTGACTATTTAACACCGACTGCATCCCATGAAGCTGTAACAGCTTGTTTTGCTTCTTGACCATATAAATCAAGCGCTGATTGTTCCAAGGCATGCTTAGCATCAATAAACTGTGCGTTTGAGGTAATATAATTTGTAAGTGCACGGTAGTATATCTGCTCCGCCTTGGATTTGCCTAATTTTTGAGTTGTTAAGTATGCGGCTTTGTTAGGAATACCTGAATTGGCATGAACGCCGCCTGAATCTTGATTTGTTCGTACGTATTGATTCATATGTGCGGGCTGGTTATATAACGTTGGATTTTCCATACTTCTGAGCGCTTTTTTTGGAGATGGATATTTATAAATATCTTCTCCAATCAAAGTATCCTCAAAGTCAATAAAATACGCGAATACATCAGAGAAGCTCTCATTGAGTGCACCTGGTTGATTATTATAATCAAGATTTGCTGTTTCTTGTGTAATACCATGCGTTAATTCATGTGCAATAATATCATTGGCGCCTGAAAAACCAAGATAAGTCGAATTGTCACCATCACCATATATCATCTTGTCGCCAATCCATGCGGCATTGTTAGTCGTATTAACCCCTTGAAATTGATTGACATGTGTTATAGAAATAATAGGACTCCCGTTATCATCGTAAGAATTGCGGTTAAACGTATTTTTAAAATAATCATAGACTTGTCCTGCATATACATTAGCATCTACGCCAGCACGTTGAGTTGGGGCATCAAAACGTGTATCAGTATCTTTAATGATTTTAGCGATACCTGTTGATGTGTCAAGACGATAAGCGGATAAAGTAGATGGTCGTGAGATATCTTCCAGACGATAACCATCGCTTGTTTTATTGATATGAATTGGTTTTTCATCCCCACGAACACCAACGCCTGTTCCAATTGTATCAGCTGATTGTATGAGGTTGGTTTTTTCAATGATAGCGCCATTATCAGCATTGACTTGAATGTGCCAATGACTTGGACTTGGGTGAAGTGTAATTAACTCAATGTCATAAATATATTTTTCTTGATCTGTATTAATGACTGCTTGGTTAGATTGAACGACTTGGTTCTCTCCGTTTGAAGCTTGTTTACGATTCATTTTGATACTTTTGAATGCCCGATTTAATGCTTCTTCTTTGGAGAGTTTGATTTGATTGCTTGGACGAACTGTTGAGACTTCAAAGTCACCATTAATAAGGATAACTTTTCCTTTAGGATTGACATGTACTTTGATTTCTTTATCTGTTGCAAGATGTTTATCATATTTTGGGTAAAGTGTGTAGTGTGTGTAATTCAGTGGGTCTGTCTCAATGTTTTCAATACTAAAAGAAGGGGATTTACTTTTTGTTTGTTGCTGTGATACAACTTGTTTAACTACTTTAATAACATCGCTATGGTTACGAACATGTAAGTCTTCTTGAGGTGTGATAGAACTCGCAAAAGATGAAGGTGTTTTGAAAATGATAATAGAACTTAATACTAATGAGCTTAAACATAATTTTTTGAACATTAAAAAACCTCCTAATAATATTTAATTAAATATATCATAATTATAAGAGAAATATATTAAATATAACAAAATAAATAAATAGCGTAATATAACATAATGATTTAAATTCACAATTAGTAAGTTGTAAATAAAGTGATATTCAGTAACTAAAAAGGAGAGGCCTATGATACGTTTAATAAAGGAACAGGATTTACCGGAGATTTTGGATATTTATAATGACGCTATTGCCAATACTACAGCAGTCTATACAGATGAGCTCAGTACAATGGAAGAAAGACGGTCATGGATGAGGCAAAAAGAGGTTCAGCAGATACCTATCTTTGTTTATGAAGAGGAAGGGCGTGTTGCCGGATTTGCAACGTATGGTCCATTTAGAGCGTGGCCACTATATAAATACACAGTTGAGCATTCCATATACGTACGTGCTTCAGATAGACAAAAAGGGATTGCATCACAACTATTAGAGCGCTTGATTAAAGAGGCAAAAGAAAAAGGCTATCATACATTAATCGCAGGTATTGATTCTAGCAATTCAGGTAGTTTTGCGTTACATCAAAAGTATGGCTTTGTTGAAGTTGGTGTAATAAAGGAAGTGGCACATAAATTTGATCGATGGTTAGATCTTGTATTCCTTCAAAAATTTTTGTAAGCATTAAAAACAAAGTGACAAAAAGAAATATTATATGGACTATTTCAGATATAAATAATCAAAGAAGTATACTATCACTATATATTAGTATTAAAGCGAGGTGATTTTCATGAAAATTTTAGAAATCTTAGGTACTTTATTTGGTATCGGCATAGTAGTATTTCCTTTAGCGGCAATAAGTTTGTTAGTATATGAGTTGACTAAAGCTGCTGATTCTCGATCATTTGTAGCTCCTGTTATTTGTATATTATTATTCATCATTTGTGGAATAGGTCTAGTTATAATAGGTAATGTATTAAACTAACATTATTATAGGCTCTATATTATTTAGGATTTAAATTAAGCCTTAAGTATGACTCGCGTGATAGTTATGAACAGTTTCAAAGTGATTGAAAAGCGTCTGTACAATAAGTATAAGCGTTACTGGAAACTCCTTTTAAAACCATGAATCGTCTACACTTAGTTGGACAAATTCTATGAGAATAGATATTGTTAAATTAAGAAAGTAGGCGATTTTTATGACAAGAGAAAGAAGAACTTTTAGTCCTGAATTTAAATTACAAATGGTAAAGCTTTATGAAAATGGTAAGCCTAGAAATGAAATTGCTCGTGAATATGATTTAACACCTTCGGCGTTAGGGAAATGGATTAAGCAACATCAAAATACTGGTTCATTTAACCATCAAGATAACTTAACTAATGAAGAAAAAGAACTAAGAAAATTACGTAAAGAAAATCAACAATTGAAAATGGAAAATGATATTTTAAAGCAAGCAGCGCTGATCATGGGACGAAAATAGATGTCATTCGAAAGAATGCCAATAAATATTCAGTATCAGCAATGTGCAAAGTCCTGCAAATCTCTAGAAGTAGTTACTATTACGAAATTAACAAATCACCCAACGTTGAAAAAGATGATCGAGATAAGGAAATTAGCGATAAAATTATCGAGATTTTCAATTCTAATCGCAAATGTTTTGGAACAAGAAGGATTAAAAATGAACTTATCAAAAATGGTTTAAATGTCTCAAGACGACGTATAGGACGCATTATGAAAGCAAATAAATTAGTATCTTCTTATACGACATCGAAGTATAAATCATTTCCTTCTCGCTCAAGTGAACGCGAAATCAATAATGAATTAAATCAAAGTTTCAATAGAAAAGAACCATTGGAAGTTCTTGTCAGTGATTTGACATATGTAAAAGTGGCTGGAAAATGGCATTACATATGTTTATTTATTGATCTTTTTAACCGTGAGATTGTTGGGCATAGCGCAGGCTCAAAGAAAGATAGCACGCTTGTATCCAAGGCACTTAGTAGCATTAGACACGATTTAAGAGACGTACAAATGTTTCACACTGACAGAGGAAAAGAGTTTGATAATCACATGATTGATGATGTACTAGATACCTTTGGTATCAAAAGATCTTTAAGCATGAAAGGATGTCCATATGACAACGCAGTAGCTGAAAGTACATTTAAAGCGTTAAAAACTGAATTCATTAAACAGTATGATTTTAAATCTATTAATCACTTAAAACTCGAATTGTTTGATTATGTTAATTGGTATAACAACATTCGACCTCATAGTGCATTAAATTATCTGACGCCGAAAGCGTACAAAGATAGTTTCTATAAAAACTGTCTAGAAATCTGTTGACATACCAACCATATGAAGAGCCAAAAGTTTTTCTTTTATCAATCATTCGTATTGTTTGGCTCGCATTTCCTAGGGGATGGGTCGAGCCGCGGTCTCGACGCTCATCCTATTCCCTCAGGCATCTCGCCAACAATACGACGTGATATACATGTAATTTTGCATTAAAATACTTTAAAAAAAAGACACTTTTGTATATAGTCATTTGACTAATGGTGCACTTGAAGGAATAAATACTAAAATCAAACTGATACAGAGGGTCTTTTTTAGTTGCTGTCCCCTCGGAAAGCAAAGTCATATCATATAAAGTTTTATCATAAAAGGAAGCGCTAAGACGCATTTTGGTTAAAATCATCTTAGCGCTGTTTATTTTAAGATTTATGTTTTAGCCTCTATATTTTTACACATAGTACTATTTGACAAAGAGTTTATAAAAACGTAGGTCTCTTCAGATCTATGGCTTTTCACCATGCCATGAAATGAGTTACAAGTTGTCCAATTAAGAACATAACATATGTTAATTTAATACTTAGCTATATGTTTCTGACTTTGTAACAGAATCAGTCAAGGTCTAGTTTTAAATGGCTTTCTATGAATGGTATAAATTGTTCAGAGCACTTTCTAAAGTTGGATATTCAAATCGGAATCCTTCGTGTGTTAAACGTTCGGGTAATACATGTTGAGTATCTAAAACAAGTTTTGACATTTCTCCAAGTGTTAATCGCATTATAAGCGCTGGTACATAAGTATAATGAGGCTTATTTAGTACTTTTCCTAAAATTTTACCAAATTGATTTTGCGCTTCTGGTAAAGGCGCAGTCAAATTATATGGTCCTGATGCATTCGGATTGTCAATTAAAAAGAGGATAGCACGTACTAAATCGTCGATATGAATCCATGAATAAGGTTGCTTACCACTACCTATTTTGCCACCGACCATGAATTGATATGGCATTTGAATCATAGGTAAAGCACCCCCTTCTTGGGACAAAATAAGACCAAATCGACCGTAAATAACACGTGTTCCTAAACTTTCAAAATAACTTGCTTGTCTTTCCCACTGATATACAATTTCTGACAAGATATCATGAGGTAACGTTTTAAACTGTTCTGTATACACAGTCGTATGAGAGGGTGGATAATACCCCATGGCACTTGCGTTAAATAAAATAGAAGGTTTTTGTGTTCTATTTTTAAATAATTCATAAAGTGCTCTAGTAGACTGAAGGCGACTTGTCATCATGAGTTGTTTATGTTCTTTCGTCCATCGTTTATTAAGTGTAGCGCCGGCTAAGTTGATGACAACATCAATGTTAGGGACTTTTGTTTCCCAGTTCGTTTCGTGCCAGTTGATATAGGACACTTGAGTATTATCAGACTGATGAGATTGACGTGAAAGAATATAAACGTGATTCGTATTGTTTTGAATTAATGTGTTAACGAGATGGCGTCCTACCATTCCAGTTCCGCCGCTTATTAAATAATTTGTCATGTATCTGATGCCTCTCTTTCAGTTCAATATTTTGACATAAAACGGTCAATAAATAGTCAATATAAAATAGATTTATTATGTTTATTTTTTCACAAACTGCGTTATAATATAAGTACCTTCGAAATAGATAAAACATCTCTTAATTAAAAAGTATACCCCATAATACACAACGAAGGTTATTTTGACTCCCTTTAGTAAAGGTCTGAATGATGCAGCATTCAGACCTTATCTTTTTGTATAACCACTTAAGAATTTGAATTTTTATTTTCACGTTGATTTAGAAAGCGACGAATCAATTTGCCAATCCCCCTATAAATGAGTAAACGAACAATCATATTTACAATACGCTTCAAGTTAATCTCTCCTTTAAATTTTCATTATGACTATATATTCCTTTATAGACGTGATTTTAAACTATGAGAATGAGATAAAATAAGATTGTTTATATAGAAAAAAGGGTAGTTTAACAATGAATCTGAAACATTTTATGACACTTTCGAGTAGAAGTGTTGTTATAATAAATTAATATATACATTAAAGTGGGGGGAAGTTATGGCGTACCCAAATAGAAATAACCAAGGTCCTAATTATAGAGGAGATGGTGACTCAAAAAGCAAGAAAAAACTAACAGGTTGTCTAAGTATAGTGGTGTTAATCATATTGCTAGGTGGTTTAGTGTTTGCTATTTTCTCATTTGTAGATCAATCCCATAAAAGTGAAGAAAGACTTAGAGATAAATCTATAGAAGAGCAACAAAAAAAGCGTGATGAGCAAATTCAAAAAGAAAAAGAGAGAAAAGCACGTGAAGAAAGAGAAAGAATTCAGAGTATTGAAGAAGCAAAGCGCTCACAAGAAGCCTCTATTCAAGCAGAAGAAGCGAATAGAATCAATCAACAACGCCGTCAAATGAATACAAATCAAAATAATACACAACAATCGAATGAGCCACGAGAGCGGACTGAAGAGCGTGCTAAAGAAGAGGAAACATCGACTGAAGAAAAAAGTGTAGAAAAGCCTTCAAATGAGTCGAGTTCAGAAGAGGGAAGAAATAGGGCGCAAACAGATCAAGCAACTGAGCAGAGACCGGCACCCTCAACTGAACAGAATCAATCATCATCTCAAGTAACACAAGAAGTACCAACACCTCAAAATCAAACTGGACAACAACCGCAATCCAATCGTACAGCGGAATCACAACAACGAAATCAATCAGGTGAAAACAATCGATAAAAGTGGACTGTGTTTAAAATGTAAAATGGAATAAAGCATTTTTGTCATAAATATATGTAGGTTGGATTTTTATCAAAATTCACTTGTGCTGTGCGAGGGGTTAGACAAGAAGTTGAGAATTTTCATATGAGTAAATGATTCTCCTAACTTCTTGTCATTTTTGTATTTTGAGGTTCACCATAACCATAGATTGAGTAGTATCGTAAGTATAATGGATAATAAGATAGACAGTAAGCAACCAGGAAAGCAGCCTATAGGGGCACATCCGACAGCTTTATAATGAAATTGACCTGGTCTATTTTGAAATTGCTCGCGATTTGAATGTGAGTGTTTAAAATCATCTGGATTTCGGTATCTTGGGTCATCAGGAGTGATGACTTCAGGGTCTTGATTTCGCATAGTATCACCTCATTTGAACATGTTAAATTCAATTTATAGTAGTTATAAGTGTTAATCAAATATTTGATTTGAAATGTTTAAAAAAAGGTAATCAAGTGTATAATAATAGTGAACAGTTACAAGTGTCATTTCAGAGACGCGTCATCGTGTTAAGTTGGACATTAAATGACCAGCGACGATTTAAAGTGGGGTAGTTTTTGACTTGCATTTTAACGTTAAAGGTTGTATGATGTATTTGTAAGCAAGTTAAATTTTTTTAAAGTCATTGGGACTTAAAATGTCACACCTTGGCTTAATGATGACCATCTTGTTCACTATTAAGGAGGCCTGCAACTTGAAATATATGATTCAAGTACAACAAAAAATCGTGCCTGACTTGATAGACAAAATGTATCGTCGTTACTCGATTTTGACGACTATCCAACAACTTCAACCTGTCGGAAGACGTACTTTAAGTGATGTTTTGAAACTGACAGAACGGGTGTTGCGTTCTGAAACAGATTTGCTCAAAACACAAGGACTCATACTAGTCAAATCAACTGGTATGACACTTACTTCAGAAGGTATTGATATCGTGCATCAACTCAATGAATATTTTAATCAGTATTCTGATTACCATCATTTAGCACAATTAATTAAACATCAATACGATATTAAAGAAGTATATGTTGTGCCTGGTGATAGTGATATAGATTCGAATGTTAAAGTTGAAATTGGACGAGTTGCTGGACAATCGCTTGAGAAGAGATTACACAAGCATGCTATTGTCTCTGTAACAGGAGGATCTACAATGGCATCAGTGAGTGAATCGATGTCTCCGTTACCATATGAGGTCTTATTCGTTCCAGCACGTGGCGGTTTAGGTGAAAATGTTGTTTTTCAAGCCAATACGATATGCTCGTCTATGGCGAAACATACAAATGGAAGCTACACGACACTTTACGTACCAGAGCAAGTGAGTGACAAAACATATGATAACTTGTTAAGTGAACCGTCTGTCGTTCAAACATTGAATCGAATTAGAGAGTCACAGTTTATTATTCACGGTATTGGTGATGCGCTGAAAATGGCGAAAAGAAGACAATCGTCAAAAGAAGTGATTGATAAAATTCAACATCATCATGCAACAGGTGAAGCCTTTGGATATTATTTTGATCAAGAAGGTAATATTGTTCACAAAGTAAAAACGATTGGGATTCAACTTGAAGAAGTCCAATCAAAACCACATATTTTTGCTGTAGCAGGTGGTTCATCTAAAGGTTGTGCAATTAAAGCATACTTGCAGATAGCACCTAAAAATACCATCTTAATTACAGATGAAGCAGCAGCAAAAATGATAACCGAGAAATAAAAAATATTATATAAAAAGTGACTTCACTTTTTAAATATCATTTAAAGGAGGCCATTAACATGGCAGTAAAAGTAGCAATTAACGGATTTGGAAGAATAGGACGTTTAGCATTTAGAAGAATTCAAGAATCTGAAAATATCGAGGTAGTTGCTGTTAACGACTTAACTGACGACGACATGCTTGCACACCTTTTAAAATATGACACTATGCAAGGACGTTTTACTGAAGAAGTTGAGGTAATTGATGGTGGTTTCCGAGTAAATGGTAAAGAAGTGAAATCATTCTCAGAACCAGAACCTAAAAACTTACCTTGGAAAGAACTTGGTGTAGATGTTGTATTAGAATGTACAGGTTTCTTCACTGATAAAGATAAAGCTGAAGCACATATCGAAGCAGGTGCTAAAAAAGTATTAATTTCAGCACCAGCTAAAGGTGATCTTAAAACAATCGTATTCAACGTAAACCACGAAGAATTAGACGGATCTGAAACAGTTGTTTCTGGTGCATCATGTACAACAAACTCTTTAGCACCAGTAGCTAAAACATTACACGATCAATTTGGTATCGTTGAAGGTTTAATGACTACAATTCACGCTTATACAGGTGACCAAAATACGCAAGACTCACCACACAGAAAAGGTGACAAACGTCGTGCACGTGCTGCTGCTGAAAATATTATTCCTAACTCAACTGGTGCAGCTAAAGCAATCGGCCTTGTTATTCCTGAAATTGCTGGTAAATTAGATGGTGGTGCACAACGTGTTCCAGTTGCAACAGGTTCTTTAACAGAATTAACAGTTGTATTAGATAAAGAAGTTTCAGTAGAAGAAGTAAACCAAGCTATGAAAGATGCGACAAACGAATCATTTGGTTACACTGAAGATGAAATTGTATCATCAGACGTTATTGGTATGACATTCGGTGCATTATTTGATGCGACACAAACGCGTGTTATGACAGTAGGCGATCGTCAACTCGTTAAAGTTGCTTCTTGGTATGACAATGAAATGTCATATACTGCACAATTAGTTCGTACTTTAGAATATTTAGCAAGTCACGCTAAGTAATATCATTTATAATAAGTTATGAAAGTACTATATGTGCTTCTAACTAACTAGTAGCTTGTAGTAGGCGGAGGGGCACAATCGCTTCTCCGCCTTTTTTAGACACTACGATTTTAAGGGGGCTTTATCATGTCAAAAAAAGATGTAACAGATGTTGAATTAAAAGGGAAAGTCGTGCTTGTACGTGCTGACTTTAACGTCCCGATGAAAGACGGCGAAATCACAAATGATAACCGTATTGTTCAAGCATTACCAACTTTACAGTATATTATTGAGCAAGGTGGTAAAGTTGTTGTATTCTCACACTTAGGTAAAGTGAAAGAAGAAAGTGATAAAGAGAAATTAACTTTAGCACCCGTTGCAAAGCGTTTATCAGAAAAACTAGGACAAGATGTAACATTTATTCCTGAAACGCGCGGTGAAAAATTAGAAAACGCCATTAAAGGTTTAAATGAAGGCGATGTGCTCATGTTTGAAAATACGCGTTTTGAAGATGTAGATGGTAAAAAAGAGTCTAAAAATGATAAAGAATTAGGACAATACTGGGCGTCACTTGGAGATATTTTTGTAAATGACGCGTTCGGTACGGCTCACCGTGAGCATGCATCAAACGTTGGTATCGCATCAAATGTTGAAGCTGTTGCTGGCTTTTTAATGGAAAAAGAAATCAAGTTTATCGGTGGTGTTGTTGACAATCCAAACAAACCGGTTGTTGCCATTTTGGGTGGTGCAAAAGTATCAGACAAAATCGGTGTGATTGAAAACTTACTTAAAATTGCAGACAAAGTATTAATCGGTGGCGGAATGGCATATACATTCTTAAAAGCGCAAGGCAAAGAAATTGGTCTGTCATTATTAGAAGCGGATAAGATTGACTTTGCAAAAGATTTATTAGAGAGAGCTGGAGATCAAATTGTCTTACCAGTTGATGCAAAGGTTGCGAAAGAATTTTCAAATGATGCAGATATCTCTACTGTTTCAATTGATGCAATTCCAGAAGATGAGGAAGCAATGGACATTGGACCTGAAACAGTTGCATTATTTAAAAAGCAACTTGAAGGCGCAAACACAGTCGTATGGAATGGACCGATGGGTGTATTTGAATTCAGTAATTTTGCCCAAGGTACAATCGGTGTATGTGAAGCAATTGCAGATCTTAAAGATGCCACTACGATTATTGGCGGAGGAGATTCAGCTGCAGCGGCTATGCAACTCGGTTTTGAAGAAGACTTTACACATATTTCTACTGGTGGTGGTGCATCATTAGAGTACTTAGAGGGTAAAGCATTACCAGGTATTAAAGCCATCGCAAATCAATAAAGTCAATGTGTTAAAACTAGGAATAAAAAATTGCAAGTATACGTATGAGTATAAATAAGGAGTGTTTGGATTGAGAAAACCAATTATTGCAGGTAACTGGAAAATGAATAAAACTGTTAAAGAAGCGAAAGAATTTGTTCAATCTTTACCAGCGTTGCCAGATACAGAAGAGGTGGAGTCAGTAATTTGTGCGCCTACAATTCAATTAGATGCGTTGATTTCACTGACAAAAGAAGGTGTAGCGTCTGGTTTGAAAATCGGAGCACAAAATACGTACTTTGAAGACAGTGGTGCATTTACAGGTGAAACATCACCGGTCGCGTTAGAAGATCTTGGGGTTCAATATGTTGTGATTGGGCACTCAGAACGACGTGAACTTTTCCATGAAACAGACGAAGACATTAATAAGAAAGCACATGCAGTGTTTAATCATAACATGACGCCTATTATTTGCGTTGGTGAAACAGATGAAGAACGTGAAAATGGTAAAGCAAATGAAATCGTTGAAGGTCAAGTTCAAAAAGCACTAGAAGGGTTATCAGACGACCAAATTAAGCGTGTTGTTATTGCTTATGAACCAATTTGGGCAATCGGTACTGGTAAATCATCAACAGCTAAAGATGCTAATGAGATGTGCCAAGCAGTACGCCAAACTATTGCTCAATTAACAAGTGACGAAGTATCTCAAGCAGTTCGAATTCAGTACGGTGGTAGCGTAAAACCTAACAATATTAAAGAATACATGGCAAAAGAGCATATCGATGGTGCATTAGTAGGTGGCGCATCACTTAAAGTGGAAGATTATGTTCAATTGTTAGAAGGTGCAAAATAATTATGGCAAAAAAACCGACAGCACTTATTATTCTAGATGGTTTTGCAAATCGTGAAGAGACTCACGGGAATGCTGTTAAATTAGCACATAAGCCTAATTTTGATCGTTATTATGAGATGTATCCGACGACTCAAATAGAGGCAAGTGGCTTAGATGTCGGACTTCCAGAGGGACAAATGGGTAACTCAGAAGTTGGACATATGAATATTGGCGCTGGACGCATTGTTTATCAAAGTTTAACGCGCATTAACAAAGCAATTGAAGATGGAGATTTCTTTGATAACAACGTTTTAAATCAATCCATAGACCATGCTTTAAAAAATCATTCAGCATTGCATGTTTTCGGTCTTTTATCTGATGGCGGTGTACACAGTCACTACAAACACCTATTTGCTATTTTAAAATTAGCTAAACAAAAAGGCTTGGAAAAGGTGTATGTTCATGCATTTTTAGACGGTCGTGATGTGGATCAAAAATCGGCATTGACGTACATTGATGAGACTGAACAACAATTTGAAGCTATTGGTGTTGGTCAATTTGCCTCTGTTGCTGGTCGTTACTATGCAATGGACCGTGATAAACGCTGGGATCGTGAGCACAAAGCATATGATGCGATTCGCAACTTTAGTGATGTGAAATATACTTCTGCTCGAGCTGGTGTGGAAGCGAACTATGAAGCAGGTTTAACAGATGAATTTGTTGAACCGTTCGTAGTACAAGGTCAAAATAATGGTGTCAGTGACGGGGATGCAGTCATTTTCTATAATTTCCGACCAGACCGTGCTGCACAATTATCAGAAATTTTTACGAATAAAGCATTCGACGGCTTTGAAGTGGAGCAAGTGGATGATTTATTCTACGCGACATTTACAAAATACAACGATCAAGTTGATGCACACATTGTGTTTGAAAAAGTAGACTTAACAAATACAATTGGTGAAGTAGCACAAGATAATAACCTGACACAACTTAGAATTGCAGAAACTGAAAAATACCCACACGTGACTTATTTTATGAGTGGTGGACGTAATGAGCTATTTGAAGGTGAGCGTCGTCGTTTAATTGATTCACCTAAAGTAGCAACATATGACTTAAAGCCCGAAATGAGTGCCTACGAAGTCCGTGATGCATTGTTAGAAGAGCTTAATAAAGGTGACTTAGACCTTATTATCTTAAACTTTGCGAACCCAGACATGGTAGGTCATAGTGGAATGTTAGAACCAACAATCAAAGCGATTGAAGCGGTGGATGAGTGCTTAGGTGCAGTTGTTGATAAGATTCTTGAGATGGATGGTCATGCCATTATTACAGCTGATCATGGTAACTCAGATGAAGTTTTAACAGCGGATGATCAACCGATGACTACACACACGACAAACCCAGTTCCAGTTATCGTAACTAAGCCTAATATCGAATTGAGAGAAACTGGACGACTAGGTGACTTAGCACCAACACTAATCGATTTGCTAGGTGTTAAACAGCCTGAAGATATGACAGGCGAATCATTAATCAAACATTAAAAAACTTTCAGATAATACAAAAACTCGTTATAATAATTAGTGAAAGAAACTTGTGTAAAAAGGTTTAAATAAAAGTGCGCATGCTAGTGCGCTAACCTTGATACACAATATGCAGGGTATTATCTTAATTAAAAAGGAGATTTTAAATTATGCCAATTATTACTGATGTATACGCTCGCGAAGTACTAGATTCACGTGGAAACCCAACTGTAGAAGTTGAAGTATTAACAGAAAGCGGCGCGTTTGGTCGTGCTTTAGTACCTTCTGGCGCTTCAACTGGGGAGCATGAAGCAGTTGAGTTACGTGATGGTGACAAATCACGCTACTTAGGTAAAGGTGTCGAAAAAGCTGTTGAGAATGTTAATGAAATCATTGCGCCTGAATTAATTGAAGGTGAGTTCTCAGTTTTAGAACAAGTATCAATCGATAAAATGATGATTCAATTAGATGGCACAGACAACAAAGGTAAATTAGGTGCAAATGCGATTTTAGGCGTATCGATTGCAGTTGCGCGTGCAGCAGCCGATTTATTAGACCAACCATTATACAAATATTTAGGTGGGTTTAATTCAACTGTATTACCAACACCAATGATGAACATTGTAAATGGTGGTTCACACTCAGATGCGCCGATTGCATTCCAAGAGTTTATGATTTTACCAGTTGGTGCAGAAACATTTAAAGAGGCATTACGTTGGGGTGCAGAAGTATTCCATGCGTTAGCTAAAATCTTAAAATCTCGCGGATTAGTGACAGCAGTTGGTGACGAAGGTGGTTTTGCACCAAAATTCGAAGGTACTGAAGATGGTGTTGAAACAATCATCGAAGCAATTAAAGCAGCAGGCTTAGAACCAGGTAAAGACGTATTCCTTGGTTTTGACTGTGCAGCTTCAGAATTTTACGAAGATGGTGTTTATGACTACACTAAATTTGAAGGCGAAAATGGTGCGAAACGTTCAGCTGAAGAACAAGTTGACTACTTAGAGCAACTTGTAAACAAATATCCAATTATTTCAATTGAAGATGGTATGGATGAAAATGATTGGGAAGGTTGGAAATTATTAACGGATCGTATCGGTGACCGTGTTCAATTAGTAGGTGACGACTTATTTGTTACAAATACTGAAATTTTATCAAGAGGTATCAAAGAAAACATCGGTAACTCTATCTTAATTAAAGTGAACCAAATCGGTACATTGACAGAAACATTTGAAGCAATTGAAATGGCTCAAAAAGCGGGCTATACTGCTGTTGTATCACACCGTTCAGGTGAAACAGAAGATACAACAATCGCTGACATTGCTGTTGCAACAAATGCAGGCCAAATTAAAACAGGTTCATTATCACGTACAGACCGTATTGCGAAATACAATCAATTGTTACGTATTGAAGATGAATTATATGAAACTGCTAAATACGAAGGTTTAAAATCTTTCTATAACTTAGAAAAATAAATCGCTATAATTAAAGTTTGGAATTCATTCAAGTGAGCTTTGAATTGGAATCGAGATATGAAGTCTAATGCATGTATTAGATTTCTATCTCGATTTTTTTAGGTTCTATAGTAAATCGGACTGGTGTATAAATAATTTCATTTATTTGATTGTTCCATAAAGCCTCGCTTTTCTAGGCGCCCCAGAAGTCTCGGCTTAGGAAACAATCAAATGTGCTATATTTATTCACAGAAAAAGGCGTTAAGCAATCCATTATTGCATAACTTCTTAATTTAATGCGACCAGTTCAATTTGACTGAGAGTTTTTTTATCAACAATATAGTTTTTCGTAATAAAAGGATGCCCAGAAGTTTGAAGTGTCTATTTAATGTTCATTTTATTCGAACGAGGAAACTGCTATAATAAGAAATGATTATGTAAAAAGGAGAACCAATATGTCTCAAAAATTAACAGCGGATATAAGAGCAGAAAAAACAGGTAAGTTGTTGGGCATTATGACATTTTTATTTGCGGTTGCACTTGTGATACATCAAGTGATTATTGTAGATGATCAAGTCGTGAGTTATATGTTAAAGCACTCAGGCAATAACGTAACAGAAAGTGCCATCAACGCTATAAGCAATAGTATTCGTTATACAGGTATACTGTATATTTTAGCTTACGCTTCAGGTGTTGTCGCAATGAAATTTCAACATCCTTATTTGTGGTGGTTTTTAGTGGCAGTGTTTATTTCGCAAATATTTAACGCTTTATTATATCCACCTATTTTATATGCAGCTATTTTTAATGTTAAAAGCTTTTTTGCACTTATTCCTTATTTCTTTGTCGTTATCGGCTCATTAGTAATGGTTATATTTATGGTTACAGTGAGTATTAAACGAAAATCGACATTTAATCGATAACGGTTTGTTGAGAAATCAAACAACTTATGGTAGAATATCTTTCGTATATGATGAATGGAGGACAATCTGATGCATACATTTTTTGTTGTATTACTGATTATTGACTGTATCGCACTCATCACGGTTGTTTTACTACAAGAAGGTAAGAGTAATGGTTTATCAGGTGCTATCAGTGGTGGCGCTGAACAGTTATTCGGTAAACAAAAGCAACGTGGTGTAGATTTATTTTTGCATAGATTGACAATTGTACTATCGATTATTTTCTTTGTATTAATGTTAGGTATTAGTTATTTTAACATGTAAGAGTCCGACGATATTATAGTCGGACTTTTTTATTTGTGACGTGTGAAATAAATCGGTAAAATGAAACCATATGCTTTTTGAAAGGACGTACTAAGGTTATGAAAATACAACTACCAAAACCATTCTTTTTTGAAGAAGGACGTCGTGCAGTATTGCTATTGCATGGATTTACTGGAAATAGTTCAGACGTGCGTCAACTTGGGCGCTATCTCCAAAAAAAGGGTTACACATCGTATGCACCACATTATGAAGGGCATGCAGAACCACCTGAAAATATACTACAATCTAGCCCACACGTGTGGTACAAAGATGCTCTAGATGGCTATGATTATCTTGTAGAACAAGGTTATGATGAAATTGCGGTTGCTGGACTATCATTAGGGGGTGTCTTTGCACTTAAATTAAGCTTAAATCGCAGTGTAAAGGGTATTGTAACTATGTGTACACCCATGTACATTAAGACAGAAGGATCGATGTACGAAGGTGTATTGGAATATGCACGAAACTTCAAAAAATACGAAGGTAAGGCGGATGCAATCATTGATCAAGAAATGGAACAGTTTCATCCGACAAATACATTGAAAGAGCTTCAACAAACCATTCAAAGTGTGCGTGAAGCAGTAGATGAAGTCGTCGAGCCTTTACTTGTTATACAATCTGAAAAGGACGACATGATCAATCCTGATTCTGCAAATATCATTTACGATGAAGCGTTGTCAGATGACAAACATTTATCGTGGTATCATGACTCAGGTCATGTGATTACCATTGATAAAGAAAAGGAAAAAGTGTTTGAAGAGGTATTTCAATTTTTAGAAACATTAGATTGGTCAAATTAAACGATATACAAATCGAAAGAATAGATAGAAAGGAGGAGCATAATGAATTTAAAAGAAGATGTCAAAGCCATTATCCAACGTTCAGATTATGAGCCACTGTCTGTATCAGACTTTCAAGATGAACTCGGACTGAGTAGTGCTGATTCATTTCGTGATTTAATCAAAGTGCTCGTCGAATTAGAACAGGCAGGAATATTAACAAGAACGAAACAAGACCGTTATCAAAAGAAAACGTCGAAAAAAGGATTAATCAGAGGAACGCTCAGCCAAAATAAAAAAGGTTTTGCATTTTTGAGACCTGACGATAAAGAGATGGAAGACATATTTATCCCCCCAACAAAAATTAACCGTGCTATGGACGGGGATACGGTCATTGTAGAAGTGAAGAAGTCTCGCGGTGATTTTCGCAGTGGCAAAGTGGAAGGCGAAGTTAAATCAATTGAAAACCACTCTGTCAAACAAGTAGTAGGAACGTTTTCTGAAGCGCGTCACTTCGGATTTGTCATTCCTGATGATAAGCGTATTATGCAGGATATTTTTATTCCAAAAGGACAAGATTTAGGTGCTGTTGAAGGTCATAAAGTGCTAGTTCAAATATCCAAATATTCAGATGGGACAAATAACCCAGAAGGTCACATATCGGCCATTTTAGGACATAAAAATGATCCGGGTGTCGATATTTTATCGATTATTTATCAGCACGGTATTGAGATAGAATTTCCTGAAGCTGTTATGAAAGAAGCTGAAGCAGTTCCAGAAACAATAGCACCTGAGGAAATTGAAGGCCGACGCGACTTACGTAATGACTTAACAATCACTATCGATGGTGCGGATGCTAAAGATTTAGATGATGCGATTGCTCTAAAAAAGTTACCTAATGGGAATACAGAACTAACAGTTAGCATTGCCGATGTAAGTTACTATGTCAAAGAAGGCTCAGCATTAGACCAAGAAGCGTATAATCGAGCTACAAGTGTATATTTAGTAGATCGTGTTATTCCAATGATACCGCATCGTTTAAGTAACGGTATTTGCTCATTAAATCCAAATGTTGATCGACTGACTTTAAGTTGTCGTATGGAGTTTGATGCGCAAGCTAAAGTCGTGGATTATGAGATTTTCGATAGCGTGATTCATTCTAACACACGTATGACGTATCGAGCAGTGAATCAAATAATTACGGATCAAGATCCAAACGTTCGTAAACAATATCAAGAGATCGTTCCTATGTTGGATTTAGCCAAAGACTTATCACAACGTTTGATTGATATGCGTAAACAACGTGGTGAAATTGATTTTGATATTAAGGAAGCTAAAGTTGTTGTCAATGATGAAGGCATTCCTCAAGATGTGTTAACACGTGAACGTGGTGAAGGGGAACGATTAATTGAATCCTTTATGTTAGCAGCGAACGAAACAGTGGCAGAGCATTTTTATAAAAAGGAAGTCCCATTTATTTATCGTGTACATGAGCAACCTAAGTCAGACCGTTTGGCGCAGTTCTTTGATTTTATTACTAATTTTGGCATTATGGTCAAAGGTACGGGTGAAGATATTCATCCGCGTACTTTACAAAACATCAGTGAAGAAATAGCAGGACGTCCTGAAGATATGGTCATTTCGACAATGATGTTGAGATCAATGCAACAAGCGCACTACGATGCCGATAATTTAGGACATTTTGGCTTAGCTGCTGACTATTATACGCATTTCACATCACCGATACGTCGTTATCCAGATTTGATTGTACATCGATTAATTCGGAAGTATCTTATTGAACAGTCGATGGATAGTAAGGCACGTCAACAGTGGGAAGATCGATTGCCTGAAATGGCTGAACACACGTCAAACCGAGAACGTCGCGCAATTGATGCTGAACGAGATACAGATGATCTTAAAAAGGCTGAATATATGATTCAACATATTGGTGATGAGTTTGAAGGTATCATTAGCTCTGTTGCGAATTTTGGCATGTTTGTGGAATTGCCAAACACTATAGAAGGCCTTGTTAATATGCAAAATATGACAGATGATTATTATCGTTTTGATGAGCGTCAAATGGCATTAATCGGGGAACGAAAAGCTCAAGTTTATCGCATTGGTGATACAGTCAAAGTGAAGGTCATCCATGTTGATATAGATGAGAGACAAATTGATTTTCAAATTGTAGGTATGCCAATTGATTTAGGTGGTCATCGTGATCGCAAAGCGAGAGGTACAACCATTCAAGCGAAAACAAAAGGCAAACAGTTTGACAACAAGAAAAAGGATAAAAAGAAGCGTAAGCAGCGTAAAGGCAAAAATGCAAGAAAACGTGAAAAATCAGGCAACACAGATTACAAGCCTTTTTATAAAAGTAAAAAAGTTAAAAATAAAGCACGTAAAAAGAAAAAATAAATCGAGGTGAAACACAATGCCAAAACCCAAAACAGGAAAAGGCACCTTAGCAGTCAATCGTAAGGCAAGCCATGATTATAACATTGAAGATACGATTGAAGCGGGCATTGCGTTACAAGGTACCGAAATCAAGTCGATACGTCGTGGAAGTGCGAACTTAAAAGATAGTTACGCACAAGTTAAACGTGGCGAAATCTTTCTTCACAATATGCATATTGCACCTTATGAAGAAGGGAATCGTTTTAATCACGACCCTAGACGAGTGCGAAAATTATTATTGCATAAACGTGAAATTTTAAAGCTAGGCGATCAAACACGTGAAGTAGGCTATTCAATTATTCCATTAAAGTTATATCTTAAACATGGTAATTGTAAAGTTCTATTAGGTGTAGCACGTGGTAAGAAAAAATATGATAAACGTCAAGCATTAAAAGAAAAAGCAGTGAAGCGAGATATGGATCGTGCGATGAAACAAAAGTATTAACGCATTGCTAAAAATGTAAAGTTTTGATATTATTAAATGTGCTTTCACTTTGAAGAGAAGGCACATTAGAATTAAGGGGGCGTTTATGGATTCGACAGGGGTCCCCCGAGCTCATGAAGCGTGTCGGAGGGTTGTCTCCGTATCAACACACACAGTTTATAATAACTGGCAAAACAAACAATAATTTAGCAGTAGCTGCCTAATCGCGCTCTGCATCACCTAACAGCATCGCCTATGTGCTGTTAACGTGATTCAACCTATAGTAGGATACGCTCGTCACTGCCGTTTGAAGTCTGACGAGAAGAGATAAACCAAACTAGCGTCATGTTGGTTGTCTATCACCTTGCATGACGTGAAATGAATAGATAGACTACGCACGTAGAAACATTTGTATCAGGACCTCTGGACGCGGGTTCAAATCCCGCCGTCTCCATATTTTATAGTTGGAAAACGTTGATATGACAGCGTTTTTAAGGAGTGAGTGTCAAATATGTGTCAAGAAAATAATTCTCTGACACGTTGACCTTGCTCTTTTTTATGTTCGTCTAATAAATGCGAATAAACATCAAGTGTGATAGATACATTGTAGTAACCTAACCTTTTGCTAATATACTCAATAGGTATTCCCTTTGAAAGCAAGTAAGATGTGTGCGTGTGTCGTAATGCGTAAGGTGTTATACCATCATCTTTTAAACCTATTTGTTTTTTAGTGTGATTAAAAGATTTCTTAACCGCGTTATGACTTAAAGAAAAAATTTTGCCATCAAGGCGTTTAGGTAATTTTGATATTTTGTATTTAATGAGCTGTACGTCTTTTTGTGTCACTTCTACAAATCTGTCAGCATTAGCTGTATTAGTTCCTCTAAGGTGAATCAATCCATCTTTTTCATTTAAATCTAATTCAATCATATTAATGACATCGCTATATCTAGCACCTGTAATTGCTAGTATATACAAAAATATATAACTCATTTCATTACGTGATTTAAAGTATTCAATCATATCTATATATTGTTTAATTGTCATGAATTTAGTAGACTCATTTTTAGCTTTATTAGTACCTTTAATGTCCACACATTGTAAGAAGGGTCTTTCTTTAAATAATCGTCATATACAGCATCTCTAAAACATTGAGATAAACAGCCATTCACTTTACGTACAGTTTCATCTGCTCTGCCTTCTCCAAAATTATTTAAAAATTTTTGATATTCAGAACGTGTAATATTTTTAATAAGTATACCTTCCCAAAAATATTCACAAAATAAGTTTAACGATCGCTTATACCAGTAAAAATGACTTTTAGCGACTTTCTTTTTATTACAAGCCAGTCATTATAATATTCTTTAAATGTCTTATCGTCAATTGCATTACCATCTTCTAAATCACGTATGAGTTGCTGCGCTGCGTTAGTTGCTTCCGCTTTCGTTTTAAAGCCTGACTTACGTTTCTTGCCTTATTTAAAAGAGGGGTGTTTAACGTCATATTGCCATGAAGTTGAAGCTTTCTTTTTACGTTTTGTTACTGTAAATGATGCCATTTTATTCATTCCTCCTCAAAAAAGATAAAAAATAATAAGGGTACAGGAGTACCCATGAAACTGCATAAAAAAAAGACGCCTGTATAAACTACAGACGCCACTTATAATTATAAGATTACATGGTTAATTACCGAAAAGGTAACAAATATATACGTGTTTTAAAGGGTAACCCTTTAATATATTTATATTATATCATCTTATATCAGGAATCTGCAATATGTTGTTATTAAAGGGTAGATGTGCTACCTGTATTTAAAATGTTAGTATAGCATCTTAAATATTTCTTTCTATATTCCAATCTTTCAGTATCTTTTCATTAAAATCTACATGCTGATAGTTTTTTAATAGCTTTTCTGTTTTTTTCATAAATTCAGAAACAGTTTCTTGAACAGATAAATCAAATGCTTCTAAATCTTCCAGTTCTGTACCTTTATGAATTAAATCGATTATTTCTGAATTTACGTTTAAAGAAGAAAGTTCCTCCATCATATAGGGGGTGAAAATTATATGTTCTGCATTTTCTATTGAAATAAGATTGTGCTTAAGTTGATAAAATAAACCATGAATAGTTATTAAAGTGAATTTTTCAAGTTGTTCTTTGTTTTCAAATATTAGCATTATTTATTACTCCATCCTGACTTAGTTTTTACATCGTACACTAAACCTGATTTACTTTGGAAATAATGAACTGAAACTTTTTTCTTTCCAATGTATCCATCTTTATATACTTTTTTCCATGGCCCTTTTTCTACCTTTCTAAGTTTGGCTAGTAAGGTTTTATTATCTTTATTTATTTCTGCGTATAACTCTGGATTAATTTCTATTATTTCTTCTTTTTGTAAATCATATTCAAAGTAAACCCAAAAAGCTGGTGTCATTTCACTAGTAGCTAGGATACTATTTTTAGTATTTATAAAAATTAAGTTTAGATTCGAATTATGATAAAGTTTCCAATCGTTAATAATCATATATCTACTCCTTACAAATATTTTACTACTTCTTTTTGCGTACTAGGATATAAGTGACCGTATCGGCTATACACTTCTGTTGTATCGCTATGCCCTAATCTTTGGACTATAATCATTACACTATCCCCAGCATTCACAAGTAATGAAGCGTGAGAGTCTCGCCATTCTGAAGTGGCACCCCTAAAGTTGAGTTTTTAAGGTTCAACTTTAGGGGTGTACTTCATTCACACGGGTGGTTTTGATTATGATTTAGCATATTTAATTGCTGTATCATTTTTAGGGTCTTTTTCAAGTATTTTATTTGCAACCATTTCAATATTCTCTTTACTGATCATATCAAAACCTGGTTCATCCAGAATCTCTAAAAATTCATTCAACAAACTTTGATCTTTAAATTGTGAAATCTCTAGCGATTGCCAATAATGATAATAAGCTAAATTATAAGCACTATCCACATAATTAAAATGAAAATGATAGATGTTTGCGACCATTTCATGATATTCAATCGTGTTAATTTGATTAGCAAGATTTGATAAATAATATGCTAATTTTTCGTCTGAAATGTCGTTTGACATAAAGTATGTTAAAACATTATCCAAGTCTTTGTTTTCTAACATTCTTTGCAATTCAGTTGGTAATAAATTTAATATAATGTTAGTACTCTTCATTTATTTGACTCACCCATTCGATATATATTTTACCGTTTTTTCGTGTATAGGTTACGACTACAGTTCTACCACTCATGGTAAGTGTTTTTTGATATGCAGTTTTCTTATATCTGCTTTGCTTTCCATGTCTCATAACATGTGACATTACTTTAGAAACGTCACTCCAATTGTTTTTAGTTACTTTGCTCCAATTATGTTTACTAGTAAGAATGTGTTTTCTTTTATTAGCTCCTAAATTGGCTATTGAAGGTAAAACTTTACCAAAGCTTTTAGTTTTAATAGCGTTTTGAGTTGCTTTCTTTCCATATTTTTTACAGCGTATTTCACACCATATCTAGCTACAGCTGCTAATATTATTAATGGGCATGCAGATGATTTAGCTTCAATGCTTTGATATTTTTAAATCTTTATCTAAGCCGCCGACAGATACAATGTTTGATTTTGTTGCTGGGAAATCACTTTTACCACCTAAATTGTTTCCTGAAGATGCTATAACAATAGTTCCTGATTTAACTAATTCGTCTAATTTCTTAGAAAGTGTATGGTCATAATTTGTAAAACCAAAGCTCATATTTACGATGTCTACGTTGTTCTCGATGCACCAATCAATAGCCTTTTTGTAGTTTCACCATTAGTATTCAATACTTTTAAATGATAGTAATTAGCTTTAGTTCTGTTCTGGGTTACTAAATTACTGATTGCAGTTCCATGATTATGGTTATCTTTTGAATGCTTCTCAGTAGAAAAGTTTATTATGGTTATATTCTGTTTTATATACTCGGAACTTATACCACTATCTAGAATTGCAACATTAATCTCTTAATCATTTTGGACAATTATAAAATACAAAGAGATGAAGGTTATTAAATAAATGTGAAAATCCATTTCTTCAAGTTCTTAACTCCTTTATATAGTAAAATATACCAAATTATTACATTTACAACTACAGAACCTATAATCCACGTGATTATGGGCTTTTTATAAATGTCTTCACTCAGTTGAGCACGTAAAACGTGCAAAACAATAAACCACCTGCTATGCGAGTGGCAATAAAAGTATACTAAACAAATCCCTGTTTACCGTTATAATTAAGGTGTTCAAGCCAAATTAATAACGAAAGCAGAGGTTTCTTATGGTTAATAAAGCCAAGAGTTTAGCACATATAAAATGGATGGATTAAATACCATATTGTATTTTCTTACCGATTTCTAAGATATTTGTAAGTGAATATAAAAAAGCATTAAACAACAAAATAGCGTTGCTTAATGCGTTATCGTCTTACCAAGCGACGTTGACAAAGAACCTGATAAAATATCTAAAGCCTTTTTTAATTTTAGTGAACACGAATAAATATTTATTATTTTAGCCACTCTTCGGGGTGGTTATTTTTATGCGCATTTATGTTAGAATATTCTGTGAATTATAAATTGATAAATTTAATAAAAATAGTGAGGGATTGTAATGAATGGGGCTATACATCATTTAGAAATATATGTAGAAGATATAAATAAAACTAGAAATTTTTATGAATGGTTATTACCTAAGCTAGGTTATATGCTTTACCAAGATTGGAAAAATGGTTTTAGTTTCAAATTAGATAAAACTTATATTGTTTTTGTAGAAGTCGAAGAGGAGTATAAAAAGTATGGATATCATAGGAAAAGAATTGGATTAAATCACATAGCTTTCAGTGTTTCTGATAGAAATAAAGTAGATTACATAAGTAATATTTTATTAGATAACGGCATAAATATTTTGTACGAAGATAAACACCCATATGCTGGTGGTGAGAATCATTATGCTGTTTACTTTGAAGATCCAAATAGGATAAAATTAGAAATTGTAAGCAAGGAGTGACTATCTCATGATTCAATCTATAAATCATGTTACTTATTCAGTATCAAATACTAAACACTCCATAACTTTCTATAAAGACATTTTAAAGGCATGGTATGTCAACAGATTTCTAGACAGTTTTTATAGAAACTATCTTTGTACGCTTTCGGCGTCAGATAATTTAATGCACTATGAGGTCGAATGTTGTTATACCAATTAACATAATCAAACAATTCGAGTTTTAAGTGATTAATAGATTTAAAATCATACTGTTTAATGAATTCAGTTTTTAACGCTTTAAATGTACTTTCAGCTACTGCGTTGTCATATGGACATCCTTTCATGCTTAAAGATCTTTTGATACCAAAGGTATCTAGTACATCATCAATCATGTGATTATCAAACTCTTTTCCTCTGTCAGTGTGAAACATTTGTACGTCTCTTAAATCGTGTCTAATGCTACTAAGTGCCTTGGATACAAGCGTGCTATCTTTCTTTGAGCCTGCGCTATGCCCAACAATCTCACGGTTAAAAAGATCAATAAATAAACATATGTAATGCCATTTTCCAGCCACTTTTACATATGTCAAATCACTGACAAGAACTTCCAATGGTTCTTTTCTATTGAAACTTTGATTTAATTCATTATTGATTTCGCGTTCACTTGAGCGAGAAGGAAATGATTTATACTTCGATGTCGTATAAGAAGATACTAATTTATTTGCTTTCATAATGCGTCCTATACGTCGTCTTGAGACATTTAAACCATTTTTGATAAGTTCATTTTTAATCCTTCTTGTTCCAAAACATTTGCGATTAGAATTGAAAATCTCGATAATTTTATCGCTAATTTCCTTATCTCGATCATCTTTTTCAACGTTGGGTGATTTGTTAATTTCGTAATAGTAACTACTTCTAGAGATTTGCAGGACTTTGCACATTGCTGATACTGAATATTTATTGGCATTCTTTCGAATGACATCTATTTTCGTCCCATGATCAGCGCTGCTTGCTTTAAAATATCATTTTCCATTTTCAATTGTTGATTTTCTTTACGTAATTTTCTTAGTTCTTTTTCTTCATTAGTTAAGTTATCTTGATGGTTAAATGAACCAGTATTTTGATGTTGCTTAATCCATTTCCCTAACGCCGAAGGTGTTAAATCATATTCACGAGCAATTTCATTTCTAGGCTTACCATTTTCATAAAGCTTTACCATTTGTAATTTAAATTCAGGACTAAAAGTTCTTCTTTCTCTTGTCATAAAAATCGCCTACTTTCTTAATTTAACAATATCTATTCTCATAGAATTTGTCCAACTAAGTGTAGACGATTCACTTTAATAAAATATTAGAAGAAGGTTTTCATAGAGGATATGATAATGCACAAAATGCAGCACTAGACTATGGATATCAAGTCTTATTAGCAATTCTTGCTAGGACAATAGTGAGCAAAGGCTACTTAACTGAATTAGGAATAAAGCATAAAAATGAATTTAACATGTATAACTTAGCATCCGACTTTATGGAGATTTTTAGACCACTTGTTGATTATTATGTTTTAAAAAATATTAAAGAAAAGTTTGAAACCAAAGAAAAAAGAGCCATACTTAATATATTAAATAAAAAATTAAAAATAGGACCTAAACAATACTATTTAGTAAATGCTATCGAAATTTATCTAGACAGTTTATTCAAATATTTATCAAGTGGAGATATTGAAGTGATTCGAATTCCAACTTGGACCTATTAAAGGAAGTGTGATGAGGTGAGATTTTTGAGGCTAATCATTATGTTCGATTTACCTGTAGAAACGTCACTTGAGAAACGCGCCTATCGACAGTTTGTTAAATTTTTAACGCATGAAGGTTACGTCAGAATGCAATACTCAATTTATAGTAAATTAATCTTCAATAGTAACACTTTAAAATATCAAATTGAAAAGCTTAAAGCGCATGTCCCATCAAGTGGTATGGTGCAAACGCTCGTAGTTACAGAAAACCAATTCTCAAATATGAACTATTTAGTAGGAGAACAACCTAAAGGACGTGTAGGATTAAGTTCAGAAAGAATGATTGAACTATGAAAATAGCTAGTGATGTCACAGAAGTTTTAGAGATTTATGAAGGTCAAACACATGTAATCAGTTTTTCTAATACGTCACTTTGTGAAACATTTATTGAAAGCTTTTTAAATTATCTTAACCGTAAACCATTAGTGGATCATCATTTTGCACATTTTATCACAGATCATTACGATACGATTAATGCGAAAAATTTCAAACCTATTATCTTGAATTGTGGGATCCTCAATATTTTAAGCGAAAAAGTAATTGAGGACCAAGTTTTCAAAAGGTTTGAAGATCAAATAATGTATGATGAACATACGCATATGGTTTTTCAAAAGTTTGAACAAAGTCTAAATACATTTAAGTATGCTTTAGAAATAAAAGATCCGTTTTATCAGATTGAAATACAAGACACATCATTTAAGTTAAAAAGATTGCTAAAGGTTTTTGGTCTTGAATTTCATCATAATTTAGAAAGTTTAAGTGAAATTAACAAAAGGAAATTATTTATCGATTTACTTAAAGACGATGATAAAGAAAATGTATTACTTATATTGTACCCAGAAGCATTTTTGGGGCTCAAAGATATTCAAAGATTTCTACAATTGATTAAAAGTTATCAACTCACAACCATTATAATTACAAATCATCCATCTATTATCATTGAGGAAGAAAATGTTTATTTATGCAAAAGCAATAAAGAGTGTCACTCAATCAAAGATATAAGGGAAGATCTAGAAATTCTTATGCCACAAGAAACAATTAATGACAAAACGGTTAGAATGATTGCTTATCATGAATTCATAGGTACAGATTTAAAAGAACTAGCACGATACTTTGAGTTTATTAATGATTACAATTAAGATATAATTGAATTTACTATGATAAATTAAAAACAACAAGCTTTATTCAATGTTTAACTTCTTAACTAAAAAGCTAAAACCTCAAAAATGGTAAAAACTATAGTGTGTATTTTTGAATTGTTTTAGAACCGCGATTATATAGAAAGAAGTAAAACATAAGCATGTGACTAAGAAAAGAGGAATAATTTTAGAACTATGATTATTTAGAAGGAAGTAAAACAATGTGGAATGCACTACAACATTAGCGGGTTTTAGAGCTATGATTATTTAAAAAGAAGTAAAACATGCCGGACTAATTGCTGAAGATGTTGAATGTTTTAGAACTATGATTATTTAGAAGGAAGTAAAACATACGCGCTTATTAAAAGTATAGGGTTATTGTTTTAGAGCTATGATTATTTAGAAGGAAGTAAAACATTTGTACGTTCGAATACAACGGCTACGTCGTTTTAGAACTATGATTATTTAGAAAGAAGTAAAACTACAGCTGAATTTATGCCTGCAGAAGTTGAGTTTTAGAACTATGATTATTTAGAAAGAAGTAAAACTTATGCCCTTGTTTAAATGGTCGTCACAGGTTTTAGAACTATGATTATTTAGAAAGAAGTAAAACTTCGCTAAAAGCTGTTATAACTGATATGATGTTTTAGAACTATGATTATTTAGAAAGAAGTAAAACAAGAAATGACGTTACCAGAGTTGATTGAGGTTTTAGAACTATGATTATTTAGAAGGAAGTAAAACTATTTTGTATTAATTCTTTACTACTGTTGTGTTTTAGAACTATGATTATTTAGAAGGAAGTAAAACGTTGATACCAACCCAGACCACCCGGAACATGTTTTAGAACTATGATTATTTAGAAGGAAGTAAAACCGTTGTTTTTTAATAAGTGAGGTGTGTAAAGTTTTAGAACTATGATTATTTAGAAGGAAGTAAAACACAGGTGCTAATGCAACCGCTGTATTATAAAGTTTTAGAACTATGATTATTTAGAAGGAAGTAAAACGTGTCGAAGTTAAACAAACTAGAAGTTTAAGTTTTAGAACTATGATTATTTAGAAGGAAGTAAAACACGTTTCATAAAAGATAAATCTGAAACTTTGTTCTAGAACTGTGATTATATAGAAAGAAGTAAAACATAAGTATGTGACTAAGAAAAGAGGAATAATTTTAGAACTATGATTATTTAGAAAGAAGTAAAACTTAGAAGAAACATGTATCACGTTAGTTAAGTTTTAGAGCTATGATTATTTAGAAAGAAGTAAAACATTGAAGATTACAAAAAGAAATTAGGTGAGTTTTAGAACTATGATTATTTAGAAAGAAGTAAAACCGTTGAATTTGAAAAACCTGGTGAGTACATGTTTTAGAACTATGATTATTTAGAAAGAAGTAAAACATAAACATGTAACACAAAAAAAGGGTACGGTTTTAGAACTATGATTATTTAGAAAGAAGTAAAACTGATTTTTGGTTAGGTCAACTTATGACAAGTTTTAGAACTATGATTATTTAGAAAGAAGTAAAACTTTTTGTTTTTCCTTCTAATGCACCGCCTTGTTTTAGAACTATGGTTATTTAGAAGGAAGTAAAACATATGCAAATTGCATCTTAAAATGGGCGCGTTTTAGAACTACGATTATTTAGAAAGAAGTAAAACTACCTTACGAATTAAAAGAGTTAGATCGTGTTTTAGAACCACGATTATTTAGAAAGAAGTAAAACATTTTTATTCGATACTTATTCTCGAATTACGTTTTAGAGCTATGATTATTTAGAAGGAAGTAAAACATGAGCCAGTTTTGTTTGATGCGCCACTTAGTTTTAGAACTACGATTATTTAGAAAGAAGTAAAACAGTACGTGTCGATTCATTTTAGAACGTTTGTTTTAGAACTACGATTATTTAGAAAGAAGTAAAACGATATTACACGTACAGCTTATGACGAAAAGTTTTAGAACTATGATTATTTAGAAAGAAGTAAAACTTAACTACTTCTTGCTCAACTGGTCTTCCGTTTTAGAACTATGATTATTTAGAAAGCAGTAAAACTGACGACCCTATCACTGACAAATTAGTTGGGTTTTAGAGCTATGATTATTTAGAAGGAAGTAAAACGATAAAATTGGGCTAATGTGGAAAGTGTTGTTTTAGAGCTATGATTATTTAGAAAGAAGTAAAACAACTCTGCAAATTATGAAATTGTCGAGTATGTTTTAGAACTACGATTATATAGAAAGAAGTAAAACATAAGCATGTGACTAAGAAAAGAGGAATAATTTTAGAACTATGATTATTTAGAAAGAAGTAAAACGAATTTAGAAAAACTCAAGAAGCTACGCAGTTTTAGAACTATGTTTATTTAGAATGAAGTATACCATTTTTTTCTGAATTTTTAGATATAATGATAATACTGGAATGACCAATTGATAATCAATAATCGAGAAATCTTAATGATACATGTCTTTTCTTTTCATTGATATAATGAAATGATATAGTCAAATATTTTTTAGAGAAGATTGTTTTATTTTATTAAGAAAGGGGAAGTTCGATGAAGTCTATTATTGCAAAACACGCTTTTAAATTGTCAGATGGGAATTTATTTGAAAAAGTGACACGTGAAAAACCAATAGTGAATGCTCATGAAGTAGGAATAGCTGTTCATGCATCAGGTGTGAATCCGATTGATACAAAGACGCGTCAAACACCACTTCAGACTGAAGCACGTGTATTAGGATATGAAGGGGCAGGTGTTGTTGAAGCAGTAGGTGAAGATGTGACACGTTTTAAAGTAGGGGATTGTGTGATGTTTGTCGGTGCACCTAAATGGGAAGGGTCGAATCAAACTTATCAAGTATTAGATGAAGCGTATATGACGCATTTACCTGAACAATTGACATTTGAAGAAGGTGCTAGTTTACCTTTAACGGCGTTTACAGCATATGAGACGCTATTTGATGTTTTTGGTATTTCAGAAAATCCAGAGCAAAATAAAGGTAAGACATTGCTCATTATTAATGGTGCAGGCGGTGTGGGATCCATCGCAACGCAAATTGCGAAAGCGTATGGGTTACAAGTCATAACGACAGCTTCTAGAGATGAAACGATGACGTGGTCTCGAAAAATGGGAGCTGATATAGTGTTAAATCATCGTGAAGATTTAGTTTCACAATTTGATGCACAACACTTACCGCAACCAGATTATATTTTCTGTACGTATGATACAGATATGTATTACGATGTGATGATCGATTTGATTAAGCCACGCGGACATATTATGACACTTGTGACATTTAAAGAAAAACAAGATTTAAATGCGTTGAAACAAAAAAGTGTGACATTAACGCACGAATCTATGTTTACACGATTGACTTATGAGATTGAAACGCAATATTATCAAAAGTATCTTGATGATTTGGCTTTAAAATTACAGGATGGCACGTATCAAGCGACGCTAACAGAGGTCTTAGAAGGCTTAACAACTGAGAATGTATATCGAGCACATGAAAAGATGGAGCATCAATCGCACGTTGGTAAGTTAGTCATAAAATTTTAGGTTAGTGATCAGGATTTAGGGAAAAAGAAGGAAAACAAATACAGAGGTGTTTTAATTTATGAAAACAAGCCGAGTAGGTGCCGTTTTTTGGGTTTCTTTAATATTGTGTACCGTTTTTGTATTAAGTGGCGCACTTTTCCCTAATGATATGGAAAATATGACGCAGAAGGTGACGGCGTGGATTTCCAAATATTTTAGTTGGTATTATTTACTTTTAGTTTTGGCGCTCTTTTTAGTGTGTCTTTACTTATTATTTTCAAGATATAGTCAGATTACGCTAGGTAAAGAAGGAGAAGAACCGGAATTTTCTTTAAAATCTTGGTTTGCGATGTTATTTAGTGCTGGGATGGGGATTGGCTTAGTTTTTTGGACAACAGCTGAACCCATTTCGCACGCTTTTAAGTCAGCCCCTATCCATCCATTGGGGACGCAAGAAGCGATTAATGATAGTTTTCAATTTGCTTTTTTTCATTGGGGTATACATGCGTGGGCGGTATATGGGATAGTCGCTCTCGTGTTTGCTTATTTTAACTATCATAAAGGTTATCCTGGTTTAGTCAGTGCGACGTTGACACCTTTGTTTGGGTATAAGCGTATGGCTGGGACGTTTGGTTACGTGCTTGATATTCTGGCGATTATTGCGACGGTGACAGGTGTTGCTGCAACGTTAGGATTTGGGGCACTCCAAATTGGCGAAGGTTTGAATTTTTTATTCAATATGCCATCTAACTTTACGACACAAGTTGTGATTATCGTTGTTGCGACGATTCTTTTTACGTGGTCGACATGGTCAGGTATTAGTAAAGGAATTAAGATTTTAAGTAATCTCAATATGTTGATTGCATTTATCGTGTTAGTGACTGTATTTATCGTAGGACCAACATTATATATTTTAAATACATTTACGAATGGTCTCGGTAACTATATCGCAAACTTTTTTGATATGAGTTTACGTATGCCGATTGACAATGATGAAAAGTTGAATTGGATGAAAAGTTGGACAGTTTTCTACTGGGCGTGGTGGATCTCTTGGGCGCCATTTGTAGGAATATTTATTGCGCGTGTTTCAAAAGGACGTACGATTAAAGAGTTTATTGTGGGTGTATTATTTGTCCCAGCATTTGTATGCTTTATCTTTTTTGCGGTATTTGGTGCGTCAGCAATTTATCTACAAGCGAATGGTATTGCAGACATCGCGCATGAAGCAACAGAAACAGCGACATTTGCGATGTTGTCTCACTTCCCACTTGGCTACGTTATTAGTATATTAACATTGATTGTGGTCATGATATTTTTTGTCACTTCTGCTGATTCAGCAACATATGTACTTGGGATGTTGAGTACAAAAGGTGATCATTTCCCAAAAAGTATAGTTAAGGTGAGCTGGGGCATAATGCTTGCATTATTTGCATTAATTATGTTGCTCACTGGTGGGACACAAGCTATCCAAAACTTGCTGATTATAGCGGCGTTACCATTTTCTTTTGTGATTATATTGATGGTATGGTCGTTATTCAAAGCACTCGCGGTTGAAAGACCACGTCTTAAAAAAGATTCATAATACATGAGGATGAGATATAAAGATTGAGGTTTAAAACGCACTAGGTCATAAGTGAGATAAGCCTATATCTATGATGTCTCATCTTTTTTTATCAATTTGGCACAATACAAAAATATTGTTGTCATACAGAAAAATAATCTTTGATATGTTTTTATTTGATAAGATTGGGTATTTTTAAGTGTAACGTAGAATGTGAGGTGACAGAAAAGATGAAAAGACTTAAGAATTTTATTTTAGGCTTATTGATTGTTGTAATTGTGGGCTTCTTATTATTCATGTACATAGATTATAAGCCTATAACACAATATCAAGATTACTTTTATCAATTCAATTGGTTTGAACCACTGTTAATTGGATTAGCTGCTTTTTTAATCTTAATTGGCTTGATTTTATTTTTTAGTACATTTAAACCGACCCATCGTAAGCCGGGACTGTACAAAGTGTATAGTGATGGTCATATATATGTATCTCGTAAATCCATCGAAAATACTGTATATGATACGATCAAAAAATATGACGATATTCGTCAGCCTAATGTTGTTTCTAAATTATATAACAAGAAAAACAATAGTTTTATTGATGTAAAAGCGGATTATCTAGTACCAACGAGTACGACAAATATCCAAACATTAAATGAACAAGTACGTGCCGATATTAAAGAAAGTGTCGAACGTTTTGCTGAACTACCAGTAAGAAAGCTTGAAATTAATGTACGCGATCAGAAAAAAAATCCAAATGCACCACGCGTTGTGTAAAGGAGGGGTCTTATGGCTAATCATGAACATAATCAAACTAGTCAAGATGCTGTTGAACAATTTGCAGTTAAGTTCAATAACTATAAATGGCGTATCATCGGCTTCTTCTTTTTCTTGATTATTGCAATTTTGTTTTTAACACTTGGCTTTTGGAAAACCATTTTAATTATCGTATTATGTTTAATCGGCATTGGTGTAGGGTATATTAAAGACCGTACACAAGATTTTTTAAATTTTCTAAATCGATTGAGTTGACAGATTTGAAAATATATTAAGTTTTGCGATCTAAAATTATTTAAAAGGAGTTTTTGACTATGGCAACTGAAAACAATAACGTGAAAGAATCATACAACAATCAAACAGGTGTAAATGAGAAAGAACGTCAAGAACGTGAATCTCAACAACCTGAGTTCAAAAACAGCTTAACATTCTCTGATGAAGTCGTTGAAAAAATCGCAGGTATCGCAGCTCGCGAAGTTAAAGGTATTCTTGATATGAAAGGCGGCTTTGTAGATAGCATTAGCGGTTCATTCACTAGTGGTAACAATGTAACACAAGGTGTAAGCGCTGAAGTTGGTGAAAAACAAGCTGCAATCGACTTAAAAGTGATCTTAGAATATGGTGAATCAGCACCAAAAATCTTCCGTAAAGTCACTGAACTTATTAAAGAACAAGTGAAGCACATTACTGGTTTAGAAGTTGTTGAAGTGAACATGCAAGTTGATGACGTGATGACACTTAAAGAATGGCAACAAAAAAATCAAAAAAATAAAGACAATAACGAAAATAAAGGATTACAATAATTCTAAAAGAGTTTGGGATATCAATCCCAAAATATAGCGTAGAGATGGTTCATGATTGAATCACCTCTACGCTTTTCCGTGCGCCCGGCATGGGTAACATCTTGACGGTGAAAGTCCGTTACAGGCTTGGTAGTAGGAACTGTTAGCGAAAGACAAGGGTGTCCATTGCGAAGTGGAATCTGAAGGAAGTCGGACGCAAACACTCGCACTGACGAACAGAAACATCATACAAGGCTATGTAGAATGGATGAATCTGCAGAACAAGATAAAGTCCAATACTACCCGAGTTCTATATAGTAAATGATGCGGTGGCATGAGTGGAAAGAGGTTACATCTTACCCGGGGAGGTCTCATCAGCGGTACTCTACCGTAGTAACAACGAATGATGAGAAGTCAGCAGAAGTCATAGTAGGGAAAATGTACCGAAGGACTGAACAATATTCAATACAAAGTAAAGATTGGAGGTTATAGATTTACGACGTACAGAATACGGTTTAATCGGCAGCTTATGGAAGGATAAGTAGTGGAACGAAAAAAAAGAATACATAAGTGTGTACAGTAAATCTTAGGTGAAATGAAAGAAATGTATCGTAAGTCTCCATCATTGATGGAGCTTGTTGTAAGACCAGACAACATAGAAAAAGCTATCAAGAAAGTTAAGAAAAACAAAGGTGCTCCTGGAATTGACGGCATGAAAGTCAGTGAACTTCGTGCTCACTTTGCGCAGTACTTTTCACAGATAACGAAAAAACTGCTTGAAGGCACATACCAACCTCAAGCAGTTCGAAAAGTGCAAATTCCCAAACCAAATGGGAAAATGCGTGTGCTTGGTATCCCTGTCGCTAGAGACAGGGTAATACAACAAGCGATTAAACAAGTGATTGAACCCAGCATCGACCGAACATTTTCGAATCATAGCCATGGTTTCAGACCTAATCGTAGCACAGGAACAGCACTTAAGCAATGCGCTATTTACTACGAAGAGGGCTATAAAATAGCCGTGGATTGTGATTTGAAACAGTGCTTTGACATGTTAAATCATGATAAGCTGATGTATTTGTTCGAACGCCATGTTCAAGATAAGTCAATTTCAACATTTATCCGTAGAAGTTTACAAGTAGGTGCCATTGACCTATCTGGCGAAGTCGCAGAAAGAAAGATAGGTGCACCACAAGGGGGCGTTATCTCTCCTTTACTATGTAATATCTATCTACATGAACTGGATAAAGAACTCGAAAAGCGTGGACACCGGTTTGTACGCTATGCAGATGACTTTGTCATCTTTGTACGGACAAAACGTGCAGGTGAACGCGTAATGATGAGTGTAACGAAATTCATTGAAAAGCAACTGAAGTTGGCTGTCAATGAAGATAAAAGCAGAATAGGAGCAGTCACACGTTTAAAGTTCTTGAGTTGTCTAATAACCAAGGTAAATGGGGTTTGTCGTTTCAGACCGACTACGGAAGCAAAAAGAAATTTAATACGCGTCTTAAGGAAAATAACGAAACGAAATAGACCCGGTACCTTTAAAGACATTATCACTGAAATTAACCAAGTGACGAGAGGCTGGATAAATTACTTTGGTAGAGGTTTTATCAGAGAATTTATTGGTATGTCAACAGATTTCTAGACAGTTTTTATAGAAACTATCTTTGTACGCTTTCGGCGTCAGATAATTTAATGCACTATGAGGTCGAATGTTGTTATACCAATTAACATAATCAAACAATTCGAGTTTTAAGTGATTAATAGATTTAAAATCATACTGTTTAATGAATTCAGTTTTTAACGCTTTAAATGTACTTTCAGCTACTGCGTTGTCATATGGACATCCTTTCATGCTTAAAGATCTTTTGATACCAAAGGTATCTAGTACATCATCAATCATGTGATTATCAAACTCTTTTCCTCTGTCAGTGTGAAACATTTGTACGTCTCTTAAATCGTGTCTAATGCTACTAAGTGCCTTGGATACAAGCGTGCTATCTTTCTTTGAGCCTGCGCTATGCCCAACAATCTCACGGTTAAAAAGATCAATAAATAAACATATGTAATGCCATTTTCCAGCCACTTTTACATATGTCAAATCACTGACAAGAACTTCCAATGGTTCTTTTCTATTGAAACTTTGATTTAATTCATTATTGATTTCGCGTTCACTTGAGCGAGAAGGAAATGATTTATACTTCGATGTCGTATAAGAAGATACTAATTTATTTGCTTTCATAATGCGTCCTATACGTCGTCTTGAGACATTTAAACCATTTTTGATAAGTTCATTTTTAATCCTTCTTGTTCCAAAACATTTGCGATTAGAATTGAAAATCTCGATAATTTTATCGCTAATTTCCTTATCTCGATCATCTTTTTCAACGTTGGGTGATTTGTTAATTTCGTAATAGTAACTACTTCTAGAGATTTGCAGGACTTTGCACATTGCTGATACTGAATATTTATTGGCATTCTTTCGAATGACATCTATTTTCGTCCCATGATCAGCGCTGCTTGCTTTAAAATATCATTTTCCATTTTCAATTGTTGATTTTCTTTACGTAATTTTCTTAGTTCTTTTTCTTCATTAGTTAAGTTATCTTGATGGTTAAATGAACCAGTATTTTGATGTTGCTTAATCCATTTCCCTAACGCCGAAGGTGTTAAATCATATTCACGAGCAATTTCATTTCTAGGCTTACCATTTTCATAAAGCTTTACCATTTGTAATTTAAATTCAGGACTAAAAGTTCTTCTTTCTCTTGTCATAAAAATCGCCTACTTTCTTAATTTAACAATATCTATTCTCATAGAATTTGTCCAACTAAGTGTAGACGATTCATATTGAAAACACGCAATCTTGGTTAAACCGCCGACTTAGACAACTCATACTTAAACGGTGGAAAAGAGTAAGAACTAAGTATAAGATGTTGCGCCAATATGGTCTTGACCATAGAAGTGCGATGAAAATCGCACAGTCTCGAAAAAAGTACTGGCGACTATCAAACACGCACGAGGTTCATCGTGCACTTACAACAAAACAACTCTACAAGTGGGGACTGATACCATTAACCCAGCTTGCAGAGTTGGCTTACGCAAGATATTGAACCGCCGAGTACGGAACCGTACGCTCGGTGGTGTGAGAGGACGAGTAGTCAATTAATGGCTACTCTCCTACTCGATTTTATCAATCATTCGTATTGTTTGGCTCGCATTTTCTAGGGGACGGGTCGGGGCCCGGTCTCGACGCTCATCCTATTCCCTCAGGCGTCTCGCCAACAATACGACGTGATATACGTATAATTTTACATTAAAATACTTTTAAAAAAGACACTTTCGTATCATTGAATTAAAGAAAAAACTTCGAGATTTTTCGTAATTTCTTACGAAAACCTCGAAGTTTTTCAATTACTGAGATATTTTGGCTCTCAGTCAAATTGGACTGAGAGCATTAAATTAAGGCGTTATGCAATAATGGATTGTTTAACTCCTTTTCGTTGTGTGATCATAAAGTCTTGAACATTAATGCCTCTTTTAATACGACATAAATCAGTAAAATTGAGTTGGTAAGTCATATTTTATAACTTAGGGATGTGAATAAATATAGCACATTTGATTGATTCCTAAGCCGAGACTTCTGAGGTGCCTAGAAAAGCGAGGCTTTATGGAACAATCAAATAAATGAAATTATTTATACACCAGTCCGATTTACTATAGAACCGATATTTATATCCCAGTTCCTTTTTGTGAAATAATTTATGCTGAGTGTCGATGTGTTTTGGGTGATTTAAGTGAAATCACAATTACTAATGCCATAACGCCTAATAATGAAGCGATATAAAGTGTCGCAAATAAACTGATGTGTGATACGATAATACCACCAAGTAAAGCGCCAAAGCCAATACCTGCATTAAGAGCGGACATATTCCAGCTCATTACGTGGCTGTGATCGCCTTGTGCTTGATCAATAAGTCCTGATTGTATTGCGGGGTTGGTACTCCATTGAATGATGTGCCAAATAAATAAAAAGAGGAGTAACCAGATACTTGTAGACCACAACTGATTAAGTATAAGCATAATCGCAATAAAGCAAGATACGCTGATCAATAGCCATTTTTTAGGTGAAAGTCGATCGGTGAGATAGCCACCCATCGATGTTCCAAGCATACCTGCAATACCAATCACTAATAGAGCCAATGACACAAATTGAATTGTATGATCGCCTGATAAAATCAATGGATTAATATAAATATAGGCTGCAGAATTCGCTGTTAAAACGATAAATGTAATGGAGAGCAGCTTGAAAATTTCCCTTTTGTGATGCAATGGTTGTTTTGTAGATGTAACAGGTTCTTCGTGATGTGTAGTTAATTGTTTAGGTAAATAGACAGCAAGTAAAATCCCTGCTAATACACCAACTGCAATAATCATTCCAAATGTAAAACGCCAGCCTAACCAGTCTCCAATCAATGTTCCTATCGGTACGCCAAATACATTTGAGCCACTAAAACCAGTGTAAACAATACCTAACATTTTACCTCGATGTTCAGGTCTTGATAAAACAACAGTGACAGCTAGTATTTTGACTACGATTAATGCTGCAGCGGCTGATGAAATGATGCGGCCAATAATTAAAATGACAAAGTTTGGAGAGAGTGCAATCATTAAATTGCCAATGACAAAAAAGACGATAGCACTTAGTAAGACGACCTTAGGTGAATATCTGGACGTGAGTTTAACGAGGATAGGGCCTGTTAATGCAAAGGTAAAGGCATATATGGTTACGAGTTGACCTATCCAAGCTTCCGATACATTCAAATCTGCACTCATCAGATTCATAATCCCTGCTACAACCAATTCAACCATTCCGACAATAAAAATACTCAGCATAAAAGTAATTGTACGCATGATTGTCATAAGTTGCACTCCTTTGTATGTCGCTAAAGGTTTTTAAAACCTATTAATAAGAAAAGATGAATATCGTATCATGATTCAATATCTGTATCAATAAGAGTCGCATTGAATCCATACTTACAAAGTTTATCACAATGAAATTGATGTGTCGAAGTTTTGAAATAAAAAATAACGCAAAATAGAGACTTGGATGCTATTGATATATACATCAAAATCCAAGCCTCTATTGTTACATTACTCAAAAGTATAAAATACGTTACTTGAAATCATTGAAATGGCATATTACTAGTCGTTTGTTTGCATCGTCATTTGCAATGGATTTTGCACTTTAATATACGTGTATTCATGTGCTTCATCAAGGAGTCGCATTGTAGTTACGCATTTATAATCAATCGTTTCGCTAAAGAAAACGCGCTCTATTTCTTTTATGCGTGATGGGTCAAGTGAACTATCGTAAAAGACAGTAAATAGCGCTTTGATTCGTGTACTTACTTGATTCCATAATAACTGTTCTAAGTCTGGGTGAACGTAGTGTTTGACAATTGCTGCAACGAGTTCTCCAAGGTGGTTTTGAACAGTTGAATAAAAAGCTTTATTAAATACAGATGTTTGACTATCTGTTAGGATACGTGATTTCTCATGAAAAGCCTTTGTTGTGTAGCCAGCTTTTTCGAGTTGAGCTGTATCGATTCGTAAACCTTCAAAGTCACGAACGAGCATTTTTTTAAGCGAGCCATTGTTTTGATCGATAACAGCTATCGTATTTTGAAGGTGTGCTTCAAGACCGATACCGTATTTGACGAGTAACGGTACGACAAAATCAATCAGTGCTGTCGCATAAGTGTTAAACCATTGACAGATAGCTTCTATTTCATCTAAATCAGTGTGCTGTTGCATATAACGTTGAATCAAGTCAATGACAAGTGGTGTTTGGGTCTTGATGTTTGATGCTACTAGACTTGATGCAATGAAAGGCAATTCATCTTGATCAACATAGTGATATATATTCTTACGGTACAATGTGCCTAATTGCTCGCTGAGTCGCTCTTGTTCATCTTTGTCTGCTTGTGACTCATAAAAGTGAGCCCCCGCAACTTCTGATACATGTGTGGCTGCAACGGTATCAAACCAACAATCTTGATAAACAATATCATCCAAAATATGACTGACGAGTGGACCGTTATGTGTCGTTTGTTCAGACAATGTACGAATTTCACCTGTAATATGCACATTGGTTGATAACTTAATGTGTGGTGAAACATCTGGTAATTCAGGCATTAACGTGCGGAATGATAAGCCGGCATAATACGTACGCGTCAAATCAATAGGTATGATGCGTCGCGATGCCAATGCGTTTGAATAATCTTTATGCATCACGTGATGATACTGCCAAGGGTGGACAATCATCACCTGATAATCATCGAGATTTTCTTTATCTGTTAATGCTTGCTCTGCTGATTCCAAAAGTCCTTGAAACATATCGAATACTGTATTTGAGTAGGCTTGGTGTACGCCTTGCACACGAACAATATCTTGATGTACAAGAATAAATTTGAGCTCAATAGGATGGCCGTACTCTGACGCATATTGAATGGTTTCATTTGTTGTCATCCCTTTACGCAATTTAGCGCCTGGGTGAAGCGGATGTCCTTCAGTGACAAGCTGTTCTGAAGTAAGGTATGGATCAGCTTGTGATTCTATATATTCAATTAAAGAATGGGGACGGCGGTTTAATTGTTGATAACTCATTGCCATAATCATATGCGCGGCGCTATTTTCTAGGTCATCTTGAAATTGTTCTGCCGCTTCTCCACCCAATGCTTTATCTTCTTGAATAATGATATCTAAAACGTCATTCGGATGTGCGATACGTTCATACGCATTTCCTTTTTTCCAATAAAATGGACCTTGAACATCAATGCGGTTAAAAGCATGACGTCCAGTGATTTGTGTACAAATCGTTTGATCGGTATATGTAAAATGAATTGTTAAAACCTCTCCAGAATGAATAGGTGAATGTGTCATTTGATGCGCTCCCATAATGCGCGCGTGATCAAACCCTTGAACTAAATTTTCGCGATAAATCGAGCTCACAAGTCGAGCGGTAATTTTATCGCGACCGATTTGAACGTGATTGAGAAAGGCGTTAGCCCATTCTTCATTTTGTTCAATCAAGGTATCATAACATTCTTTTTCATCTTTGGTTAATTTTATTAAATCATCTTTTAATACATTTTCCTTTGAATACATTAGAGCACCTCGTTCTTTTTATTTTACAAATGCAACGATGATTCGTATAATCCATAATATCGGAAATGAGAATGATTATCAATTAAAGAGGAGTGATTGATTTTGGCAAAGTGGTTTTTTCCAAGTTCTTTTTTCTTATTTTTAGGGAATTGGACTGGACAAATTGCTTTAAATTGGTACGCGTATCAAGTGAATCATAACGCTTTAGATCTTGCCTTTATTAACTTTTTTAGGTTAGCACCTATCTTTGTTCTAAGTTTATGGGCAGGTGCTATTGCAGATCGTTATTCACGAAGTACATTAATTAAAGTGAGTGTTACGTGTTCATTAGTAACGACAACTGCGCTTACAGTAATGATTATAACAGGCGATGTATCAATGTACATACTTTATATTTATGCTTTAATGCGAGGTGTGATTAGCGCGATTGAGACACCTGTTCGTCAAGCGATTCTACCTGATATATCAAAGCGTTTAACGATTTCTAAGGCGGTAGCGTATCATTCGTTTATTTTGAACATTTGCCGTTCAATTGGTCCTGCAATCGCCGGATTTCTAATCGCATTTTCTGGAGTGAAGGCTGCATTTATCGCACAGTCACTCTGTTATGTGGCATCTCTTATCATGAGTATGCCCCTTGATATCAAAACAAAACAAGTCGTTGAAAAATCAAAGTTTTCATTATCAATTGCATGGCGCTATTTTAAGCAACATCATTCAGGTCGGCGCTTGATGATGACATCATTTTTAATTATGGCGACAGGTTATTCATATACGACACTAATGCCGATTCTGACAGATTTTCGATTTCCTAATGATGCTACAGTGTTTGGAACGGCTATGACGTTTAGTGCAGTGGGTGGAATTGTGGCGACACTCTGTATCCCAACTGTGTTGAAGCATGTTAAGGTAACACAACTTTACTATATCAGCTCGATTCTATTTGGTGTTGGACTTGTGCTCATCGATCCAGCTGGTGTGTATGCATTATTTTTAGTGATATTTTTAGTCGGCTTATGTGGCCAACTTGCAAGAACATCTAACCGTATTTATTTTCAAAATGATAGTGATCCTGAACATAGAGGTAAAATATTAAGTGTGGTCATGATGGATAGAGGAATGATTCCGTTAGGGGCGATGCTGATGAGTTTAATCTCTGAAGCGATAGGCATTATTCAAACATTTTTATTAATGGGTATTGCGACAATTGTGATTGCGACAGTAGGATATATCATTCATATTAGTTTTAATGGAGGCGTGAAACATGAGCGTTAATCATCAAAAAAAAGCAGAGCAAAATATTCAATATCGTGTATTATTAGCATGTGTTAAGGAATCCTTATTCCCTGATGATACACGAACGACGATTCAAAATGGCAGTATCAAAATCCAAAGACATCAACATTGTATTCATGTTGAATATGAAACAAGAAGTGCATTTTATCAATTTGAATTGAATGGACCCATAACGTATACATGTGGTCAACATAGTCAAGCTATCACGTCATTAGATGAACTGATGGATGTGCTCAAAATGCATTTTGACATTCATTTCCACGAACGCCTAATGGATGAGCTTCATTCGAGTTGTCTCGGCTTAACGTTGAGTTATGAACAATATGCACAACGTCAAACAGCGATACAACATTCATTGAAGTTTTCAAGGATGCCGAATACGCTCAATTTCTTATCGTGGTTGTTGCATATGAATGACGATGAACACTTTTCTGGTTTAGGGTATACAGAAGGAATGGTCTGGGAAGGTCATCCATCACATCCTCTTACTAAAACGAAATTGCCATTGACTAAGGATGAGATGAAACGTTATGCACCTGAATTTATGAAGATCATCCCGCTTAGAGTAGTACTCGTTCATCAATCTTTCTTGAATGAAACGTCAATGAATGAAGAGAGCGACTTCGTATTAAATCGAATTATACCAGAGTTAAAAACCCAGCTTCATCATTTTATGGCATCATTCGATTATCCATTAGAGGTGTATAAAGTCATGTTTGTACATCCATGGCAATACGAAAATGTGATTGTCAAACAGTTTGAAGATGAAATTGAAAAGCATCTTGTCATCCCTACGCCCCATACTGTAGAGAGTAAGGCGACATTATCATTTAGAACGATGGCACTTGTCCATAAACCGTATCACATTAAACTACCCGTCAATATCCAAGCAACGAGTGCAGTCAGAACGGTTTCAACTGTGACGACGGTAGATGGTCCGAAGTTAAGTCATCAGCTTCAAGATATGCTTGAAATATATCCATCATTAAAAGTAGCAGCAGAACCATATGGTGCATATGTTGATGTTGAAAAAGATTTGGCACGTCAATTTGCAATGATTGTACGTTATGCACCGTCTCATCAAATAGAAGAGGACATTCAAATTGTAACAGCGGCGTTAACACAATATAATCCAGTAGATCATCAAGTGACGGTAGATAGTTTAATTGAACATATCTACGGGGAAGTGAATTCGTCGACGATTCAAACCTTTATTCGACACTATGCTGAGCGCCTGATTACACCGCTTATCGGTTACATTCAAACATATGGTATTGCACTTGAGGCGCATCAACAAAATACAATATTACAGCTAGACAAAGATACACATGAATTTTCATTCATTGTGAGGGACTTAGGGGGAGCGCGTATTGATATAGACACATTAAGCCAAACAGTACCTAATATCGAAGTGACGAATCAAAGTCTTGTTGCTGATTGTATTGAAGATGTTATTGCTAAGTTCCAACACGCCGTTATTCAAAATCAACTTGGTACGTTAATCCATCATTTTCACCATAAGTATGATGTCTCTGAAGAAGCTTTATATCAAATCGTTAAAGAAACGACTGAACGAGCAATTCGAAATCACTTGAGACACGCTGATGCATTACGAGAGGTATTGTTTGGGCATAGGATTACAGTGAAAGCACTTTTAAATATGCGCATGCAACAAAAGGTGAAAAAATATGTACAAATCCAGCTTGATAATCCATTAAAAGGTGAGGTGTAGTGGATGGCTCAACTGCATATTAATTTAAGCAAGTTAAAATACAATGCGCTCATGTTACAGCGATTGTTAAGTGAACGTGGTATCGAAATGATTCCAGTAACTAAAGGTGTTGCTGGTGATAGTGTTATCGTTTCGATGTTGCATGATGCAGGGTTTGAGTGTGTTGCAGAATCAAGGGTCAATCTTATTAAACAACGAGATGATTTGAAGTATATGATTATAAAAGGAGCACATCAAGATGAACTAGAGGAAATCGTTGATAAAAGTAAGGTCAGTATTCAAACTGAACTTTCGACGATTAAGGCACTCAATAAGATTGCGATATCAAAAGGAGTCACGCATCATATTTTATTAATGATTGATTGGAAAGATGGTCGAGAAGGTGTATTGACATATGAAGTAGCGCAAATGATTAAGGAAATTGTACCTCTAAAAGGCATTTATTTAAAAGGGGTTGCATTCAACTTTATGTGTTTTCGTCCGCTACCACCATCAGAAGATGATTTGCCGTATATACATCACTTTATCGATAATATCGAGAAAAGAATGGGATATCGTCTTAACACTATTTCTGGTGGTAATTCAAGTATGTTAACTTTAGCAATGTATAGTGACTTAGGGCGAATTAATCAATTGAGAATTGGTGAAACATGGCTTAGAGGTTATGAAACTTCTTATGGTATGCGTGTATCACAACTTTATGAAGACGCTTTTTTACTAGAAGGACGTATCATTGAGATTAAACCTCGTCTGAACATTGAGACGCATCAGTCCTATATGCAAGCATTAGTAGACATTGGTCAGCTCGACACACATATCGAAGGATTGGCGCTTACTGATTCTAAACTGAAAATAGTCGGAAGTACGAGTGATATTATGTTAATTGATATTGGCATAGCGGATTATTATCAATTAGGAGATCGTATTACATTTAAAATGAGCTACAATGCCATTGCCCATAGTATGCATGTGCCTCAGTTAAAAAAGTGTTATCACAAAGATGAAGGGATAGAAGCCTTACTGAAAGGATTTTATCGATCAAAAGTTAATAACTTTTCAAAACAATGTTGACAATGAGAATCGTTATCAATTAATATAGGTGTATAGTGTTCAATACATAATAAAGGAGAGACGCACAGTGAGAGGTAAAAAGTTTATAGGTTTAGCATTATTACTTGCAGTGATGCTTATTGTAGCTGCATGTGGTAGTGTCAGTGATTCAGGAAATTCTGACAAAAAAGAAAGCTCAAATAGTTCAGATAAAGGTGTGACAATTCAGCATGATGGTGGTACAACAAAGATTACGAAAGAACCTAAACGTGTTGTAGCACTTGAGTACTCATTTGTTGATTCACTTGTCGCATTAGGTGTAAAACCAGTTGGTATAGCAGATGATGGCGATAAAAATAATATTATTGAGCCAATTCGTAAAAATTTAGGAGATTATAAATCAGTAGGTGCGCGTAAACAACCTAATTTAGAGGTTATTAGTGAATTAAAACCAGATTTAATTATAGCTGATAACAATCGTCATAAAGGGACTTACGATCAATTGAACAAAATCGCACCAACTATTTTATTACCAAGTTTAGATTCTGACTACAACGAGAATATCGAAGCTTTCAAAACAATCGCAAAAGCTTTATCTAAAGAAGATCAAGCTGACAAACGTTTGAAAGAACATCAAGAAAAGATAGATAGCTATAAAAAAGATATTACGATGAATAAAGACTTAAAAGTGCTTCCGGCAGTTATTTCTCAATCAGGTTTTCTTGCACATGCAGACAAATCATATGTCGGCCAATTTTTACACGAGCTTGGTTTTAAAGAAGCATTAACAAAAGAAGTATCAGATCAACTCCCAGAATATTTAAATGCACCATATTTAAATATGAACTCAGAGCAATTAGCAGAAGTTAATCCTGAGCGCATGTTTATCATGGTGAATGGAGAAGATGATCCATTTTATGCTAAAATGAAAGAAGATTCTGTGTGGAATAATATTGATGCGGTCAAAAATAATCGTGTACACGTTGTTGATCGTTTAACATGGGCGAAGTCACGTGGTTTAATTTCATCTGAAGAGATTGCAAAAGAGCTTGCTGAAATTTCTAAAGAAGAAAGCAATAAGAACTAATCGTTTCGTCGTTTAAATAAAGGTGATATCTTATGTCAAAATCAACTTCATCAATTCAAGACGGACATCACCAAAGAAAACGTAATACGCTCACATTTATTGTGAGCGTATGTTTTCTTATTTTTGCAGTGTATTTAAATCTTGCAATGGGTTCGTCAGATATTAATTTTAAGTCACTTGTGGATTATGTGTTTCACCTTCAAGAGACACAACAAACATTTTTAATACATAATGTACGTATGCCGCGTATGCTTGGTGCTTTACTACTTGGTGCTGCGCTTGCAGTTGCAGGTGTTTTGATGCAGGCTATTACACGTAATCCTCTCGCATCGCCACAAATTTTTGGTGTGAATGCGGGTGCGTCGTTTATGGTTGTTTTAATTACAGTTTTACTACCTGGTTTGGCTGCAAATTCTGTCATTTACGCTTTTATAGGCGCCTTCTTGGGTGGTTTGGCAGTGTATGTCTTAGCGGATGCAACGAAAGGCATGACGCCCGTTAAGCTTGCTTTAGCAGGGATGACGATTCATTTATTTTTTACAAGTTTAACACAAGGTATTATTTTGTTGAATGAGGATGCGACAACGACAGTTATGTTTTGGTTAGTAGGAGCAATCCACACTATTAAATGGCCAAATATTATACAAATACTGCCATGGATAATAGGAGGACTCACTGCGGCATTATTGTTATCCCGACAATTGGCAATACTTGATTTAGGTGACCAAATGGCAACAGGTTTAGGTCAAAATACAAAGTTAATTCGTGCACTGTCTGGCCTTATTGTAGTTGTGTTAGCAGGCTCAAGTGTTGCAGTAGCAGGACCTATAGGATTTGTAGGTTTAATAGTGCCTCATATCGTAAAATACTATGTGAGTCGAAATTACTTTTTAATCATTTTATTATCTATGATTATGGGTGCGAATCTCTTGTTAATTTCGGATGTCATGAGTCGGTTGATTGCATATCCGTTTGAATCACCAATAGGCATTGTAACGTCATTTGTCGGTGCATTGTACTTCTTATTCATTACAATGAGAGGAGTGAAATCACGATGAATATTAATTATGCAAAGCGCTATATCATCGTTATTTTGTTGCTCATTGTTTGTTCGATTTTAAGCCTAGGTGCTGGTGCGGTATATATTTCGCCCCAAGACGTGTTGTCAGAAGTGTTGACTGGTCAAAACTTTATCTTGCAAGAGTATCGATTGCCTAGGATGTTTTTAGGTATTTTAGTAGGAGCAGCTTTATCTATTTCGGGAGCGGTGATACAAGGGATTATTCGTAATCCACTTGCTTCTCCTGACGTAATAGGGATTACTAAAGGTGCGAGTTTAACAGCTGTCATTGTTATTATCGTATTTCCAACAGCGCCTCTTTTTGTGCTACCAGTTGCCTCATTTGTCGGTGCGATTATCATTAGTATTATTTTGTCCTTACTCATTAGCTATAAAGGGGTTAAAGGCTCACAATTAGCGCTTATAGGTATGGCAATCGGTGCAATCGCGATGGCACTCGTTCAATACTTATTAATTCGAAATCCAATGGAGGCGAACATTGCATTAGTGTGGTTAACAGGAAGTCTATTTGGGCGTTCTATGCAACATGTTTATACTATTTTACCGTGGCTTATCATTGCAATCCCATTAATTATTGCAAATAGCCGAAAGTTAGATGTTTTACATTTGGGTGAAGATGTTGCGACGGCTATCGGAACACATGTCAATCGCACAAAGATGATCTTGCTTTTAGCTGCTGTTATGTTAGCAGGGGCGGCTATATCTGTTGTTGGTGGATTGAGTTTCTTAGGTTTGATTGCCCCTCATATTGCACGGAGTATTGTTGGTCATAAACATTTGCATATTATTATCATGTCCGGATTGATTGGTGGATTACTCATGGTATTTGCAGATGGTTTAGCACGTGTGATTGCCCCACCTATTGATATTCCAGTTGGCGTCTTAATTGCAATCATAGGTGCACCGTATTTCTTATATGTATTACGTAAAATGTGATTTTTTAATATGCGTAAAAGTGAATAAAAATTCAATTTGATATTGCATAACGCCTCTTTCCTTTGTATAATGATGAGACAAAAGAAAGAGGCGTTTTGATGTATATAGCGATGGCCCTAGTGAAAGGTGAGGCACTTAATGGAAAATTTAACTCAAAAGCAACGAAATATTGGTAAAGCAAAATTTGTTTTACTCTCATTATTAGGTATTGTTTTATTTTTAATTCCTATTCCTGTTACAGAGAATGGTGAAAAGATGACGACATTACCTATAGCATACTTAGCTTCTATTTTTAAAGATACAGTGGGAGCAATGATGCCTTGGATGATTATCGCGATTATAACATTGTCGGGGATACTGACATTTGTATATAGTTTTTTGATTACACCATCTCGAATGAAGTCAAATTTTATGACACATACTTTTAAAGTGACTTGGCCTTGGGCACTTGTCAGAATCGGTGCAGTTTTGATAGTATGGTTAACATTTTTTAAAGTAGGCTCAGAATGGATATATTCTGATGATACAGGGAATCTCATTTTTTCAGATTTATTGCCTACGCTTGTGGCTGTTTTTTTCTTTGCAGCGCTATTTTTACCATTGCTATTAGAATATGGGTTATTAGAGTTTTTAGGGCCTATTTTTAGACCTATTATGCGTCCGCTGTTTACGTTACCGGGGCGATCCGCTGTTGATAATTTAGCATCTTTTATTGGAGATGGAACAGTAGGTGTGATGATTACGAGCAAGCAATACGAACGAGGCTTTTATACACGAAGAGAAGCAACTGTAATTTCGACTACTTTTAGTGTTGTATCACTTACGTTTGCGATTGTAATTGTGGATACATTAGGGTTAATGGATTATTTTATGTATTTTTATGGTACAGTGATTGTTGCTTGTTTTGTAGCAGCGTTGATTATGCCAAGAATATGGCCGTTGAGACATGTAGAAGATCATTATATTGATGGTCATAAGCCTGGTAACAGTCAAGAACAGTCGCTTTCATATCAATCAGCAATTAAAGAAGGATATCACGACGCCATTCAAACAGGATACCATGCGCCACATTTCAAAGATTATGTCATTACTGCAATCAAGACGGTACTGGATATGTGGCTAGCTGTTATTCCGGTTGTGATGACGATTGGCACATTAGCTACAATTTTAGCAACCTATACACCTATCTTTACCATTATTGGAATGCCTTTCGTACCTATTTTAGAATGGATGCATTTGCCAGAAGCAACACAAGCATCTGAAACGATGATTATCGGTTTTGCAGATATGTTTTTACCATCTATTTTAATACAAGGGGTTGAAAGTGAAATGACCCGCTTTGTAGTAGGAGTATTAAGTGTATGTCAATTAATTTATTTATCTGAAGTAGGTGGTGTGATTTTAGGATCGAAAATTCCCGTAAGTTTGTGGAAATTGTTCGCGATATTTCTAATTAGAACATTGATTACGTTGCCTATTATTGTACTGGTTGCACATATCATATTTTAGTCAGTTTAATAACAAACAAAACTAACCCCCGCATGGCTCATAAAAGAGGCATGTGGGGGTTAATGATTAGGTCAACTATTTAGTAACTTCATTATAAACTTTTTTATCATTAAATGTATAAATAATATATTGGTGGTCATCAGTATCAATGATAACGCGATTCGTTTTACCAAATGTAGAGCCGATACGAGATACCGTTTTATCTTTTTCAGGTACCGCATGAATATCTCTATCTTCACTTACATTTACAATTTTATCGTTAGGAATGCGAATATCTGCAACTCTCCATTGAATTTGAACTTCTTGATCATTCTTTTTTACTGTCATTGCCATTTATACGACACTTCCTTTAACTTTTTGTTACTCATAGTATAACTGATTGAAATCGTTTTGACAAGTAATATGTGATACTAAATAAATAAATGTGTCATACTAATAGAAATAATAGTATACGAAAACATGTTCGCATTTATTGGATGATTATGCTATAATGCTTTTATGTAAGAAAGGGGGCCACAATGACTGGTAAAACACATTCTGCAGCTGGTTTGCTCATTGGCGCTGTAGTTGCGAGACATTTTGAACTGGATTTAATCGAAGCGGTAACATGCCTTGTCATATCCGGTGTTGCTTCAATTTTTCCTGACATATGTCATACACAAAGTAAGATTGGGAAACATTTTCGTATTTTAAGTTTATTCATAAAACATATGTTTGGTCATCGTACCTTAACGCATTCCTTAATTTTTATGGGATTGATATTTTTTCTTTTACATATGCTCCAAATACCAATTTACTATATGATTGGCGTAATTTGTGGTATGCTTTCACATGTGATATTAGATATGTTAACACCTCGTGGCGTAAAATTATTTTTTCCGCTTCCGATTCGTGTGAGGTTTCCAATCCAATTTAAAACGGGTGGTATATTGGATTTGTCATTAGCCTCAACGTTTAGTATCATGACGATGTTTGTATTATTCGAATCAACAATGAAACAACTGATACGTTATTTCTTATAATTCATGTTATAACGTTATCAAGGTATATAATTAAGGAATATAACGATTGACTTGTCCTAGTTTTTAACTAAAGGAGAGAATATCAAAATATGTTAGATAAAAATAAACTTGAAAAATATAATCAGGCACATTTAGCAGAATATGAAAAAATGATGTGCACTAACGAAAAAGAACGTTTAAAATCCAAATTAGACGAACTTGATTTGGCTGAAATTAAGAGCTTGTACGAAGAGGTATATGTCAATCAAACAAAGATAGACGATGTTTCCGATATTCAAGAAATCCACTTTGAACGTAAAGCGCGTTTATCTCAAGAGGATTATGACATGTACTATGAAAAAGGCTTGGCAGCTATTAAAGAAGGACAATTTGCAGTGCTTTTATTAGCTGGTGGTCAAGGTACACGGTTGGGGTATAAAGGGCCAAAAGGTTCGTTCGAAATTGAAGGTGTGAGTTTATTTGAATTACAAGCACGTCAATTACGAGCGCTTTCAGATAACGCAGGTCGTTACATTGATTGGTATATTATGACAAGTGAAATCAATGATGAGGCCACACGTCAATATTTTGAAAGGCATCAATATTTTGGCTACGACCCAGAGCACATCTTTTTCTTCAAGCAAGATAACATCATTGCGCTGAATACTGATGGTCAACTCATCTTTAATAAGGAAGGCTTAATTATGGAAACGCCAAATGGGAATGGTGGTGTTTTTAAATCATTAAAACGCGCAGGTTATTTGCAGCAGATGATTGAGCGTCAAAATGAATATATTTTTATGAATAATATTGATAATGTCCTTGTGCGTGTGCTAGACCCAGTTTTTGCAGGGTTTACAGTTCATCACCATAGGGACGTGACGACAAAATCAATTGAACCTAAGGCTTTTGAAAGTGTAGGGCGTCTTGTCGTTAATGATGGTAAAGATAAGGTACTTGAATATTCAGAGTTAACGCCTGAAGTAGCTAACGATTTGCATAATGCTAATATCGGTATCCATGCGTTTAGAGTGCCATTTATTCAAGCTGCAGTTGATAAACCTTTGCCTTATCATTTGGCAGTTAAAGAACTTGAACAATTAGATGAAGATTTTGGTATCGTGAAGTTGCCTACATTAAAATTTGAATTATTTTATTTTGATATATTTCAATATGCAACCTCATTTATGACGCTACAAGTTCCTCGTGAAGAAGAGTTTAGCCCATTGAAAAATAAGGAAGGTAAAGATAGCGTAGAGACAGCAACTCAAGATTTAAAGCGTTTGAATATTATTGAATAGGGGTGGCACAATGTCAGTCGCTAAAACAAATAGACCTAAAAAAAGACAGGCTTTTAAAGATATAGCCCCTCTTACTTTTGGTGAGGAAGTCGGTAACGCAGTTTCACATGGTGTGGCTGCGTTACTCATGCTTTTTTTGTTGCCTTATGCAGCAGTATACAGCTATGTACACTCAGGTGTGTTATTATCCATAAGTGTTTCAATTTTTGTTATCAGTATTTTTATGATGTTTATATCATCAACAGTTTATCACTCGATGCAACAAGCTTCACCACATAAATATGTTATGCGCATTATCGATCATAGTATGATATACGTTGCTATCGCTGGAACGTACACACCTGTTTCTATAGTATTAGTAGGTGGATGGCTTGGATGGACAATTATGGTGATATTATGGGCAACAACAATTTGGGGCATTTTATACAAAGCAATAGCCGCTAACGTCAATCCAAAGTTAAGCCTCTTCATCTATTTAATGATGGGATGGGTAGGTGTTATTTATTTGCCTATTATTATTCATCACGGCTTATGGCTATTTTTACTTTTTATATTTTTAGGTGGAGTGGCTTACACGATCGGCGCATGGTTTTATGCTCAAAAAGATAGACCCTATTTTCATATGATTTGGCATATTTTTATATTAGTTGCATCTATGTTTCATTTTGTAGGTATTCTCTATTTTATGTAAGTGAATGATAGCGCGTTGATATTGATGTCATGTCGTTTCTATTTGGCGTAGGTTGACTGTTTTACTGAAAAAGTACAGTGCGACATAACCCTGTTCAACATTGCAATAGCAAGGTGAACTTTTTCAAATAACATAAAATGTAAAAATACGGATTATTATACGCGGTCTAAGTGAATAATAATTCGATTTTTTCATTTTTAGATGAAAATTATGTATAGTGAAAATAAGTAAAAAGGAAAGGTCGATATATATGGGGTTTAAACAGCTTAGCGTGATCGTTTCACTCGTGCTTATCATGTTTATGTCTGCGATTGAGACATCGATAGTATCTTTAGCATTGCCAACGATGCGGGATGATCTTAATGCAAAGTTACCTATTTCATTAGTCTTTACAGTTTATTTTGTGGGGATTGTGTTAGCTATTCCGATTTTAAGTGAGCTGATGTCACGAGTGAAAATCATTTACGTGACGATGTTAGGGCTAATCTTATTTATTGGTGCTAGTTTATTATCAGGATTAAGTACAAGTTTTGAGATGTTAGTGTTTGCAAGATTGATTCAAGGTGTTGGGGCAGGCGTAAATATGTCTCTTGCTCAAATAGTGCCAAAGCTTGCATTTGAAATCCCATTTCGTTATAAAGTGATGGGAATTGTTGGTAGTGTATGGGGGATTTCGAGTATTTTAGGTCCGTTTTTAGGAGGCTTTATATTAGAGGTTTCAACTTGGCACTGGCTTTTCTTTATCAATATTCCAATTGGACTTATTGCGATGGCATTTGTGCTATACGCGTACCAATTTGACTCTGAAACAATATCGAGGCCGGCTATTGATTATATAGGTATGGCTCTGTTTTATATATTAATTGCTTTATTAATGTTTGCTGTATTATACACACATTATTTGTGGATGAATATCGTAGCTTTAGGCCTGTTTTTCATTGGATTGGTATATCTCATTCGTTATTCGAAACGACAGCGAGTTACATTTTTGCCGATTAAAGAATTTAAATCGTTGATACGTTTAGCATTTTTAACTGACTTTTTAGTAGCTGTTGTTTTAATTGCCTTTAATGTATTTATACCGACATATCTACAAGATGTATTAGGATTGACACCGTTACAAAGCGGTTTAATTATTTTTCCACTATCGATTGGATGGCTCTTCATAAACTTTAATTTAAATAAAATTGAATCAAAACTATCTATTAAACTGTTGTACATCGTCGCGTTCAGCATTCTTGTATTCGGTGGACTCAATTTAATATTTAACGCATTCCATCCTATTATTATTGCAATAACTTTATTCTTTGCTGGAATGAGTTTTGGGACTGCTTACACAAAAGACAGTGTTTTAGTACAAGAGCATGTATCGCCAGAAAGTATGAAAAAAATGATGTCACTTTTTACATTAACGCGTAATTTAGGGAATTCCATTGGCTCAGCTGTGATTGGATATGTTTATGCACTTCAAATGCGTATCACACAAGTGCCAATACAAAACATTATGTTATTTTGTATCGGCGTTGTTATTGTCTTATTTATAATATGGATGAGGCAATCTCAAAAAGGATTGGAATAGCATTATCGATGAATATATATTTTGAATTGGGTAAAATAATAATATGTAAAGAAGGAGGGGTGAATGATGAAGGGTAAGTTCAATGTATTTAACTTAGTATCTTTATTAATCATACTCTCCATTTTTATTATTTCGGGTACTACGTTTCTAATAGCGCTTGCTTTTGGACTTTATGGTTTAAGTCGTTTGCTAATTTACTTCGGTCTAGGCACTTTTACGTACAATCAAGGCTTTTACGATAATTTGATATATTATGGTAGTTATATTGTACTTGGATATTTTGTCACATTTATCGTTGAATATGTGATGGATTTAATACGCAAAAAGTTGCCTCACAATCCATACGTTCAAGGTGTTACATTTCATCTCATGACGTATACTACCATTGTTATTATGTTTTACTTCATTGTTCACATTCACTATGAAAAAATTCATATTCATTTATGGGTTTTGATGGTGATTATCGGTTTCTTATATATATGTAAAGAGATTTTTTATCCAGACTCTGAAAACTTAAATAAAAAAAAATAACTGTATGTCCTCCTCCTTCGTAATCACTTTCGTTTAAAGCAGTTTATAAAATAAAGTGAGCATTTTGAAACATATATTTTGCTAAGCTAACTACATAGTCGTACAATAAATGACTGTGATAAAGAGAAAATAAATGTATAGGAGGATGCGTATGGATTATAACGATGTAATAGACAAAAAGCAGCGTAATATCATAGTCGCCGTAATGTTGATTAGTGCATTTATAGCGATTTTAAATCAAACATTATTAAATACAGCACTCCCTAGTATTATGAAAGGGTTAAATATTCATGAAAGTACATCGCAATGGCTCGTAACAGGCTTTATGCTTGTAAACGGTATTATGATTCCCTTAACAGCTTATTTTATGGATCGCATTCCGTCGCGAAGATTATATTTAACAGCGATGGGGACATTTTTAATAGGATCTATTGTAGCCACAGTTGCGACACACTTTGGCGTCCTTATGTTAGCTCGAGTCATTCAAGCTATGGGCGCGGGGGTTATTATGCCTTTAACGCAATTTACACTTTTTACATTATTTCCTAAAAATCAACGTGGTTTTGCGATGGGACTCTCTGGTTTGGTCATTCAATTTGCCCCTGCAATTGGACCGACTTTATCGGGGATTTTAGTTGACAATTACTCTTGGAGAGCGCCTTTAATCGTAGTTGTAGTTGTCGCAATTATTGGATTTATCTTTGGCTTTATTTATATGCGTGACTATAGTCAAATTAAGGAAGTTGTCCTTGATAAAACATCAGTTGTCTTATCGACTTTAGGTTTTGGTGTTATGCTTTATGGCTTCAGTATTGCAGGAACTCGAGGTTTTGATGATATTTTAGTCATTATTAGTATTTTAGTAGGTGCTGTAATTGTTGCTTTCTTTATTAAGAGACAACTACGTATCGATAATCCGATATTAAACTTATATGCATTTCGGATACGTACCTTTACATTAACTTCTGTTTCGTCAATGATTGTTTTCACCTCGATGGTCGGACCAGCTTTATTAATTCCAATCTATATTCAAAATTCTTTAGCACTATCAGCGATGCTATCAGGACTTGTTATTTTACCAGGCGCTATTATTAACGGTGTGATGTCAGTCATTACAGGACGTATTTATGACAAAGTAGGTGCGAGAATATTAGTCATACCAGGCTTTATCATTCTATTAGGCGCTACTGTAATGATGACCCAATTAACAGCACATACACCATATTTGTATGTGTTAATCATGTATACAGTACGATTATTTGCAATTTCATTACTTATGATGCCACTCAACACAGCGGGCATCAATTCATTACCGAATCATATGGTCTCTCATGGCACAGCAATTATGAATACGCTACGGACTATTTCAGGATCAATAGGGACAGCACTTATGGTTACATTAATGTCACTTGGGGCACTGATGTATAGTCCGTCAGAAAAATTGTCAAGTGATCTTATGAGTCGGGAAGCGATGGCATCTGGTATTAACCTCGCGTTTTGGGTTACTTCAGGATTTTTAGTATTAGGACTCGTGATTAGTTTCTTTATACACGATCGGACGAAAGAGAAAAAGCATAAACATGTTAGAAAGTTAAGCTAAAATTGAAATAGATCACATTAATTCCCTTCAAAATATCAAATGATTTTGGAGGGAGTTTTATAATATTTGAATAAACGGGTATCTACCTTTTGCATAATTTTGAGTTTTACCTTATGCAAGCGCTTATTCTTTTGATAAACTAAAGACAAATGTGTAATTAAAGGAGATGTCTATAGTGTTAACAGTAGAACAAGTGGAACAACTTGTGGGAGAAATTAATGATCCAATTTTAAATGTACCATTGAAAGAAACGAAGGGGATTCTTAATGTTTCTATTAAAGAGGAAAAAGAACATGTGAGTGTAAAAGTGGCTATCGCACAATTAGGTGGGCAAACACAACTTGATACACAAATGGCAATAGTAGAGAAACTGAAAGAAAATGGAGCTAAGACAGTCGGCATTCGATTTGAAGAATTACCGAAAGAACAAGTAGAGCAATTTGGTAGTCAGCAACAAAATGAACAGCAAACGATAGAATCTCATCTTTCAGGTGGGAACGATTTAGAGTTTATTGCAATAGCATCTGGTAAAGGCGGCGTCGGTAAATCGACGGTTGCGGTTAACTTAGCAGTATCATTAGCACGTGAAGGGAAACGTGTAGGATTGATTGATGCAGATATTTATGGTTTTAGTGTTCCAGATATGATGGGCATAGATGAAAAGCCAGGAATTGAAGGGAAAACAGTTATACCCGTTGAACGTCACGGTGTAAAAGTGATTTCAATGGCATTTTTTGTTGAAGAAAATGCCCCAGTCATATGGCGTGGACCGATGTTAGGGAAAATGCTAACGAACTTTTTTACTGAAGTGAAATGGGGAGACCTTGATTATTTAGTGTTAGACTTACCACCAGGTACAGGGGATGTTGCTTTAGATGTACACACTATGTTGCCTTCAAGTAAAGAGATTATAGTGACAACACCACATCCAACAGCAGCATTTGTTGCAGCACGAGCTGGGGCAATGGCTAAACACACTGATCACTCTATATTAGGTGTTATTGAAAATATGTCTTACTTTGAGAGTAAAGAAACAGGTAATAAAGAATATGTATTCGGTCAAGGTGGAGGCCAAAAACTAGCTGAAGAGCTTGGAGTCGATTTATTAGGTCAACTGCCACTGGGTCAGCCAACTTGGGAGCCAGCTGATTTTTCACCATCTGTTTATCAACCAGAAGACCAAATTGGTAAAATATATCAATCAATGGCACAAAAAATTATCAATAAAACGAATCAATAATGATTAACTAAGCTAACACTATATAGAAAAGTGTTAAGTCAATGTATAAATTATTAAGAGAAGCCCAGATTTATCTAAGCAATGCATAGTTGGGATGGAGCAAATAGGGATTAGACTATAAAAGAAATATTAAAATGTCGACGAGTATAAAAAGTTTGAAAATGATAATAAACTGAACAGTGCCAGTACATCGTATATTTATAAAATATTAATAAGCGGTACTGCACATATTGGCTTTCCAATGAAACAACACAACTTAATATCAATTGATGAAAGCTTTGTTTGCTGTATTATTCCGCTCGAAGTCAAAACATATTTTAGCAATGTATTTGAGGAATCCCATTCTGTCCCATCTATGGGGCTTTTTTTATTTGGTGAAAAGTGAGTACATGAATAAAAGTTACCAAAGAGGCATATCATTAAACCGTAATTATAAAATCTAGTTTTTAAAAAGCAACTTACATTTACCATTAATAAAAAGGACACACCTCAAAATGAATCATGAAAGTAATCTAAAAACAAGAAATATCAAAGAATGAAAAAATAATCAAATTAGGGGTTGCTTTTTAAAATGAGATTGGTTAAAATATATTCTTGTGAGCGAAAGAAATCACGACCTCAACAAAAACTTTAAAAAAATTAAAATTTTTGTTGACAATGTTAAGCTGACTTGATAAGATATAAAAGTCGCTGAAAAACGACAAGACATTCCAAAACAGCTTCTTGAAAGTGTAAAAATGACTATTGATTGTTTGTAAAGAGTCATTTAAAATAGTAAAAGTATTTTGATTACTTGTTAAGACTTTTAAGTTATGTTAAGTTGTTTGAAGAATATATGAACATTGAAAACTGAATGACAATATGTCAACGTTAATTCCGATAAAACACAGTACTAGCGTACTGATAGAGTGATTGACTTAAACAATCAAAGAGCTATATCAAGCTTACTCTAATATGGAGAGTTTGATCCTGGCTCAGGATGAACGCTGGCGGCGTGCCTAATACATGCAAGTCGAGCGAACTGAAGAGGAGCTTGCTCCTTTGACGTTAGCGGCGAACGGGTGAGTAACACGTGGGTAACCTACCTATAAGACTGGAATAACTCCGGGAAACCGGGGCTAATGCCGGATAATATGTTGAACCGCATGGTTCAACAGTGAAAGACGGTTTTGCTGTCACTTATAGATGGACCCGCGCCGCATTAGCTAGTTGGTGAGGTAACGGCTCACCAAGGCGACGATGCGTAGCCGACCTGAGAGGGTGATCGGCCACACTGGAACTGAGACACGGTCCAGACTCCTACGGGAGGCAGCAGTAGGGAATCTTCCGCAATGGACGAAAGTCTGACGGAGCAACGCCGCGTGAGTGATGAAGGTCTTCGGATCGTAAAGCTCTGTTGTTAGGGAAGAACAAATGTGTAAGTAACTGTGCACATCTTGACGGTACCTAACCAGAAAGCCACGGCTAACTACGTGCCAGCAGCCGCGGTAATACGTAGGTGGCAAGCGTTATCCGGAATTATTGGGCGTAAAGCGCGCGTAGGCGGTTTTTTAAGTCTGATGTGAAAGCCCACGGCTCAACCGTGGAGGGTCATTGGAAACTGGAAAACTTGAGTGCAGAAGAGGAAAGTGGAATTCCATGTGTAGCGGTGAAATGCGCAGAGATATGGAGGAACACCAGTGGCGAAGGCGGCTTTCTGGTCTGCAACTGACGCTGATGTGCGAAAGCGTGGGGATCAAACAGGATTAGATACCCTGGTAGTCCACGCCGTAAACGATGAGTGCTAAGTGTTAGGGGGTTTCCGCCCCTTAGTGCTGCAGCTAACGCATTAAGCACTCCGCCTGGGGAGTACGGTCGCAAGACTGAAACTCAAAGGAATTGACGGGGACCCGCACAAGCGGTGGAGCATGTGGTTTAATTCGAAGCAACGCGAAGAACCTTACCAAATCTTGACATCCTTTGACCGCTCTAGAGATAGAGTTTTCCTCTTCGGAGGACAAAGTGACAGGTGGTGCATGGTTGTCGTCAGCTCGTGTCGTGAGATGTTGGGTTAAGTCCCGCAACGAGCGCAACCCTTAAGCTTAGTTGCCATCATTAAGTTGGGCACTCTAGGCTGACTGCCGGTGACAAACCGGAGGAAGGTGGGGATGACGTCAAATCATCATGCCCCTTATGATTTGGGCTACACACGTGCTACAATGGACAATACAAAGGGCAGCGAAACCGTGAGGTCAAGCCAATCCCATAAAGTTGTTCTCAGTTCGGATTGTAGTCTGCAACTCGACTACATGAAGCTGGAATCGCTAGTAATCGTAGATCAGCATGCTACGGTGAATACGTTCCCGGGTCTTGTACACACCGCCCGTCACACCACGAGAGTTTGTAACACCCGAAGCCGGTGGAGTAACCATTTGGAGCTAGCCGTCGAAGGTGGGACAAATGATTGGGGTGAAGTCGTAACAAGGTAGCCGTATCGGAAGGTGCGGCTGGATCACCTCCTTTCTAAGGATAATATACGGAATATCACCATAGGTGATAGACGGATTAACGTGACATATTGTATTCAGTTTTGAATGCTCATTCATTGAGGATTCAACATTGTACATTGAAAACTAGATAAGTAAGTAATAGATTTTACCAAGCAAAACCGAGTAACAAGCGAAAAGCTTGAAACAAACAATTATCGCTAGTCGTCAACAGACGACTCACATAATTAATAACTGGTGATGATAAGTGTGAAAGCATTGACAAGACAAATGTGATTGCGTCATTGACGTGATGAAAGCGTTTGTCAGTCAGAGAATTTCTTGATGAGTGCAGCGAAGATTACGTTTTGTAAATGAGCAAGCGAAGAAAGAAATGAGATAGAATGCGAGCGCTTATTAGCACGTCTAGATTAAGTTATTAAGGGCGCACGGTGGATGCCTTGGCACTAGAAGCCGATGAAGGACGTTACTAACGACGATATGCTTTGGGGAGCTGTAAGTAAGCTTTGATCCAGAGATTTCCGAATGGGGGAACCCAGCACGAGTTATGTCGTGTTATCCGCATGTGAATACATAGCATGTGAGAAGGTAGACCCGGAGAACTGAAACATCTTAGTACCCGGAGGAAGAGAAAGAAAAATCGATTCCCTGAGTAGCGGCGAGCGAAACGGGAAGAGCCCAAACCAACAAGCTTGCTTGTTGGGGTTGTAGGACACTCTTATGGAGTTACAAAAGAATGAGTTAGACGAATAACCTGGAAAGGTTAATCAGAGAAGGTAATAATCCTGTAGTCGAAAACTGATTCTCTCTTGAGTGGATCCTGAGTACGACGGAGCACGTGAAATTCCGTCGGAATCTGGGAGGACCATCTCCTAAGGCTAAATACTCTCTAGTGACCGATAGTGAACCAGTACCGTGAGGGAAAGGTGAAAAGTACCCCGGAAGGGGAGTGAAAGAGAACTTGAAACCGTGTGCTTACAAGTAGTCAGAGCCCGTTAAGGGGTGATGGCGTGCCTTTTGTAGAATGAACCGGCGAGTTACGATCTGATGCAAGGTTAAGCAGGAAATGTGGAGCCGTAGCGAAAGCGAGTCTGAATAGGGCGAATGAGTATTTGGTCGTAGACCCGAAACCAGGTGATCTACCCTTGGTCAGGTTGAAGTTCAGGTAACACTGAATGGAGGACCGAACCGACTTACGTTGAAAAGTGAGCGGATGAACTGAGGGTAGCGGAGAAATTCCAATCGAACTTGGAGATAGCTGGTTCTCTCCGAAATAGCTTTAGGGCTAGCCTCAAGTGATGATTATTGGAGGTAGAGCACTGTTTGGACGAGGGGCCCCTCTCGGGTTACCGAATTCAGACAAACTCCGAATGCCAAATAATTTAACTTGGGAGTCAGAACGTGGGTGATAAGGTCCATGTTCGAAAGGGAAACAGCCCAGACCACCAGCTAAGGTCCCAAAATATATGTTAAGTGGAAAAGGATGTGGCGTTGCCCAGACAACTAGGATGTTGGCTTAGAAGCAGCCATCATTTAAAGAGTGCGTAATAGCTCACTAGTCGAGTGACACTGCGCCGAAAATGTACCGGGGCTAAACATATTACCGAAGCTGTGGATTGTCCTTTGGACAATGGTAGGAGAGCGTTCTAAGGGCGTTGAAGCATGATCGCAAGGACATGTGGAGCGCTTAGAAGTGAGAATGCCGGTGTGAGTAGCGAAAGACGGGTGAGAATCCCGTCCACCGATTGACTAAGGTTTCCAGAGGAAGGCTCGTCCGCTCTGGGTTAGTCGGGTCCTAAGCTGAGGCCGACAGGCGTAGGCGATGGATAACAGGTTGATATTCCTGTACCACCAACAATCGTTTTAAGCGATGGGGGGACGCAGTAGGATAGGCGAAGCGTGCTGTTGGAGTGCACGTCCAAGCAGTGAGACTGAGTGTTAGGCAAATCCGGCACTCAAAAGGTCAAGCTGTGATGGGGAGAGGAAATTGCTTCCTCGAGTCGTTGATTTCACACTGCCGAGAAAAGCCTCTAGCTAGAAAGTTGGTGCCCGTACCGCAAACCGACACAGGTAGTCAAGATGAGAATTCTAAGGTGAGCGAGCGAACTCTCGTTAAGGAACTCGGCAAAATGACCCCGTAACTTCGGGAGAAGGGGTGCTCTTTAGGGTTCACGCTCTGAAGAGCCGCAGTGAATAGGCCCAAGCGACTGTTTATCAAAAACACAGGTCTCTGCTAAACCGTAAGGTGACGTATAGGGGCTGACGCCTGCCCGGTGCTGGAAGGTTAAGAGGAGTGGTTAGCTTCAGCGAAGCTACGAATCGAAGCCCCAGTAAACGGCGGCCGTAACTATAACGGTCCTAAGGTAGCGAAATTCCTTGTCGGGTAAGTTCCGACCCGCACGAAAGGCGTAACGATTTGGGCACTGTCTCAACGAGAGACTCGGTGAAATCATAGTACCGGTGAAGATGCCGGTTACCCGCGACAGGACGGAAAGACCCCGTGGAGCTTTACTGTAGCCTGATATTGAAATTCGGTACAGTTTGTACAGGATAGGTAGGAGCCATTGAAGCGTGAGCGCTAGCTTACGTGGAGGCATTGGTGGGATACTACCCTAATTGTATTGGATTTCTAACTCGCAGCACTTATCGTGCTGGAAGACAGTGTCAGGCGGGCAGTTTGACTGGGGCGGTCGCCTCCTAAAGTGTAACGGAGGCGCTCAAAGGTTCCCTCAGAATGGTTGGAAATCATTCATAGAGTGTAAAGGCATAAGGGAGCTTGACTGCGAGACCTACAAGTCGAGCAGGGTCGAAAGACGGACTTAGTGATCCGGTGGTTCCGCATGGAAGGGCCATCGCTCAACGGATAAAAGCTACCCCGGGGATAACAGGCTTATCTCCCCCAAGAGTTCACATCGACGGGGAGGTTTGGCACCTCGATGTCGGCTCATCGCATCCTGGGGCTGTAGTCGGTCCCAAGGGTTGGGCTGTTCGCCCATTAAAGCGGTACGCGAGCTGGGTTCAGAACGTCGTGAGACAGTTCGGTCCCTATCCGTCGTGGGCGTAGGAAATTTGAGAGGAGCTGTCCTTAGTACGAGAGGACCGGGATGGACATACCTCTGGTGTACCAGTTGTCGTGCCAACGGCATAGCTGGGTAGCTATGTATGGACGGGATAAGTGCTGAAAGCATCTAAGCATGAAGCCCCCCTCGAGATGAGATTTCCCAACTTCGGTTATAAGATCCCTCAAAGATGATGAGGTAAATAGGTTCGAGGTGGAAGCGTAGCGATACGTGGAGCTGACGAATACTAATCGATCGAAGACTTAATCAAATTCATAACAAGGTTTGCTTGTGAGATATTACTTACTATCTAGTTTTGAATGTATAAGCATTCAAATGTTTATCTGGTGCCAATGGCAAAGAGGTCACACCTGTTCCCATGCCGAACACAGAAGTTAAGCTCTTTAGCGCCGATGGTAGTCGGACTTACGTTCCGCAAGAGTAGGACGGTGCCAGGTATACAATTATTCCACAGTAGCTCAGTGGTAGAGCTATCGGCTGTTAACCGATCGGTCGTAGGTTCGAGTCCTACCTGTGGAGCCATGGCCCCTTGGTCAAGCGGTTAAGACACCGCCCTTTCACGGCGGTAACACGGGTTCGAGTCCCGTAGGGGTCACTACTATATTGGAGAATTAGCTCAGCTGGGAGAGCATCTGCCTTACAAGCAGAGGGTCGGCGGTTCGAACCCGTCATTCTCCACCATTTTTAAAAAATGAATACATACGGAGGGGTAGCGAAGTGGCTAAACGCGGCGGACTGTAAATCCGCTCCTTCGGGTTCGGCAGTTCGAATCTGCCCCCCTCCACCATTTTTGGGCTATAGCCAAGCGGTAAGGCAACGGACTTTGACTCCGTCACTCGCTGGTTCGAATCCAGCTAGCCCAGCCATAAGAGCCATTAGCTCAGTTGGTAGAGCATCTGACTTTTAATCAGAGGGTCAGAGGTTCGAATCCTCTATGGCTCATTTTTAAAACCTTATTCCTTCACTGGGATAAGGTTTTTTTGGTTGTATATTTTTAACGATTGATGCAACAAACACATCATGACTGTACATTTTTGCATTAAACCCCAAATAACCATTTCTTTAAGCCACTTAAAAATTGCGATAGTTAAGTTTTGGTTTGAGTATTCAAGTCAATCTCAAAATGAATAACTCATTGATATTTAAAAAGGTTAAATTTTTAAAATAATTTCAAATGGGATATGACAACTGACTAGAATGATTGGTATAATAAACGTTATGGGAATAGATTACCGGAGGAGATGCTATGCGAATTTCAAACCTCTTTCAAAATTTAAGCACACTTGAGATTATAACTGGTATTCTAGATTTATTAATTGTATGGTATGTTATTTACCTACTCATTACTGTGTTTAAAGGGACTAAAGCGATACAACTTTTAAAAGGGATTTTGTTTATATTAGTAGGTAAAGCGATTAGTGAATATTTACAGTTAACGACGACATCAAGGTTATTTGATCTAGTGATGCAATGGGGATTTTTAGCAATTATCGTCATTTTCCAACCTGAAATACGGCGAGCGTTAGAACAGCTTGGAAGAGGGAGTTTGTTTAAGCGCTATTCAATGACGTCTTCAGTGGAAGCTCCGAAACTGGTTGAGGCAGTTTCTAAAGCAGTACAATATATGGCTAAGCGCCGTATTGGAGCACTGATTGTTTTTGAAAAAGAGACAGGATTACAGGATTATATTGAAACCGGCATACCCATGCATTCAGATATTTCCCAAGAGTTATTAACAAATGTATTTATACCTAATACCCCTCTACACGATGGCGCTATGATTATACAAGGCGACAAAATTGCAACAGCAGCAAGTTATTTGCCGTTATCTGATAGCCCTAAAATTGCTAAAAGTTTAGGAACACGACATCGTGCTGCTGTTGGGATTTCAGAAGTTTCAGATGCTTTTACAGTTATTGTATCTGAAGAAACGGGGTCTGTATCTGTCACTTTTGATGGAAAACTTAGAAAAGATATTAGTACAGATGTATTTGAGGAATTATTGACCGAGCATTGGTTCGGTACGCACTTTTCAAAGAAGGGTGTGAATTAAATGTTTGAATCTAAATGGGGATTACGTTTTTTTGCGTTGATTTTAGCATTGCTGTTATTTTTATCGGTTAATAATGTTTTTGGCAAAACATTTAGCACTGATAACATTGCAAGTAATGGAAATAAAACAATTAAAAATGTACCAGTTCAGGTGATTAATAAAAGTAACGATTTATATGTATCAGGCGCACCAGATAGTGTTGATATTGAGCTCAATGGGCCGCAATCGAAAGTGTTACAAGCACAAAAAATTGAAGATTTCAAAGTCACATTGAACACAACAGATCTACAACCTGGTGAACGTACGGTAGATTTTCAAGTGAATGGTTTGGATAAAGATATCAATTATCGTGTTTATCCTAAAGAAGCGACCCTATCAATTGAAAAGAAAGAAACACGGGAAGTGACGATTGATCCTAATATTAGTCGCTATTCTGTTGCTCCAGATAAACAAATAGATGAAGCGACAGTAACACCAACAACTGTAAAAGTGACTGGTGGAAAGGAACAACTTGACCGTATTGCATATGCCAAAGCAAGTTTTAGTGATGATTTTCAAATCACTGATCAAGTCACAGGCAATGCGACAGTAGCTGTATTTGATAAAAACATGAATAAATTGGATGTTCAAGTTAACCCTGCACAAGTTAAGCTAAAAATTAGCGTCAAACCTTATTCTAAAAAAGTTAAATTGGATTTAACGACTAAAGGTAAACCACAAAATGGGTTATCTGTGGCTGATGTTAAACCGAGTGAAAAAGAAATTGTAATCTACGGAAATCGTGATGATTTAAAAGAGATTGATTCAATAAAAGGTGTCGTTGATTTAAATGGGGTTACAACAAATACAAAAAGGGAAATACAATTAAACATACCTGAAAAAGTAGAACGTATTAAACCAAAAAAAATAGAAGCAAATATTTCATTGCAATAATGAATGGAGTAAAGGAGAATTTATTTTATGGGTAAATATTTTGGTACAGACGGTGTAAGAGGCATTGCAAACCAAGAGTTAACACCTGAATTAGCATTTAAATTAGGACGATATGGTGGTTATGTTTTAGCACATAATCAAGATAAAGCACATCCACGTGTTCTTGTTGGTAAAGACACACGTGTATCTGGGGAAATGCTAGAGAATGCATTAATTGCCGGCCTTGTATCTATTGGAGCAGAAGTGATGCGTTTAGGTGTGATATCTACACCTGGTGTAGCATATTTAACACGGGAAATGGAAGCGGAATTAGGTGTTATGATTTCAGCATCACATAATCCAGTAGCTGATAACGGTATCAAATTTTTCGGTTCAGATGGCTTTAAATTATCAGATGATCAAGAAAAAGAAATAGAAGCTTTATTAGATCAAGACAGTCCTGATTTACCTCGACCAACAGGCACCGAACTTGTGCATACTTCAGATTATTTCGAAGGCACGCAAAAATACTTAAGTTATTTAAAATCTACTGTAGATGTGAATCTAGAAGGACTCAAAATTTCACTTGATGGTGCGCATGGTTCCACGGCTTCTTTAGCACCGTTTTTATTTGGAGATTTAGAAGCAGACACTGAAACAATTGGATGTAGTCCAGATGGCTACAATATTAATGATCAAGTTGGATCTACTCATCCAGAAGCACTGGCTGAAAAAGTGTTAGAATCTGAAAGTGATTTTGGATTAGCCTTTGATGGAGATGGTGATCGTTTAATCGCTGTAGATGAAAAAGGCCAAATTGTCGATGGTGACCAAATCATGTTTATCATTGGCCAAGAAATGAAGAAAAATCAAGAATTAAATGATGATATGATTGTTTCCACTGTTATGAGTAATCTTGGTTTTTATAAAGCATTAGAAGCTGAAGGCATTGCCTCTAACAAAACAAAAGTTGGAGATCGTTATGTAGTTGAGGAAATGCGTCGAGGTCATTATAACCTAGGGGGCGAGCAATCTGGTCATATCGTGTTAATGGATTATAATACGACAGGTGATGGATTGTTAACAGGTATTCATCTTGCGGCAGTTGTCAAACGTTCTGGTAAAAAATTAAGTGAACTTGCAGCACAAATGAAAAAATATCCGCAATCTTTAATTAATGTACGTGTTACGGATAAATATGGTGTTGAGCAAAATCAAGAGGTAAAAACAGTCATGGAGGCTGTTGAGCGCGAAATGAATGGAGAGGGACGTATTCTCGTTCGTCCATCTGGAACAGAGCCACTTGTGCGTGTTATGGTTGAAGCAAAAACAGACGAAGATGCACATCGTTATGCAGAAACAATTGCAAAAGTCGTTGAAGCGAAAATGGGATTATAGTCTTAATAAGCATTAGCAGGATAGATTTTTGAAGCTCTAAAAATTTTAAGTTTAGAGCATTTAAATAGTTTATTCCTTTATAGAAAATAAAAGTGAATCTGGGAGATAAATCTCAAAATAATAGCGTAGAGATGATTGTGTACTGAACCCCAAAAGTTGTACTTTGGTTTAGTATACGATTTCAAAGGTTTGTTTCCTATATTGTGTAGGAGACAAGCCTTTTAATTTTGCTTTAATTCTTGTATTGTTATAAAAATTGATATATTTATGAATTGATTGTTCTAATTCTTGGAATGTTTCAAATGATTGTCCATAATACATTTCTTGTTTTAATAACCCAAAGAAGTTTTCCATTGAGGCATTATCTAAGCAATTGCCTTTTCTAGACATACTTTGAAATACATCATGTTCTTTTAATGACTCAATATAGTTTCTATTTTGATAATGCCATCCTTGATCTGAATGAATTGTCATTCGATAAAAAAGTTGCGGTCTCATTGCTAGTAATTCAGTTAAAGGTTCAATAACAATATCTATAGTAGGACGCTTTGATATACGATAACTTAAGATTTCCAAGTTATATAAGTCCATAAAAGGTGATAAATAGGCCTTTGTTCCATCGCGTAATTTAAATTCTGTAATGTCTGTAACCACTTTTTGATAAGGTCGATCTGTATTAAAACGACGTTTTAATATATTTTTAGCTACTTTACCTATAGTTCCTCTATAAGAATTGTATTTTCTTGTTTTATGCTTAAATTTCGTACATGTTAAATGGTGTTCTTTCATAATTCGTCTTACTTTCTTATGATTGACTGTCATTCCTTTATTAGCCAATGCTTGAGTAACTCGACGATAACCATAAGTATAATCACTTTCTTTACAAATTTGCTTAATAGATTCAACTATATCTATATCTTTTTTAGGTTTTTTGAAACGTTCAAGCCAGTAGTAGTACACGGATTTAGCTATTTCTGTAACTTCAAACAGAAGGCTTAACCCAAATTGATACATTTCATGTAATTCTTTAATGACCTTTACTTTTTCGGATGTTTGCTTCCGTAATGTTGGGTCAAGCGTTGTAACTTTTTTTGATAAGCGATACCTGCTTTCAACATTTCATTTTCATTTCTAAGTCTTTCTAATTCTTCGCGTTCATCTTCTTTTAATGGTAAATGATTATCTGGTTTAACTTTTGTCTGCTTTCTTTTCATTTTAGAAGGACGTCCTCTCTGTTTATTGTCTAAACCGAGAATACCTTCTTCATTAAATTTACGCTGCCAAACGGCTAACATAGCTGGATTAGAAATTTTAAAGTGATTGGCTGTTTCTCGATAAGACAATTTATTTTCTTGTCTAAATCTTAAAACAGATACTTTAAAATCTCTAGTATATTCTTTATTCTGCAATTTTTTATCTAATCCTTTTGGTCCAAATTCCAAATACTGGTTAACCCATCTTTGAAGTATAGAATAATGAGATAGACTATATTTTTTAGCTAATCTCTCATATCCTAAACTACTATTTAAATATTCCTGAACTATTTTTAACTTGATTTCAAATTTATAATGTTTACCCATAAAAATGCACCCCATAAAGTTAGATTTTTTAGTCCAACTTTTGGGGTGCACATCATTGAATCACCTCTATGCTTTTCTTTTGTCAATAATTCGTATTGTTTGGCTCGCATTTCCTAGGGGGATGGGTCGAGCCGCGGTCTCGACGCTCATCCTATTCCTCAGGAGTCTCGCCAACAATACGACGTGATATACATGTAAGTTTACATTAAATACTTTAAAAATAAGGCACTTTACTATCCTTTAATTAAAGGAAAAACTTCGAGATTTTTCGTAAATTCTTACGAAAACCTCGAAGCTTTTCGATTACTGAGATATTTATGTCTTAGCCTCATTCAATTATAATTAAGATATAGACTGATATTTTGAGGTAAGTTCAATAACAAGCTTTTCATCAATACCAGTGTAATCTTTTAGGAATGTTTGCATGCCTTTAGATTTGATTAGTTCATCTTTTTTTATAGCTTCTTTGTCGTCTGAATCGTGATACTGTAACGCATAAGCGGCAAGCAATAATAACATATCATATTTTTTTTGATGTTTATACAAAAAGTTTAAAGGCTTCATAATTCGATCGTTAGGGCCTAATTTTCTCAGTACCCCTCGGCCTACACGAGTAATATCATCTGATAAATAAGGATTTTTAAAACGCTCAATGATTGACTCGCGATACGCTTTTAATTCTATTTCATTAAAAGCGTATTTGTATAAAAGATAGTTGCTTGTTTCTTTTAATACATCCTTCAAGTTATTTAAAATAGATTCATCATGTACAGCTTCTAAAATTGTATTATATTTGTAATGATGGCCTGCATAGGCAAGGAAAGCATGGCCAGTGTTAACTGTTAATAATTTACGTTCAATAAAAGGTATTAATGTATCAACATATTTCACTCCAGTTAAATTTGGTCCGTGCCAATTGGTAGAGTCTATAACCCATTCATAAAATGGTTCTACGGTCACATCTAAAATATTATGATGTGTTTGGATCGGAACAATTCGATCAACGGCGGCATTTGAAAAATGAATATGTTTATCAAAGCGACCTACTTCAGACTCTAAAGCATCTTTCAATTGATCTGTTGCGTTAATAGCATTTTCGCACGCAATGATATTGACTGGTTTTTGACGTTTCTTTAAAATAGGTGCGATGGAAGGTGCAATCAATTTAAGGACATTTAAACCTACAGCTGTTGTAATGATATCGGCTTCTAAAATAGCTTGTTCCAATTTTTCTTTTTCGTTATTTGAGTGAATAGCATCTACATTTTTGACTTTCTTTATAGTTTGGTCATCGTTTGCAAGTGTGACATGATAGGATTTTTCTTGCTTCAATGCCTTTACAATTTGGGCGTTTACATCTGCAAACGTTATTTCGTAGCCATTTTCAGAGAGTATCAGCCCTATAAATCCTCGGCCAATGTTACCTGCACCAAAATGGAGTGCTTTCATCACGCATCAGCCTCCTCAAATAAGCGACGAATGGTTTGAGCATCATTTGCCCTTACAATTTTATCGACATTTTCTTCCTCACTAAATGTCATCGCTATTTTGGACAGTAATTCTAAGTGTTCGCCATCTTTACCAGCAATACCGATTACAATTTTGATTTCTTCGCCATCCCATTCTAATCCTTCTGGTATTTGCAATAAAGATAAAGCAGATGTGAGTACCTCGTTCTTTGCTTCATCTGTGCCATGGGGAATAGCAAGCGCATTACCCATATAAGTAGATACGATTTGTTCACGGTCTTTCATAGCTTGAATATATTTTTCAGTTACAGCACCGCTTTTAACTAATAATGCACCAACTTGTTCAATTGCTTCTTCTTTTGAAGAAATAGATGTATTCAATAAAACATTTTCGTCTCTTAATAAATTTTCCATGTGAGTTACTCCTTTTAAATTATTGATTAAAATAGATGATTTGTAATTGTATAAATTGATATAACTGATGTTCATCGTGAATGAATGACAAATCTTCAATTTTTAATGCTAATTCGCTGTAAATATTGCTTATTAAATTACTAAGTAAAGAATTTGAAGGTAGAAAAGCACAAATCAGTGTTGAAATATCATTATCTGATTTCATATCAATAGGAGAATCAAGATGAATCACTATGATATATGGCTTTTGAATGATATCGCTCACAAAATGTGGAATTGCAATAGGGTAAGGGCTTAAAGCAAATGACTGTGTGTCATGTTTTGTTCTTAATTGATCTTCAAATAAAGAGATATCAGACTCTTTAATGACGCCATCATTTCTTAATAGATAAGCGAGCTCTCTTGCCCAGTTGTTTTTAAAATTCAGATCATAAATTTGAAAATCATCTAATAGTTTTAAACTTTCACGCATCTTATTAATTGTATGATTTGCATCAGTTGATAATTTATTTTGTTTATAGGATTGAAATGAATCACTTTGATGTTTTGAAAATTGTTGCTGTAAAAAACGAGAAGTGCGTTCAACTTCATAATTAGGTAAAAGTGGGTTGACAGTTAAATAGGGATGCTGAATGTCTAAATCGACTGTTGAGATAATAGCGTCATAGTTGTCGAGTGACAATGATTTCAATTCACCAACAGAAACTTGTTGAATTGAATCTATATTTGAAAATGCTTCATAAAGCCGATTGGTTAAAATACGACTTGTCCCTACACCGCTACTGCATACGACCAATACACGTCTATGAGTAGAATTTGCTTTCATCACGCCCCCAAAGTGCAAGACTAAAAAAGCAATTTCATGTTTTGAAAACGATAATGTAGGCCAAATGACATGAACACTTTTTTCGATAGCAATAAATAACTTTGGATAACTTGCTTGAATTCGTTGTGTCATTGGGTTATATGTTCCAATGTTGAATTGAATTCGATTAAGTGCTGGCGTAATATGAAGTTGAAGTCCTTCAATTAATTCTCTTCTATTTTTGAATGTTATATTGAGTGATGACTCGACTAAATGAACTAATTTTTGAATAGATTGATGAATGTCAATTGATAGATCGCCTGATTTTTCGTGCTTTCTTTTAGAACTTTGAAGATGAATTGCAATGAAGCTTATTTCAGCTGTATTAAATTCAATATGATACATTTTAGATAACTGTGTTGCGATAGATGTAGCAACTTGAAATTCAAGAGTAGTTTTCATGTTTTCTACAATATTTAAATCGATTGAAACATATTGTTTCTTTTTCATGCGATCAACACTGAGCGCAATGTGAATAATTAAATTCAAATAGCTGGATTCAGTTAATAAATATGGAAGGCTATCTAGATCATCCATTAATAAACGTTCAATTTGAAATATTTCTTTAACATCCATCATAGGTAGGCGTTCATGTGTTAATGATTGAAATACAAAGTGGTTTTCAATCACTGAATAAACACTTAAACTATTGAGTCTTTCCATCATGAGTTGACTTAATAATTCTCTTTTTTTCATTTCACTCCCTTGAATTGAAACACCACTTCCTCGTTTGCGTACTAATTGAATTCGAAATTGTTCTAAATCTTTTTCGAGTTCGTCTAATATTTTTGATAGTTGTTGTAACGACGTACCTATTTCGCTAGCTAGCCCTAATTGCTTTAAAGGTTCTGAAGATTGTATTAAGGCATAAAGTAGTATCACTTTTTGTTCCTCTATTGATAAATCTATTGGTCCATTTGAATGAATGCTTTGTTGTAAATGGCTGATAGAAGATGATGGACCTTGAATTGATATGCCTTTATTTTTTTGACGTATTAAAGAGATATTCAAAGTTGATAGACTTTTTTCAATTGATTTCAACTCGCGGTGGACGGTTCTTGATGACACGCCTAATTGCTGAGCGATATCATATATACGTAAAGGTACGCTTTGATTTTTCAACATCATATTTATAATCTGTCGTTCGCGATTTTTTAAATACATGATGTCTCACACTCCCTTTAGTTTTAGACATCAATGTGTTGCTATTTGGTATCAGATTTAATTTTTTCGATTAATGACTCATATCTTGGAGAATTTAAAAAGTTGTCTACTGAAATATGAATGGCATTAGGAACATGTTTAATTGCACGGTCTGTTAATTTTTTTTGCGTAATAACCAGTTGAGCCTCATTAGTCAATTGATTAATTGCTTTGTTAGTCACCTCCATGTTTTGAAGCCCAGCTTTTTGGAATTTTTTACGTAGCATACTTGCTCCCATAGCGCTTGAACCCATTCCAGCGTCACAAGCAAAGATAATCTGCTGTATATTGCTATAATCATGTGCATTCACATTTTCTGTATCGTAGCGATGTAAGAGTTCTTCAGCATCTTCTTGATGAATTGTTGATTCTTCAGATTGATGATTGGGAATATTATTTTGATTTTCTTTAGACTTTTCTTCTAAAATAACGGTATCTCGAATTTTTGATTTTTTACCTTTTGTTGATTCCATATGCGTTGTAGCTTCTTCTAGACTTCTTTTAGGGTTTCTGGTTACTTTTAAAATAATAGAAGCAACTATAAAACTGACCAAAGTGGATAATATAATTCCTAAAAGCATAATCAAGTATGATCCTTTAGGTGTGACTGCAAAATATGCAAGTATTGACCCTGGTGATGCTGGACCTGTCAAGCCAAAATGGAATACACTAAATGTCGCAACTCCTGTCATACCACCTGCAATAGCTGCAAGTATGAGCAAAGGACGTGCTAAAACATATGGGAAATAAATTTCATGGATTCCGCCTATAAAGTGAATAAATGCTGCACCGTAAGACGTTGCTTTTTCAGTTCCTCTTCCAAAAATCATGTAAGCGAGTAAAATACCTAGACCTGGTCCAGGGTTTGACTCTAGTGTGTATAATATTGAGCGCCCTGCTGTACTTACTTGTTCAGTAGCAAGAGGCGTGAGAACACCATGATTAATTGCATTGTTTAAAAATACGATTTTACCCGGCTCAATTAATAAACTTACGAGTGGTAATAAATGTAAAGATACTAATGCATCTACACCAGCGCTCAGTACATTCATCAGACCTTCAACAAGTGGAGATAAAAGTTTATATCCAAAAAGTGTCATGAAAAATGCTAAAAATCCTGCTGAAAAATTGTTAAATAACATCTCTAAACCATTTGGCGTACGAGGTTGTAAAAATTGATCAACTTTTTTCATGAGCCATCCAGCTAAAGGCCCCATTACCATCGCACCAATTAACATTGGCGTATCAGGAAATGCTGAGATAACGCCCATAGTTGCTGTAGCACCAACCATACCACCACGTAGGTCATGGACTAATCGTCCCCCACTAAAAGCAATAAGTAATGGTATAAGATACTTAATCATTGGATCAACCATTGATGCGAGTTCTTTGTTTGGTAACCATCCATCAGGAATAAATAATGCAGTTATTAATCCCCATGCTATGAAAGCACCAATATTCGGCATAATCATGCTACTTAGAAATGATCCAAATGATTGAATGCCACGTTGGATACGTTCATTTGTGTTTTTTTGTGACATGATAATAACCCCCTTAAAGTTAAATTGTGTTACTTACTTTATGTTAAGGTGGGGAATAAGCATTATCAATGCAAAGAAAATGCAGCTTTGTCACATATAAAGTGACAAAATTAAAGTTATTAACTTTTGAATTGAAGTTGAACGAATCATTTTTAGTTTTGTTTGCATTCGTTGTTTCAAAAAGGGTAAAATAAGTTATGTTGGAAAAAAGGAGGATAGATAAAACAACATTCAAAGCGCCAGCACAAGTACATCTCTTAACATCAACGTGATATTTTAATATGAGAAAATATGGACGGTTAAGTGAGTGGCTTGTAGACGAGGAGGATAGTGATCGAATTCATTCGGCGGATGCTATCCCGGATGTGGCTCATTCGTTAGCTTATTAATCAAATCGGTAAGGTGACTTATCGGACAAAGTTAATAAGATAGCCAAGATAAAAAAATAAAGCGATGCTAGCGATTCGAAGTCATATTTTGACATTATAGCAGAATGTTAAATGGACGTTTTAATCGATTTTTAGCACCGTTATTTTAATATGGAGGAATTTATTAATGTGCGGAATCGTAGGATACATTGGGTATCAAAATGCTAAAGAATTACTATTAAAAGGATTAGAGAAACTAGAATATCGTGGTTATGATTCAGCAGGTATTGCAACACGTGATGACAATGAAATTACAGTGACAAAAGCTAAAGGCCGTATTGCTGACTTACGTGAAGAAGCCAACAATGACATCGATGGAACAGCAGGTATTGGTCATACACGTTGGGCAACACACGGTGTCCCAAGTTATGAAAATGCTCACCCACATCAATCAACAAGTGAACGTTTTACATTAGTTCATAATGGTGTGATTGAAAACTATGAAGAATTAAAGTCTACTTACATTCCTAATGTAGATTTAGTATCTGATACTGATACTGAAGTGATTGTACAACTCGTAGAACATTTTACAGATGAGGGACTTTCGACTGAAGAAGCTTTTACAAAAGTTGTGAGCTTACTTCACGGGTCTTATGCTTTAGGACTACTAGATCGTGAAGACAATGATACGATATACGTAGCTAAAAATAAATCACCATTATTAGTCGGAATTGGCGATAACTTCAATGTGATAGCTTCAGATGCGCTTGCAATGATTCAAGTGACAAAAGAATATAAAGAATTAAAAGACCAAGAAGTCGTATTGGTAAAGCGTGATGGGGTTGTCATTAAAAATTTAAATGGTGAAATCATTGAAAGAGAAAGCTATATTGCGGAAATCGATGCATCAGATGCTGAAAAAGGAGTTTATGACCATTACATGTTAAAAGAAATTCATGAACAGCCTGCTGTGATGCGTCGTATTATCCAAGAGTATCAAGATGAGAATGGAGATTTAAAAATAGACCCTGCGATTATTAAAGATGTGCAAGCTGCTGATCGCATTTATGTTATTGCAGCGGGTACAAGCTATCATGCTGGCTTAGTAGGTAAAGAATTTATTGAGAAATGGGCAGGTGTTCCAACAGAAGTACACGTGGCTTCTGAATTTGTTTATAATATGCCGTTATTATCAGAAAATCCATTATTTATTTATATTTCACAATCTGGTGAAACGGCGGATAGTCGTGCAGTATTAGTTGAAACAACTAAGTTAGGATACAAATCACTTACAATTACGAATGTAGCAGGCTCTACTTTATCTCGCGAAGCAGATCATACGTTATTATTACATGCAGGACCTGAGATTGCGGTTGCATCGACAAAAGCATACACTGCTCAAATTGCCGTTTTATCTATTTTATCTCAAGTTGTAGCAAAAGCACGTGGTCGTGAAGCAGATATTGATTTACTTCGTGAACTTGCCAAAGTTACGACTGCGATTGAAACCATTGTGGATGATGCACCAAAAATGGAACAAATTGCCAAAGATTTCCTTGAAACAACACGTAATGCGTTCTTTATCGGACGTACGATTGATTACAATGTCAGTCTTGAAGGTGCATTGAAATTAAAAGAAATCTCATACATTCAAGCTGAAGGATTTGCTGGTGGCGAATTAAAGCACGGTACGATTGCTTTAATTGAGGATGGTACACCTGTTATTGCCTTAGCAACTCAAGAAAATGTTAACTTATCTATTCGCGGTAATGTAAAAGAAGTTGTAGCACGTGGGGCTAACCCTTGTATCATTGCTATGGAAGGTTTAGAAAAAGAGGGCGATACTTATGTCATTCCACATGTTCATGCGTTATTAACGCCGCTCGTTTCTGTTGTAACATTACAACTTATCTCGTACTATGCTGCACTTCACCGTGATTTAGATGTAGACAAACCACGTAACTTAGCGAAATCAGTTACAGTTGAATAAAATTAGTCTTTTAAGGGACGGGATTGGGACATCAATCCCAAAATAATAGCGTAGAGATGGTTCATGATTGAATCATCTCTACGCTTTTCCGTGCGCCCGGCATGGGTAACATCTTGACGGTGAAAGTCCGTTACAGGCTTGGTAGTAGGAACTGTTAGCGAAAGACAAGGGTGTCCATTGCGAAGTGGAATCTGAAGGAAGTCGGACGCAAACACTCGCACTGACGAACAGAAACATCATACAAGGCTATGTAGAATGGATGAATCTGCGGAACAAGATAAAGTCCAATACTACCCGAGTTCTATATAGTAAATGATGCGGTGACATGAGTGGAAAGAGGTTACATCTTACCCGGGGAGGTCTCATCAGCGGTACTCTACCGTAGTAACAACGAATGATGAGAAGTCAGCAGAAGTCATAGTAGGGAAAATGTACCGAAGGACTGAACAATATTCAATACAAAGTAAAGATTGGAGGTTATAGATTTACGACGTACAGAATACGGTTTAATCGGCAGCTTATGGAAGGATAAGTAGTGGAACGAAAAAAAAGAATACATAAGTGTGTACAGTAAATCTTAGGTGAAATGAAAGAAATGTATCGTAAGTCTCCATCATTGATGGAGCTTGTTGTAAGACCAGACAACATAGAAAAAGCTATCAAGAAAGTTAAGAAAAACAAAGGTGCTCCTGGAATTGACGGCATGAAAGTCAGTGAACTTCGTGCTCACTTTGCGCAGTACTTTTCACAGATAACGAAAAAACTGCTTGAAGGCACATACCAACCTCAAGCAGTTCGAAAAGTGCAAATTCCCAAACCAAATGGGAAAATGCGTGTGCTTGGTATCCCTGTCGCTAGAGACAGGGTAATACAACAAGCGATTAAACAAGTGATTGAACCCAGCATCGACCGAACATTTTCGAATCATAGCCATGGTTTCAGACCTAATCGTAGCACAGGAACAGCACTTAAGCAATGCGCTATTTACTACGAAGAGGGCTATAAAATAGCCGTGGATTGTGATTTGAAACAGTGCTTTGACATGTTAAATCATGATAAGCTGATGTATTTGTTCGAACGCCATGTTCAAGATAAGTCAATTTCAACATTTATCCGTAGAAGTTTACAAGTAGGTGCCATTGACCTATCTGGCGAAGTCGCAGAAAGAAAGATAGGTGCACCACAAGGGGGCGTTATCTCTCCTTTACTATGTAATATCTATCTACATGAACTGGATAAAGAACTCGAAAAGCGTGGACACCGGTTTGTACGCTATGCAGATGACTTTGTCATCTTTGTACGGACAAAACGTGCAGGTGAACGCGTAATGATGAGTGTAACGAAATTCATTGAAAAGCAACTGAAGTTGGCTGTCAATGAAGATAAAAGCAGAATAGGAGCAGTCACACGTTTAAAGTTCTTGAGTTGTCTAATAACCAAGGTAAATGGGGTTTGTCGTTTCAGACCGACTACGGAAGCAAAAAGAAATTTAATACGCGTCTTAAGGAAAATAACGAAACGAAATAGACCCGGTACCTTTAAAGACATTATCACTGAAATTAACCAAGTGACGAGAGGCTGGATAAATTACTTTGGTAGAGGTTTTATCAGAGAATTTATTGAAAACACGCAATCTTGGTTAAACCGCCGACTTAGACAACTCATACTTAAACGGTGGAAAAGAGTAAGAACTAAGTATAAGATGTTGCGCCAATATGGTCTTGACCATAGAAGTGCGATGAAAATCGCACAGTCTCGAAAAAAGTACTGGCGACTATCAAACACGCACGAGGTTCATCGTGCACTTACAACAAAACAACTCTACAAGTGGGGACTGATACCATTAACCCAGCTTGCAGAGTTGGCTTACGCAAGATATTGAACCGCCGAGTACGGAACCGTACGCTCGGTGGTGTGAGAGGACGAGTAGTCAATTAATGGCTACTCTCCTACTCGATTTTATCAATCATTCGTATTGTTTGGCTCGCATTTCCTAGGGGATGGGTCGTCATCCTATTCCCTCAGAAGTCTCGTCAACAATACGACGTGATATACATGTCATTTTACATAAAAATCTTTTAAAAAAGACACTTTCGTATCATTGAATGAATCATCTAATGAAAGGAAAAGCTTCGAGATTTTTCGTAAATTCTTACGAAACCTCGAAGTTTTTTGATTACTGAGCTATTTACGTCCCATCACTGTCTCTTTTTACATTTTAAAAATTTCAGACAATTTATGTTATGATAAGTTTAATATGCATGATCAAAGGGGAGGTGATACCAATGTTATTTTCTGTTAAAGCGCTAGAGAAACAAAAGGCTGGGCGACAGATTCTTTCTGATGTCACCTGGGAGGTCAATGAAGGAGAACGCTGGCTTGTGTATGGATTAAATGGTGCTGGAAAGTCAACACTACTTAACATTATTAACGCATATGATTTTGCAACATCAGGAGAAGTGTCTCTATTTGGAATGATTCCTGGTCAACAAGGGTATTCGGCACATGCTGTTCGAGAGCGCATCGGATTTGTATCAGGTGGCCTTAGAGAACGGTTTGCAGAAGGTGAATATGTCATTGATATTGTTTTGAGCGGTTTATACAAGTCAGTCGGTTTGTACCAAAAACCCACTGAAGCAGATATTAAGGCTGCGAATCATATGTTAACTACATTGAATATTGAAAAATTTGCGCATCAACACTTTGGACTTTTATCTACGGGCGAACAACAAAGAGTCTTAATTGCACGTGCAATGATGGGGTTTCCGAGGTTACTTATTTTGGATGAGCCGTGTAACGGATTAGATTTTGTATCAAGAGAGTCATTTATAGATACTTTAAAACAACTGTATAGGAATTTTCCGCAAACAGCAGTGATTTATGTGACTCATTTTATAGAAGAAGTCACGTCTGACTTTACACATGCATTATTGCTGACAGAAGGAACAGTACAGTGTAGTGGCCATATTGAAGATGTATTGACAAGTCATCATCTATCTAGATTGTTTAATATGCCTATCAAGCTTTATCAACATCACCGACGATTTCAAATTGTCCGAATCTAAGGTGAAAGATTGCTAATTTGAGCTATTAGTGACAAACTAGTGTTATAGGAATTGGAAAGGATTAGTTAACAAATGAACAAAGTTAAAGCGATATTCTTAGATATGGACGGTACAATTTTACATGAAAATAATCGTGCTTCAGCTTATACTTCTCAGACGATTAAGCGTTTGAGAGGAATGGGCTACAAAGTATTTCTAGCGACAGGTCGAGCATATGAGGAAATACAAATGCTTATTCCTGATGATTTGAAATTTGACGGTGTGATATCGTCTAATGGAACGCGAGGTCATATTGACGGTGAAATACTATTCGAACACGATTTAAGTGTGACTGCTGTTTCTGAAATTGTGTCTCAAGCGAAAAAGGCAGGCATCTATTATGAAATTTTTCCATTTACAGAAGAGCGATTTGCATTAATAGAAGATCAAAAGTGGATGTTAAGTATGATAGAAGGGGATAAACCGGATACGGTAAACGAGAGTGAGTGGCTCTCGCGTCAGGAAGCGGTCGATCAAAAGTTAACATGGCAATCGCGTATACCATCAAACTTGGGTTATTCAAAAATGTATTTATTTCATCCTGATCTACAAGTAATTCAAAATTTTAGAAGTCAGATGGAGGCACAATCAGAGACATTGAAAATTGAAGTTTCTAATTCAACGCCAAATAATGTTGAGACAATGGCTTATCGTATTAATAAAGGGACAGGCATCCTTGAAATGTGTGAACACTTCAAAATTGATCAATCTGAAACAATGGTCATCGGCGATAGTGATAATGATCGTACAATGTTTGAAGTAGGTGCGATCACAGTTGCGATGAAAAATGCTGCACCTCATATTAAGTCATTGACGGAATATGAAACATCAAAAGATAACAATGCTGACGGTGCCGCGTTATTTATGGAAACCCATCTTTTAAGTTAATTTTTATGAATATCAAAAGGTTTCTAAACGAGGTAGGTACAAAGGGGATCGAGTTCGCTCGATATTTTTGTTGTATCCTAGGCCTTGCTTAGAAACCTTTTTAAGTATGATTTTATTTAATTTAGTGAAGGTGTTGATCTTTTTCACCATGATTTAAGAAGTATTGAACAATTGTTCCGATAATCACAAAGAAAATGAGATATCGAATAATGAAAAATACAATATTTAAAACCACTGTTACGATAGATGCCACATTTTGAGATATACCCGAAAGTCCTAACTGAATCCACGTATAAATAGGACCGTATAAGAGTATAATGATGAAGTTTAATACGATGATACTGATGAAAAATTTAAGAAAAGTCTTGTTTTTGTTTCGCATGCTTAACCAAGCGTTTTTCAAATGTACTTTGACTTTAGAATCTGGGTCATGTACAAGTGATGTGGCTGCATTTGTAATGTATATCACAGCAAGCCAAGTGAATATGCTCGTTACAAGGCCTGTAATAACTGCAATGATTGTTTGTACGACCATCATTGTTGATTGATCGGCACTGGATATACCTGCATTTTGAATTATAAGCTCTGCTACTTTAGAAATTCCTGAAATTAAAAAGAAATTAATCAGCTGAGTGATGAAAAGTACCAGAATTGTAAATAACGCAATCAAAACAGCTTTGCGCCAAATACGACCTTTGAAACTGGCAAAGAAGTCTTTCAATGTCATAGACTTATTGGATAATAAAGTATTACGATATGATCGCGTTGATCCAGTATATAATGGAAAAACAACGAAAAGATATACGAGTAAAATCAATAAAACAGAGCCTAAAGTTGCTAAAACAATTGAAACCATATTACCTTGACCCGTAAACATATACATGAGCCACATATTCATGATCAATTGAATGGGCAATAAAGCAATTGAAAATAACAATAAAATAATAACTAAGTTAATCAAGTTAGCACCAAGTAGTTTTCCAGTTTGTGGTTTTGAATTGTGCCAAAATAATTTTGTAAAATTAAACAAATGTGAGCACTCCTTTCAACATATCATTTACATTATCAAAAAGTTGCCTATTTGAAAATCAAAAAGGTGATGTTGAATACATAATAAAGTCAATTTTTTAAATATATCACAAAGTGAAATAAAATCTGATACAAAAGGGGTATGGAAGTCAAAGGTCATGGTTTTTAGGAATCTGAATCAAATTTTAACTGAAACGTATTTATAATGCACTTGAATTTGTTAGAATGTATATGTATTGGCGAGTAGGGGGCACATTTAGAATGAAAATTTCAAATCAAAAGATATATGAACAAATTGCTGATATTCTGATAGAAAAAATTGAATCTGGAGAATTAAATACGGGTGATAAATTGCCATCTATCCAAAAATTGGCTGAGGAATATGGTGTGAGAAATGCATCAATTCGAGAAGCCCTCAATGCACTTAGAATGATTGGATTAGTGGAGATTAAGCATGGTTTTGGAACGTTTATTAAGTCACAGCATCCTCAATTGTTTGACTATTCTTCTCAAACACTTACAAAAAAGCGTGTTCAAGAAATATTAGAGCTTAGAGAAGTTGTGGAAGTTTCAACAGCTCAATTTGCATCCATGAGGAGGACTTATCAAGATATCCAAACGATGGAAGAAGCTCTATGCGAAATGGAAAAGGCGATAAAAGCAGGTGAATCAGGTGAAGAGGCAGATTTGAAATTTCACCTAGCAATTGCAAAAGCATCGCGTAATCAATTACTTTATGAACTGCTTAATAATATTGCGGATTTAATTCAACAGACGATGAAAGGCACACGAAAAATCTATATATACAGTCGTCAAAAAACGATGAAAAAATTATTAGATGAACACGTTCAGATATTAGATGCGATAAAAGCGCAAGATGAAATAGAAGCAACTTCAACAATGACAATACATTTAGCAGAAATTAGACAAACGTTAGTGGATAATTTTATTGTGGAAAAGTAGTTTAAGTATCATGGATTCTATAGTAAGGTCATAATGCGACCAGAAATATCACCCATTACAATTTGAGATATGATACAATCACAATAGATTAAACCACATTAAGATGATTGTTGGATATATAGGTAATCATTACCTATAAGTAAAGATTGAGAGGTGATTCTCCAGTGCCACTAATGTTAGAACCTGTCTTCAAAGAGAGAATCTGGGGCGGTACCAATTTAGCAGCATATAATTATCATTTACCAAGTGAACATATTGGAGAAGTATGGGGAATATCTGCACATCAAAATGGTGCGAATCGTATCAAAAATGGTCCATATGCGAATATGACCCTTGATGAAGTTTGGACATCTCAGCCAAAGTTATTTGGTGAATTTCCGACCCATAAGTTTCCATTACTGACAAAACTATTAGACGCTACTGAAAAACTATCTGTTCAAGTACACCCGGACGATACATATGCGTACGAGCATGAAAATGGGGAATATGGCAAAACAGAATGTTGGTACATTTTAGATGCTAAAGAAGATGCAGAAATCATATATGGGACGACAGCTCGTTCTAAAGAAGAGCTTGATTACAAGCTAGATCATAAACATTTTGATACCTTATTTAGACGTATCAAAGTTAAAAAAGGTGATTTCTTTTTTCTACCATCTGGAACAGTGCATGGTATAGGTGACGGTATTATAATTTTGGAGACACAACAATCTTCGGATACGAACTATCGAATTTATGATTATGATCGTAAAGATAAATTAGGAAAACATAGACCCTTACATATCGAAAAAAGTAAAGATGTTATTAATATTGGTGACGAAAGTCCTAATGTCTTGCCACATACTGAGATTATTGAAAATCACAAATGTACAACTTTTGTTAAAAATCACTTCTTTACAGTTGTAAAATGGGAAATTAAAGGAACCTTAAATTATATGAAACCGAGAGAGTTCATTTTAGTTTCTGTCATAGATGGTCACGGCCAAGTTATTACAGATGGAGAGATACATCATATCCAAAAAGGAAGTCATTTTATTTTAACTGCTGAAGACTTAGACAATGTTTTTGAGGGTGAAATGAACTTAATCATTAGCTATGTTTAAATTTAACTGAGGAGGTTTTTAATGAAAATAGGTCTATATATCGCACTTGTTTGTGGTGTTATATCGGGGATGGTTATTTTCTTTCAAGTGCCTTTATTTCCATCATTATTTTTCCCAATTATAATAGGAATGATTGGCATTATTGCAGTATTATGGACATTACCTAATACTAACATTAGCAAAATGTTAAAATTAGGTGGTTTACTTATCAATATTTTTCCAGTTCTCGCAGGTTTATTTCAAGTGATATCGCAATGATTTGATTGAATTTTACTAAAAATAAAACTTATGAAGGAGATAAAGTACATCATGTCGTTAGAAACAAATTATTTTTGGTTGAACTGTGGTTACAATAGATGGAATCACAATGAACCATTAGTTGGTCAAACTACTGTATTTGAGTCGGGGGCACAGTTCAATCCTACACAAGGGTTTCGTGCCTTCAAAAATGCGCAAGTTGGTGATAAGGTCATCTTTTACCAAGTACAAACAGATGCAGGACTGTTAGGATGGGGCGAAATCACGAGTGTAATGACTGGTGCACAAAATAAAATTCACGTCCAATTCAAATTCAACCAAACATTTAAACCATTAACAACAGATTATTTAAAGCGTAGTGAAACATTAGAATTTCGTATGAATAATATGAAAGAAACATTATTCAACAAAATATCTTATGAGGAATTTGAATTGATAAAAGGATTAGGAAGTGGTGAAGTAAATATACCACGATACTTCTTTATGTCTGAAACAGAAACATTCGAACCTGGGGAGACGTACACTATTTTTACCCATACGATTAATGGTATAAAGCGGAATGGGTATCACCACTATACACAACTTGAAGTGGGAGACCAAATTGTTATTTATAATAAAAATACAAATCAGTCTGTGATTGGACGCGCCGAAGTGGCACATCATATTCATACGTTGCCGCCACAACCTGGACGTACAAATAGTACAGCGATAAAAATGAAGTATATTGAAGACATTAATCCTGTTTCATTGATGACCTTGAATAAACATACGAAACTTAAAAATTTATACTTTCTACAAGAAAATGCTAAACAAGCTATCGCTAGCCTTACACCCACTCAATATGATGCGATTATGGAAATGAGTCAAAATGGTGGTATGAAAGAACAATTTGAGTCAATTACTAATGATAGTTCAGAACAATCATCAGATGATATTAAACCCTTTATTTTATTATTGGTACAAGAAAAAGAAGAGGGACTTAAAGCGGCAGAATCATTAGTTGAGAAAGCTAATGCCTCATCAGTGATTACGACAGGTCATCCTGATTTTTCAGAGGAGATGTTATACGGTCGATATTTACCGAATGAAGCAGGTGCACTCTACTATAGAGAAGGCTTTATCACAGATTTAATGCCGAAAAGTGAGCGTCAGTTTTTAGTTATTGATCAATTTAATCGGATTGATGCAGATATTTTTCAAGCCTATATTAATGTGCTTGAAGGATACGAGGTCACATTACCACGCTATAATAAAGATGGTAGTATGATCAAATGGAGTCGTGAAAAAGATTCGTTCTATCGATTCAATCCTAATTGGCGCATCGTTGGTGTGACTTATTTAACACCGCTTGAAGTAAAAGAAAAATATTCAAATCAATTTTTAAAATATGCACGTATCATCCAAGTAAAGCACTGATACTACAACAAGAGACAGGGATGGGACATTCAAAGTTATACGTTTGAGACATCCAATTAGGCTCAAATTTTAACACTTACGTCCCAACCCTGTCTTTTTGATATGATTAAAAATTTTAACTTAATGATGAAATTTTATATAATATTAATTAGCAAAAAATATAACTCCGAACATGATAAACAACAAAATGAATCGGTAGGCGCTTTCGATAACGACTTGATGCGCATATTAATACATAGTATGATGGTTGTAACCGTTTTCATTGGGGTTAGACAAAGGGAGTGAATAAATGTGAATAAGTCAAAACGTCAAAAGAAAGAAATCAATGTTTGGTATGCATTGTTAACTTTAGCAGTTATGATAGGAACAATGTTATATACTGTTGTAAAACTTCAACAAGCGCCACATATTCCATTACTAATCGGAACTTCAGTGGCAATTATTATTACATTATGTCATGGATATAAATGGGATGAAGTAGAAGAAATGATGTACAAAGGTATACGACATGCGTTACCTGCTGTCGTTATTATCATGCTTGTGGGATTAATCATAGGTGCATGGATTGGAAGTGGTGTCGTTGCCGCTATGATTTATTATGGGCTAAAACTCATATCGCCTACATACTTTTTGTCAGTGGTTGTCATTATTTGTGGTATCGTTGCCTTAGCAATTGGTAGTAGTTGGTCCACGATGGCTACAGTCGGTGTAGCATCAATGGGAATCGGGATAAGTATGGGGCTATCTCCAGGTATGGTTGCAGGAGCAGTTATTTCAGGTGCTTATTTTGGCGATAAAATGAGTCCATTATCGGATACGACCAATTTGGCATCTGGGTTAACGAATGTTGATTTGTTTGAACATATACGACATATGTTCTTCACAACGATCCCAGGTCTTATAATTAGTTTAATTGTATTTTTTATTTTAGGCCAAATGTATGGAAGTGATCATTTAAACCAATCCAGAATTGACTCGATTATGAATGCGATTGATCAATCATTTATCATAACACCTTGGCTCTTACTCGTGCCTCTGATTGTCATTGTCATTGTGGCATTAAAAGTGCCAGCTATACCAGCGATAGTCATTGGAATTGTACTGGGATTTTTAACACAAATTTTCTTTCAAGGTGATACATTGTTAGAGGCTGTTAAAGCACTACAAACGGGATATAAGTTGGAATCTGGTAATAAAATTATTGATAAACTTTTTAACCGAGGTGGATTAGAGTCAATGTTTTATACCATTTCATTAACTTTAGTGGCCATGACTTTTGGTGGTTTACTGGAATATTCAGGTATGCTTAAAGCCATGATTAATATTGTGTTAAGAGTAGCTAAAAATACAGGATCGTTGATAGCCTCTGTCATTGTTTCATGTATAGGGACAAATGTTACATGTTCTGAACAATATATTTCTATTATTGTACCGGCACGTATGTATGTTTCAACTTTTATTGATCATGATTTACACCCTAAAAATTTATCAAGAGCATTGGAAGATGGCGGTACTTTAACCTCTGTGTTTGTGCCGTGGAATACGTGTGGTGTTTTTATTGCCTCAACATTAAGTGTGTCTGTCAGTCAATATGCACCATTTGCTATACTGAACTTTGTTGTACCTATTATTTCACTTATTTATGGTTATACAGGATTTAAGGTTATCAAACTATCACAATCAGAAAAGCAATATTTCAAACAGCAAGAAGCATTAGATTAATAGCATTATGTTTAAATAAGGGATAGAAGGCATGTTATTGTAAAAATCAATGTATGTTATGCTATCTCTTATTTGATTTAGAAAGTAAGATAGGTGGGTATAATGAATGTGAGGTGAAAAAAGATGCCAATTATATATTATGATGATCGATGTGTATATTGCTATAATTATGCGATTTGGCTCATTCGCAATGGATTACCGAGAAATTATGAATTTGTACCACTTAAGAGTAAACCTGGTACGTACTTAAAGCAACATTATCCAGAAGTTCAATCCTATAATAGTGTGGTACTGCAAGAGGGTGAACATTTATCCTTTGAATCTACAGCAATTATTAAATTAATAAGTACGTTGAATGGTTATAGATGGCTAGCAGGATTAGTTTGGCTAGTACCAAAGCCTATTCGTAATACAGGTTACCGGCTGTTTGCTAACAATCGTGATAAAATGTGGCATGCGACATGGGCAAAACCGACAGCATATGAAAAAACATTTTTTATTGACTCAAACGAGGAGTCTTAGTACTTTAAACAGATATGTTAAAAAATAAAAAAAATTGACTAGATTGAATAACGTGACAAGGACATGGCAACTTTTTCATCTGGACAAATACAGTGGCTTTGCAATTGTAGCATTTCACTATAACGCCACAATTCTTCAAAATGTAAAAAACTATTTGTTGAATTGCGCGCTGTTTGAGTCTACTTGAAGTCAAAGTGCTTTTGCCCCTAGCTCATTTTCAATCTAGTCAGTTTTATGTTTGGATATGTTTTAAATAATCATTTTGAATGATGTTGATAGCATGACTATTTTTAATAGTTTTATTCAGCGATTTCTAATGCCACTTCCATCATTTGTGTAAACGAATTTTGTCTTTCTTCAGCAGTTGTGGCTTCATCACGTAGTAAATGATCGCTGACAGTAAAAATACCGAGCGCTTTTTTACCAGCTTTTGTTGCATTTAAGTATAAACCTGCTGACTCCATCTCAACACCTAATATGCCCATATCAATCCATTTTTGATTAAAGTCAGGATTTGCATTATAAAACGTATCTGACGATAGGATATTACCGACATGTGTACGTGCGCCAATTTCGTCAGATTTTGCTTTAGCTTTAACGACTAAATCGAAGTCAGCTAATGGTGCAAAATGTCCTGGAATTTGGAATTGATCCACATAATTTGAGTTTGTTGAGGCACCTTGAGCAATAATAATGTCGTACAAGTTAACATCTTCTTGCATTGCCCCACATGAACCGATACGAATAATGGTATCAACATCAAAGAAGTTATAAAGTTCATATGAGTAAATACCGATACTCGGAATTCCCATACCTGAACCCATAACAGATACTTCTTTGCCTTTATATGTACCAGTATAGCCAAACATATTACGGACTTCGTTAAATTGTTCAACATTTTCTAAAAAGTTATCTGCAATAAATTTAGCACGAAGCGGATCTCCAGGCATCAATACTGTTTTTGCAATTTTTGTTCCATTAGGTTGGATATGTGGTGTACCTTGAGTCATCATAACATCTCCTTTATATTTACATTTATTTAACCATTCTAAAGATAACAGAAGACAGTATAATTGTCGACGAATAGGATATGCCAAAGTGTATTAGGGAATATTTAAAGAGATACATCTAATTGTAACAGTGTATCGGATTGGTTTTGATTTACCACTATTTTATAAATCGTTATAATAGAATTGAAAACAATATCAAAAAATTAAAAATGAGAGAAGAGGGACAACTATGAGAATGGTAGATATCATATCAAAAAAACGTGATGGTGGCGAACTATCGCAAGAAGAAATTAAATTTGTAGTTGACGGATATACTAAAGGAGATATTCCAGATTATCAAATGTCTAGTTTAGCGATGGCGATATTTTTCCAAGATATGTCAGATGAAGAGCGTGCGGCTTTAACAATGGCTATGGTTGAGTCTGGTGATCAGATTGATTTGTCTAACATTAATGGTATCAAAGTCGATAAGCATTCTACAGGTGGCGTGGGTGATACGACAACACTTGTTTTAGCACCTTTAGTAGCGGCACTTGATATTCCGGTAGCTAAGATGAGTGGTCGAGGGTTAGGCCATACTGGTGGAACAATTGATAAGCTTGAGGCAGTTGATGGTTTTCATGTAGAGATTTCTGAAGAGGAATTCGTTCGGCTAGTCAATGAAAACCATATTGCAGTAATTGGTCAAACGGGTAACTTAACTCCAGCTGACAAGAAAATCTATGCGTTACGTGATGTGACAGGTACAGTTAATTCTATTCCTCTGATTGCATCTTCAATTATGAGTAAAAAAATTGCAGCAGGTGCAGATGCTATCGTGCTCGACGTTAAAACAGGAAATGGTGCATTTATGAAAACAGTTGAAGAAGCAGAAGCTTTGGCAGAAGCAATGGTAAAAATTGGAAATCAAGTTGGCCGTAAAACGATGGCGATTATTTCAGATATGAGTCAGCCACTAGGCAATGCAATCGGTAATGCACTCGAACTGAGAGAAGCTATTGACACCTTAAAAGGAGAAGGGCCTGAAGATTTAACAGAATTAGTACTGTCATTAGGTGCACAAATGGTTGTATTAGCCCAAAAAGCAGACACATTAGAAGACGCTCGTGCAATGTTACAAAGTGTTATCGATAATGGTCAAGCTCTTGAGAAATTTAAAACATTTTTAGCTAATCAAGGTGGGGATGCTTCGATTGTTGATGAGCCATCGAAATTGCCATCTGCTGAATATCAGTATGAATTGCCGGCTAAAAAATCAGGCGTAGTTTCAGATATGGTTGCGAATGAAATAGGTATTGCGTCTATGATGTTAGGCGCAGGACGTCAAACAAAAGAGGATGAAATTGATTTAGCTGTTGGACTTGTATTGCATAAAAAAGTAGGCGATGCTGTTGAAGCGGGTGAATCGTTATTAACGATATATGCCAACCAAAATGACGTTGAACAAGTCAAACAAAAATTATATGAAAACATTACGATTTCAGAAACTGCCGATTCACCACAATTGATTTATAAAGTTATTACGAAATAAAGCGAAAAGGGTGAGAAGATGAAATTGCGATTAAGACGAGTTTTAGGCATTGCCTTTTTGATGATTGGTGTTTTACACTTCATTAAGGAGCGTCAATTTCGAAATATCGTCCCGCATTACTTACCGCTTCGTAAAACAGCGGTATTAGTGACTGGTATTTGTGAAATGGTAATTGGAATAAACCTGTTTATAAAGCGACCTTCTTATCAACTTAAGCATTGGATTATTGCCTTTTTGTGGTCTGTTTTACCGGCTAATATATATATGGCTCGAAAAGGGCTTCCATTAGGAGATAAACAATTATCCAAACCTGTTCTATATGCGAGATTACCGATGCAATTCGTATTGATGTATGTAATACGCAAACTATAATATATTAAAAAACGGTTGAACCATAATAAGGATTTCAACCGTTTTTTGATGTCTATTTATGCTTTGCCATGACCAAAAACATCATGCCATTCACTACGTTTATCTAAAAAGGTTTGTGCAATTTGTTTAGCATCTTCTAATGAGTGAGAAGCAGCCCATCCGCATTGAACTTCATTACACGCGGGCACTTCTTTTGCAGCCAGAACATCGTGGATTGTCTTCTCAACAATATTTAGAACATCTTCATAATGATCATGATTTATGAAAGAAACATAAAAACCAGTTTGGCATCCCATAGGACTTAAATCGACGACTTTGTCAGAATGGTTACGAATATTTTCAGCCATAAGATGTTCTAATGAATGTAATCCAGGCATCTCCATATGCTCTTGGTTCGGCTGTTTGAAACGAATATCATATTTATATATTTCATCTCCATTTAGCCCTTTCATTTTTCCAGCTAAGCGGATATAAGGTGCAACGACCTTAGTATGATCTAAATTAAAACTTTCGACGTTCATTTTAGGCATTTATCATAGTCCTCCTTCACATGTTTATTTATATTTTAACACATTTTAAGAGGGATGAAATGAATGATATATGAGTTAAAAACTAAGGTTTAAAAGTAAATTTAAGAAAATTTAGAAATTAAAATGACAAATAGCTTAAAATAAGCTAAAATGATTACTAACTTAATATATAATTTATCAAGAGTGGTGGAGGGACTTGGCCCTATGAAACCCTGCAACCTCATCGTGATACGATAAAGGTGCTAATTCCAACAGTACGTATGCTGAAAGATAAATGACATGAACTAAGGTTATCAACTTTGCATCATCATCACGCTTGATTGATTCAGCGCATAGGTGCATTGAGGGATAACTTTTTTCTTTTTGGAGGGATATTAAACATGGTTTCAGTGAGACAACAAATTTTAGACTATATCGATAATCATCGGCTTTCTTATTTAGATATGAGTCATCAAATACATGAACGGCCAGAAATTGGCAATGAAGAAATATTTGCATCACGCTTATTAATAGATCATTTGAAGGAGAATGGATTCAAAGTAAAAAAGGATATTGCAGGTCATTCAACGGGGTTTATCGCTGAGTATCAATCTGAAAAAGATGGCGCAACTATCAGTTACTTAGCTGAATATGATGCGCTTCCAGGGTTAGGACATGCGTGTGGTCATAATATTATTGGAACAGCAAGTGTTTTAGCAGGTATAGCTTTAAAGCAAGTCGTTGATGACATTGGTGGGAGTGTGGTTGTATTTGGATGTCCAGCTGAAGAAGGTGGTGAAAACGGCAGTGCCAAGGCATCTTATGTCAAAGAAGGCATTATTGATGATGTGGATGTAGCACTCATGATTCATCCGGGGAATGAAACCTATCCAACAATTCCGACTTTAGCTGTTGATGTACTCGATATTAAATTTTTTGGCAAAAGTGCACATGCTTCTGAAAATGCGGATGAAGCCCGTAACGCCCTTGATGCTATGTTAAGTTTCTTCAATGGCGTTGCGCAAATACGTCAGCATATCCGAAAATCTGAACGTGTGCATGGTGTGATCTTAGACGGTGGTCGCGCAGCTAATATTATTCCTGACTTTACCCATGCGCGTTTTTATACTAGAGCGTCTACACGTAAAGAGCTTGATATATTAACTGAACGTGTCCATCAAATTGCAAAAGGTGCGGCAATCCAAACGGGCTGTAATTATGAATTTGGTCCTATCCAAAACGGTGTCAATGAGTTTTTACGTACGCCGGAGCTGGATGCATTATTCGAACGTCATGCCGTTGAATTAGGAGAAGAAGTCAGCCATGATGACTTTGGTTTTGGATCTACAGATACGGGGAATGTAAGTCACGTCGTACCCACGATACATCCACATATTAAAATAGGACCACGAAGTTTAGTCGGACATACACATCGCTTTCGTGAAGCAGCTGTAAGTCCTATGGGGGATAAAGCACTTGTTAAAGGCGCTAAAATTATTGCATTGATGGGCGCAACATTGATTCAAGATGAAAATTTATTAAAATCAATTCAATCACACCATCAAATATTAAGGGAGAAATTATAAATGACGAAGTATCTGAAAATGACAATGGGGGATCTTTACGATACAAATGTAGTCTACACTTCAAGACCATCATATGTCTCAAATCCATGGCTAGAAACTAATGAACACCAATCAAACTTTTTAACTGGTAGAGAACTACTCATTTCAAATCTTCCAGTCATTGTACATGAAGCGAGTGTGACGCATCGTCTTGAAACGTTATTTCAATTAATTGGGCGTACCATCCCTAAAAATGTATATACATTTAAAAATCAAGAAACGTATGAGAATTTGCTGAAAAAGCTGGCATACGAGGAAAATCGTCACATTTACTTTCAATATGTACACGGTGAAGACATTGTTACAGGTGATAAATATGCGATGGACAAAGATATCTTTACAAAATTAAATAATAAATCTAAAATTCCTGAATGGACAAATGGTAAATACTTACCGAGGCGTCAAGTCGTACCTATTGAAGCATTCAATGAGGTTATTGAAGAATGGGATTTACCGGTTGTGATTAAACCAGGAGATGAACTACCGACTGCAGGCGGATATGGTGTGATGATTTGTTATACAAGTGAAGACTTAGAAGCAGCTAAGAAACGAATTGCACGTGCAAAACATCAAACAGACACACTGATTATAGAGGAGTGTATTGATGCAGTTGAAAATTATTGCGTGCAGTACGCGCTACATCCTGATCATGGTATTGTATATATAGGGTCAGCAAAACAATTGACGAATGCATACGGGTTTTATAATGGAAATATCAATGCTATTGATGTACCCGACAAAGTCATTGAAGCAGGTCGAGAACTTATGCAAATAGGTGTTGACCATGGTTTTATTGGTATTGCTGGTTTTGATTTGTTAGTGGATGCAAAAGGGGATGTGTATGCAATTGATCTTAATTACAGACAAAATGGCTCTACAAGTATGTTGTTATTAGCCCCTTTATTGAAAGGAAAATATCACAAGTTTTATAGCTATTTCGCTGACGGAGATAATGAACGCTTTTTCAAAACAATCGTTGAGTATGTCGAGAAAGGGGTCTTATATCCATTATCTTATTATGATGGTGATTGGTACCAAGATGAGCAGGTTAATTCAAGATTTGCTGGTATTTGGCATGCTGATCACGAAGAGGACATTGCATTACTTGAGCACGAATTTGAAGTGAAAGCAGGTTTGTTGAAGGACTAAATTAGGCAAAGTGAATAGCTGTAAATAGTGATGAGATTGACGAATGACTCAATCTAGTTTATATTCACAGATAGGTTGATAATGAAAAGGAGTTTAGCCATGTCATACAAAAATGAACGCTTTTACAAAGACATTTTGACAAATGAACAATTCTTTTTGGCTGTTAAAGATAAAAAGATTATCAAGCATAGCCATAATGGTAAAGACTTATTTTGTTTTTGGACGAGAGAATCATTAGCAAAAGAGTATTTAGAAAACTTAAATGTTGATTATGATAAGATTAAGACGATGGATATCGACCGTTTCGCGACTTATGAATTAGATGATATGTTTGATGATGAAGATGAAGCACTAGTCAATGTAACGAAAGATATCGAGGGTCACGAAATTAGAATTGTTGACGCTATTAATGAGCTAATGTCTGATCTCGATCGTATTCGAATTCGTGAATTTGTTCAAGATATTGCAAAGACAGATACAGTGTATGGTCTGACAAAAAAGGGTTACAAGCAGTTTATGGTTGTATATGATGAGAATGATAATTTTGAGCAATCTCATTTTGTACCTGTATGGAGCTTGAGCCAACGTGCGGATAAAGTGGCAAAAGAAGATTTTGAAACATTTGAACTGATTGATGTCGAAGGAGAAGTTTTTTCAGAGTGGTTAGATGAATTACGAGACGACAACCGCTATGTTGCAATTGATGTTAAGCCTGGTGTTATTGGCACCATTGTATCTGCACAAAAACTAGCAAATGAATTAACGATTTAACATAAGTGGGGTTGTGACATAAATACCTCAGTAATCGAAAAACTTCGAGGGTTTCGTAAGAAATTACGAAAAATCTCGAAGTTTTTCTTTTAATGATATGTTTAGTCGCGCGACATACAACTCATTTCTTTATATTTAATGTCATAAGTGCAAAGACGAGTTCTCATTTTACTTTGCTTAATCCTCGCACCGATATGCGATTGAATCCCCAAATGGTTCTACTGATTTTTTATTTATTTTTGAATGATACGAAAGTGTCTTATTTTTTTAAAGTATTTTAGTGTAAATTACATGTATATCACGTCGTATTGTTGGCGAGACGCCTGAGGGAATAGGATGAGCGTCGAGACCGGGGCTCGCCCCATCTCCCCTAGGAAATGTGAGCCAAACAATACGAATGATTGATAAAAGAATAGCATAGAGGTGATTCAATCATGAACCATCTCTACGCTATTATTTTGGGATTGATGTCCCAGCTTCCTCGCTTTTATGTGATCTATAGGTTATAAAATAGAATGGATTATAAATAAAGCGTTCCTAACGCACCAGCAAAAGCACCATTTTGTAGGTAGTGCGGTTTAAATCCTCTTAAAATCGTATAGTTTGTAACAATCTCTTGTAAAAGGGGATTGTGATTAAATGATGAACCAATATATACAACATCCTCAACCTGATGTTCACGTGCAACATGAATAGAAACGGTTGTTAAACTTTCGCCAACAACGCCCATTAAAGAGGCCAGTTTATCTGCATCTGTAAATGTTTGGTCTAAGTTGAGAAGGACATGGCCAAAGTTGGCAGCTGTTAATTCTCCAGAGATGGGAGGTGTATCATTTTTATATATATGCTTTACTTTTAAGTCAATGATGTCTCGGTTTCCGTCTAATGCTAATTGAGTTAAAGTTTGGTAATCTGTAATTCCAGTTAATAAATAGCCAAGACCACGGATCATGCCACCACCAGTACCAATACCACCAACGCGACGTTGTCCATCTTTATCGGATAAATGAAGCGACGTTCCAGTTCCTACATTCGTAAAGATATAACGTGAAATGTGAATGCCTTGCTCTTTTAATAATACGTTGATACCTTTATCTGCTGCATCAAATTCAATGTATAAATAAGGCGTGCAATTTAGGTGATCTGAGAGTACTTTTGCATTTCCTCCAGTAATATGAATGTCTTGGCACGGTTGCGCATTTAGCCAAGATGCCACTTGTTCAATTTCAGTAGTAAGATATGTGTGATACTGACGTTTGCCTTGATCTTCTATTGCGACTTTAATAAGTGTTCCTCCAGCATCGATTCCAATTCGCATGACTTGTCACCTCAAAAAATAATTTGCCAACCTTAGTATATCGATTACATATTAAATTACAAGATAAAATTTACCGTGATAGATAGATGGATACAGCATATCAGTTAAATATAAAAATGAGATAAGATTGTAAACAGTGAGGGGACTAGGGTATGACAATGTTTAGTCTGAACAAGCGATAAACTCGATTCTCCTCAAATTCTAATCGTTTTTGTCCCGACACCTTAGTGAACTGTGTTACATTTCGTTGTCACTTTCTCGTTCTTCAATCGTTTTTGAGAAATCTTTTTCATCATCAATGTGTGTCATTTTAAAATGTTTGATATGTTCACGTCGTAAAGCGTTCATCAGTGAAAAGACCATCAGTAATAGGATAATCGAAAAAGGTAATCCCGTTACAACCGAAGCAGTTTGTAAACTTGTAAGCCCGCCTGCTACTGTTAAAGATACAGAAATAGCACCAATTAATATCCCCCATACCATTTTGTGTTTACGCTTAGGATTTTCAACGCCACCTGTCGCCATACCTGAAACAATGTGGGTTGTAGAATCTGCACTCGTGATAATAAAAGTAAAGATTAAAATAATGGCTAAAGCGCTAGTCACTTCATGTAACGGAAACTTACTTAAAAGTTCGAATAGAGCCACCGTATAATCTTTGTCGACGATTTTTTCAATACCATCGTTATGGTTGAGAGCCCAATTGATGGCAGTGCCACCAAATCCAGCAATCCATGCAAACGAGATACAGGGTGGAATGATAAGTACACCAATTACAAATTCGCGAATCGTACGTCCTCTTGAAACTCTGGCAACAAAGCCACCTATAAATGGAGACCATGAAATCACCCAAGCCCAATAGAATACAGTCCATTGCTGAATCCATGCATTATTACCTGTATAAGGATCAACCCGCAAACTATACTGGATAAAATGAGATAAGTACTCACTAATTGAAACTGTAAAGGTTTCAACAATAAAGCGTAGATCACCAAATATAAAGATAAAGATTAAAAGCAATGAACCAATCAAAATATTTAAGTTACTTAACCATTTGACTCCACGATTAATGCCTGTCAAAGCGGATCCTAAAAAGATAAATGTCATCAGTAAAGTGATAATGATTAATGTCCATGCATTGTTAGGTACTTTAAAAACATGATTTAATCCACCAGCGATTTGTAAAATCCCTAGTCCAATTGAAGTCGCAATCCCCATCACTGTTGCGATAATAGCTAAAATATCAATAATATTTCGAAATGGACGACGATAAGTTTCTCCAAAAACAGGTTCCATAGCGGTGGAAATTAAACCGTCACGATCTTTTCTAAATTGGAAATATGCAACGATTAAACCACTCATAGCAAAAATGGACCATTGTGAAATGCCCCAATGGAAGAAAGTGTACCCCATTGCTAAGCGAGCGGCTTCAGGTGTTTGTCCTTCTATTGAATTTGGGAATGGCGAGTGCAAGTAGTGTGTAAGTGGCTCTGCAACACCCCAAAATACAATTCCGACACCTAATCCGGCCGAAAACAACATACCTACCCAAGAAATAAATGAAAATTCCGGCTCTTCATGGTCACGGCCTAGTTTGAATCGACCGTAGCGTGAGGCTGCTAACAATATTAAAAACACATCAAGTACAAAGACAATCATTAGGAAAAGCCATCCAAAATTTAAAGCAATAAGGTCATATATTGATTGTGCGTATGCGCCGAAGCGTTTTGGAAATGCTGCAGCTAATAACGTTAAAATTAAAATAATTGCAAATGATACAGTGTAAACAATATTCCGATTTTTCTTTTTTTGCTTTGTTTCTTTTTTCATATAGTCCCCTTCTTTATTTATTTTAATATCATGTCAACTTTCAATGCTTCATCATTTATTCTAATTATTACAATATAATTCATCAAATAGTGTTTAAAAAACGTCAAAGGGTGTAAAAATTAAAAAGAAATAATTAAGCAAAGGAATGGCTAACACTACAATGAAAAAAAGTGAACGCTTTGATGATATTACTATACAATTATTCGAAGAGCAATACCGCGATGCCTTAAATCAATTTAAATTAAGTGAACGTCAGATGATTTATTCCTCTTTACCCAAAGATGTATTAGATGATGCACTCGACGATAGTGATAGAGTTGCAAATGTTGTCATTAACGACAAAGATGAGGTAGTTGGTTTTTTTGTATTGCATAAACATTATCAACATGAAGGTTACGATACACCTAAAGAGGTCGTCTATGTACGCTCATTATCGATTAATGAAGCTTATCAAGGTAATGGATATGGTACAAAAATTATGATGAATTTACCTGCTTATGTTCAAACGATTTTCCCAGACTTTAATCATTTATTTTTAGTAGTCGATGCTGAAAATGAAGCGGCATGGAATGTATACGAACGGGCTGGGTTTATGCATACGGCAACTAAAGAAGAAGGGCCACTCGGGAAAGAGCGCTTATATTATTTAGACTTGGACTCAAAATACGTTTCATCCTTAAAATTGGAATATAGTGCACATTCTGATGGGAGTTCAATTGATATCGTCAATTTATCTTTAGATGGTGAAAAGGTTGGATTTATTGCTATTGAAGCGTTTAATGAACGACTGATTATACGAGCGTTGTACGTATATGATCAATATCGAGATACAGGTATTGCACAAAATGCACTAAGACAATTGGCGACTTATGTGCGTAAAAGTCTTGATGGCATTAAAGTTATCGAAGTTACTTTATTTGGTCCTAGACATCGATTAAAACCATTGTTTGAAAAAAGTAACTTTGTTGAGACCCTCAGTAATGACGACTTTGTTTCATTTGAAAAGTATATTAACTACTAAGCAAATGGTATTGAAGGTGCAGTTCATAAGTTAGAAGTCTTAAATAACTGTAGTGAAACGTTTCAAGGGCTTTTATGGTTTATAAGTATGGTTCGGTTAATTAAATACTTGATTTTAACATCATCATTACTATTAAATATATAGTCATAGCGTTTCGTATATATAAGTGATAGGATTATCTTATTGGATATGATTAAGATGTTAATATAGCAACATGTTAATTCATAAACTTTCATTGCGAAATATGAAACAGTCATATATAATCTATTTTTGTTATACTTTATTAATCCTCTTACTAAATGAACCGAATATAAACTATAAGTCAATCTTGAAAGGAAGATGTGCTGATGAAATTACAAGATTACACAAAAGAAATGGTAGATGAAAAATCATTTATTAATATGGCCTACACGCTATTAAAAGAAGAAAATAAAACGATGAACCTCTATGACATTATTGATGAATTCAAACGTTTAGGTCAGTATGAAAATGACGAGATTGAAAACCGTATCGTTCAATTCTACACAGACCTTAATACTGATGGTCGCTTTTTAAGTGTAGGGGATAATGTCTGGGGCCTTCGCGATTGGTATTCAGTCGATGATATAGAAGAAAAAATAGCACCGACTATCCAAAAATTCGACATTTTGGATGAAGACGATGAAGAAGACAAAAACCTAACATTATTAGGTGAAGACGATATGGAAGGCGACGATAATATTCCTAATCGTACTGATGATCAAGAAAGCTTAGAAGATCCAGAAGATGAGCGCGTTGAAGATGAAATTGAAGAATCTGACTTAGTTGTTGAAGATGATGAAGAAGAAATTGATGAGACTTACGAAGGTGAGTATGATGAAGACGACGAAATAGAAGACGAAGAAGAAACTGAGGAAGAAGCGTTCTAAAGTAGGACTAAACTACAATTTTTACAAATCGTTCTAAAGTTTATTGACTTTTTATGTCAACGTGATAGAATTTTATTCGGGCTCCTTATAAATAAGGACGAATAAATGAAAGCGTACGTCTAAGGCAAAATATATGTCTTAAGTGAAAATAAATAAGCTGATAAATCAGTTTGACGTTAACGTTCCCCTTACAATATAAACATTGTGAGAGGGAACATTTTTTATTTTATAGTGTAATTCATTTCCTTATGAACTTGTCAATTACCCCTACATAAATTGAACTACAGTTTTTATTATTGAGTTGAGGAGGCATTATTTTAAATGACTAAATTTATTTTTGTAACAGGTGGCGTTGTATCATCCCTAGGAAAAGGAATTACAGCCGCTTCGCTCGGACGTTTATTAAAAGATCGAGGTTTAAAAGTAACAATCCAAAAATTTGACCCTTATTTAAATGTTGACCCAGGTACAATGAGTCCGTATCAACATGGTGAGGTCTTTGTGACAGATGATGGTGCAGAAACAGATTTAGATTTGGGACATTATGAGCGTTTTATTGATATTAATCTCAACAAGTACTCAAATGTAACAGCAGGTAAAGTCTACTCGCATGTCCTTCAAAAAGAGCGTCGCGGTGACTATTTAGGCGGGACAGTTCAAGTTATTCCACATATTACAAATGAAATCAAGTCGCGTTTACTTTTGGCAGGAGAAAGTACTAATGCTGATGTTGTTATCACTGAAATAGGTGGTACAACTGGGGACATAGAATCATTGCCGTTTATCGAAGCGATTCGTCAAATTCGCAGCGATTTAGGTCGCGAAAATGTGATGTATGTGCACTGTACACTGTTACCATATATTAAAGCTGCTGGAGAGATGAAAACAAAGCCAACGCAACATAGTGTTAAAGAGTTGAGAGGTCTTGGGATTCAACCTGATTTAATCGTTGTTCGTACTGAATATGAAATGGGACAAGACTTAAAAGACAAAATTGCGTTGTTCTGTGATATTGATAAAAAAGGTGTAATTGAATGTCGTGATGCGGAATCATTATATGAAATTCCATTACAATTAAGTCGTCAAGGTATGGATGATATTGTCATTGAGCGCTTAGGATTAGAAGTTGAACGTGATGCACAGCTCGATGAATGGAACCATTTACTCAATATCGTCAATAATTTAGAAGGTAAAGTGACAATCGCTTTAGTAGGTAAATATGTGTCATTACAAGATGCTTATTTGTCGGTTGCTGAGTCATTAAAGCATGCGGGTTATCAATTTATGAAAGATATTGATATTCGCTGGATTGATTCAAGTGAAGTGACGGATGAGAATGCAGCTGAATATTTAATTGACGTAGACGGTATTTTAGTGCCAGGTGGTTTTGGATTCCGTGCAAGTGAAGGAAAAATTTCTGCAATTAAATATGCACGTGAACAGCAAATCCCGTTTTTCGGTATTTGTTTAGGCATGCAATTAGCTACTGTTGAATATGCGCGTCATGTTGTTGGTCTTCATGATGCACACTCAGCTGAGTTAGATCCGAATACACCATTCCCTGTCATTGATTTATTACCTGAACAAAAAGACATTGAAGATTTAGGTGGCACATTACGTTTAGGTTTATATCCATGTGCAATTCAAGCAGGCACATTAGCTGAAAAAATTTATGGTAAATCTGAAATTGAGGAACGTCATCGTCATCGTTATGAATTTAATAACAATTACCGCGAAAAATTAGAAGAAGCAGGCATGATTTTCTCCGGAACAAGTCCGGACGGTCGATTAGTTGAAATGGTTGAAATAAAAGAGCATCCATTTTTTATAGCATGTCAATTCCATCCTGAATTTTTATCTCGACCTAATCGTCCGCAGCCCATTTTTAAGTCATTTATAGAAGCAGCAGTCAAACACCAAAATCAATAATGTATGGGCTGATTAATATGGAAGAAGTGAAGTTTAGAGCCATTAAAGATGGCGTAACTTCACTTCTTTTTTTATAATTCTAAGTCTGTAATCATTTCGACCATTTGCGTATAAATTTCATAATAAATGTACCCCATTGAGATGATGTGAGGTGTGACCACTTTGTCAAAATCTTCTGTATAAACGATGGGACGAGGGGTTGAAAGATCTACAAAATGCACAAGGTGATCAGGTAATGTTGTGTCTTTAGATTTGTTTGTTATGACGACAACGTCACGATCATCATTCAAAAGTTGTGTTAAATCTTGCTGAATAGCTTCGTCAAAGTAAGGGCTAAATAACAAAATACGATCTGTGCTATCAAGTTGATCAAATGAGTGTAAACTATCCAAAGTCTGACTAGATTTGAGTCGTTCAGAACTCTCAACTATATAATTTTCAAAGTGTTTTAAGTCGCCATAGCCTTTAACATAAATATGGCCTTCACCCCCGATAGCTTGGATTAAGCTTTGTGCGGCCATTTGGATATCAAGAGATTGTGATTCTAAGCGATGAAAAACGCCAGTCAGTTGAGTGGTTAACATTTTTGACATTATCAAAACTCCTTTATTTTAATTCACTCGAAATAGGAAAGGTTCGCAATTTATTGTATTAGATTCAAAAATAATAATCAACGACAGCAAAGTGTCAATAGATGCATCCGCTTTCATATTTAAAATTGCGATTTTTTTCACAATTTCTTTCAAATGAAGCAATTTAGTCATGCAAAATGCATTAGGTTTTGGTATAATTCAGGTATAAATATTTGTGCATTATGCACCATAGGAGGAACTTTCATGCCTTTAGTATCTATGAAAGAAATGTTAATCGACGCAAAAGAAAATGGTTATGCAGTAGGTCAATACAATCTTAACAATTTAGAATTCACACAAGCGATTCTTCAAGCTTCACAAGAAGAAAATGCGCCTGTTATTTTAGGTGTTTCAGAAGGTGCTGCACGTTACATGGGTGGATTTTATACTATTGTAAAAATGGTGGAAGGTTTATTACATGATTATCAAATTACAGTTCCTGTAGCAATTCACTTAGATCATGGTTCAAGTTTTGAAAAATGTAAAGAAGCTATTGATGCTGGATTTACATCAGTTATGATTGATGCTTCACACGAATCATTCGAAGACAATGTAAAAATTACGTCTAAAGTGGTTGAATACGCTCACGAACGTGGCGTATCTGTTGAAGCTGAACTTGGAACTGTTGGTGGTCAAGAAGATGATGTTGTTGCAGATGGCGTTATCTATGCTGATCCAATCGAATGTCAACAATTAGTAAAAGAAACAGGTATTGATACACTTGCGCCAGCATTAGGATCAGTACATGGTCCATACAAAGGCGAACCTAACCTAGGCTTTAAAGAAATGGAAGAAATTGGTGCATCAACAGGTTTACCACTTGTGTTACATGGTGGTACAGGTATTCCAACACATGATATTCAAAAAGCCATTTCATTTGGTACAGCTAAAATCAATGTGAATACTGAAAACCAAATTGCTTCTGCAAAACGTGTGCGTGAAGTATTAGAAGCTGACAAAGAAGTCTATGATCCACGTAAATATCTTGGACCAGCACGTGAAGTGATTAAAGAAACAGTAATTGGTAAAATTAAAGAGTTTGGTACTTCTAACAAAGCAGATAACATTAAAGGTTAAGTTGAGATATGTGATTGAGTGTCATATCTTGTGAAACTTGATTTGACAACAGCATGATAGGAGATTATCAACGATTGAAATGTTGAGTGTGGGACATCAATCCCAAAATAAATAGCGTTAAGATGCTTTTTAATACAAATGCGTCTTAGCGCTTCTTTTTATGATAAAATTTTGTATGATATGACTTCGCTTTCCGAGAGGGCAGCTTCAGTCTGTAATCTTTAGCTAGTCCTGGTTCCTCAGGAGTCTCGTCATCAATAGTTCGCTTATGTATGTAATCATTCACGATTATGCTTTAAAAAATAAGAACTTATGTCAAGGAAAAGCTTCGAGATTTTTTGTAAATGCTTACGCAAGTCTCGAAGTTTTTCGATTACTGAGATATTTATGGCCCAGACTTATTCTCTATTTTGGCTAGAAATTATATCTAGGATTCTTTTAAATAGTAAAATGAGCATGTATAATCAATACATACACATATCATAAACCTATCAAATCCTCAAAAAATAGTGTGATATAGTACTCTTTTGTCACGTCGATGTTTTCTCACCGGTTTTTACGGCGTAATAATAGTTTTATTCCATTATTCATTACTTTTATTTAGTTCTAAAAATTTATAAAATGACATATATAAAATAATTATAATAATAAGTGTCAAAAATAAAGAAGTTAAAAACGGTAACTTTGCATTTTTTAAAATTTTACTTTATAATGCTTTTAATGTGGTATTTTATCGAGAAACGTGCAAGGGAAAAGGAGTTCAATAACATGGCACAAGAAGTAATTAAAATTAAAGGTGGGCGACTTTTAAATGGCAAAGTTGACATCAGTGGTGCTAAAAATAGTTCTGTTGCGATTATACCTGCTTCACTGATGTCTACAGGGCCAGTCACTTTAGAGGGGTTACCTAAAATTTCAGACGTTGAGACACTTGTTAGTTTATTAGAGGATTTAAATATAACTACTTCATTAGATGGGACGACGCTTTCTGTAGACCCGACAGATATTAAAAATATGGTGTTGCCTAATCATAAAGTGGAATCTTTGCGTGCATCCTATTATATGATGGGCGCAATGTTAGGTCGCTTTAAGAAGTGTGTTATTGGACTGCCTGGGGGATGCCCATTAGGACCAAGACCGATAGATCAGCATTTAAAAGGGTTCAAAGCGCTTGGTGCTAAGGTCGATGAAACAGATGGACACACGATGAAACTAGAAGCTGACAAGTTGATAGGGGCGAATATCTACCTTGACATTGTGAGTGTAGGTGCGACTATCAATATTATGTTGGCTGCTAGCTTAGCAGAAGGACAAACGATGATTGAAAATGCTGCTAAAGAGCCTGAGGTCGTTGATGTAGCCAATTTTTTAAATAGTATGGGTGCTAAAGTTTCAGGTGCAGGGACAAGTTCAATCAAAATTACTGGAGTAGAACGATTGCATGGAAGTCGTCATGCAATCATACCTGATAGAATTGAAGCGGGCACATATATGTGTATTGCAGCTGCAAGTGGTGAGTGTGTAGTAATTAATAATATTATTCCAAAACATGTTGAACCCCTTACTGTAAAACTAAAAGAACTCGGTGTTGGTATCGAAGTGGGAGACGATTATATGATTGTTAAATCACGTAATCAGTATAATAGTGTAGATATCAAAACACTTGTGTATCCAGGTTTTGCAACAGATCTACAACAACCTATAACACCATTATTATTTTTAGCAGATGGGCCAAGTTTTGTGACAGATACGATTTATCCAGAACGATTCAAGCACGTTAAAGAATTACAAAATATGAATGCTTCTATCGACTCAGATAGAGGTACTGCAACGATTAAACCGTCAACATTAAAAGGTGCGGATGTATATGCGAGTGACTTGAGAGCAGGCGCATGTTTAATTGTAGCTGGATTAATTGCGGATGGTGTGACGACAATTTTTAATGTAAGGCACATTTACAGAGGATATACAGATATTGTACAGACATTAAAGCAATTAGGCGCAGAGATATGGACTGAAACAATGAATGCCTAGTCATGAATTTTGTTATCACATCGTACTAATAAGAGAGGTGATAACTATGGAAGTATGCCCATATTTGGAAGAAACATTTAAAATACTAGGACGTAGTTGGAATGGGTTAATCATGCATTATCTTTCAACATGTCCTGAACATAAAGCACATTTTTCTGAAATGAAAAGAGACTTAAAGCCAATCACGAATCGCGCATTGTCTCTGAAGGTTGCAGAACTTGCTGAAGCGGGACTTTTGACTAAAGAAGTTATTTCTCAAAATCCTCCTTCTGTTTGTTACCATTTGACCGAAAAAGGCAAAGATTTGGCTATAGCTTTAAAACCGTTAGAAGATTGGGCGCATGAACATGTTGAATTAACTGAAAATCCTCAATCAAGTTAAGCATTGAGGCATCTTAGATTATATATCATTTTATTGTGAATTTTTGGGCTGGAACGATGTGTTCTAGCCTTATTTTTGTGAGAAGATAAATTCCTTACAAGTTGAAATGATTGAGTGTCATATGAACAAGGTTTATCCTATGTACTTAACGGTTAATTAAAATATATAAACACATAAATAGAGGAGTGTTAGTTCATGAGAGAGCAAATCAAGCAGTATATCAATGGAGAATGGATTGATAGTGCTAGTGGCGAAACTATCGATGTTATCAATCCAGCGACTGAAGAAGTATTTGGTCGTATAGCTAAAGGCAACGAAGAAGATGTGAACAAAGCTGTTGAAGCAGCACGAAAAGTCTATTTAGAGTTTCGTCATATGCCTGTTAAAGAACGTCAAGCACTTCTAGGTCGAATAGTTGAAGAATACAAAAATCGCAAAGAAGATTTAATTGAAGCGATGACATTAGAACTTGGATCACCTATCCAAAAATCAGAAGATGTCCATTATCAAATGGGACTGAACCATTTTCAAGCTGCATATGATGCGCTAGATGATTTTCAATTTGAAGAAAGACGTGGAGATCACTTAATTGTAAAGGAAGCAATAGGTGTTGCAGGATTAATTACACCTTGGAACTTCCCGACAAATCAAACATCTCTTAAATTAGCAGCTGCCTTTGCAGCAGGAAGCCCGGTTGTTTTAAAGCCTTCTGAAATGACACCATTTGCAGCGATTATTTTAGCTGAAATTTTTGATAAGGTAGGTGTGCCAAAAGGTGTATTTAACCTTGTTAATGGTGATGGTGAAGGTGTTGGAAATCCACTTAGCGAACATCCAGATATACGTATGATGTCGTTTACAGGTTCAGGTGGTACAGGTTCAAAAATTATGGAAAAAGCCAGCAAAGATTTTAAAAAGGTTTCACTTGAACTTGGTGGTAAATCACCATATATTATTCTAGATGATGCTGATATTGAAGAGGCGGCAAAAGCGGCAGTTGGCAAAGTGGTTAATAATACGGGGCAAGTCTGTACAGCAGGAACGCGAACGATTATTCCTGAATCGATGAAAGATACATTTTTAGAAAAAGCCAAAACTACGATGCAAGAAGTCAAAGTGGGTGACCCACAAAGCAAAGAAACACAAATGGGACCGATTGTGAGTGAAAAGCAATTTAAACAAGTTCAAGATTATATCCAAAAAGGCATTGATGAAGGTGCTGAATTATATTATGGTGGTCTCGGTAAGCCAAAAGGACTCGAAAAAGGATACTTTGCACAACCGACTATTTTTGCAAATGTCCATAATAAAATGACAATTGCACAAGAAGAAATTTTTGGCCCTGTGATGTCTGTCATCACCTATAAAGATCTTGATGAAGCTATTGAAATTGCAAACGATACAAAATATGGACTCGCTGGATATGTATACGGTAAGGATAAAGACACATTAACACATGTCGCACGTTCTATTGAAGCGGGTACGGTTGAAATTAATGAAGCAGGTCGCGCACCTGATTTGCCATTTGGTGGTTATAAACAATCTGGATTAGGTAGAGAATGGGGCGACTATGGTATCGAAGAATTTTTAGAAGTTAAATCTATCGCTGGATACTACCAATAGTTTTAAATTAACGATTGAATAAATTGTTTAATATCATTTTGGGTAGCTGGTTTTAGAAATGATGTAAATCAGAAATTAAAGCCAGTTACCCAATTCATTTATTAAAAACGCCGCTGTTAAAATTAGTTTAGGCAATATTTCGAACCATTTCATACGATTTATATCATTTTTAATTTGGAATTCTATTTATGTATATTGAGGTGAAATGATAACCGAATAAAGAAGGATATTGAATTTTAATTCTTCAATACAAGTTTTGTCTTTAATGTTAAATTTTGCTATAGTATTCTTGATATCGTATTGCTAGATGCTTTATGATTATAGAAAATAATACGAAATGAGTGTTTAAATATGACTACACGAGAGAGAACCTCACCCCAGTATGAGTCCTTTCATGAACTGTATAAAAATTATACCACAAAAGCTTTGACACAAAAAGCTAAAGATTTAAAAGTCATCAACTACAGTAAATTGAATAAGAAGGAACTGGTTCTTGCCATTATGGAAGCTCAAATGGAAAAAGATGGCAATTACTATATGGAAGGTATCTTAGACGATATTCAACAAGACGGATACGGCTTTTTGCGAACTGTCAATTTCTCAAAAGGTGAAAAGGATATTTATATATCAGCAAGCCAAATTAGACGATTTGAAATCAAGCTCGGAGATAAAGTAACAGGAAAAGTCCGAAAGCCGAAAGAAAATGAAAAATATTATGGATTACTGCAAGTCGACTTTGTGAATGATCACAATGCAGAAGAAGTCAAAAAGCGACCGCACTTTCAAGCATTAACGCCATTATATCCAGATGAACGTATTAAGCTTGAAACTGAACCTCATCAATACTCAACACGAGTGATGGACTTAATTACCCCAATCGGCCTAGGTCAACGTGGATTGATCGTTGCGCCACCTAAAGCAGGAAAGACCACTTTACTTAAAGAAATCGCAAATGCAATTGTAAAAAATAAACCAGAGGCTAAACTATTTATATTATTAGTTGGAGAAAGACCTGAAGAAGTAACTGATTTGGAACGTTCAGTTGAAGAGGCAGAAGTTGTACACTCAACATTTGACGAACATCCTAAACATCATGTTAAAGTATCAGAACTTTTATTAGAGCGTGCGAAACGTTTAGTCGAAATAGGAGAAGACGTTATTATTTTAATGGATTCAATTACACGATTAGCGAGAGCGTACAATTTAGTCATTCCCCCAAGTGGTCGAACTTTATCAGGAGGGTTAGACCCTGCTTCGTTACACGGTCCTAAACGCTTCTTTGGTGCAGCACGTAATATTGAAGCGGGTGGCAGTCTAACAATATTAGCCACAGCATTGGTAGATACTGGTTCTAGAATGGATGACATGATTTATGAGGAATTCAAAGGAACTGGGAATATGGAGTTACATTTAGATCGTCGTTTGTCAGAAAGACGTATTTTCCCAGCTATTGATATCAATCGTAGCTCTACACGTAAAGAGGAAATGTTGATTTCTAAACAAGAATTGGATAGCTTATGGCAATTACGCAATATGCTTTCAAACTCACCGGACTTTGCCGAACGTTTTATACGTGCAATCAAACGGACTAAAACGAATGAAGCATTTTTTGCAGAGCTGCAAAAACGTGCTATTGACAGCACAAAGACAGGGAAACCTATTATTTAAATTTGAACAATTCCTAAAGTAGGGTTGCTTTTTAACTTTTCACCATATATAATGTTTAAGTATTGGGTAAGTACTCACAAATAACTCTGTTCCAGATGGTTCAGGGCAAAGGAGCTGAAAATAATGAAACAAGGAATCCATCCTGAATACCGCAAAGTCATCTTTTTAGATACAACGACTAACTACAAATTCTTAAGCGGTTCTACAAAACAAACAAGTGAAACTATGGAGTGGGAAGATGGTAACGAGTACCCAGTTATTCGTTTAGATATCTCTTCTGATTCACACCCATTCTACACTGGTCGTCAAAAGTTCGCAGCAGCAGACGGACGTGTGGAACGTTTCAACAAAAAGTTTGGTCTCAAATCAAACAACTAATGACGATTCAAGCATTCCCATTCATTTGGGGGTGCTTTTTTTGTTAAAACAATATCATTTTTGATTTTAAAAAGCACAATCCTTTTTATTTGAATCACTATAACGTACTTAAAAATATGATATAATGAATTGATTTTGTTTTGAAAGAAAAAGGTGGAAATAATTATGTATGAAGCGTACCATTCAGGTTGGATAGAATGTATCACTGGAAGTATGTTTAGCGGAAAGTCTGAAGAATTGATTCGACGACTGCGTAGAGGTATATATGCTAAACAAAAAGTAGTTGTGTTTAAGCCGACTATTGATGATAGATATCAAAAAGAAAAAGTTGTATCTCATAATGGTAATGCCATTGAAGCGATAACGATTATGTCTGCAAGCGAAATATTTGATTATGACTTGAAAGGTGTAGACATTATTGGGATTGATGAAATTCAATTTTTTGATAAAGATATTGTACATATTGCGGAACAATTAGCAGAAAAGGGGTATCGTGTGATTACGGCAGGCTTGGATATGGATTTCAGAGGCGAACCGTTTCACCCAGTTCCGGAGATGCTTGCTGTGAGTGAGCACATTACAAAGCTTCAAGCAGTTTGTGCAGTGTGCGGGGCTTCATCAAGTCGAACGCAACGTTTAATTGATGGAAAACCAGCAAAATTGAATGATCCTACCATTTTAGTAGGGGCAAATGAAAGCTATGAGCCAAGATGCCGTGCACATCACGTTGTAGCACCATCTGAAACAGAAGAGGAGGACTTAAATTAATGTTTGATCAATTAGATATCGTAGAAGAAAGATATGAACAGTTAAATGAATTATTAAGTGATCCTGATGTCGTCAGTGACACAGATAAATTGAGAAAGTATTCAAAAGAACAAGCAGAGTTACAAAAGACTGTCGATGTCTACCGTCATTACAAACAAGTTAAAGAAGACACAGAAGAAATCGAACTGATGTTAAGTGAAACAAAAGATAGTGATGAAATTGAAATGCTTAAAGAAGAATCAAGTGCACTCAAAGCACAAATACCCGAACTTGAAGAACAATTAAAAGTCTTGCTGATTCCGAAAGACCCTAATGATGAAAAAGATGTTATTGTTGAGATTCGCGCAGCAGCAGGTGGGGATGAAGCGGCTATTTTTGCGGGTGATTTATTCCGAATGTATTCAAAGTTTGCAGAATCACATCATTTTAAAACTGAAATTGTTGAAGTAACTGAAAGTGATCATGGTGGTTATAAAGAAATCAGCTTCTCAGTTTCAGGTGATGGGGCATATAGTAAATTAAAATTTGAAAATGGTGCGCATCGTGTTCAACGTGTACCTGAAACTGAATCAGGAGGGCGTATTCACACTTCAACAGCTACAGTTGCAGTATTACCGGAAGTTGAAGATGTTGAAATTGAAATTCGTAACGAAGATTTAAAAATTGATACGTATCGCTCAAGTGGAGCAGGTGGACAACACGTCAATACAACAGACTCAGCTGTTCGTATTACTCATTTACCGACAGGTGTTATTGCAACATCTTCTGAAAAATCTCAAATACAAAACCGTGAAAAGGCGATGAAAGTCTTAAAAGCACGTTTATATGATATGAAAGTTCAAGAAGAACAACAAAAGTATGCTGCACAACGTAAGTCAGCTGTTGGATCAGGTGATCGTTCAGAACGTATTCGAACATATAACTATCCTCAAAGTCGAGTGACAGATCACCGTATCGGTTTAACGCTTCAAAAGTTAGACCAAATTATTGAAGGAAAACTAGATGAAGTGATTGATGCACTGACAATGCATGAGCAAACTGAAAAATTGAAAGAACTCAACAATGGTGAACTATAACGAATGGATACGTGATGCTCGAGTACAATTATCAGAGTATACACAAGACATCCAAAGTGTTGAATGGTTGGTTATGGACATATTAGGGTGGAATCGAATGGACTTGATTTTGAATCAAAATCAGTTTATTCCTAAAGAGATTTTATGCTATTTAGATGAAGGATTAATGGCATTAAAAAATCATGTGCCTGTTCAATATATTGTTGGGAAAGCGACATTTTGGGGTAAATCATTTAAAGTGAATGAACATGTTCTTATCCCAAGACCAGAAACAGAAGAAGTTGTCGAGCGGTTTCTAAATTTAATTCCAAGCAATGGGAAGATAGCGGATATAGGAACAGGAACGGGTGTAATCGCCATTACTGTTAAAAATGAGCGACCACAGCTCAAGGTGTATGCTTCTGATATTTCAAATGAAGCGCTGAATATGGCTAGAGATAATGCTACAACACACCAATCAAATATTCACTTTTTGTTAGGTGATGGCTTGAAGCCCTTTATTAATCAGAACATATATTTGGATGGACTGATTTCTAACCCGCCTTATATTGGGTACGATGAACTGAAAGCAATGGATCAAAGTGTCATTCAATATGAACCACATGTCGCGTTGTTTGCAGATCAGGGTGGTTATGCACTATACGAACAATTATTCCAAGATATTCCAAAAGTGTTAAATGATGGAGCACCTGTTGTTATGGAAATAGGTTATCAACAAGGAAAACAGTTAAAAGAAAAACTTTTAACGTATTATCCTCATTTATTTCCAGAGGTGCATCGTGATATTAATGGAAATGAACGCATACTCAGTTTTATTTGGACTCATGAATAAAATGGATAAAGTTATGTACGGTTTGAGCTGTGCATAACTTTTTAATTTGAAGTAAAATATTAACTGAAAAGAGGTGTCACTTTGTGAAAAGTACAAAAATATGGGATGTACGTGATTATCATACACATTTTGAATCATATCCAAAACTCGATGAGATTATCTCTACCTATGAGAAAGGGGGGCTCGTGGTACTACCTACAGAAACAGTATATGGTCTTGGTGCTAACGCCTGTGATGATCAGGCAGTTCAAAATATTTATAAAGCTAAAGGTCGACCATCTGACAACCCGCTCATCGTTCATATATATGAAACTGAACAGCTAGATGCATTCGTAGCGGAAATGACAGAATCAACAATTAAGTTAATGGAAGCATTTTGGCCAGGACCTATTACGTTTATCCTCCCTTTAAAAAAAGGATATTTATGTGATAGTGTAACGGGCGGACTGGATACAATTGCTGTCAGAATGCCAAGCCATCCAGTTGCTCGGACATTACTTAAAGTATTGAATAAACCTATTGCGGCGCCAAGTGCCAATTTAAGTGGTCGACCATCCCCGACAACATTTGATCACGTATATCAAGATTTGAATGGTCGAGTAGATGGCATTATACAATCGTCTCAAAGTGAGGCAGGCCTCGAGAGTACTGTATTAGACTGTACATCTTATCCATTTAAAATAGCAAGACCCGGTACTATTACGCGTACAATGTTAAATGAAATATTGCCAGACTCTATTGACGAAAATGAGATAACGTTTACTGATAAACCCATTGCACCAGGAATGAAGTACAAGCATTACGCACCGGACACACCCCTTAAAATGATTCAGCAAATCAATGGTCCCATCTATCTAGGGGCACATGAAGACTGGTCGAATGTCGCATTTATTATTCCGAAAAGTTTGGAACACTTTCTCCCTAAAGAGAGTCCTACTATCATTTTGAGTGAAACAACGGATGATATTACAACTGCGAATCATAACCTATACGATGCTTTACATCGATTAGATCAACTTCCAAGTATTAATATGGCGTATATTTATGGGTATCTGGAGTCAAATGAAGCTGAAGCACTGGTCAATCGCATGATCAAAGCAACAAACCATCAATTTGTAAAGGATGAGTTATTGTGAGGATTATTTTTGTATGTACGGGTAATACGTGTCGAAGCCCAATGGCAGAAGGAATTGCTAAAAGTGTAATGCCAGAGCACGATATAGCGTCTCGTGGCATTATGGCACATCAGCAACAACCGCTAGCACAAAATACACAACGCTTGCTTCGTCAAAATGGCTATCCTCAAAAAGAACATTCAGAACCCTTGACGGAGAAGGATGTCAATGCGGATATCATATTAACAATGACGCCTGATCATACGCATTTGATTCGTTCTATTTATGGAAATGACGTGAATGTTCAAACTTTAACAAGTTTTGTTGGTTCAAACGGGTATGTTAAAGACCCATTTGGTGGAAGCATAGCTGTGTACGAAGAAACATTTAAGCAACTTAAAGATTTAGTCTTAAAGTTAAAAGATCAAATTCCTGAAGTATAAATACAGTAATCAGTATATGTGAAGAAAAAAATGCGTTATAATGAAATCATCTAGCATGTTTTGAGTTCTTTAATAGAGTTTCAGCGCATTTTACAAATTGAATAAGCTTAAATCTTTAAGCTTAAAAACGAATCATAGCGTGATTTTGATTTAATCTGGTGTTTCGTCTAAGCGCGTTATGATTGTCTTCGGCACATCGTTAAAATGTCAGTGTGATATTGTGGTGCATGCTCGTGAGGAGGGGTTAAATGAAAGGTTTGAAAGCGTTATTAAATGAACTTAAATCTCAATCATTTTTTCAGCAAGGAGAAGTTTGTGTCATAGGCTGTTCAACATCAGAAATTAATGGCCATCGTATTGGTACTGAAGGATCACTCGAAACCGCTAGAGAGATATTTGAAGCACTTGTTCAAGTTCAAGAGGAGACGGGTGTTCGCTTCGCTTTTCAAGGTTGTGAGCATATCAATCGTGCAATTACGATCGAACGTAAGGACTTTGATCCATATTGCATGGAGGAAGTATCGGTTGTGCCTGATGTTCATGCTGGAGGATCATTGTCGACCTATGCATTTCAACATATGCAAGATCCAATAGTGATTGAATATATTAAAGCTCAAAAAGGCATTGACATCGGTCAAACCTTAATAGGTATGCACTTGAAGCATGTCGCTGTACCTGTACGTACTTCAGTTAAGCACATCGGAGAAGCAAATGTAACTGTGGCAACAACACGTCCTAAGAAAATTGGCGGAGAACGTGCGAAATATTAACTTTAAAGGAAAAGAGGGAAAAGTCTATGTCTTATATTGAAAAAAAGGATAAAGCTGTTTTTGAAGCGATTCAAAGTGAATTTAAACGTCAAAACAACAACATCGAATTGATTGCATCAGAAAACTTTGTATCTGAAGCGGTAATGGAAGCACAAGGTTCAGTCATGACAAATAAGTATGCAGAAGGTTATCCTGGGCGTCGTTATTATGGTGGGTGCCAATTTGTAGATCAAACTGAAACGTTAGCGATTGAACGAGCAAAAGAAATCTTTAATGCAGAACATGTTAATGTACAGCCGCACTCTGGCTCTCAAGCAAATATGGCAGTTTATTTAGTTGCGCTTGAGCATGGTGATACGGTCCTTGGGATGAACTTAAGTCATGGAGGGCATTTGACACATGGTTCACCAGTCAACTTTAGTGGTAAATTCTACAACTTTGTCGAATATGGTGTTACTAAAGAAGAAGAGCGTATTGACTATGATGAAATCAGAAAGCTTGCAAAAGAACACCAACCTAAGTTAATTGTTGCTGGTGCTTCTGCGTATTCTAGAGAAATTGACTTTAAAAAGTTTAAAGAGATTGCAGATGAAGTTGGCGCGAAACTAATGGTTGATATGGCGCATATTGCTGGACTTGTAGCAGCTGGATTACACCAAAACCCAGTAGAGTATGCTGATTTTGTAACGACGACAACGCACAAAACGTTACGTGGCCCGCGCGGTGGTATGATTTTATGTAAATCTGAATATCAAAAAGACATTGATAAAACCATTTTCCCTGGCATTCAAGGCGGACCTTTAGAGCATGTTATTGCGGGTAAAGCAGTTGCATTCGGTGAGGCCTTAGAACCAGAATTTAAAACATATCAGCAACAAGTTATCAAAAATGCCAAAGTATTAGCAGAAACGTTACAAAAAAATGGCTTCCGCATTGTTTCAGGTGGAACGGATAATCATCTTGTAGCTGTAGATGTTAAAAACTCAGTAGGTATTACAGGCAAAGTTGCAGAAGAAACTCTAGATGAAGTCGGTATCACATGTAATAAAAATACAATTCCGTTCGATCAAGAAAAACCTTTTGTCACTAGCGGTATTCGTTTAGGAACACCGGCTGCAACAACACGTGGCTTTGATGAAAAGGCGTTTGAAGAGGTTGCACATATTATGAGTGATGTTCTTAAAAATCACAAAGATGAAAAAGTGATTGAAGAAGCTAAAATACGCGTTAGAAATTTAACAGATAAGTACCCTTTATATCATAATTAGTACAAACGGAGGCATTATCATGGGAAATGTACATGTATTAGATCATCCCTTAATACAACACAAACTGAGTTACATTCGTGACGTTAATACTGGAACTAAAGCTTTTCGTGAGCTTGTCGATGAAGTCGGTATGTTAATGGCGTATGAAGTAACACGAAATTTAGAGTTACAAGATGTAGAAATTGAAACACCTGTAACAAAAGCGATTGCTAAGCGTCTATCAGGGAAAAAATTAGCATTTGTTCCTATTTTACGAGCAGGCTTAGGAATGACGACGGGAATATTAAACTTAGTACCAGCAGCACGTATTGGTCATGTTGGACTATATCGCGACCCTAAGACTCTTGAAGCGGTTGAATATTTCGTGAAGTTACCTCAAGATATTGAAGAGCGTGAAATCATCGTCGTAGACCCAATGTTAGCAACAGGATCGTCTGCGATTGAAGCCATTAATTCATTGAAAAAAAGAGGCGCGAACCATATTCGATTTATGTGTCTTATTGCCGCGCCAGAAGGTGTAGAAAAGTTACAAAAGGCACACGATGATGTAGATATCTACATTGCAGCACTTGATGAGCGTTTAGATGAAAATGCATATATCATTCCAGGTCTTGGTGATGCTGGAGATCGATTGTTTGGTACAAAATAATTCTCAAACAAGGAGTTAAATGATAATGAAAAGGATTATGACGATATTTGGTACAAGACCTGAAGCGATAAAAATGGCGCCACTTGTACTACAACTCAAAAAAGATGATCAACTTGAACCTATTGTTGTGGTCACTGCACAACATCGTGAAATGTTAGATTCAGTCCTTGAAACGTTTAACATCGAACCTGATTATGACCTTAATGTTATGAAAAGAGGTCAAACTTTGTCAGAAGTAACTTCTAGAGTTTTAATGGGATTGGAAGATGTCATTAAAGAAGCGCAGCCAGATATGATTTTAGTTCACGGTGATACAACGACAACATTTGCTGGCAGTTTGGCCGCTTTTTATAATGAGATTCGGATTGGTCATGTAGAAGCTGGTTTAAGAACATGGAACAAATATTCACCATTCCCTGAAGAAATCAATCGACAAATGACAGGAGTCATGGCAGACTTACATTTTGCTCCGACAACTCAAGCGCAACAAAACTTACTGAATGAAAATAAATCAACAGAATCAGTTGTGGTAACGGGTAATACCGCTATTGACGCAATGCGTACAACAGTTAATAAAGATTACGAGTCAGACATTATTAAACGTCATAAAGATAAACGAATTATTCTATTAACAGCGCATCGACGTGAAAATATTGGAAAGCCGATGGAACATATTTTTAAAGCTGTACGTCGCATTGTCGATGAAGTCGATGATGTAGTCATTGTGTATCCAATGCATAAAAACCCAAAAGTACGGGAAATCGCTTATCAATATTTGAACAATCATGAACGTATTGAATTAATAGAACCACTTGAGGTTATCGATTTCCATAATTTTGCAGCACAAGCGCATCTTATCTTGACAGATTCAGGTGGTGTGCAAGAAGAAGCACCTTCATTAGGGAAGCCTGTTTTAGTATTGAGAGATACGACAGAACGTCCAGAAGGTGTCGAAGCAGGTACTTTGAAATTAATAGGTACAGAAGAAGAAGATGTTTACCAACATACAAAAGAATTGCTCATGAATCAATCAGAATATGAGCGAATGAGCATCGCTCAAAATCCATACGGTGATGGCCTTGCGTCAGAGCGTATTTGTGAAAATATCAAATATTACTATGGATTAACACAAAATAAACCAGAGCCTTTTAAGGTGAAATAGAAAGTAAGGGTTAAATGTGTCTAAATTGTGACAATTGAGTAAGCAAATCACATAGCTTCTCAATGCATAATTGACACATTTTTGCCCCTATATTATCATGAAAGTTGTATGTGTGGAACGGTTTTCACAAATGTGTGCGACACAGAAAAGAGGTTTCTATCATGAATCGCTTTTGTAGCTTGTTTCAGCCGTTTTTAACATATTATAGTGTTATTTTAATCGGACTTATAATTCTATATTATGTCAAACCAAGTACGTTGGTATTCGGTTTAATTGTGGGTGCTATAGGCTCAATCATTAATACTTGTATATTTGAGTACTACTTATGGCGGTCTCTGAATAAAACAACAAGTCATATCTCAACAGGTAATAGTTGGAGATACCTCGTTGCGATAATATGTTGTGTTATTTGGTTATTGTTCCGAGAGAATATACATATTATTGGCATACTTATAGGATTGTTAATTTCGTATTTATTTATTGTGTTTCGTCCTATAATTAAACAAGCCTAACGGTTTAATTATAATGGTAGTACAATATGAAAAGAGGTGAAATTGAAAAATGGATCATAAACATCCCATTGTAACTTGGCACTTTCTTGGAGTAGATATCAATTTTAACTTATCTACTATTATGATGGTATTGATTACATCTATAATTGTATTTATTATTGCAGTCTTATGTACTCGTAATCTCCAAAAAAGACCTAAAGGCGCTCAAAATTTTATCGAATGGGTTTTTGACTTCGTTAGAGGTATTATTGAAAGTAATATGGCTTGGTCGAAAGGTGGGCAATTTCACTTTTTAGCAGTTACCCTGATATTATTTATCTTCGTAGCCAATATGTTAGGTTTACCACTACAGTTTGTAAACCATCATTATTTATGGTGGAAATCTCCAACTGCCGATGCACATGTCACGTTAACTTTAGCAACATTAATGATTATTTTGACACATTATTATGGTGTTAAGATGCGCGGTGGCAAAAACTATATGAAAGGTTTTGCAAAGCCATATGTTGCCTTGCTTCCAATCAATATATTTGAGGAATTTGCATCAACATTAACGTTAGGACTACGTTTATACGGTAACATTTATGCAGGTGAGATATTGATTGGTTTATTAGCAGGGGTAACAACGCATACATTATTTGGCTGGATAATTGGTGTTCCAGGTTTAATCATCTGGCAAGGTTTCTCAATCTTTGTAGGTTCAATCCAGGCCTATATTTTCATTATGTTAACAATGGTTTATATGTCACATAAAGTGTCTGACCATTAATTATAAAATTAATTTAAAAATTACTAGGAGGATTTATAAATGAATTTAATCGCAGCAGCAATCGCAATAGGTTTATCAGCTCTTGGGGCAGGTATTGGTAACGGTCTTATTGTTTCTAGAACAGTTGAAGGTGTAGCACGTCAACCAGAAGCTCGTACACAATTAATGTCAATCATGTTTATTGGTATCGGTTTAGTTGAAGCACTTCCTATCATCGGTGTAGTTATCACATTTATCGTATTATTTATGTAGTTTAGATTTATCAATCTAAAGCAAATGTTGTAATTGAATGAGGCATTGGCTGTTCATTTTACATAGAACTGACAATTGTCGAAGGGTCGGGATAAGCGTTTATCCTGTCCCTTTATAATCATTATACTGTTTTTAAATGAGATGACTGAATTTTAATAAAGCGATGATTGGCTTTTCAATCTTTAGTTATTTTCACGGGAGTACAATGTGAATCAATGTAACTCCATTATATTAAGTTATAAAGATGAAATGATTGAAAGGAGTGTACAACAAAGTGACTGCTAACTTATTTACCTTTGCGGCTGGTAGTGGTGTAAATATAGGGGATATCGTCGTAACAATGGCTACTTTTATCATTCTACTACTACTACTTAGAAAGTTCGCGTGGGGACCACTAAAAAAAGTCATGGATGATCGTGAGCGTTCAATTAACAGCGACATTGACGAAGCTGAACACGCAAAACTGAATGCGCAACGATTAGAAGAAGAAAATAGACAAAAATTAAAAGAAACACAAGAAGAAGTTCATAAAATTATTGAAGATGCTAAAATTCAAGCACGTCGTCAGCAAGAAGAAATTATTCATGAAGCAAATCAACGTGCAAATGGCATGATTGAAACAGCGCAAAGTGAAATTAAAAGTGAAAAAGAGCGTGCATTAGCTGAAATTAATAACCAAGTATCTGAGCTTTCTGTACTGATTGCATCTAAAGTATTGCGTAAAGAAATCTCTGAACAAGACCAAAAAGCATTAGTAGAGAAGTACATTAAAGAGGTAGGGGATAAGTAATGGCTGATGTTGCTCGTAAATATGCCCAAGCACTTTTTGAAGTCTCTACCAAACATAATGTGGTAGAAGAAGTGTACACAGATTTTACAGAAGTCTATGCTGCACTTGAAGATCAAATGAATTATCTTAAACAAATTGATCATGAGCCTAAAGTGACAATTAATGATCGTCATAAATTAGTTGATAAGGTCTTTAAAGGTGTTAATCCGTTTTTATTTAATACATTAAAAGTTGTCGCAGGACATCGCAATTTCCGATTAATTGATGAAATATACGAAGCGTTTAAAGAGAGTTATAATATGCATCACGGCTTAGCAGAAGCATACCTTGAAATGGCGCAACCGCTAACTGAAGATGAATTAATTCAAGTTAAAGAAGCTTTAATCAATCGTATCGGCTTGAAAGACTTAATTTTACATCCCAATGTAAATGAGGCACTTATTGGTGGTATACGCGTAAAAATCGGTACAAAAGTTTATGATGGTAGTATCCAAAATGATTTAAATCAGCTCGTTAGAAAGTTTAATCGAGCACATTAATTACGATGATAAAGAGGAGTGACATAGATGGCCATAAAAGCTGAAGAAATTAGTGCATTACTTCGTTCACAAATCGAAAACTATGAGTCTGAAATGTCTGTAACAGATGTTGGTACAGTTATTCAAATTGGTGACGGTATTGCATTAGTTCACGGATTAAATGATGTAATGGCTGGAGAATTATTAGAATTCCATAATGGTGTTCTAGGATTGGCACAAAACTTAGAAGAAACGAATGTAGGTGTCGTAATCTTAGGACCTTTCGATGACATTAAAGAAGGCGATGAGGTGAAACGAACTGGTCGTATCATGGAAGTACCAGTCGGAGAAGCTTTAATAGGTCGAGTTGTGAACCCATTAGGCCAACCAATCGATGGTCAAGGCCCAATCCATACAACAAAAACACGTCCAATTGAGAAAAAAGCAACAGGTGTAATGGCACGTAAGTCAGTTGACGAACCATTACAAACTGGTATCAAAGCGATAGATGCATTAGTACCAATTGGTAGAGGTCAACGTGAGTTAATTATCGGTGACCGTCAAACGGGTAAAACAACTGTAGCCATTGACACAATTTTGAATCAAAAAGATCAAGATATGATTTGTGTCTACGTTGCAATTGGTCAAAAAGAATCAACAGTACGTGCTCAAGTTGAAAAGTTACGTCAAGCAGGTGCATTAGATTATACAATTGTTGTTTCTGCATCAGCAGCACAACCAGCACCGATGCTTTACATTGCACCATATGCTGGTGTATCAATGGCAGAAGAGTTTATGTTTGACGGCAAACACGTTTTAGTTGTTTATGATGATTTAACAAAACAAGCTGCAGCTTATCGTGAATTATCATTATTATTACGTCGTCCACCAGGCCGTGAAGCATACCCAGGTGACGTGTTCTACCTACATAGTCGCTTATTAGAACGTGCTGCAAAATTAAATGATGAACTAGGTGGCGGTTCGATTACTGCGCTACCATTTGTTGAAACGCAAGCAGGTGACATTTCAGCATACGTTCCGACAAACGTTATCTCAATCACTGATGGCCAAATTTTCTTACAATCTGACTTATTCTTCTCGGGTATTCGTCCAGCAATTAACGCTGGTTTGTCAGTTTCTCGTGTTGGGGGTTCTGCTCAAATTAAAGCGATGAAAAAAGTTGCCGGTACTTTACGTCTGGACTTAGCGTCATATCGTGAATTAGAATCATTTGCTCAATTCGGATCTGACTTGGATGAAGCGACTTCACGTAAATTAGAACGCGGTAAACGTACAGTAGAAGTATTAAAACAGGATCAAAATAAGCCATTACCAGTTGAACATCAAGTTTTAATTATCTATGCATTAACACGTGGTTACTTAGATGATATCCCAGTAGAAGATATTACAAGATTTGAAGCTGAAATTATTGAATGGGTTAAAGTCAATGCAAATGATATTTTCACAGAAATCCGTGAAACAGGTGGATTGCCAGCTGATGAAAAATTTGAATCTGCTATTAACGAATTCAAAAAAGGCTTCAAAGTCACTGAATAATTGATAATTAAAATAGATAAGGTGGTGAGATAATGGCTTCACTAAAGGAAATAGATTCTCGTATATCATCAACTAAAAAGATGAAACAAATTACGAGTGCTATGAATATGGTATCTAATTCTAAATTGCGTAAAGCAGAAAAAAACACTAAAACATTTAGACCCTATATGGAAAAAATGGAAGATGTCATCACTGCTATTGCCGGCTCGAATACTACTTCTTCACATCCGATGCTTGTAGAGCGTCCAGTTAAACGTGTTGGTTATATGGTTGTAACGAGTGATCGAGGTTTAGCAGGTGCTTATAGCGCAAATGTGCTTAAAAAAATGATTAGAGATATTGAAAAAAGACACCAAAGTGCTGATGAATATCGCATTATTGTTTTAGGACAAATCGGTGCATCATTTTTAAGAGCGCGTGGTTATGAAGTGACGAACTCATTGACAGACATTCCTGATCAACCTGCATTTAAGGCTGTTCAGTCAATCGGCAAACGTGCGATTGATTTGTTTGTAGAAGAGGAAATAGATGAACTTAACGTATACTATAGTCATTATGTCAGTGTTATAGAAAATAAACCAGTTAGTAAAAAACTTTTACCATTATCACCTGAAGATTCAAGTTTAGGACATAGCGCAATGTCTTCTTATGAATTTGAGCCAGATAAAGAATCAATACTTGAGGTTTTATTACCACAATATATTGAAAGTTTGATTTATGGTATTATTTTAGACGCTAAAGCAAGTGAGCATGCTTCACGTATGAATGCAATGAAGAATGCATCTGACAATGCTACTGAAATGATTGATGATTTATCATTACAATTTAACCGTGCGCGCCAAGCAGCCATTACACAACAAATTACCGAAATTGTTGGTGGTTCAGCAGCATTAGAATAATTTGATTAAAAGGAGGAAAAGACATGGGATTAGGCCGTGTAACTCAGGTCATGGGACCAGTAATTGATGTGCGTTTTGATGAGCATAATATTCCTAACATTAATAACGCACTTACAATTGAAGTGCCTAGAGACGGCGAAACTGAAAGTCTTACTTTAGAAGTCGCACTTCATTTAGGTGATGACTTAGTTCGTACAATTGCAATGGATTCAACAGATGGAATTAAACGTGGTGCAGAGGTCAAAGATACAGGAGCGCCAATTAGTGTGCCTGTAGGTGATGCAACATTAGGACGTGTATTTAATGTATTAGGGGATCATATTGACTTAGATGGTGAAATTGACGCTTCTGTTCGTCGTGACCCTATTCACAGACAAGCACCACAATTTGATGAATTATCAACAGAAGTTGAAATATTAGAAACAGGTATTAAAGTTGTAGACTTACTTGCGCCTTATATTAAAGGTGGAAAAATCGGTCTATTTGGCGGTGCCGGAGTAGGTAAAACAGTATTAATCCAAGAATTGATTAATAACATTGCACAAGAGCATGGTGGTATTTCTGTGTTTGCAGGTGTAGGTGAACGTACTCGTGAAGGTAACGACCTTTATTATGAAATGAAAGATAGTGGCGTTATCGCAAAAACTGCGATGGTATTCGGTCAAATGAATGAGCCTCCTGGTGCACGTATGCGTGTAGCACTTTCAGGTTTAACAATGGCAGAATATTTCCGTGATGAACAAGGTCAAGACGTGTTACTTTTCATCGACAATATTTTCCGTTTCACACAAGCTGGTTCAGAGGTATCTGCGTTATTAGGGCGTATGCCATCTGCCGTTGGTTACCAACCAACACTAGCAACTGAAATGGGTCAATTACAAGAACGTATTACATCAACAAATAAAGGTTCAGTTACATCTATTCAAGCTGTATTCGTTCCAGCCGATGACTATACTGACCCAGCACCAGCTACAGCATTTGCTCACTTAGATGCAACAACGAACTTAGAACGTAAATTAAGTGAAATGGGTATCTATCCAGCTGTGGATCCTTTAGCATCAACATCACGTGCACTTGAACCAACAATCGTTGGTCAAGAACATTACGAAGTTGCTCGACAAGTGCAATCTACGTTACAAAAGTATCGTGAATTACAAGATATCATTGCTATCTTAGGTATGGATGAGTTATCTGATGAAGATAAGAAAACTGTTGAACGTGCACGTCGTATTCAATTCTTCTTATCACAAAACTTCCATGTTGCAGAACAATTTACAGGTCAAAAAGGTTCATATGTGCCTGTTAAACAAACTGTACAAGACTTTAAAGCCATTTTGGAAGGTAAATATGACCACATCCCAGAAGATGCTTTCCGTCTAGTTGGTGGTATTGATGATGTTATCGAAAAAGCTAAAGACATGGGTGTTGAAGTTTAATTCAAATTAGGAGGCATGGATAATGAAAACATTAACCTTAGATATCGTCACTCCTAATGGTTCTGTTTACAAAGAGGACGATGTAGAAATCGTTGTCTTACAAACTACAGCAGGCGAAATGGGTGTGATGTATGGTCACATTCCGACGGTTGCACCATTGAAAATCGGTCATATTAAAGTGACTAAAGATGGTAAATCGGACTATATAGCTGTAACTGAAGGGTTTGCTGAAGTACGTCAAGAGAAAGTCAATATTCTTGTTCAAGCTGCTGAATCTGCAGAGGATATTGATTTAGAGCGTGCCAAGTCAGCTAAAGAACGTGCAACTTTCTATTTAGATGATGATGCTGATGACACAGATCATAAGCGTGCCTCACGTGCATTAAAGCGTGCAGAGAATCGAATTGAAGTAGCTAAATATAAATAATAAAGAGGCTGAGGCTGTCCCCTTAGAAAGCGAAGTCATATCATAAAAGGAAGTGCTAAGACGCATTTTTATTAAAAATCATCTTAGCGCTATTTATTTTGGAATAACATTTTCATCTTTTTTTGGTTGCTTCATTTAAAAGCTATAAAGGGTGATGACATTTGGATTTATAATAACTTTTCCGCAGACGATAAACAGCGTCTCAATTGAAGACTTCTCAACAGAACGACACATCTTATCAAAATTTAAGGGATAATTTAGCGTACTTATCAAAAATATTCTATACATCAAGCTCGAAAAAAGGTATGATGTAAGTTATGCACCTTAGAGAATTTTAAGTCAAATTCATATGAATTAGTTTAGTATAAATCACTATTAGTAGGATTTGAAATCAAAATCATGTAAAATTAAAGAAAGATTACCATTAGAAAGGACTATAAATGGCATGGATTATTTAGGTCAATTCGCAGTTGTACATCTAATATTGCATGTAGTTTGTATATGCATCGCGTATTGGGCACTTCATGCGATTCGTCTAGAGCAATTATTTAAAAAAGGGTACCAGATGCAAGTGCAAATAATAATGATTTTTAGTGCAGTATTAATCGGTACATCAGTGAGCAATTTTCTAGTGGATTTATTATATTTTTCGACGCAGATTAAATATCTATTTAACTAAATATTAAATAATGACATAAGAGTCGTCCGAATAACTAGTCGATATGTCTAAAAATAAATTGAGATAAAATTCGTGTTTTAATTTAATTATCTGTGTTATAGAAATAGAAAAGTACGTCGTTTTAGTCTTTGTGGTATAAAAGTGGAGGATTATGAAAGATGGATAAAATTGTAGTTCAAGGTGGAAACCAACTCAAAGGTGAAGTAAAGGTAGAAGGTGCAAAAAATGCGGTTTTACCAATTATTACAGCGTCTCTATTAGCGAGTAAACAAAAAAGTGTGCTAATGAATGTCCCAGCATTAAGTGACGTTGAAACAATCAATAATGTACTGTGTGTTTTAAATGCGAAAATTAAATATAATGAAAAAGAACAATCAGTCACTGTAGATGCCACTCGTGATTTAAGTGAAGAAGCACCATATGAGTACGTAAGTAAAATGCGTGCAAGTATTCTTGTAATGGGTCCATTACTTGCAAGATTAGGTCGAGCTAAAGTAGCGTTGCCAGGTGGATGTGCTATAGGATCAAGACCGATAGAGCAGCATTTAAAAGGTTTTGAAGCATTAGGTGCTGAAATTCATCAAGAAGCTGGATTCATATACGCGGAAGCTCCTCAAGGATTAGTAGGAAATGATATTCATTTAGATTTTCCAAGTGTAGGTGCGACACAAAATATTATTATGGCGGCATCTTTAGCAAAAGGTAGAACGGTGATTGAAAATGTTGCAAGAGAACCTGAAATTGTAGATTTAGCTAATTATATTAATGAAATGGGTGGCGATATCAAAGGCGCAGGTACCGACACAATTATCATAAATGGTGTAGATGCATTAACAGGTACAGAGCATTCAATCATACCGGACCGTATTGAAGCAGGTACTTTAATGATTGCTGCAGCGATTACAAGAGGTGATGTATTCGTTAAAGGTGCAATTAAAGAACATATGACGAGCCTTGTTTACAAGCTTGAAGAAATGGGCGTTCAACTTGAATTTAAAGATGAAGGTATACGTGTAACAGCACCTGAGAAGCTAAATCCAGTTGATATTAAAACGTTGCCGCACCCTGGTTTTCCTACTGATATGCAGTCACAAATGATGGCGTTATTACTAACAGCAGAAGGCCATAAAGTGATAACAGAAACAGTTTTTGAAAATCGTTTTATGCATGTAGGTGAGTTTAATCGCATGAATGCAAATATCTCAGTTGAAGGTCGAAGTGCCAAAATTGAAGGTCGTAGTCAGTTGCAAGGTGCAGAAGTCAAAGCGACAGATTTAAGAGCTGCCGCAGCATTAATTTTAGCAGGACTTGTAGCAGAAGGTGAAACGACTGTAACTGAACTGAAACACCTAGATCGTGGATATGTTAATTTCCATGGTAAACTAAAAACATTAGGTGCTCATATTGAAAGAATGAAAGAAAATGAGAAGCAAAGGGCTTAATCCGTTGTTCAATTTTTTCAGTGTGAAAGTAATACTTTTCTTTGTGCTCTGTATATTAGTGGTTATGATTGGTATTTTGATTGGATTTATCATTAATCACGATAATATATTGAATGCATTTGATTTAAAGTTTTGGCAACATCTTTATAACTTAATAGGAGGATCATAATTCATGGATACTATTTTTGACTATAACGAAATAAAAAAAATCATACCACATCGTCAACCTTTTTTATTAATCGATAAAGTGATTGAATATGAACCGGGACAACGTTGTGTAGGTATAAAACAAGTATCTGGGAATGAACCCTTTTTTCAAGGACACTTTCCTGATTATGCCGTAATGCCGGGCGTATTAATTACAGAGGCACTTGCACAAACAGGTGCAGTTGCAATGCTTAATAGTGAGGAAAATAAAGGCAAACTAGCCTTATTTGCTGGTATCGATAAATGTCGGTTTAAAAGACAAGTTGTCCCAGGTGATACTTTAAGATTAGAGGTTGAAATCACAAAAATAAAAGGGCCAATTGGAAAAGGTACGGCTAAGGCTACTGTTGAGGGGCAAGTAGCTTGTTCATGCGAATTGACATTTGCACTACAAGACCCAAAAGCATAAAATGATATAGAGTCTGATATATCAGTAATCGAAAAACTTCGAGGTTTTCGTAAGTAAGTACGAAAAATCTCGAAGTTTTTCCTGTTAATTAAATGATACGAAATATCTTATTTTTTAAAGTATAACAGTGGTACATGACATACATACACGAAGTATTGATGACGAGACTTCTGAGGCTGTCTCCTCGGAAAGTGAAGTTATATCATACAAATAACGCTAAGATACATTTTATAAAAAATCATCTTAGCGTTATTTGTTTTGGATTATGTCTCAGTCTATTTTTCCTGTTATTTATTGACGTTCATCTTTTAGGCGTGGTTTAGATTGCATCATGCGATTAAAAGTTGTAATTAAATCTTCTCCCTCTAATCCTTCATTTACAAGTTGTTCTAAAAGACTTTCGGCATACACTTGACGCAATGTATAAATATGACACTCAAATACAATAGAGATAGCATCTTCAAGCTGTGTAATATGTTTAATAGTTGCATCAAATAATGCGGGATCATTTGATGGACGCGTGATGACAACGCGGATATCAAGAAGCGTTTCATTTTCAAAATATGCTTCCATTTGTTCTTTATGTATATCAGATATCACGATTTCTAATAGCCAGCCGGTACCACTATTTTCTTTATTGATAATGACACCATCATAAAGTTCATACTCAGTGACACTTCTATTATCTGAAACAATTTGAAAACGGACTGCTTTAAAAGTCTTCATCTCCCCACCACCCTAAAAAATTTAAAATTTACGAAATATTCAAATCTACAGCTATTATAACTTAAAAACACAAAAATTTCTTGTAACGATTGATTTCTATAGTATCTTCTCCCTCATAAAATTAATATCTGGACTTTGCTAAATCGATACTGTTTAGTATACGATAAGCACAACAAGGAGGTGAACAACATTAATCGATTTCATGCGGTTGGCACTATTATTAAACCATTTAAATATTATGATAGCAACGGTAAGTGCTTTATCATTTTCACGGTTTCAGTAGAACGTGATTATCGTAGTCGCACCAATAAACCTATTTACGATTATATAAATTGTAAAGCATTTGGACAGCTAGCTACAAAACTAAATGAAACTGTAACTATTGGTGATGTTTTAATGATAGATGGCCAAATTCAAACCAGATTTTATAAGCATTACGAACAAAAAAAGTACACTACTGAATTATTAGTAACACATGTTTTCAATCTTTCCCAAATTGAAAAATCAGCCCAATCAACTTCTATAAAACTTTAAAAGATTTGCCGATGTTTGAATTTAAAAAAGTCTTCCCATTCCTATTAATAAAAGTCTCAATTAGCTGAACCATTTAAATAACCAAACCTTTATTCTTTGTGAACATTTTATAAAATAATAACTTCCAAAAAAGTACCCTACGAAAATAATTTATTTATATCCTGCCTATATCATAAAACGTTGTTTTCATCATTTTTAAAGTATATGCTTTAGACATTAAGACTGGTTGCGTTTAAAGTTTTGTACATTAGTAAACTTTATTCCTTTCTCTTAGTATTTACAAATAATCCTCCCAATAGTCTAAGCGATATTTGCATTTTCAAATTTCTCACTATGGATTTGAAATGAGGCGAGCATATAAGAGAATATGATTTTAAAATTGCCTTTCAATGACATGAAGACTTCAATGAGTTAGTGGTTATTGAAAGTTAAGAAATAGGTACATGTGGTTAAAGGTTAAGCAGAAGCAATAGATTAAATCAGCTGTAGAATCATCAATGTTTGCTGCTAATATACCTGTGTCATAGTCCTAAAATTGTCAATTTTGAATGGCAATTACAAGTGTTTTCTATATGTCTTGTCTCATTCTCAGTCCATGATACATATGTTGTGAACACTTGTTAATTTGATATTCCCATCAATTTTTGATAGATTTAAATTAAATCAAGGTAATAAAGACTACTAGGGGAGCCAAGTTGTGGCTGAGAAGCAAGTGTTGCTAAACTCTTTGAACCTGATATGGATAAATCCAGCGTAGGGAAGTAGCATATTTCATATTCAATATCAGTATGTGATTTAGGCTACGATGGATAACGTAGTCTTTTTTTATAACAAAGGAGTCGTGAATATGGATTTTAGTAAAACTTTAAAAATAGAAGCACAACCTATTATAGATGCTATATATAATGATTCTTTCATTCAATCTTTACTAAAAGGTAATGCATCATCTTCTTCAATAAAGCATTATCTTCGTGCTGATGCACGTTACTTAAATGAATTTGCAAAGATTTATGCATTATTGATTCCAAAAGTAAATACGAAAGAAGAGATTCAGTATCTAACGGAACAAATTCAGTTTGCCTCTTCAGGTGAAGTCAAAGCGCACCATATATTGTCTGACTATGTAGGTGAAGATTATAACGATATTATTTCGACTGGAGAATGGTATCCAACCGCAGATCATTACATTAAACATATGTATTATAATGCGTATGCGTTTGATAACATTGCTTACACATTATCCGCAATGGCGCCCTGTCCATATGTATATCAGCAAATTGGCAAACGTGCGATAATTGAAGGTGATGTAGCAGAGGAGAATCCACTTAAAGCATGGTTTGATTTTTATGCAACTGAAATGGATGAACTGATGAATCATATAGATCAATGGTTGAATCAGTATGCTGAAAAATTTAATCAACAAAATCAAGACATCTTAAAGCGAAATTTTTTACAAAGTACAGTACATGAGCGAAACTTTTTTGAAATGGCTTTTTCAAAAGAAGAATGGCAGTTTGGAGGAGAAGGTAATGAATAAACCTAATATTGCATTAACGATTGCTGGTACTGACCCTAGCGGGGGTGCAGGTGTAATGGCTGATTTAAAATCTTTTCATGCATGTGGTGTCTACGGCATGGCAGCAATTACAAGTGTACTGGCGCAAAATTCTATGGGCGTTCAACATATTCATAATTTAGATACGTCATGGTTAGAAGAACAATTAGAAAGTGTATTTAATGATGAAATGCCTCATGCTCTTAAAACAGGTATGATACCTACTACAGAAATGATGGCATTAATCGAATCATATTTAAAGAAAATTAAAGTGCCATACGTTATTGATCCTGTTATGATTGCCAAAAGTGGAGATTCACTTATGGATCAACAAGTTCGCAATCAATTAAAGACTACTTTATTACCATATGCTGACGTTGCAACTCCAAACGTTCCAGAAGCAGAAGAGATTGTCCAGTTTAAATTAGACAGTGTTGAGCGTATTCATCAAGCAGGACGATTTTTCATTAATGAAATTGGCGCAAAAGGTGTAGTGATTAAAGGGGGGCATCTTGAAGGTGATGCTATTGATTATTTATTTACAACTGAGGGTCACTATGAATTTAAAAATGAGCGCTATCATACACAACATACGCATGGAACAGGATGCACATTTTCTGCTGTGGTGACTGCTGAACTTGCAAAAGGTAAATCTATTTATGATGCAGTCGCTAAAGCAAAATCGTTTATATCGCTAGCTATACAACATACACCTGAGTTTGGACGTGGCAGAGGTCCAGTTAATCACTTTGCATACCAACAATTGAATGGATGGGATTAAGATGAATTATTTAGCTAAAGTAAGAGAAACACAACCATTAGTTGTTTGTTATACCAATGATGTCGTAAAAAATTTTACGGCAAATGGTTTACTTAGTTTAGGTGCAAGTCCTGCAATGAGTGAAGCACCGGAAGAAGCAGATGATTTCTTTGAAGTTACGAGTGCATTATTAATTAATATAGGAACTTTGACTGTTGAGAGTGGAGAAGCTATGTTAAAAATAGCAAAGTCTGCAAATAAAGCTAGTGTACCTGTCGTTTTTGACCCTGTTGCAGTTGGAGCTTCACAATTTAGAAAAGCATATTGCAAACGATTTTTAAAAGAGGTAGATGTAACAGTTATTAAAGGGAATGCTTCTGAAATTCTTGCGCTAATAGATGATCAAGCAACAATGAAAGGAACTGATAGCCAAACCAATCTCAATGTAATTGATATTGCTAAAAAAGCGCACGAGCTTTTAAATACAGCAATTGTGATGACAGGTGAGAAGGATATTATTGCTCAGAATGGAACCATTCTTGAACTATCAAATGGGACGCCTTTACTCACTAAAATAACAGGAGCAGGTTGTTTGTTAGGTGCAGTTGTTGCAAGCTTTTTATTAGGGGAAACCGACCCGTCCATTATACAACTTGAAGAAGCTGTTTCCTTTTATAACATAGCAGCAGAACATGCAGAATTATCAGAAGGTGCGGATTTGCCAGGTACATTTTTGACACATTTATTAGATGAGTTAAATCAAGTAACGGCTGAATCATATCAGATTGAGATTAAAAAGAGAGAAGTGAAGTAAAAATGCAGTTTAATCGTGCATTACTCAATGTTTATTTTATTGCAGGGACGCAAGATGTAAAAAAAGGTTCTTTAGAGTCTATTTTGAAAGAAGCTTTAGAAGCCGGTATTACGATGTTTCAATTCAGAGAAAAAGGTCCTTCCTCTTTAAGTGGACAAGCCAAAAAAGAAGAAGCAGTTAAATTAAAAAATTTATGTCATTCTTATCATGTACCTTTTATTGTCAATGATGATGTTGAACTTGCAATTGAAATAGATGCAGATGGTATTCATGTTGGTCAAGATGACGAAAAAATAGATAGTTTTTATCATAAACTTAATGATAAAATTATCGGATTAAGTGTTAGAGATTTTCAAGAATACGATCAATCAGATTTGACGCATGTTGATTATATCGGTGTAGGTCCTATCTATGCAACCAGTTCAAAGGCTGATGCCAAACAACCAGGAGGGATTGACCTTATCAGACGTATGAGGGAATATGATGAGACAATTCCTATAGTAGCAATAGGTGGCATTACAGAGGAAAATGTAGCCCCACTTATCAAAAATGGTGCAGACGGTATCGCTACCATTTCTTCTATCACACATAGTCAAAATATTGAAGAGTCTGTGTCACGTTATCTAAAAAATTTTAAATAAATGTATAAATAATCTTGATAATGTTTCCCCATCATACATTTGTATGATAAAATGTCACTTATGTGAATAATATTTTGAGGTGGGAAAATGAAGAACAAAGCGCTACTTACGATGCTTGTCGGTGTCGTGCTCTTACTAGCCGGTTGTGATTATAGTAAATCCGAAAACAGAAATGGATTCTTTTATAATACATTTGTTCAACCAATGGACAATTTGATACACTGGTTAGGAAATCACTTAGATAATAACTATGGTTTAGCGATTATTATTATCGTTTTAGTAGTTCGTATTGTATTGTTACCATTTATGTTATCCAACTATAAAAACATGCATATGATGCGCGAAAAAATGAAAATTGCTAAACCTGAAATTACTGAAGCGCAAGAAAAAGTTAAACGTGCGCGTACTCCAGAAGATAAAATGGCTGCAAATCAAGAAATGATGAAAGTGTACAAAAAGTACAACTTAAATCCAGCAGCGACAATGCTTGGTTGTTTACCGCTCATATTACAAATGCCTATTATTATGGGGTTATATTTTGTATTGAAGTATCCATCAGGTGGCGGCATTACAAAGTACTCAGATTTCTTATGGTTTCAACTTGATAAACCTGATATATGGATTACAATTATTGCCGGTGTGCTATATTTCTTCCAAGCTTTTGTATCATTATCAAATATGCCTCAAGAACAGCGTCAAATGGGTTATATGATGATGATTATATCGCCAATTATGATTATTTGGATTTCTTATAGTTCTGCCGCAGCACTTGGTTTATATTGGTCAGTTTCTGCTGCTTTTCTTGTTATCCAAACTTATATTGCAAATAAAGTCTATAGCAAAAAAGCCCAAGAAGAAGTTGCACCATTGCTTGCTAAATTAGAAGCAGAGAAAAATCCTAAAACGGGTAAAAACACACAAGTCGTTTCAAAGAAAAAGAAAAAATAGTAAATTAAAAAGCATGGCTTTCATTGAGTTGAAAGCCATGCTTTATTTGTAGATATAAAATATATAATGCGTAAAAGGTATGCACGTAACATACAATGGACGTGATATCCACTCAAAGCCTGATGAGGTTGTAAGTGTAAAAGGAATTTGAAATATATTTTTTAGATTTATTGAGATTGCCATTCATTAAAGAATTGTTTTAAAAATGACTCCACGAATGTATGACGCTGTTGTGCTATTTCTTTTCCTTTTTCAGTATTCATCAAATCTTTGAGCTGAAGTAATTTTTCAAAGCAATGTTTTATAGCAGAGGCAGGTAAGGTTGAGAAATCGCTAAATGCCATCAGTTCTTCATAAGAATGGTGTCCTGTCCACATCGCTTCTTTAAAATAACCGCTAAATTGAAATGTGCGGGCTAGTCCGATTGCACCTAGTGCATCTAAACGATCCGCGTCTTGTACAATTTTGGATTCGATTGTTTTCAAAGCGTTTACATCTTTTCTTTTTCGAAAACTGATATGTGTAATGACATAAATAATCGCGTCTTGCTCATCGTCACTTACGGCAATTTCTTTTAAAAAAGATTGTAGTTGTTTAAGAGAAATTGCATATTCTTTTAATTTATCATCTACTGTATCATGCAATAAAGTTGCCATTTGAATGACAAAAAGATTAGCCTCTGGATAGTCCTCTGCAATGGTTAAGGCGAGTTGTAAGACACGATCAATGTGAGCACTATCATGACCTGTTTTATCATGTTGGTGAACATTTTGCATTAATTCTCGGGCGGCGCGGAGTTGATTTTTTTGAGACATATTGACGGTCCTTTCTTATAAAATAGGTGAGAGGAGTTGACTTATTGACTCCTTAAACTTGATCCATAAGCCTCTAGCTTGATATTTTTCAATCGTGAGTTCTGTACAAACTTTTAGGTCATTTTCAAAGCTTTGACGTACCTTTTTGGCTAAATGTTCATTATATACAAACGCATTTACTTCAAAATTAAGTGTAAAACTTCTATGATCCATATTGGTTGTTCCTACACTTGTGATTTCATCATCAATAGTTAATGTTTTAGCATGTAAAAAACCATTATCATAAAGGTATACTTTTGCGCCTGCTTCTAACAAGCTTGCAACGTTTTTATAAGTTGCCCAATAAACAAAAGGGTGATCTGGTTTGCATGGAATCATAATATTGACATTGATTCCGCCTAAAGCTGCAATTTTAAGGGCATCCATAAAAGCTTCATCAGGCACAAAGTATGGCGTTTGAATAAAAATATCTTTTTTGGCCATTGATATCATTTTTAAATAACCGTATTTAATTTGCTCCCAAGATTCATCAGGTCCACTCGATGCGATTTGAACACCTATATTTCCAGATTTACCAGAAGTGTTATCTGGAAAATACTTATCATGATATTCGATATTATCTCGATGTGCTTGAGAATTCCAATCCAAAATAAATCTTAACTGAAGTGCATTAACCGCTTCCCCTGTTATACGTAAGTGCGTATCTCTCCAATATCCGAACTTTTTTGATAGTCCTAAATATTCTTTACCGACATTGAAACCGCCTACATATCCGATCACACCATCAATGACAACGATTTTTCGATGATTGCGATTATTCATTCTTAGGTTGATTAATGGTAATTTTGAAGGGAAAAATGCTTCAACTTTACCGCCTTTTTCTTTAAATAGTTTAAAATCTCGTAAAGTCAATGAACGTGATCCCATGTCATCATACAGCATTTTAACTTCTAAACCTTCGTCAAGTTTTTGTTCTAGGAGCTCTAATATACTTTCGCCAAGTTGGTCATTTCTAAAAATATAATATTGAATATGTATGTAACTTTGAGCTTCTCTAATATCTTTCTTAAGTTGTTCGAATTTAGTGTGGCCGTCTGTTAAGAGATCGATATCATTGTTATTAGTATAGAAGGCCGCATTATTGTATAACAACATTTGAATAAGGTTACTATAGTTTTGAATATGTGGATTATCACGTCCGAATTCACCCTTTTTGAGTAAACTGAGCTGTTGATTAACGATACGTTCTAAGCCAATTCGATCTTTATCGTCTAGTTTGAATATGGATTTTCGCTGAATTTGACGTCCAAATAATAAATATACAATAAACCCTATAAGTGGCATCAGACCAAGGACTAAAATCCATGCCCAAATTGAACCAGCACTTCGTCGTTCCATAAAAATAATTGTAAAAACGAATACAAGGTTTAATAAGAATGCAGCGATAAAGATGTAATTCATAATAGTATTCGCATCAAGTTGATACGAAAGTAGCATATCTAACATGAATGAGCCTCCCTCAATATTTCTTTAGATATTGTATCATTTTTTCTATAGATAGGGGAGGCTTGCTTATTGACATATACCTATATAGGGTATATTATAAAAAATAACTAAATGAGTATTAAGGAGTTTTAATATGACTGAACAAGCACATCATTCTGATTCGATAAAGCGTAATTTAAAGTCGCGTTTGAATCGCATTGAAGGACAAGTACGTGCCATCAATCGTATGATAGATGAAGATGTCTATTGTGATGATGTTTTAACGCAAATTAGAGCAACACGATCTGCTTTAAATAGCGTAGCGACAAAATTATTAGATTATCACATGAAAGGTTGTATTATGCATAAAATTGAAAATGGTTCTGAACAAGAAGCTATGGAAGAATTACTTGTGACGTTCCAGAAATTAATGAAAGACTAAAGGAGTTTCACTATGTATCAAAGTTATGTGCAAGTCTCGAACATTCATACAGAAAATGATAAAGAAGCTTTAGAAAAACGTTTATCTTCTATGATTGGGGTATTGGATGTTCAAATTGATATCAATCAGCAATGTGTCAACCTAGAATATGAAACACCAGCAAATCTTAACACGTTAGAAAAAGAAATCTATGATGCAGGTTTTCCTGTTATCAATTCATTCAAAGGAGGATATTAATATGGAAAAACATACAATTTTAGTAGAAGGCATGAGTTGTAATCATTGTAAAGTTGCAGTTGAAGAAGCGGTGAGTGAAAATAAAGATGTGCTTTCAGTTGAAGCGTTCCCAAATGATGATAAAGTAAATGTTGAACTGCGTGATGATAGCGCGTTACAAGATGTTAAGCAACGTATTTATGATGCAGGTTATGACGTAAAATCTTAATAAACTCATTTTTAGCAATTGTATAGAACGCGGGAGTAAAGATTATCAATGAAAGGGTGCTATCATTTTTATCTGAATCCCGTTTTCTTTTTAAAACAAAATATACCCCTTATAGGTATAGGAGCGATAATCATGACAAAAGAAACATTTAAAATATCTGGTATGACTTGTGCTGCATGTTCTGCTCGTATTGAGCGTGTGTTAAATCGTGAATCTGGCATTGAAGAAGTCAGTGTCAATTTGGTAATGGAAAAAGGTACTGTTACTTATGATCCTGACCGCATTACAAGAGATGCTATCTTTGAACGAATTTCTAAAATAGGTTTTGAAGCGCATCCTTTAGAAAGCCAACAAGAAACTAGACAACGACAATCAAATGAATTAAAAAGACAAAAGTATAAATTTATAATTGCATTTGTTTTAGCGTTGCCATTGTTATATACAATGTTTGCACATTTTGACTTTCTAAGTTTTGTACCTGTTCCAAAATTGCTTATGAATCCCTGGTTTCAGTTACTATTAGCGACGCCAATTCAATTTGTTTTAGGAGCGCAATTTTATATCGGGGCATATAAGTCATTAATCCATAAAAGTGCCAATATGGATGTTTTAGTAGCTATGGGGACTTCGACAGCATATTTTTATAGTATTTATTTAATGATAATACATGGTCATATGTCACATCATTCAATTCCGTTATATTTCGAGACGAGTGCAGTACTTATTACGTTAATTTTATTAGGAAAATATTTTGAAAAACGTGCTAAAGGTCATGCGAGTGATGCGATAGAAAAACTAGCCGCATTACAAGTCAAAGATGCAGAAGTTGAACGCAATGGAAAAATTGAACAAATTGCAATTGATCAAGTCCGAGTAGGCGATACGGTCCTGATTCGAAGTGGGCAACACATTCCTTTAGATGGTGAAATTATTGAAGGGGATACGACAATTGATGAGTCACTTATCACAGGAGAAAGTATACCTGTAGAAAAAAGTGTAGGAGATCGAGTAATTGGTAGTACCTTGAATCAAACTAACTTTATCAAAATGCGTGTTACACATGTTGGAGAAGATTTGGTTTTAAATCAAATTATTAAAGTAGTTGAAGATGCCCAAAATGAAAAGCCTCACATTCAACGTTTGGCAGATCAAATATCTAATGTATTTGTCCCTGCAGTTGTTGGTATAGCTATTTTGGCATTTTTAATTTGGTATATGTTCATAACACCACAGCAACTTAGTCAATCTTTAGAAATCTTTATAGCTGTTATTGTTATAGCATGTCCATGTGCCTTAGGATTGGCGACCCCTACATCGATAATGGTTGGATCGGGACGTGCTGCTAAGACGGGGATACTATTCAAATCAGCAGAAGCTTTAGAACAAACGAAACAAACGGATACTATAGTATTTGATAAAACTGGAACTTTAACAAATGGACGACCTAAAGTCATGATTGAACACATTCTTAGTGATGATTCGAATGTACCGCGTTACGTAAAAAGCCTTGAACAGCAATCTGAGCATCCGTTGTCGCATGCATTAATCGATTACTATGAAGGCGTTAAAACACTGTCAATTGAACAGTATCAAACACATACTGGTAATGGTATTTCAGGTCGAATAGATGGAGCTCATATTCACATTGGTTCTATATCATTTTTAGAACCAATAGCCCAACTATCAGAAGATATTCACTCGATAGTTCAAAATATTGAAGAACAAGGTGCTACTGTCGTAGGTGTTGTAGTAGACGGTCAATTGATGACGATATTTGGCTTGCGAGATGAACCAAAAGAAGATGCAAAATCAACGGTTGAATCTTTAAAACAAAATTATGAATTAATTTTATTAAGTGGTGATAGCGAAAATACAGCTCAGGCTATAGCTAATCAATTAGGAATACAACGTGTGATAGCTGGTGTGAAACCAGAAGAGAAGGCACATACGATAAAAGCGTTACAATCACAGGGGAAAACAGTCATGATGATTGGTGATGGTGTAAATGATGCGCCAGCACTAATGCAAAGTAATATAGGTGTTGCAATGGGATCAGGTTCTGATATTGCATTAGAATCATCAGATATTGCTCTAGTAAAAAATCAATTAAAATATATACCAGAAGCATTAAAGTTAAGCAGGCTTACGATTCGTAATATCAAGCAAAACCTATTTTTTGCATTTATCTACAATTTAATTGGCATTCCTATTGCAGCCAGTGGCTTTTTAGCACCATGGCTTGCGGGGACTGCAATGGCATTTAGTTCGGTTTCAGTCGTATTAAATGCATTACGTTTGAATTCTATACAAAAATAAAATATTAAAAATTTACGATTTGGTATAGTAAAGTGTGAATAATTGGGGTAAGATAAAGGAAGTAGATTGACAAATACGAGGTGATCATATGGCAAAGCAAAATGATAAGCTCCAGAATGTGGTCCAAATGTTATCATCAATCGGTGTTAAAGTTAAAAAAACAAAATCTCGATTGGATATTATGCGGTCACTTCCTAATGCCAAACCCGCAACAGAAAAGTTAAAGTAGAGCCTACAAAGAATGATGAATGAAATGATTGAAAATAGCGATATAATATAAAAAGGTTAAGACAAGCCTTGCATTTAGAACATGTTTATATGTGTTTTTGATACAAGTGTGTAGTCTTAACCTTTTTTGATACTTATTTCAAGTGATCGGATGGGGTTTGATAACGTTGTGTTTTATGATAATAAATACTTAGGATAACACCTATTCCAGTCATTAAGCTCCAAATAGAGCTTCCACCATAACTAATAAATGGAAGAGGAATACCGGTGATTGGTAATAACTGAATAGTCATACCGATATTTTGAACGATATGAAAAAGTAATAAACTGATATAACCTACAATAAATGTCTTGTTAAATAAGTCTTCTTCTATTAATGCCAAACGCATTAAATGTAAGAGTAATAACAAAAATACAATCAATAAAACGACAGCCCCTAAAAATCCAAATTCTTCACCGACTACAGAAAAAATAAAGTCAGTGTGGTTTTCAGGTATGTAAACTTCACCATTATTAAATCCTTTTCCTACGAGTTGTCCAGATCCAATTGCTTTCAGTGATTCAGTCAAATGGAAACCATCTCCGGAACTGTATGTGTATGGGTCAAGCCAAGAATTGACACGACCTAATTGATAAGTCTTAATGCCAGCAATATTTTCTAAAATTTCTGGTTTGAAAAGAATTGATAGAATAATACTTGTTCCTACTACAATGGCACTGCCAAATAACGGAACCAAAATTTTCCAAGTGATGCCACTTACGATCAAAACGCCAGCAATAATCGCTAAAAAGACAAGCGTTGTTCCTAAATCATTTTGTAATAAGATAAAAGCCATTGGAAGTAAAGTAACAATAATCATTTTAAAAATAAGTTTTAAATCTGTCTCAAAAGATTTATTAAAAGTGAATCGATTGTGCCGTGCTACCACATTGGCTAATGCTAATATAATAATGATTTTCATAAATTCTGAAGGCTGAATACTAATAGGTCCTAATCGATACCAACTTTTAGCACCATTGATAATAGGTGTAATAGATGATTCGGGCAATACTAATAAACCTAAAAGTAATACATTGAAAATAATATATACAATATGTGTATATTTGCGGATTTTTTTAGGTGAAAAAACCATAATCATAAATGCGATTATAGCACCAAAAACATAGTATAACCCTTGTCTGATACTAAAGTCAGCGCTATATTGACCACCGCTCATCGCTGAATGAATGGTTAAAATACTCATTAAGCATAATGTAGCAATTAATGTTAGAAGTCGCCAATCTAAACGGCGAAAAAAGGACTTTTGAGTTTGTTGACGTGAAGAAGCCATGTCAATCTCCTTTATTATAAAAATTTTTTGCTCTGTTTCATTATATACTGATTTTACATAAGTTGTAACGAAATTGCTAACAACATCATAAAAATAAATGCATTATAAATGGCTAACATGGTAAAATGTAGTTTAGAAAAAAATTTGGAGGCGGACTTATGTCAAAAGAAGGATTATGTATCATTTATGGTGGTAAAAGCGCCGAACATGATGTTTCTATCTTAACTGCTCAGAATGTGTTAAATGCAATCGATAAAAATAAGTATTGTGTAGATATCATCTATATTACTAATGATGGTGCATGGAAGAAAAAAGAAAATATTAGCGAAATCATTACAGAAATTAGTGACTTAACATTGGCTGATGTAGACGAAGGGGAAATCTCATCAATGTTAACATCATCTAGTTTAGGCACGAAATATGATGCTGTTTTCCCATTGTTACATGGGCCTAATGGTGAAGATGGCACAATTCAAGGATTATTTGAAGTTCTTGATTTACCGTATGTCGGTAACGGTGTACTTGCTGCTTCAAGTTCTATGGATAAACTTGTTATGAAACAATTATTTGCACACCGTGGTTTACCACAATTGCCATATGTTAGTTTCTTAAGAAGTGAATATGAAAAGTATCAGCATAATATTTTAAAACTTGTAAATGACAAGTTGGAATTTCCTGTTTTTGTAAAACCAGCCAATCTTGGATCAAGTGTTGGAATTAGTAAATGTGAAGATGAAGCGTCATTGATTAAAGGGATAGAAGAAGCATTTCAATTTGACCGAAAACTTGTAATTGAACAAGGCGTTAATGCACGTGAAATCGAGGTTGCTGTGTTAGGTAATGACTATCCGGAAACAACATGGCCAGGTGAAGTCGTTAAAGATGTTGCATTTTATGATTACAAATCTAAATATAAAGATGGAAAAGTCAAGCTAGCAATCCCTGCTGATTTAGATCAAAATGTTCAAATGACTTTGAGAGATATGGCCATTGAGGCTTTCAAAGCGACGGATTGTTCAGGTTTATTACGTGCAGACTTCTTTGTGACAGAAGATCAACAAATTTATATTAACGAAACAAACGCGATGCCTGGATTTACAGAGTTTAGCATGTATCCAAAATTGTGGGAAAACATGGGTGTTTCATATGCTGAATTGATTACAAAGCTGATTGAACTTGCAAAAGAACGTCATGCCGACAAACAGAAAAACAAATATAAAATTGATTAAAACAAGAGGGTAGGATTATGATTCAGATCACACTAAAACAACTCTCACAATGGATTGAGGACTGCCGAATTGATCAAAAATTTTTAGATTATCATATTTCAGGCGCAACGATTGATTCAAGACATATCGAAAAAGGTCAATTATTCATTCCTTTTAAGGGTGAGCGTGTTGATGGTCATCGTTTTTGTGAGCAAGCGTTATCGGATGGAGCTGGTGCAGTGTTGTTTGAAGAAAAGAGTAACGTGCCACCTCCATCAAATGGACCAGTGATTTTTGTTAAAGATACACTGATTGCATTACAACAATTGGCCCAAAAATATTTACAATATGTTGCACCAACAGTTATTGCTGTCACAGGCTCGAATGGTAAAACAACAACAAAAGATATGATTGAAAATACATTATCGGCTCATTATAAGGTCAAAAAAACAAGAGGCAACTATAATAACGAAATAGGAATGCCTTTAACAATATTAGAGTTAGATAAAGATACAGAAATCGCTATACTTGAAATGGGAATGTCAGGTTTTCATGAGATTGAATTATTATCTAAAATTGCACAACCTGATTACGCTGTGATTACTAATATTGGTGAATCACATATGCAAGACTTAGGTTCTCGCGAAGGAATTGCTCAAGCCAAATTTGAAATTGTTAAAGGTTTAAAAGCACAGGGACGATTACTATATGATGGTGATGAACCATTACTGAAGCCACATATAGCAACAATGGATGCATCTCGTACAATAAGTATCGGATTAAGTAAAGGTAATGATGTGGCATGCCGCATTCTTGAACATAGTGAAGCAGGGATTACTTTTGAAATTAACCGAAAAGCGCGTTTTACAATACCTGTTTTAGGTGAACATAATATGCGTAATGCAGCCATCGCTATCACAATTGCGCAAATGTTAAATGTTCCAAATTCAGTCATTCACAATCAGCTCCAACAGTTACAACTTACAGGGATGCGAATGGAAAAGTTTGTGTCTAAAAGTGGTGCAACCGTTATTAACGATGCATATAATGCAAGTCCAACGAGTATGAAGGCAGCGATTGACACTTTATCAACAATGAATGGACGTAAGATTTTAATCTTAGGTGATGTGCTTGAGCTCGGCGAACAATCAAAAATGATGCATGCTTCTGTAGGTAAATATATCAATGATAAAGGGATAGATTTGCTATATACATTTGGTGAAGCCTCCATGGATATACATGAAAAAGGGAAAAAGTTTGTGGATGAAGCTATTCATTTTGACAGTAAAGATAAAATGATACGTTACATTTCATCAATACTACAACAGAGAGATATCGTATTAGTCAAAGGGTCAAGAGGTATGCGACTTGAAGAAGTTGTAGAAGCACTAATTCAATGCTAGCGTATATTTAAATTATAGAAAGGTAGGGGAGGGACTAAATAAAGTGCTTCCTCTATTTTTCTGTATTTTAGTGATAATGCATTCTTTCTTGAAAAACATATGAAGTCTAAGCGTTTTTGTAGTTAATCTTCTCTTAATAAAATCTAGCTGTATATATATGAAAAACATGAATATATACTTCGTTTATTGCGATATTATAGCTTAGGTGGTAATATGTAGAAGTTAGATTAAACTTATTTGACATAAACAAAATAGAATTACGTATAATAAAGGAGAATGACTTTGCAAAAATTTATTGATTTAGGAGTTTCTAAAAAAACAGCTGAAACTCTAGAAGCTATGGGATTTACTGAACCGACACCCATACAAAAGGACAGTATTCCATACGCACTCAACAATGTAGATATACTCGGCCAAGCGCAAACAGGAACGGGGAAAACAGGCGCATTTGGTATACCATTAGTTGAAAAGGTAAAAGACAAACAAGGTGTACGCGCACTTATTTTAGCTCCGACACGTGAACTTGCAATGCAAGTAGCAGAACAATTACGTGAATTTAGCCGAGGCCAAAAAGTTCAAATTGTTACTGTGTTTGGTGGAATGCCGATAGACCGCCAAATTAAATCACTTAAAAAAGGTCCTCAAATTGTTGTCGGTACGCCAGGACGTGTAATCGATCACATTAATCGTCGTACATTAAAAACTCAAGATATTGAGACTTTAATTCTTGATGAAGCTGATGAAATGATGAATATGGGCTTCATTGATGATATGAGATTTATCATGAGTAAGATACCTGCTGAAGGTCGTCATACGATGTTATTTTCTGCTACAATGCCAAAAGCAATTCAAGAGCTTGTTCAAAAATTCATGAAATCCCCTAAAATTATTAAAACAATGAATAATGAAATCTCTGATCCTCAAATTGATGAATTTTACACGATTGTTAAAGAATTAGAGAAATTTGAAACTTTTACTAACTTCTTAGATGTACATCAACCTGAACTTGCGATTGTATTTGGACGTACGAAACGACGCGTTGATGAGCTGACAAGTGCTTTATTGTCTAAAGGTTACAAAGCAGAAGGTTTACACGGTGATATTACTCAAGCTAAACGCTTAGAGGTACTTAAAAAGTTTAAAAATGATCAATTAGATATATTAGTTGCGACAGATGTTGCTGCTCGTGGTTTAGACATTTCGGGTGTTAGCCATGTTTATAACTTTGATATTCCACAAGATACGGAGAGTTATACACACCGTATCGGTCGTACAGGCCGTGCAGGAAAACATGGTATCGCTGTGACATTTGTGAATCCAATTGAAATGGATTATATTCGACAAATTGAAGAAACAAATCGCAGACAAATGCGCTCATTACGCCCTCCTTATCGTAAAGAGGTCCTTAAAGCGCGTGAAGAAGAAATTAAAAATAAAGTTGAAAACTGGATAGCAGTTGATAAAGAGCCGCGTATTGAAAATATCGCTAAACAACTTTTAGAACGATACAACCAAGAAGATCTTGTCACTGCATTACTACAAGAGCTTGTTGAGTCTAATGATGATGTAGAAGTACAATTAACTTTCGAAAAGCCTCTTGCACGTAAAACGCGTTCTCAAAAAGGTGCACGAAAAGGAAGTGGCAATAAGCGTCATTCGAAATCGTCAAGAAATCACAAGTCAGGTTTCAACAAAAAAGGAAATAATAAAGGTAAACGTGATGTTAAAGTCAAAAAAGGGCGTACGTTTGCTGACCACCAAAAATAATAATAATGATACGTAACAGAAATTTGAATGATTTTGAGATTTTCATTCAAATTGCTGCATCATAGTCAAAAGGTTAGGATAGTCCATTTAGGGATATATCTTAGCCTTTTTATATTGTTTTGGTTTTCGAAATGACTGTATTTAAGGATATCGAATACGAATAAACAGTAGCGATAGAAATAAGGCGATTCGACCTTAGAGGAGTGTTTGTATAGTGCTTATTTATGATATAATTAACCTTAACTTTATAAAGGAGTTCTGAAATTCAATGGCACATACGTTTCAAAAAAGTCCAAAATGTACACGTGGATATTTATTTCAATATCACTTAATCCATTTTTTAATCGATCTTTTTATTTTAGGAGGATTGACATTTTTATGGTATTACTTTAATTGGCGATTTGAATGGATTTACCTTATCACATTAATGACAGTAGTTAGCATTTTATATCATTTTATTTACCCACAAATATATTATGCATTTAATCAGTATCGTATAGTAAACAATCGAATCGAAATTAAGCGAAATATATGGTTTCGAAAGTTTGAAGTCATGAAATTTGAACGTATTCAATTTTTAACGCGATCAACAGGACCTTTGCTTCGTCGCCATAATCTATGTGTGGTGTCTTTGGTTACAGCTGGGCATTCAATTAAACTTCCACATATCTCTTTAACAGAAGCGCAACACATTGAAACACACTGTTTGAATTGTATTGAGGGTGGTGATGATGATGTATAGTCCTCAAAAATTACATCCTATTTCTTATATCACAGGCATTATTGATGTTATCAAGCAAAATATCTTTTTAGTCATTATATTTGTATTTTTCCAAATGAAAGACTTTGATTTCACAAAATTATCAAATTATATTGCCCCGGCTATTGTAACGTTTTTCTTTTTAATAGGTTTTGTTAAGAGAGTCATTGAAGTATTTAAAACAAGATATTGGATTGAAGACAATCACTTTATCGTTACAAGTGGATTATTTAATTATGAACGCAAGGAACTCAACATTCGACGTATTCAATCAATAGATACCACGCAAAATCTCGTTCATCAAATTGTGGGTGGTGTTAGATTGATCATCAAAACGCCGAGTGATGGTATTGATTTAGAGACTGTTACAAAAGAGCAAAGTGAGCGCATTCGCTTAGAGTTAGAACGTTTAAAAAGCGAATTACTTAACGCTAATGAGATCAATCAAAAAGAAGAATCTGAACAAACAGAAGAGCCTGGTAGCATGACATATAGTGAGCCTCAAAATGAAACTATTTATGAGCTTTCAACGCGAAATTTATTATTGATGGCTATGACAAGCGGGGCTATATTTGTAGCACTATTAACAATTGGGCCTTTGTTTGGTTCAATCAATGAAGTGATTCCATGGGATATTATTGGTCATCGATTAGGTAGCCTATTTCAAACTGCAATTAATACGACAATCTTTGTTGTAATAACTATTTTGATTATCAGTTATATCGTTGGTGTACTGATTAATTTTATACGTTATTTCGGATATACGCTAAGACGAAAAGGTGAGCTATTAAATATTCGATATGGATTATTAAGTGTACGACATGTGACAGTACCTATTTCAAAAATACAGGCAGTTGTTGAAGAGCAATCATTTATTCAACGATTATTTGGTTATACTTCTTTTAAGTTTATCATTACAAGCGATATGGAAACAGACGTTGAAGATGAGTCAGTTTCAGGTCATGTAATGGTTTTACCATTCATAAAAAGAAATGAAGCGATTACTATTTTAAGAGAGCTTGTACCAACAATGTTATTTACTGGTGTTGAAAAAGGATTACCATGGAGAGGTTTTCATCGCCGTTTTTGGATTCAAAGTATAGCACTGATAATAATAGGTGGAGTTGTGTATTATTATTTAGCCAAATGGGTCTGGATACCAATTACGTTTATCATTATTGTATTCATGATTCATAGCCTTTTAGCAGTCCTTAAAAGTGGCATGAACGTGTTAGAAGAGGAAGTGATAGTACGTAAAGTGAAGTTGTTTAGTTTTGAAACGAGCTATATCAATCGAGATAAAGTGCTTGGATTTAAACAAATGAGCCATCCATTGATGAAACGTGCAGCACTTGCTCATTTTGATTTTGTGATTGCGAGTGGTGCAACTCATGATAAAATAGGGCTTAAATTTGTCAATTTAAATAACGTAAAGCATTACCACGAATGGTACATTGGAGGTGACTATCAAGATGAAGAAAATGAGTCCTAACGGTCCAAAGGTTATTAGAATTGTCGCTATGATAGTTGCAAGTATTGTGGGATTAATGGTTGTAGGTCTTTTGATAGCAAGCATTTTCGTCACAGAAAATATACGTCAATGGTTGTGGTACATCGCTTTAGGATTAGCGATAGTATTAGTACTTTATATATTGATTGGCGTTTGGCTAAAGCCGAAGTACCAGTATCGTATATTTGGATATGAATATTCTCAGCAGAATGTCGTCATTCGAAAAGGTTTTTTATGGATCACGCAAACGAAAATTCCTGTTTTTCGTATTCAGAATATAGATTTAGAGGAAGGTTTTTTCATGCGAAAATATGATTTAGTGACAGTGACGTTATCAACTGCTGGGGGAAATCATCAATTGACGTTATTAAATAAAAATGATGCGAATCATATCATTAAATTGATCAAAAAACATGGTAATCTATCAGAGGAAAATGTGGATTTATTACATTCACAACAAAAATATGAATATGAAGATCAAGATGTTCAAAAAGAGGAGTTACAATGATTATTGGAATAGGTGTTGATTTAGTTGAAATCCCGCGTTTGGCTCAATCATTAGAACGTCAACCCCGTCTACCTAAACGTATTTTATCCCCGGCTGAGTACGCGCGATATATCAATTTTTCCAATCAGAGACGACGGCTTGAATTTTTAGCGGGTCGTTTTGCTGTTAAAGAAGCTTTGAGTAAAGCGTTAGGGACAGGAATAGGGAAAAGTATCGCTTTTCAAGATATACATTGTGATAATGATAGCCAAGGCAAGCCGTATATCGTATTTGATGGATATCGTGTACATGTATCTATTTCACATACTGATCATTATGCTGTCAGTCAAGTGATTTTAGAGCAAGACGATTAATTTACTGAAGTTAGGAGTCAATCTATCATTTTCATGACGTAAAAATCACGATGTCTCAGCTTGATAGATAAAAAGTGATAAAATAGTATTTTAAAGATAAAATGACCGATCAAGGAGAGTGGTAGAGATGGCAGATAAATATTTTCGGTCAACAGTACTGAATGTTGATTTAGAAGCAATCACAAACAATTACAAAGTATTAGAAGAAATGCATCCCAACAAGACGATGATGCCTGTAGTGAAAGCCAATTCATATGGATTGGGAAGTATTATGATTGCCAATCACCTGAAAACATTAGGAGCGTCGTTTTTTTGTGTAGCAACTTTAGATGAAGCGATTGAATTGAGAATGCATGGGATAAGAGAAAAAATCCTTATATTATCAAGCATTCCCCCTCATGCAATTAACAAAGCAATACAGCATCGTGTAGCAATCGCAGCACCTTCAAAAGAGTGGCTAGAGGAAACAATTCAACATATAGATGATAGTTCCGAAAAAACAGTTTGGCTACATATCAAATTAGACACAGGTATGAATAGATTAGGGATTAAGGATGAACAAACATATCAGGATATGATCAATATGATTCATGAACATCCTAATCTAGTCTTTGAAGGTGCATTTTCTCATTTTTCATCAGCGGACGAAGATAATGAAACCTCAAAAAAGCAGTATGCACGATTTGAATCATTAATCGAGAGTGCAGAACGTCCTGCTTATGTACATATTCAAAATTCAGCGGGCACGCTACGTTTTAAATCAGACTTATGTAATGCATTCAGACCTGGTATTGCTTTATATGGTTATTATCCATCCGCTTTTGTTGAAAACAATACTAAAGCCATCTTAAAGCCTTCTGCGCAATTAGTTAGTGAAGTGACACAAGTCAAGAAAGTAAACAAGGGTGAAGTCATTGGCTATAGTGAAACTTACGTTGCTGATGAGGAAATGTATGTTGCCTTAATTCCAATAGGTTATGCTGATGGTTATTTAAGAAATATGCAAGGCTCTAAAGTGAATGTTGCTGGTACACAATGTGAAGTTGTGGGGCGTGTAAGCATGGATCAAACTGCGATTCGAGTGCCTAAAGAAACGAAATTAGGAGACAAAGTGATTATTTTAGAATCCCAATCACATCATCCACAGTCTCTTGAAACCATTGCGTCGAAGCAGCAAACAATTAGTTATGAGGTGCTGTGCAATTTTGGGCGCCGTATCCCGAGGGTTTATCATTATAAGCAAAATATTGAAATATCTAATGAATTATTAAAATAGTATGGTTAAATGGTGGGAATTTTGTTATTATAATTGATAATTAGAGAAATATACTGTTGTATTGATTTGGAGGTCCTATTTATGTCAACATTCAATCAAACAAGATTTAAAAATAATCTAGAACAGTCTTTAAAAGAAGGTTACGTACAAATGGCTGACCTAAATCTCTCCCTAGCAACCGAAGCCTACTCAGTAGAATGTGAAGCTTGTGACTGTAACGAATCTCACTTAACGAATAGCAAGGATGACTAGATGAAGCGAGGAGACGTTTATTTAGCAGATCTCTCTCCAGTACAAGGGTCCGAACAAGGGGGAGTAAGACCCGTCGTTATTATTCAAAATGATACTGGAAACAAATACAGTCCAACAGTTATAGTTGCTGCTATAACAGGTAGGATTAATAAAGCTAAAATACCCACTCATGTTGAAATTGAAAAACAGAAATATAAGTTAGACAAAGATTCTGTTATCCTGTTAGAACAAATTAGAACAGTAGATAAAAAGAGGCTGAAGGAGAAATTGACATATTTATCAGATGAGAAGATGAAGGAAGTCAATAATGCTCTTGGTATCAGCTTAGGATTGCATATGAATCAGTCTAAAAAAGACTAAGGCACAAAAAGCCTAAAGAATGGTTAATAGTTTTGCTAGATTTGTGATAATAGTGGCTAGTTTCTAAAAGTACTTGTCACATGCTCTTTAGAAACTTAGCCATTCTTTTTTTGGTGGAATTAAAAAGAAATTGGACAAAACCTACATTTTGAAAGTAAAGTGAATGGTTTCAAAATAGTGGTAGCATGTTTTAATTTTTTGAAGTTCTACTCTTTTCCTTGTAATCAAAAAAAGGAGGTTCACTAAATGTCTAAAGAAATAGAACCATTGTATTTTAAAAATTTGAATCAGCTATTAGACAGTCAAAATACAAACAGTATCTCTCAACTTATAGATACCTTTCCCAAAATAGATAGTTCTGAAACATTACCACCTGAAACAATCGTACGTATACATAAAAAGTATTTACAACAGTATCCTTTAACTTCAGAACAAATACAGCTTAGTATGGAATGGCTTGAAGCAGTCATTAAGCAATTTGGTTATAAATATGCAGATTATCAAAAGCTTGTTGATCGTATGGAAGTGCACGAAAAGGAAATGGATGTTGCATCTCAGTTGCAACAGACGATGTTAAAAGCAGATATTCCTCAATTTGATAGTATTCAAATTGGCGTTATTTCAGTTGCAGCTCATCAAGTAAGTGGTGACTATTTTAACTTAATCGATCATAAAGACGGAACCATGAGTTTTGCAGTTGCGGATGTTATCGGAAAAGGGATACCTGCTGCATTAGCAATGAGTATGATTAAGTTTGGAATGGATTCTTATGGTCATTCTCAACTCCCAAATGACGGACTCAAGCGGTTAAATCGAGTTGTAGAAAAAAACGTTAATCAAAACATGTTTGTGACAATGTTTTATGGACTATATGAAGAACTCAATCATATTTTGTACTGTAGTTCAGCGGGACATGAACCAGGTTACATATTTAGAGCTGAAACAAATGAATTTGAAGAAATCAAAGTAAGAGGGCGTGTACTCGGTGTAAGTCCGCATATGCGTTATCAACAGCAAGAGTTTCAAATTCATATTAATGACATGATTATCATTTTCACAGATGGCGTTACAGAGATACGAGATCAAAATGGGGAATTTATTAATAAAGAGTACTTATTTAATTTTATTACAGCATACAAACATCTGCATCCACAAGATATTGTTCAATTATTATACGAAGAGCTTTTGAGACTTCAAAAAAAATGTAAGCGTGATGATTTAACAATTTTAGTCATAAAAAGAGTACATTAATTTATAAAATCAGATTAACTATGCGTAAAAAGGGTAAATGTTTGCAGTAGAGAATAAATGTAGGAGTGGAACTAATCATGAACCTTAATATAGATACTAAAGAATTAGAGTCGCGCTATGAAGTCAAGGTTGAAGGAGAGTTAGACGTTGCAACTGTTCCTGAACTTGAAAGCGTACTCGTTCCAATGAGACAAGATGGTCAACGCGATATATATGTTGACTTAAAGAACTTAAAATATATGGATTCAACTGGATTAGGGTTATTTGTAGGAACATTAAAAGCGCTGAACCAACATCAAAAAGAGCTTTACATCCTTGGTGCTAATGATCGTATTAAACGTTTGTTTGAAATTACGGGATTAAGTGATTTGATGCATGTTAATGAAGGAACGGAGGTTGAGTAATGATGGCACAACCAAACGATTTTATTGAAATGCGAGTTCCTGCATCGGCTGAATACGTTAGCTTAATCCGATTGACGCTGTCGGGTGTATTCACACAATCAAATGCAACATATGATGATATAGAAGATGCTAAAATTGCAGTTAGCGAAGCAGTAACAAACGCAGTGAAACATGCATATAAGAATAAAGAAATAAAAGGTTTCATTAATATTGTATTTGAAATATTTGCAGATTATATTAAAATCACTGTATCTGATCAGGGTGAAAGTTTTGATTACCAAGAAACAAAAGCACAATTAGGTCCTTATCAAGATGATGAAAATGTTGATTTTCTAAGAGAAGGCGGATTAGGATTATTCCTAATTGAATCACTTATGGATGAAGTCACTGTGGATAAGGATACTGGCGTTACGATTAGTATGATTAAGTATATCAGAAAAGAGCAGGTGCGAAACAATGACGAAAGAGCAGAAATCAGTTAAAACCGTTTCACCTGAACAAATTAATGAATGGATTCAACAACATCAAAACCATCAAGATGAACATGCTCAAGAACAATTAGTTAAGCATTATGAGAAGCTAATCGAATCACTAGCCTATAAGTATTCAAAAGGACAATCACACCACGAAGATTTGGTGCAAGTTGGTATGGTAGGGTTAATAGGTGCAATTAATCGCTTTGATTTATCATTTGATCGAAAATTTGAAGCTTTTTTAGTACCTACAGTAATTGGTGAAATAAAACGGTATTTACGAGATAAAACATGGAGTGTTCATGTTCCAAGACGTATCAAAGAAATTGGACCACGAATCAAAAAAGTAAGTGACGAATTAACAAATGAACTTGAAAGATCGCCTTCTATTCGAGAAATTGCTGACAGATTAGAAGTTTCTGATGAAGATGTATTAGAAGCGATGGAGATGGGGCAAAGTTATAATGCATTAAGTGTAGATCATTCGATTGAAGCTGACAAAGACGGTTCGACTGTTACGTTACTCGATATTATGGGGACCCAAGATGACAATTATGATTTGACAGAAAAGCGTATGATTTTAGAGCGTATTTTACCGATTCTATCTGATAGGGAACGTGAAATTATTCAATGTACGTTTATTGAAGGTTTGAGTCAAAAAGAAACTGGAGAACGAATTGGTTTAAGCCAAATGCATGTGTCTCGATTACAACGAACAGCCATTCAGAAATTACAAGATGCTGCTCGACAATAATAAATGATGCTCTTTTCAAAGTGAACTTTTGAAAGGGGCATCTTTTTTGAATGCATAGATTAGCAAGGTGATATAGACTTCAATAGGCGAAAAAAATAAACAGTGTTAAAATAAATAAGGATTACAATTAGAAAGCGGTGACGACTGTGGAATTATCACTTGTTCAAGCGATACAACAAAAATATAGTTATAGTCAAAAACAAATAGAAGTAGTGTTAAAACTATTAGAAGAAAAAAATACAGTACCATTTATTGCGAGATATCGTAAAGAAATGACAGGTGGGCTTGATGAAGTCGAGATAAAAACAATTTATGATGAATATCACTATATGGAAAACCTCCAAAAAAGAAAAGATGAAGTCATTCAAAATATAGCACAACAAGGATTGCTCACAGAAGACTTAAAAAAAGATATCCTTAAACAAACTAAGTTGCAACGTGTAGAAGATTTATATCGACCATTTAAACAAAAGAAAAAAACACGCGCGACAGAAGCAAAGAGAAAGGGGCTTGAACCATTAGCAACGTGGATATATCACCAAGAACCTTCAGAACCTTTACAGCAAAAAGCTGAACAATACATAAATGATGAAATTTCAACAGTTGAAGAGGCTATTCAAGGGGCGCAAGATATTATTGCTGAAATTATTGCAGATAACCCAAATTATAGAAAAAAAGTCTTAATCGATACAGCTAAAAGTGGTTTGATAATAACACAAAAAAGAAAAAAAGCAGAAGATGAAAAGCAAGTATATCAGATGTACTATGACTATCAAGAACCGATAAAAAGAATTGCGAATCATCGCATATTAGCTATGAATCGCGGTGAAAAAGAAAAGGTGATTTCAGTCAAGCTAGATGCAGATAGAGATTATTTAATAGCCCCAATGATTAAAAAAGAACTGAAAGGTACTCATGAATTATCACAAATTGTGAAAAGTGCGATTGAAGACGCTATGAAACGATTAATTTTCCCATCTATTGAACGAGAAATACGCAATGACTTAACAGACAAAGCAGAAACACAAGCCATCGCAATTTTTAGCGAAAATTTAAAGAGTTTACTCTTGCAATCTCCTTTGAAAGATAAGAAAGTTTTAGGAGTGGATCCAGCTTATCGTACAGGATGTAAATTAGCAGTAATGAATGAAATGGGATCATTTATCACTAAATCAGTGATTTACCCGCATCCGCCACAATCGAAAAAAGCAGATGCCGAACGAATATTTGTGGAAATCGTTAAACGTTATGATATTCAATTAATAGCTATTGGAAATGGAACAGCGAGTAGAGAAACAGAACAGTTTGTAGCAAATATGATTAAAAAACATCAGTTAGAAGCACAATATATCATTGTAAATGAAGCGGGAGCATCGGTTTATTCTGCTTCTGAAATCGCGCGCGACGAATTCCCTGACTTTCAAGTTGAAGAGAGAAGCGCTGTTTCGATTGGGAGACGAGTACAAGATCCATTGAGCGAATTAGTGAAAATTGACCCTAAATCGATAGGGGTTGGTCAGTATCAACATGATGTTAACCAAAAATCATTAAGTCATGCTTTAGATTTTGTAGTTGAAACCGCTGTTAACCAAGTAGGGGTAAATGTGAATACAGCTTCAAGCACACTCTTACAACATGTATCAGGTTTGACTAAACAAATTGCAGATAACATTGTCAAACATAGGGAAGAATTAGGTATGTTTAAACATCATTCGGAAATCAAAAAAGTGAAAAGACTTGGTGCGAAGACCTTTGAACAAAGTATAGGCTTTATGCGTATTATAGATGGAGTTGAGCCATTAGATAACACTGCAATACACCCAGAAAGTTACGAAGCAGCGTACAAGTTACTGCAAATGCTTGAAATTCAAATCGACACACTTGGCACACAAGCATCTAATGATAAACTTGGCGCCGTGACAAAAGAAAAATATGCAACACTTCTAGAAATAGGGGTACCTACATTAGAAGATATCATCAAAGCACTCATGTCCCCCAATCGAGATCCGAGAGACGAATATCAAACACCAGAATTAAAATCAGATGTATTGTCGATTGAAGATTTAACAAAAGGAATGAAACTAAATGGCACAGTTCGTAATGTAGTTGATTTTGGAGCATTTGTAGACATTGGTGTCAAACAAGATGGGCTTGTACATATTTCAAAGTTATCCAAACAATTTGTGAAGCATCCTTTAGACATTGTCAGTGTAGGAGATATTGTTGAAGTGTGGATTTATGATATCGATGAACAAAAAGAGAAAGTCGCTTTAACAATGATTCCGCCAAATGAATAATCAAAAGTTACAAGCATTGGCTGAGCAAATCGCTATAACGGACTTCAATGACGTATTTAAACATAAGATATATTTTAACCATCGATTGCGTTCAACAGGTGGGAGATATCTTCTTCAAACACATCATATTGAAATAAATCCGAAGCAATATGAATATTTCGGGTTTGATGCAGTAGTGGATATCATTAAACATGAGTTATGTCATTATTTTTTACACTTAAATGGGAAAGGCTATCAACATCGAGACCAAGATTTTAAAAGATTGAGTCAAAAAGTAGGTGCGCCCAGATTTTGTAAACCCATCCAGCCATATGAAGAGCGTGTACAATATCATTACAAATGTCAAAACTGTAAACAAGATTATTTTCGAATTCGCAAAGTTAATCTAAATACAATGAGATGTGGTAAATGTAAAGGGCAATTAAAACAAATTTAAAATCACTTTAATTGAATTAGACAATAGAATTTAAGCACAATAATGTTTTGATATGACTAGAGTTTAATCGTCAAGAAGCAACTGAAAGGTGTGTTTACATTTAGATTTTCTTCTAAATAAAAGTGATTTGAGCTTGATGTGAAAATGATATTTCATAGGGACGGCTTTTCTGAGTCAATAAGTGTTCTCAGGAGAGCCGTTGTTTTAGTATGGCAGTCTTTGGGAATATTGATTATCGTGTTTAAGAACACTACTTAGTAATATCATTTATAGTAATAACTATTGACATTTTAATAGACACATTTTAAAATGATAAAAGTCAGCTCAAAGCAATTAATAACATATATAAAAGTGTTGACATATTTAGATGATTATAGTAATCTTAAATACGTCGCAAAAATAATAGATTAATGATTGATTACAAACATTAAAAAAAGATTAATTTTATGTTGACAAGGCTTAATACACAGTATATAATAAATAACGTTGTAAAACATCCGAGCGGTCGTGGCGGAATGGCAGACGCGCTAGGTTGAGGGCCTAGTGGGAGAAATCCCGTGGAGGTTCAAGTCCTCTCGGCCGCATCAACACAATCTTAATATATCATATTAATGATACATCTACGCGGGTGTAGTTTAATGGCAAAACCTCAGCCTTCCAAGCTGATGTTGTGGGTTCGATTCCCATCACCCGCTCCATTTTAATTTATGAACATTGAAAACTGAATGACAATATGTCAACGTTAATTCCGATAAAACACAGTACTAACGTACTGATAGAG